>CAMDLT010000004.1 GCA_945901855.1 Asaia bogorensis | reverse complement strand
TAGCTCGCCGGCTTTCCCGCCGGCCGCGTGCAGCTTCAGGATCTCGATTATCTTCTCTTCCGTGAACCGGCTCTTCTTCATCGTCCGCTCCTCTCTTTGGGCGGACTCTACACTTCTCAGTGGGCGGGTTTCACGGGCTCAGGCCACGGCAAGAAGCAGAAGATTTACTGCGACAGCGAAACTCGAAATCGCAAGCGCGTTGAGTTGGCGCGAGCGCGTAATGCAGGCGCCCGCAATCCAGTTGAAAAGAATCGAGCCGACGAGCAGTAAGGTGTGCTGCGCCTGGGGCCACGAATAAAAGGCAAGAGAGGCAAGGATGAGCAGGATCAGAACGGGCAATTCACGATTAACCATGAAACGCAACAGCAGCCAAGCGCAGTAAACGACAGGTAGAAATCCAAAAATAAAAAGCGGATCAGAAAACAGCATTTTGTCGTCGCCCCTGGCTTTCGGAAGCTGTCTATCGGGTTTTGCGATCCGCAGTAAACGCGCGAAGTCAACGATAGCTGAGTGCGCGATGCGGGTGAACAGTGTTGTTGTGCTCGAACCATTTCGACTTGAGTGGCGGTATTGCCTGGGCGTTCGGTAGGATCGAGACGCGCGCGTAACTACTCTTGATCGCCCGAACGAACTCTTGGCTGTTCATTTCGATTACGGGCTTTCGACCTGCATGGTTCTCCATTCCCGGCCGATGTCGCGCGCATAGCGTTTGGTCGCATGCGCGATTTAGCCGGAGACGCTCTTGCTCCGCCATTCGATGGTTGCCGACACGCGATTGGCGCGCCCTAGGCGAAGCTCGACGGCCACGACCATTAGATCGCGGAAATCTTTGCTGCCGATGGCGCTGCTCGTGGCAACGAAACCCATGGCTTCGCGGTCGCGCGCATGGTCGGCCTGGCTGTGCCGCACGGCTCGACGCCTAGCGCAACGGCGATAGCGCCGCGCTGATTGCCGCTCTTGCCGCCGCCATGCGCGAACTCGTCTGGGGGCGAACGAACCCGGCGCTGAAAAGTTCGTCGCCGATGCGTAGGCGTGGCATCAAACCCGCTTCAAGTCGGTCTAGAACTGGAAATAGATGAATTTTTGGCCTGGGTCGCCGGTGAGCACGAACACGATCGCTACGATCGCGGTGGCGACCGCAGCGGCGGCGATGCGCGTCGGCTTTGCCGATTGGGAAATCGTCCACGCGGTCGGCCCGACCAGCGCTGCAAGAGCGGCGATCGCCAGCGGCCAATGCCACGAAACTATGCCCAGGCCGGCGCCCTGTCCGGCAAGGGCCCTCAAGATCGCCAGCGCCGACGAAAAATCCGTCGCTCGGAAGAAGACCCAGGTCACCGCAACGAAGCCAAAGGTCAGCAGCCACGCCAGCAAGCTCGACTCGATCCGCCTTCCGGTGCGCCGCCACAATACGCAGGCGCACAAACCCGTTCCATGCAGCGTGCCCCAAGCGACAAACGTCCAAGATGCGCCGTGCCACAGGCCGCCGAGCAGCATCGTCGCGAACAGTGCGCCGAGTTGAATCGGCAGGCCGTTGCGACTGCCGCCCAACGGAATGTAAAGATAGTCGCGCAGGAAGCGGGACAGCGTCATGTGCCAGCGCCGCCAGAAATCCTGCAGCGAGGTTGCGCGGTACGGAACGTCGAAATTCCGCGGCAGCAGAATGCCGAACATCAGGGCAATGCCAAGTGCCATATCCGTGTAGCTGGAGAAGTCGAAATAGATCTGGAAAGTGAACGCCAAAACGCCACTCCACGCTTCCGCGAATGCAACAGAGCCTTGTGCCGCCTTCGCAAACATTGGATTTGCGATGTCGGCCAAAGGATCTGCAAGGCACAGCTTTTTGAGAAGACCCAAGACCAGAAGAACGAAGCCGCGTCCCATCCGCTCGGACACGTCGGGACCGGCGAACGGGCGGTACGCGAACTGGTGGACGATTTCCTTCCATCGCACCAATGGGCCAGCCAAAACTTGAGGAAAGAAAGCGATGTACAGCGCGTATTCGAAGAACGCTAGGCGCGGGGCTGTACCGCGCCGCAGGTCGATCAAATACATGACGTGGTGGAACGAAAAAAACGAAATTCCGAGCGGCAGCGCCAGCGTCGAACGCGGCATCAGGACGCCCGGCAAAAGTTCCGCGATTTCGGCAAAGAAGTTGAGGTATTTGAAGATGGCGAGAACGCCTAGATTCGCCGCGATCGCAGCCGTTACGACGCCTGTGCGACCGGTTTTCGCGTAGATCTCAGATGCAGCCCAGTTCGCGACCAAGCTACACACCAAGAGCGGCGCAAATCGCCAATCCCAGTAGCTGTAGAAGACCAGCGACAGCGCCGCCAATACGTGTAGTCTGTACTGTGGTGCTTTGCGGTCAATTGCCCAATAGAGGCTTAGGGAAATCGGCAGGAAGAAGAAAAGAAAGGAAAACGAATTGAAAAGCATGATCGAAGAAATCGCAGCAATGCCGCAATCGAGTCAATAGCGATGTGGACGCGCTTTTTCGTGCGCACGTTGATCTTTGTGCCGCCGTTCTATCTCCTGGCATGTGCGGCGATCGCGACGGCCGTGGCTTACGGCAACCCGTACCGCATGCCGAATGTCCGCGATTTTCCGCATGAAATATGGCCGCAGATCAGCGGTGTTTATCTAAATCAGCAGATACGATCAAATACTGTTCTTCTTGTTGGATCGTCATTCACTTATGGATACTCGTTTGCAGCGGACCTTGCGCTGACCCCAAGCCTTTCCAAAGCAACCGGTAGACCTGTCGTTAATGTGGGCATCATCGCTGGGAGTCTCGAAGCTTCGGTAGATCATGTGTTTTGCGCCATGGCGAATCGAAATCTTCATGTGAAGACGATTATAGTTGAGATACCACTTGTAAATGAGATGCATACTTTTTCGACGGGATCACGCAAGGCTGATTTCAGTCCATGTCGTCGCTTGCGGCCGTGGTCAGCGACCGAAACGATTGCCCGGCACCCGTCTGCCTCAGCTTGGCTGCTGAACGTTATCGACCAGTATCGTTTGGCCCGAATAGATTATGACGATATCATTATCGCTCCGGTCGATGAAGACTATTTTACGTCTGAAGAGATTTTTCAGGCAAACAAAGACATTCTCAAGCATCGGATCCGGAACACACTTCTTGCGGCCGCGATGTTTGCGGACGAAGTCTACGCGTTCGTGTCTCCCGTCTATCTCGACGGCATCGAGACAGCCGGACGCGAGCGGCAGCCAGTGGCAAACCAGTTCGCTTTTGCCGAGGGCGCCTGCGTCGAAGTTTTGGGATCACGCTGCATCAGAACCGAAAGTCTGACGACGCGACGCGAGATATACTCGAACCTCACCCATTTGAGCATCCGGGGGCATGGCGTTTTTGCCGAGCACGTCGCCAAAGCGCTTCGCGAATGACGCGAGAGTTGAGTCGCGCGCGCATCGATGGCTTGAGAAAACTTGCAAGGCCTCGGCGCTGTCGATCTTCGGCCAAAAGGGAGCGGACGCCGAAGGGCGGCAGCGAATAAAATCGTTGCATCTGGCTCTGGGATGGCGATAGAATGTTGCAGGTTGATTGGAGGCGTAAAGTTAACGCCCACCTTCAGTGCGGTAGCTATTGAACAGTCGCAGTTCTTCATGGATTTCGAAGCGATGCCATAAGTGTTGCCCGAAAGGCGAATCGAAACGTTGATGGTTTATGAAAATCGAAAAAACTTTGTTCTTCCCGGTGCTGCTGGATACAGTGCGCCGTTACACCTGCAGGCGATTCGCAATGTCGGCGGCAATCTTTTGGATGCGATGGAGCCTTCCAAATCGGTCGGCATTCTAGGCCTTTGTTTTCCTAAACATGCTTTTTTTCGGATTATGGTGCTCTAACTGCCTTCGTCGATCGCGCTTTGACGGCCGACCAGAAAATCGACTATGTCAGCATATGGTCGCTCAATTATCGTCATTTCGAGCAATACGCGTTCGTGCTTTGTGCGGTATAGATGCAATTTGTGAAAAGCCGCCCGTGCTGAACCCTGTCGAAATCGACAGTCTGACGATGCTCGAGCTGCAACACGGCCGCAGCGTGTCGATCATTCTGCAACTGCGGCTGCATCCGTCGGTTATCGAATTGCGCGAAAAAACTTGTCGATCTCACCTGGGTGGCGCCGCGCGGCGAATGGTACGACGTGTCGTGGATAGGCGACGCCGTGGGGTCGGGCGGCTTTTACAAGAATATCGGCCTCCATTTTTTTGGCATGCTGACCTACGTCTTCGGCGAGCCGACGCAGCACGATCTGCCCCTGTGCGAGAAAAAGCGCGCCGGCGGCATCATGGAGTTCGCGTTCGCGCGCGTGCGGTGGTTTCTATCCTTGAGCGCGGACTATCTGCCCGGTCCGATGCGCGAAGGCAACCGCGCATACCGCCCAATCACCATCGACGACCAAGCGTTCGAGTTCACGAGCGGTTTCGAAGATCTCCACGACGAGAGCTACCGAGAAATTCTCTCCGGCCGAGGATACGGTTTGGAACTGGTTCGCCCGTCGATCGAGATCGTCTCGAAACTGCGGACCATGGCCGTCGCGCCGGCGCATGCGGCACACGCCCACCCGCGCATCGCGCAACTTCTCTCTTCCTAAGCGAGCCGTTCTTTTGCAGAGCGCGAACGACGCATTTTCGCACCCAAGTGCTGTCGTCAACGAATCGTGCGAAATCGGTGTCGCTACAAAGATCTGGCATTTCGTCCATGTCTTCGGCGGCGCGCGGATCGGGCGCAATTGCGTTGTCGGGCAGAATGCGATGATCGCGGGCAGCACCGTCGCCGGCGACAACTGCAAGATCCAGAACAACGTGAGCCTCGACGCCGGCGTCGAACTCGAAGATCAAGTGTTTCGCGACCACTCATGCGTCTTCACCAATGTGCACAATCCGCGCGCGACCGTCGATCGCAAGGCGGAGTTTCGGCCCACTCTGGTCCGTCACGGCGCCACGATCGGCGCCTACTGCTTTATCGGCGCCCGGGCGGTGGTCGCGGAAGATGTTCCCGAGCACGCATTGATGGTCGGCATGCCGGCACGCCAGATTGGCTGGGTGAGCCATGCGGGCGAGCGGATGGGCAGCGATCTCGTCTGTTCGCGCGACGGGAGACGCCATCGGTTCAATCCCGGCCCTGTCCTCGTCGAAATCGCATGACGTACACGCGGCTCATCGCGCGGCTCGACGTGAAGCCCCCCAATCTGATCAAGGGTATCAATCTCGAAGGGCTCCGCAAGATCGGCGACCCGGCCGAATATGCGCGCAAATACTGCGCGGCCGGAGCCGACGAGATCGTCTACATGGATATCGTCGCAAGCCTCTACGGGCGCAACAGTCTGGGCGACATCGTACGCACGACGACCGAGAACGTCTTCGTTCCGATCACGGTCGGCGGCGGCATCCGCAATCTGGGCGATGTCGAAGCGCTGCTTCGTGCCGGCGCCGACAAGGTGGCCGTGAACACTGCCGCCGTCGCACGCCCCGAATTGATCACGGAAATCGCCAACCATTTCGGCTCGCAATGCATGGTTCTGTCCGTCGAGGCCAAGCAGACGGCGCAAGGCGAATGGGAAGCTTACACCGACAATGGCCGCGAAAAGACCGGGCGCGCGGTCGTCGCCTGGGTGCGCGAAGCGGTGGATCGGGGGGCTGGCGAAGTCTTGCTGACATCCGTCGATCGCGAGGGAACGCGTCGGGGTTTCGACCTCGCGCTGACGCGCGCGGTTTCGAAAGCGGCGAAGGTGCCGGTGATCGCCAGCGGCGGCATGGGCGAGTTCGCCCATCTTGCCGACGTGGTGAAGGAGGGTGCTGCTGATGCAGTCGCAATCGCCGACATGCTGCACTACGACCGCGCGACACTGGGCGACATCCGGTGCGCGGCGCGTGCGGCGGGCATTCGCGTGCGCGCCGCATGACGCCGCTCGTCACCATCGTCGATTACGGCGTCGGAAATCTTCGCAGCGTGGCGCGCGCGGTCGCGGCGTGCGGTGCGACCGCCCGACTCAGCGCGAGCCCGGACGACATCGCAGCGGCGGACCGGGTCGTGCTGCCGGGCGTCGGCGCTTTCGGAAACTGCGTTGCGGCCATGCAGGCTTGCGGCTTTGTCGATGCGGTTCGCAGCTTCGTCGCCGCTGGGCGTCCCCTGCTGGGAATCTGCGTCGGCATGCAGATGCTGCTCGACACCAGCGAGGAGTTCGGCGCCCACGCGGGTCTCGGATTCGTGCCGGGGCGCGTTCTGGCCGTGCCGAAGACCGGCGCCGATGGGTTGCCGCACAAGATCCCGCATATCGGGTGGAGCGACCTGCTTCCAGTGCGCAACGATTGGAAAGGAACGATCATGACCGGCATAGCGCCGCGGACGCCATGCTATTTTCTCCATTCCTTCGCTGCCGTACCCGACCGCGCCGTCGATCGCCTGGCCGATTGCCGCTACGACGGCATCGATATCTGCGCCGCGATCGCGAAGGACAATGTGTCGGGCGTCCAGTTCCACCCGGAAAAGAGCGGACCGGCCGGCCTAAAAATCCTCGAAAACTTCGTGTTTCGAACATAGTTTCCGCAAACGAATGCCACCTGGACGTGGACATGCAAACAGCAAGTGCAGCATTGATCGGTGCCGGGCGCATGGGCCGCGCGCACGCGCAGGCTCTACAGAGTCTCGGGATAAAAATCGCGGCCTTGTGCGATGTGCGCTCTGAAGCGCTCGCCGAATTCGGCGACGCTTTCGGCGTTCCGGCGGCGGCACGCTTCGCCGACCATCGCGCGATGTTCGCCGCCTTTGCGGGGCTCGATCTAGTCGTGATTTCGACCACTGCGGACACGCATTGCGAACTAACCTGCGCTGCAGCCGCCGCAGGCGCGGGGAATATCCTGTGCGAAAAGCCGATGGCGACATCGGTTGCGCAATGCGAGCGCATGTTGGCCGCGTGCGAGACGGCCGGTGCCCGTCTTGCGGTCAATCACCAGATGCGTTTCATGGACCAGTACCGCATCGTGCGCGCCGAGCTGGACGGGGGCGGGCTTGGCCGCCTTGCGAGCATGAGCGTGGTAGCGGGCTGCTTTGGTCTTGCAATGAACGGCTCGCACTATGTCGAAGCGTTCCACTATCTGACGGGCGAGTGGCCGACGAAGGTCGCGGGCTGGTTCGCTGGCGACCCTATCGCTAATCCGCGCGGCCCCCGATTCTTCGACCAAAGCGGCGAATTCCGGTTCGAATCCGCGTCGGGGCAACGGCTGATCCTGACCATCGGTCGCGACCAAGGGCACGGCATGCTGGCAGTCTATGCCGCCGCCCACGGGCACATGTTCGTCGATGAACTCGCGAGCGAAGCGATCGTGACGGCGCGCAAGCCCGAACATCGCGCGCAGCCCAGCACGCGCTACGGCATGCCTTGGGATCGGCGGACATTCGCGTTTGAGCAAGCAGACAATGTGCGGCCGACTGTCGGCGTCGTGCGGGCGCTGATGGCGGGCCGCGATTTCCCCGACGGTGCTGCGGGCCAGCGCATCGTGGCCAGCATCGCCGCCTGCTATCGGTCGGCGGAGGCGGGCGGGCAGACGGTCGCCATCGACGATCCAGCCGCCGACGCAAACCGCCAATTCGAATGGGCGTGAGGAGCCAAAGTTGACGATCCTGCTGACCGGTGCCGACGGCTTCATCGGCTCGCATCTTCTGGAGCAGCTCGTGCGCCGCGGCGAGCGCGTGCGGGCGATGGCGCTCTACAATTCGTTCGGCACGCGCGGCTGGATCGACGCGCTCGATCCGGCAATCCAGGACGCCATCGAGATCGTGTCGGGCGACATTCGCGACGCGGCCTTCGTGCGCGGCGCCATGAAGGGATGTGACCGCGCGCTCAATCTCGCGGCCTTGATCGCCATCCCCTATTCCTATGTGGCGCCTGAAAGCTACGTGCAGACCAACGTGGTGGGCACTTTGAACATGGTCCAGGCGGCGCGCGATTTGGGCCTGTCGAAGCTCGTGCACGTATCGACGAGCGAGGTCTACGGAACGGCACAATTTGTGCCGATCACCGAAGCGCATCCGATGCACGCGCAGTCGCCCTATGCCGCGTCTAAAGTCGGCGCCGACCAGCTTGCTCTGTCTTTCTTCCGCTCGTTTGCGACACCGATCGCAATCGCGCGGCCCTTCAACACTTACGGCCCTCGCCAGTCGACGCGCGCGATCATTCCAACGGTCATCACCCAGATCGCCGCCGGGCAGCGGCGCATTGAACTGGGTGCGCTGCGTCCCACGCGCGATTTCAACTTTGTCGAAGACACGGCCGCCGGACTTATCGCCGTGCTGGACGCGCCGACATCGGTCGGCGAAGAGATCAATCTCGGCAGCGGTTTCGAAATCACCGTCGGCGATGCGGCGGCTCTTATTGCCGAAATCATGGACGCGCAGATCGAGATCGCGTGGAGCGACGCGCGCATGCGGCCCGAGAAAAGCGAAGTCGACCGTCTGCTTGCCTGCAACAAAAAGGCCCGCCGTCTGCTCGACTGGCGGCCCCGTCTCGAGGGGCGTGAAGGCTTGCGCGCCGGGCTGGAAAAAACCACCGCTTGGTTCCGGCAGCCGCAGAATCTGGCGCGCTATCGCGTCGGGACGTACACGCTGTGAGCGACGGCGCCAATCGCGAAGCCATCGACGAAATCGTCGGTATGCTCGACGGGATGTTCGCACGCGCGGGCGAAAGCTTGGCCCTGCATGAGCCTGAAATCGGCGTCGCCGAAAAAGCGCTGGTGATGGAAGCGCTCGACGAAGGCTATGTCTCGTATGCGGGCCGCCATGTGGGGCTTTTCGAGGCGGCACTGGCGCAGGCATGCGGCACGCGCCACGCCGTCGCTTTGGCGAGCGGCACGAGCGCGCTGCATCTGCTGCTCCACACTCTCGGCATCGGCAAGGGCGACGAGGTGCTTTGCCCGTCGCTGACTTTCGTGGCATCGGCCAACGCCATTGTGCATGCGGGCGCGCAACCCCATTTTGTCGATTGCACGCGCAGCGACCTTTCGATCGACTGCGCGCGGCTCGAAAGCCATCTGGCGCGCGTGGCGATGCGCGAAGGCGGCGCGCTGCGCAATCGGCAAACCGGTCGTCGCCTTGCGGCGATCATGCCGGTGCACGTGTTCGGCCATATCGGCGATATGGCCGCCTTGCGCCGCGTTGCCGCGAATTGGTCGCTGCCGATCGTCGAAGACGCAACCGAATCGCTCGGCAGCCGCGATGCTGAAGATCTTGGCGCACGCGCAGGCGTAGCAGCCGCCCTCAGCTTCAACGGCAACAAAATCGTCACAACCGGCGGGGGCGGCGCGATCGTCACCGACGATTCCGCGCTTGCGGCGCGGCTCAAGCATCTGAGCACCACTGCAAAGCTACCGCACCGCTGGGCGTTCTTCCACGACGAAGTCGGCTTCAACTATCGCATGCCCAATCTCAACGCAGCTTTGGGGCTTGCACAGCTCGGGCGCCTCGGCGACATGCTGGCGCGCAAGCGGCGTCTGGCAGCATGCTATCGTAACACCTTCGCCGCAGCGCGCCACTGGACGTTCCTCGACGAACGTGCGGGTTCCGCCGACAATTTCTGGCTCAACGCCGTGATGCTGCATTCGGCCGATACGGCCACGCTCGATGCGGCTTTCGAGGCGCTGCATGCGGCAGGCTTCGTGTGCCGCCCGTGTTGGACGCCGATGCATCGCCTCGCAATCTACGCCGACGCGCCGCGCGACGAATTGCCGGTTACCGGGGAGATGGCGGACCGGATCATCTGCCTGCCCAGCAGCCCGAAGCTGGCGGAGATGCTCGTTGGCTGACGCGACCCCGCGGCGGATTGCGGTCGTCACAAGTTCGCGGGCCGAATACGGCTTGCTGTACTGGACGATGCGCGCGCTCGCCGATGATCCGCGCGCAATACTGTTGGTGATCGCGACGGGTACGCATCTGTCGCGCCGCTTCGGCCACACGATCGATGCGATCCGCGCCGATGGTTTCGCGGTCGCGGCCGAGGTCGCGATGGATTGCGAGGATCTCGACGGTGCCGGTGCTGCGCGAGCCGCCGGACAAGTGACCCGGGGCATGGCCGACGCCTTTGCTGCCTTGCGGCCGGATCTCGTTCTTGTCCTGGGCGACCGGTTCGAGATTCTGGCGGCAGCGCAGGCGGCATATCTTGCGCGCATTCCGCTTGCGCATATCCATGGCGGCGAAGTGACGGGCGGATCGTTCGACGACGGCATTCGGCACGCGATCACCAAATTGTCGCGTCTCCATCTGACGACTACCCAAGCACACCGGCAGCGCATTCTGCAGCTTGGCGAAGATCCGCAATGGGTCCACACCGTCGGCGCGCCGGGCATCGAGAATCTCAGCAAGGTCGAAATCGACGATCGATCCGCCTTCGAACGACGCATCGGCATGCAGCTTGGGCAGATCACTGCACTTGTGACGTACCATCCGGCAACGGCGGCCGACGAGCCGCCCGACCTTGCGATGCAGGCCCTGTTGGACGCACTTTTCGAGTTTTCGGGCATGGCGGTGCTGGCCACCGGCAGCAATGCCGATCCAGGCGCGGCGCGCGTCATGACCGTTCTCGCGGCGGCGCGCGAACGCTACGGGGAGCGCCTTGCGCTGCACGGTTCGCTGGGCGTTGTCGGCTACGCCAGCGCGCTGGCGCATTGCGATCTGATGATCGGCAATTCGTCGAGCGGTTTGATCGAGGCGCCCTCGGCGGGGATTCCCACCGTCAATATCGGCTTGCGCCAGCAGGGGCGGCCGCGCGCGCCGTCCGTGATCGATTGCTCGGCCAGTCTCGCTTCGATCCGCACGGCGGTGGCGCAGGCCTTGTCGCCCCGTTTCCGCGCCCAAGCAGCCCGCCGCGAAAATCCTTATGCCGAGAGGGGCCTCGACGTTTCCAGGCGAATTGTTGAGCATCTGCTCGGCGCCGAAGCCAATGCGCTTCGCACGCCCAAACCATTCGTAGATATTGTTGTTACGGGGGTGCAATGAGGGATGAATCGGGCCGCGTATTTGTGATTGCCGAAGCCGGCGTTAACCACAACGGCTCCTTGGACTTGGCGCGCCAATTGGTCGATGTGGCGGCGGCCGCCGGGGCGGATGCGGTCAAGTTCCAGACATTCTCCGCCGACAAGCTTGTTCTGAAATCGGCGGCTAGGGCCGACTACCAGATACGCAATACCGGCGACAGCGGTTCGCAGCACGCCATGCTGAAGAAGCTCGAGATGCCGAACGAGATGTTGCTCGATCTGTGTGCGCGCGCGAAGGCTGCGGGCATCGAGTTCATGTCGTCGCCGTTCGATCCGCAAAGCGTCGACTTTCTCGCAAATACGGTCGGCGTGCGGCGACTAAAGATTCCGTCGGGCGAAGTTATCAACGCATTCCTGCTGATCCGCGCGTGGCACACCGGCCTGCCGCTGATCCTGTCAAGCGGCATGTGCACGCTCGAGGAAATCCTCGACAGTCTTGCCCTTCTGGTCTGGGCCGAAAAGACGAAAGGCCACACCCCGCCGCCGTCGGCAGCATTGGCCGCCATCCGCGCTGCCCAAGACGATTGGTGCGCGCCCTTGCGCGGCCGCGTGACGCTGCTGCAATGCGTCACCCAATATCCGGCACCCGCAGCCGCGACGAACTTGCGCGCAATGGCGACCTTGCATGCGGCAACCGGCTTGCCGTACGGCTTTTCCGACCACAGCGAAGGGCGACATGTGGCGGTCGCGGCGGTGGCGCTCGGTGCTTGCGTCGTCGAAAAGCACTTTACGGTTTCGCGCGATTTGCCCGGCCCCGACCATGCGGCTTCGTTGGAGCCGGACGAACTCGCCGCCATGATCCGTGAAATTCGCGACGTGGAGAGCGCTCTTGGCGACGGCGTGAAAGTGCCCAATCCGGTCGAAATCCAGAATCGACTGCCCGCACGGGGCTCGATCGTTGCCACGCGCAAAATCTTGCGTGGAACGCCGTTCGCGGCCGAGGATCTTGCCGTCAAGCGCCCCGGCAACGGGATATCGCCGCTACGCGGCGGCGATCTCGTAGGCGCGCGCGCGGGCCGCAACTACGCGCCCGACGAACAGATCGACGCAAACGACCTACCGGCTTAGCCGGAAGGGACAAGGGGAAAAGTTTGGTAAGCCGCTCGACTCTTCTTTCCGTGATCATCTCGCCGCGCGCGACGATTCGCGCGGCAGCGCAGCGTATTCAGGACGCGGAGATCAAGTTCCTCGTTGTTTGCGACGAGAACGGGCGGCTGCTGGGCACTGTGACGGACGGCGACATACGGCGTGGCGTTTCGACAGGCCAGAATTTTGAAAGCACCGTCGATCTCATTATGAACCGCAGTCCAAAAGTCGCCGATGCCCAGGAGCGCGTGGAAGTTCTGCGCATGCGGATGCGCAACTCCGTTGTGCGGCACATGCCGCGCGTCGACAAAGAAGGACGGGTGTTCGACGTCGTGCTGCTCGACTCTGTCGTCAACATCGTGCAGCGTAACGCGAGCGTGCTGCTGATGGCGGGCGGGCGCGGCAGCAGGCTCATGCCGCTGACGGCGGATATGCCCAAGCCGCTTCTGAAGGTCGGCAACAAGCCTGTCATCGAACGGCAAATCGAGCGGCTTATCGGATTCGGATTCAAGCGGTTCTATATCTCGGTCAACTATCTGGGCCACATGATTGAAGACCATTTCGGCGACGGCAGCCGGCTTGGCGTCGAAATCGTCTATTTGCGCGAGCAGCAACCGTTGGGAACCGCAGGCGCACTCGGATTGCTGCCGCGCCAGCAGGCGCCGGTCGTCGTCATGAACGGCGACATCATCACCAAGACCGACATCGGCAACATGCTCGACCTCTTTCTTGCCGAAAACGTCGCGGCATCGGTCGGCGTGCGCGAGCACCACTATACCGTTCCCTATGGATGCGTTTCGGTCGACGGGCAGCAAATCGTGGGCCTTGAGGAGAAGCCGACCTTCCGCCACCTTATCAACAGCGGCATTTACGTGCTGGCTTCCGACATCCTGAGTGAAGTGCGCGCCGATGCGGCACTCGACATGCCCGATCTGATCCAGAATCTGATTGCGTCGGGGCGTCGCGCGAACAGCTATGTCATTACCGAGGAGTGGATCGATATCGGACGCAAAGAAGATCTTGAATGGGCGCACAAGCTGCTGATGCTGGAGGATCGTCTTGATTGACGGTCTGCACGTCGTAGCGCTTGTGCCGGCCCGCGGCGGCAGCAAATCGGTGCCGTACAAGAATCTCCATCCGCTGGGCGGCCGTCCGCTGCTTGCATGGCCGATCGAGACGGCCCTGGCGACGCCCGAGATCGACGAAGTGTTTGTGTCGACGGACGATGCGCGCATTGCCGCTGCGGCCCGCGAATTGGGTGCCGATTTGCATCAGCGCCCGCCGGAACTCGCCGGCGACAGCGCGCTGGTGGTCGATACGATCCGCCATTTCGTCCGCGAACGTGCTGCGGTCGGCAAGCAAGTCGACATTCTTGTGCTGCTAGAAGCCACGTCGCCGTTTCGCCCTGCAGGCCTCGTGTCGCGCTGCCTGCGGCGGCTCGCGGACGAGAATCTCGACTCGATCGCCACTTTCAACGAAGCGCCGCTAAACCCCGAGCGATGCTGGCGCGTCGTCGAAGGCCTGCCGCAGCCCTTCCTTGAAGGCGCCGTCCCGTGGAAGCCGCGCCAGCAATTGACGCCCGCCTTCGCTCTGAACGGTGCCGTCTATGCGTTCCGTCCGGCCACGTTGCCCGACGACGGCCCGAGCATTCTGTTCGGACGTTTCGGCGCTGAAATCGTCGATGCCGAAGCCGTCATCGACGTCGACACTCACAAGGACTTCGTGATCGCCAATGCCATACTCGCATCCGCAAACCGCTCCGAGCTTATCTAATCTTTTGTCCTTGCGCGGGCGCGATGCGCTCGTCGTAGGGGGGGCTGGCCTGCTGGGGGGCGAAATCGCCTACGCGCTGGCCGAATTGGGCGCGCGCGTTGTCGTCGCCAGCCGTGACGTGTCCAAATGCCAAGCCTTCGTCGCAGGCATGACATCGCGCTTTCCGGGCGACCATCGAGCCTTCGGCGTCGATATCATGATGCCAGAATCGATACGCGCTTTGGCCGATGCCGCGGGCGCCATCACCGGCGGCACGCTCGACATTCTCGTGAATTCCGGATGGTCGGGGCGGAAGAACACGTTTGAGTCGATTTCAGACGACGACTGGAATCTCGATATCGAGGTGTGTCTGAACGGCGTGTTCCGCACCGTCAAGGCGGCGGTGCCGCTGCTTGCGAAAAAGCAAGGCACCATTCTCAGCATTGCGTCGATGTACGGGCACGTTGCGCCCGACTACCGCATGTACGATAGCGAGCGCTTTGCGAATCCGCCGAGCTACGGTGCCGCCAAAGCGGGCGTCATCCAGTTGACGCGCTATCTGGCGAGTTTTCTCGCTCCTATGAAAATCAGGGCGAATTGCATCAGTCCGGGGCCGTTCCCGTTCGAATCGACCCAGACGCAGAATCCCGATTTCATCGCGCGGCTTGAGGCCAAGAACCCGCTCAACCGCATTGGCCGTCCGCACGATCTAAAGGGGGCGGCGGCCGTCCTGTGTTCGGATGCCGGCGCCTACATCACCGGCCAGAATTTCTGCGTCGACGGCGGGTGGGCCGTTTGGTGATACGCGTCGGCATTATGGGTTTGAGCGAAGGCAACGGACATCCGTTTTCCTTTTCGGCGATCGTCAACGGCTACGATCGCGCGGGCTTCGTGCGCGCCGATTGGCCCGTCATCCTCGCCTATCTCGATGCCAAGCCGCCGGAGGCCTTTGGGTTCGATGGCGTGTCCGTCACGCATGCGTGGACGCAGGATCCCGCATTGACACGCAAGCTCTGCGACGCGTCTCGGATCCCCAACGCCGTGGCCGAGCCGCAGCACATGCTCGGCAAAGTCGATGCCTTGATCGTGGCGCGGGACGATTGGCAATCGCACGCGCCGCTTGCCCTGCCGTTCCTCGAACGCGGCGTGCCGGTCTTCGTCGACAAGCCGCTGTCGCTGGACGGAGAAGAATTGGCGCGCTTGCGCCCCTATCTCGAGCAGGGCCTGCTCATGTCGACGTCGGGCATGCGCTATGCCGGCGAGTGTGACGAACTGCGGGCGCGACTGCCCGCGATCGGACCAGTGAGGCTCGTGACCGCAACGGTGCTTTTCGGCATCGATCGTTACGGCATCCACATGCTCGACGCGATCGACGGTTTGGGTTTCGCACCGCCGGTTGAAATCCTGCGTTTGCCGTCGGACATGGAACTGTTCGCGCTGCGATTGGCCGACGGGACCGCGATGCAACTGAATTGCCTAGGGTCCGTCGCGAAGACTTTCCGTCTCGGAATCTACGGTACCGGCGGCCATGCGCATGTCGATCTGCACGACAATTTCACGGCATTCCGGCGCACCTTGGGACATTTCTTCAAGATGGTCGAAACGCGCGTGCCGCCGGTCGATCCGCGCCGCACGCTTGCGACGATGCGCTTGATTGTGGCCGCTCGAAATCTCGCACCTGGACGTTCGATGGAGTTGCTCCCTTGACCGATATGTTTGCCCTCGGCGGCAAAACTGCCTTTGTGACCGGCGGGGCGGGCATTCTCGGCCGAGGCTTCTGCCACATGCTCGCCGAAAATGGCGCGCGGATAGCGCTCGTCGACGTGACGCAAGCTCGTGCGGAAGAGGCAGTCGCCGAACTTCGTGCTGCCATGCCGGGCGGCGACTTCGCGGCCCTCGGCGGCAACATCGCGGATCCTGGCGAAGTCGCGCGCATGGTTGCGCAGACGGTCGCGCAATTCGGCCGGATCGACATCCTTCTCAATAATGCGGCCACCAAGTCGAGCGACCTTTCTGCCTTCTTCGCGCCCTTCGAAGAGTACAGTCTGGAGACGTGGCGCGAGGTGATGTCCGTCAATATCGATGCGATGTTCCTCGTAGCCCAGGCCGTCGGTCGGCAGATGGTGGCGCAAGGGGGCGGGGGCAGCATGATCAAGACGGCCTCGATCTACGGCGTCGTCGCACCCGACCAGCGAATCTACGAGGGTTCGCACTATCTCGGCCGTGCCATCAATACGCCTGCCGTCTACAGCGCGTCGAAGGCGGCGGTCATCGGTCTTGCGCGCTATCTGTCGACCTATTGGGCCGAGCATCGGATTCGCGTGAACGTTCTGACGCCTGGCGGCATCGAAAGTGGCCAAAACGATATGTTCAGCCGACGCTACAGCGCCCGCGTGCCGATGGGCCGCATGGGGCAGTCGAGCGAACTGCACGGCGCGTTGCTGTATCTCGCCTCCGATGCGTCGAGCTACATGACGGGCCAGAACCTCGTGGTCGATGGCGGCCTCACGAGCTGGTAGCGTTTACCTTTTCTCGCAAACGACCAAGGCCAAACCATGGATATCATCGCAGCACCCAAACCCGTCGACCAAGCGCGCTACGCGCAGGATCTGGCCGAACCCACCCGCTTCTACGGGCTGCCGCCGAAGGTTTTGTTCTGCCGATCCTGCACCTACAGCAACCAAAAGCCGAACTCCGACAAGGAGTACAAGCATAATCGTGATTCGCAGAAGCCGACCGTCGCCTTCGACGAAAGCGGCATCTGCTCAGCTTGCCGCATTGCCGAAAAGAAGAAGTCGGTCGACTGGAAATCGCGCGATCTCGAACTGCGGGAGCTGTGCAGCCGCTATCGCCGCAGCGACGGCGGCTACGACTGCGTCGTGCCGGGGTCCGGCGGCAAAGACAGTTTCTACGCCGCGCACAAGCTCAAATTCGAATACGGCATGAACCCGCTGACGGTAACGTGGGCACCGCATATCTACACGGAGTGGGGCTGGCAGAATTTCCAGGCGTGGATGCATGCAGGCTTCGACAACCAGCTTTTCACGCCCAACGGCCGCGTGCACCGGCTGCTGACGCGGCTCGCCCTCGAACAGATGTTCCATCCATTCCAGCCCTTCATCATGGGCCAGATGTATTTCCCGCCGCGCATCGCAGCGCAACTCGGCATCCCCTTGGTCTTCTACGGCGAAAATCCGACCGAATACGGCAACGCCGCTTCGGCCGACAGCAAAGCTACGAAAGACCAAGTCTATTTCACGGCACCCGACCGCTCGCAGATTCTGCTCGCCGGCACGTCGCTGAACGATCTCAAGAACAGTTTCGGCCTGAGCGAACACGACCTTCTGCCCTACATGCCGCCGGACGCCGAGCTTCTGCACCGTGCGAAAGTCGATGTGCAGTATCTGGGCTACTACATCCCTTGGCATCCGCAGGAATGCTACTACTACGCGGTCGAGCACGGCGGCTTTCGCGCCGCACCCGAGCGCACTGCGGGCACCTACAGCAAATACAGCTCGATCGACGACCGCATCGACGATTTGCACTACTATACGACGTTCGTGAAATTCGGAATCGGCCGCGCCACCTACGACTCGTCGCAAGAGATCCGGAACGGCGAAATCGACCGCGAAGAAGCGGTGCGTCTTGTACGTCGCTTCGACGGCGAGTACTCGACGCGGTTCGAAAAGGAGGTTTTCGAATATCTCTCGATGCCGGAGAAGCATTTTCCGGTAGCGTCGAAGATGTTCGAGGAGCCGATCGTAACGCGCGCGTATTTCGACGCGCTCACGGACCAGTTCCGATCACCCCATCTCTGGAAGTTCGAAAACGGCGGTTGGAGATTGCGCCATACTGTTTTCGGTGCAGGTGTTTCGCCCTAGCGGCGTTCCCTCCTTGCCGCAGAACTCGGATGCTTCTATTGCCGAAAGACCGCCCTTGAAGTTCCGCGTCTTCAATCTGTCGCCGAACGGAAGCGACTTCCTGCTTGCCGAGTTCAAAGGAAAGCGTCTTCAGCTTGCGGCCTTCCTTGCCTTCAGCCTTGTGGCCGCTCTTATCGAGATGGCCGGCATCGGATTGGTCTTTCCGCTGCTGATTCTGATCGTTGATCCCAGCAGTCTTGCAAGAACACCGGTGCTGGGCGAAGCGCTGGCCCGGTTCGAAATCGTACCCGGGCCATCCCTTTCGATCGCGCTGCTTGTGCTGATCGGCGTTCTGATGATTGGCAAGAACGGCTACATGCTGGCGTTCCACTGGCTGCAGGTGAATACGCTCGCCAAGTGGAAATCCGAACTCGCGCGTCGATTGATGCGGATCTACCTCTTCTCCGACTATCGCGTCCATCTTTCCAAGACGAGTTCGGAGATCATCCGCAACATGTCGTTGGTCAGCGCGATTTTCGACCAGTTTGTGTCGGCGCTTATCAATCTCTGCGTCAATACGATCATCCTGGTGGCACTCTGTGTACTGCTCGTTCTGGTAATTCCGAGCGAGGCGTTGTTCGGCTTCGTTGTTCTGGGCGCCGTTGCGACGGGGCTCTATTTCGCGATGCATCGCCCGCTCAGCGACATCGGGGGCGAGTTGAATAGTCTTTTCGAGAAGCGTCAGTCGATCCTTCGCCAGGCGATCGGAATGATCAAGGAGACCAAGCTGAGCTCGAAGGAAGCGTTTTTTCTTGATGCCTATGTCGCGGTCGAAAAGCGCAATTTCTTCCGCTCGGCGCGCTACAATTTCCTGTCTACCGTCTCACCGCTTGCGATCGAAGGCGCCGTCATCGCATCCATCCTGGGGATCGTCGCGTACCTTCTGTTCTTCAGCCCGCAGCGAGAAATCGGGCTCGCCCTCCTGGGGGTCTTGGCGGCGACGCTGTTCCGCCTTATCCCTATTTTAAACCGCATGATGGTCTCGCTGCAGATCCTCAGTCTAAGCCGCAACGCGGTCGACATCATCGGCGACGAGCTTGCGGCGTTGGAGGCCGGTGTCTTCGTGCCCTCGGCCGAGCCGGAACCGCTGCCCTTCGCCGATCGGATCGAATTCGACGACGTCGCGTTTTCATACCCGGGGGCGGGGCGCGCGGCCGTTCTGCCGGTTTCGTTCGGCATATCCAAAGGCGAGATGGTCGGCATCACCGGGCCGTCGGGTGCGGGCAAAACGACGCTGGCTGCCCTGCTGATGGGGCTCGTATCGCCGGCATCGGGCCGCATTCGCGTCGACGGCGTGCCGCTCGACAGCCAGACGCGTCTTCGCGCATGGTCGAAGAACATCGGCTATGTTCCGCAGTCGACCTTCCTTGTGGAAGACACCGTTCTGCAGAACGTCGTGTTCGGCGTCGGCGCCGACCGGATCGACGTTGCGCACGTCTGGAAAGCGCTCGATACGGCGCAATTGAAGGGGTTCGTGGAGTCGCTGCCCAAAGGGCTCGACGAAGCGATCGGCGAAGACGGGGCGCGTCTGTCCGGCGGACAGCGCCAGCGCCTGGGGATCGCCCGCGCGCTCTACGAGGACCGCGAGCTACTCGTGCTCGACGAAGCGACGTCGAATCTCGACGCGCGAAGCGAAAGCGAATTCAGCCAGGCTTTGTCGCGCATGCGCGGGTCCCGCACCATGGTCGTCATCGCGCATCGATTGAGCACGCTTCGCAGCTGCGACCGGATCATCGTTATGGACGCAGGCCGTGTCCTTGATATCGGCACGTTCGAAGAACTCAACGGCCGGTGCTCGCTGTTCCAGCGGCTCGTCGAACTGTCGCGCCTCGAGAAGGCGTTGGGCTGAATGGCGGAAAGCGGCGGAAAAATCCGCACGGTCGCGCTTATTCCGGCGCGTGGAAATTCGAAGCGGCTGCCGCGGAAGAACATGCGAATGCTTGCCGGCCAGCCGCTCTTGGGGTATTCCATCGACGCAGCGGTGAATGCCGCGAATGTCGATGCTGTTTACGTGTCGACGGAGGATCCCGAGATCGCCGCGTTCGCAAGGCTTCAGGGCGCGAAAGTGATCGACCGCCCGCAATCCCTGTCGAGCGACACCGCGCAGAACGACGCCGTTATACGCCACGCCATCGAGGCAATGGGCGCGGACGGCGATCGCCCCGAAATCGCATTGCTGCTGCAGCCGACGTCGCCGTTCCGCACGGCGTCGGACGTTCGTAGTTTCGTCGATGGATTCCTGGCATCGGACGCGAAATCCGGCATGTCCATTTGTCCGATCGACCATCATCCGGGAAAAGCGGTTCGCGTGGTCGACGAGCGCATCGAGCCGTTCACGACCGACAGCGACATGGAGGCGCGACATCAGGATCTGCCGAGCGTCCTGCGGCAAAACGGCGCGATCTATGGGGTTCGCGTGGCCGACTTCCTGGCGTCGGGCCGGTTTTACATGCGGCCGTGTTTTGCCTTCGCCATGGCGCGCGAAAAGAGTCTCGATATCGACGACGCTTTCGACTTCGCGCTGGCCGAGTTCATGTTTGCCCACCGGAAGGCCCCGACATGACCGCCAAGGGAACCTATCGGAACCACCAACACTATATCGACCAAGGATGGAGCCCGAAGCCCAAAGAGATGTTTCGCATTCTCGGCGACATCCTTCAAACCATGCTGCCGAATTCGTCCCCGCAGATACTGGACGTCGGTTGCGCAACCGGCGAACTCTTGGGCCATCTTTCGACACGCCTCGACGGTGGAACTTTTTTTGGCGTCGATGTCGAGCCGACTCTGATCGCGACGGCGCGCAAGCTTCTTCCGCAAGCGCACTTTGCGGTCGCTTCCGCTCTCGACCTTCCGAGCGACTTCCACGGGAAATTCGACGCCGTATGTTCGGTCGGATGCATGTCTATCTTCGACGAAACGCAGATCGACGCCTACTGGAAGAACCTTCTCGATGCCGTTCGTCCTGGCGGGATCGCGATCGCGTTGTCGCCGTTGAATGAATACGGAATCGACGCGATGATCCGCCATCGCAAGCGCATCGACGGCCATCCAAACCCTTGGGAGACCGGCTGGAACATCTTCAGCGTCGAAACTATTCGCGAGACTATCGAAGGGCTGGACGCCGAAGTCTCTTTCCGTCGGTTCGAGATTCCCTTTTCGCTGCCGCAGCAGTCGGATCCAGTGCGAACGTGGACAATGGCGACCGAAGCCAAGGAGAGGCAGCTGACGAACGGGATCAAGCTCCTCGTCGACCATTACTTTATGGTCGCCCGCCCGAGGCCCAAAAAACTGAACTAGGCAAATGATACAAACTTAACGTCACTGTGACGACCGTCTGAGCTTCGAGCTAAGGAATACAGATGGTTTTTCGCGTCGGAAAAGAGATTCCGGTAATCTGAGGCGAGGAAAATCAAATCGCATTCAGAGGTGAAAAATTTTCTGGACGTTGTATGCACGGATATTCGAAGAGAGTTCATCGTGAACTCAATTAAACCACCGCAGCATGCAAGATGCTGTAATCTCGATATCGACAAGGATATCGGAAAGTTCATCTCATCGACGAGACCAAAAGGTTAACGAGGCTTCGACGTGTTTGGTTGCTGCATGTGGCAGGCTCCTGTTCATCTGAAGCCAGTATTCCGCTATCATCGACCTTTGTTTCCTGAACCCGGCAGATACAGATTGCAAGTTAAGGGGCAGTAAAATGGATAATCCGCATGAGGCCGTCGAGGCCAATCTGACGAACGTGTTTTCTGACAAGAACGCTCAGGGGAGCCATGTTGGAAAAAGACTGTTGAATATGATTGCAACCTCTAAAATCGAGCGCAAGCCGCCATTTCCGCGTCAGATACAGATTGAGACCTCGAATATCTGCAATCATGACTGCAGCTTTTGCGCTTATACATTGATGGAGCGGCCCAAGAAGCACATGGATCGCAATCTATTCCATCGCCTAGTTGGCGATGCCTACAAATGCGGTGCGCGCGAAATAGGTCTTTTTGCGGGCGCCGAACCGTTAACTTGCAAGTGGCTCGATCAGTATGTCGCCGCATGCCGGGACATAGGATACGAGTATATCTATATCTCGACGAATGGCGTGCTTGGCGACCACGATCTATTTGCTCGCCTGCTCGATGCCGGTTTGCATTCAGTCAAGTTCTCTATCAATGGCGGCGACAGGGAAACCTACCGGCGAGTTCACGGTCGTGACGATTTTGAAAAGGCTCTCGATAACTTGGTATTCATAAGCAATTACCGTCGAGGAGTTCGGCAAAAAACCTATTTGGGCGTCTCTTTCGTTGGAACACCGGACACGGTCGATTCGTTCGCGATGCTAAAGAAGACAGTCGCTCCTTTCGTGGACGAAATCATATACTACGAAGCGTCGAATCAATCGGGCCAGATGCCGGACCTTATTGCTCCGCCGTACCGCGATTGCCATCTACCGTTCAACAAGGCACATATCAGCGTTGAAGGCTATTTGAAGGCCTGCTGTAACGACTATGAAAATTTTTTGGCTTTGGAGGATCTGTCGAAGGTTCCTCTTCTCGATGCGTGGCAAAGTGACAGGTTCCAGCAATTGCGCCAGCGCCATATCGATAACGACCTCAAGGGGACGCTTTGCGCGAACTGCATTCGCGGCGAAAAATCGAAGCCTTCGCCTCTTAACATGGATCTAGTTCCAAAGAAGACATTTTGGTCCTTGGCGCCGGAGGATAAATCTCAGGCCAAAAAGGGTGAAATCTTCTAAAATGCAGCAGCCGCTTCGACTCCTGCATGCGTTCGGGGGGGAGACTTCCTATCGTCTACAGCTTGAGATTATATCGCGTGCCCGAAAAATGGGGCACTTCTCAGTCGGCATCTATTTCGGGACCTCAATCGATTTTTTCGATCGCGCTCGTTCTGTTCTGAAGGAGCTTGGCGTCTCTACAGTCTCGTTGAATGAAATCGAATGCAAAACAAACATTCCACAGTATCGATGGTCTGTATTCCCTCCCTTAACGCAAGTTGGCATTCTGGCCACTTTGATGGTTTTGCGCGATCGAGACGCTCGAATTGGTTGGGTTTGGCGTAGAAATCACTTGCGTCGGGTGCGCGTCGCGGAAAGCGTATTTCGCGAATTCAAATTCGACGCCGTTATCTGCAACGAAGATGGAATTAGTTCGGACTTGGCTTTGATGCGGGCAGCGAGATCGGTTGGTGTTCCGGTCGTCGATGTTCCCTTTGGTAACGGAACACGCCACGAAATCGAAGTGGATCTCGCACAAAAGAATCTCGATGGACGGTTGATCGCGTGCACAGGGTCGCATCTTCAGGCTTTGCGCCGCTTAGCCCCCCAATGGCTGAAAAAGGGCCGTTTCGAGGATGCGGTTATGTTGCCCCCGTTGATGATACTCGCGATGGAATCTATCGGCATAACGTTGAGGGATTCGTGGATAATCCACGGCGGCTTAAGCGACCTACTTTGCGTCGAGAATCCCGTTGCGATGGCGCAATATCGAAATGAAGGAATTCCATCTGCCAAGCTTCGCGATACCGGTTCTCCTTATTGCGACGTGCTCAGCGACTCCCTCGCGGCAACTCCCAGTGCCCGGGCTGCTTTTCGGATGCCGAAAAAGATTGATGGCGCGGCGACAAAGATACTCGTCTCGTGGCCGGCCAGTTACCACGACACCTATGCAGGTGCGAGCGCGTTCGAGACGTATATCGAGATGACGCATAAGGTGCTTGGGTATCTACGCGCGATCCCAAAAACGCAGCTTACCGTCTCGCTGCATCCGGCATGTGGCCCTGAAGCTCAGAAGCTTGTCGCAAATATGGGGATAGATGTTTCGAATGAGTACATTGTCGAGTCAATTCCAAAGCACGACGTATTCACGACGTATTTCTCGAGCACGATTCGTTGGGCGCTTGCGTCGGGAAAGCCGGTCGTTAACTTGGATGCATATCGTGTCGGACTCCGAACCTATGATAGCGCTCCTGGATTTATGAACGCGACGAACTTTGCGGAATACAAGCTCGCAATGGACCGTCTTTGCTGCGACGCGGACTTTTTCGGTCAGATTGCCGGTCTCCAGTCGTTGGATGCGCCGAATTGGGGAACCGTAGACGGCCTAGCGACCGAACGGATTTTTGCCGAAACAAAGAGGCTTGTCGAGATGTCGCCGGCCGCGCGGCGCGCTCTGGCGAGATAGATTTGAAGGCAAGATGACGGACAGGGAGTTTTCGATCGGCGGTACGAAGCTGGGTCCGAGCGCGCCGGCGCTTTTTCTTGCCGAGGTCGGCGGATTTTTCGGCCAGGATTTCGAGCTTGCGAGCCGAATGGTCGCGGACGTAATCGCCGCCGCGCGGCGCGTGCCGCAGCAGCCGAAAAGACTCACGCCCGACATACTGCACGGTGGCAAGATCGGGCTCATGTGCGATACACCGGAAACCTTGCAGCGAAAGACGCCAGCGCTCGCGACGAGGACAACTGGAACCTGGTTGAAAACACAGTCTCCTTTTTTGCCACTTAATGGCGGCCTTTCGAGTAGTATTGTGTATCGTTGATGCAAGAAGTTGTCCCGACCCAAAGCATTCGCGACCGCCCGGCATGCTTGTAGATCCTACACACGCTCGTTCGCACCTATCCGCCGCGGCATTTGTGTCGTGCATTTGTGTCGTGCATTTGGATCGTGGGGAAGGCTCCCATTTGAGTAGCCCGATAACCGCCAGCGCTTCAACACTGTGGCGCGATGACATCCACCCCACCAGATAGAGCACCGCCTTGGCCGGGCCTTGGGCCACCCGCCCTCCATCAGCGAGAGGTACCGATCCAAACGCGAGAAGCCATTCTCGGGCCACTTGGCTTGTCAGGCCGCTTGGTCGCCTTAGCGCCGGACGGCGGCATCCCGATACTCTATAAATTCGAAGACGTGGTAGGCTCGGCTCTTGCCATCAAATGCATCGCGCCTTCGCGACGCGATGCTATCTTGCAGGCCGAATATCTGGCTGCTTGGCTGCACGAACGCGGCGTTCCTGTGGCTGCGCCGACGCGAGGGACTCCCATGGTCCTGCCGAGCGGGGAGTTGCTTGTCGTGACCCCGTTTTTCGAAGGGCGTCCGGTTATGCCGCTCGTGCGAGAAATGCATCTTCTCGGCGCGGCGCTGGCAAAACTTCACGATACGCTTGTCGCACATCCTGAAGCTTCGCGCTGGCGCGAGGACACGCTTGCTAGAATTGCTGGGCTCGAGGCGACGCGGTCGGTCTATCGCAACGGAAGACAAATCGGCTGCGCGCGTGCTAGCCGACTTGTGGCTTTGTCGCAGGACGATACCTTGCTCTTCGATCTGCCGATGCACCAGGCAACGCCGCTCCACGGCGACTTCCATCCCGGCAACGTTCTGGTCTCACATGGCCTGGTACACATCCTCGATTTCGAGGATGTCCGCCACAGCGTTCTGCCTGTCGTTTACGAGTTGCTTCTTGCCGTCGAGAGATTCGTGCTAGTTGTCGTCGAAGACGACGACGCGGCAGTCACGCTGGGATGTGCCTTCATGGCGGCATACGGTCAAGCGCGCAGAACGTCGGCAGAGTTGGCGATCTTCGACGGCGTTTCGATTCTCCGATCGCTCGCTCTGCGTTCGCTCCTGACGCTGGCTGCGGCGGAAAACGGCCAAGACGAATCTTTCGCCGCAGAATGGCGGAAATTCTTTTTTCTCGAAGAAGCGGCTCGCCGTCGTGCTCGAGTTATCGAAAAGATCTGCAAGGCAATCGATCCGTGAGCGCTGTTGCCAATCGTCGGGACGAAGCAGCGGCCGACATTGACGCTGATGTGGAGTATCTTGCGCGCACCCAACAGGAAGTGTGCCACTGCGCGCCGAGGGAGCAAGCTCACTGGATGGCCCCGGTACCGTTGTCGAGGAATACCCGATAAAATCGAAAGAGGCGAATTGACGTGCCCCAACCGATTGACTCGAACCCGCTTGGAATGCGAAATTTATTACCGTGTGAGTTTGTAAGTCAAAAGCCGGGGATAATCCTGTGAGTTGCTTCGGCGTAGGGCTCGGCGGAGGGGCAACATGTGGATGGCTGGAGTTCTATTGTGGCTTTCATGCTCTGCGCGTTGCAGACTAAAGACCGTATAGCGTCCGTTGTCTTGGCCCCGTCCCGAATTGCGTTTCCGATGAACTCGGCTCACGCGCATAGTCGTTCTTGCTCGAATTTGAGTCGGCGCGTCGTCGTGGCGCCAGATTATTATCTGTTTTTGCGCCTTGCGACGATCGTAGCATGTTCGATGCTATCCATTTGCCGTTATCCAGAAAGTGGGGCGACCCGGTGACTTTGCGCCTTCTCGTAACAATCCGTGATGTGTCGGCTGCCCTCCACCTCGTACAAGTCGTGCGGGCGTTAAAGGGTGACGCGCGCTTCGAAACGCGCATACTCGCGCAGCAACCCGCCAGCCGAATTCTACGCTCGATGGAGATTGAGCATGTTGAAATCAACGCACCGGCTGCCACAACAGACGATTCACCGGAGGCGCTCCATCTGCTCGCTATCGCACGTTCGGAACTTTCGGCATATCGGCCCGACGCGGTGCTTGCTGGGCTATCTACGCCATTTGACGGCGGAATCGACGAAGCAGTTCTAGCCGAGGCTAACGTTCCCAGTTATCTGCTTCAGGATTTCTGGGGCGAACAGAACAAGTTTTTTGGGAAAGGTGCCGGTCTCTTTTTTGCGTTAGATGCGACGGCCGCGGAGATGAATCGTAGGCGCTTTGGTGTCGAAAGCGTAATCGTTGGCTCTGCGCGCCACGCCGCTTACGCGGAATACAACTTCCAGGATTTACGCAATGTTTCGCGCCGTGACCTTGGCATTTCCGGCAAGACACCGGTCATTGGATTTTTTGGTCAAGCTCTAAATCGCTTGCCGGGCTATCGAAGGACACTCATCACTTTCATCCGCGCCGTCGAATCGCTTGGTAGTGATATCCAAATCTTAGTCCGAATGCATCCGCGCGAGACGGAAAAAGACGTGGTCGATACCCTTGCGGCTTTTGCCTCAAGCAGTCTCAAGCCAGTGATCGCAAACCACGGAAGCGTCGATGAATGTCTTGCTGCGTGCGACGTTGTTTGCAGTTTGTTTTCAAATTGCACCTATGATGCTTCATACCAAAACTACTATTCGACTGTTCCGATCTCCGTTCCCGTGTCTCTGCTTTTTGATGTAGAGATCGCGGAGTACTATCGTGAACGAGTGTCATTTGAAGAACTGCCATTGCATCGGCACCGGCTCGTTTTGCCAGTGTACCGTCAGGACTTGGTTGCTGCGACGCTGGCGACGGCACTAACCGAACGCGAGAAGTCCCAGATTTCAATTCGAGCTAAGACCCACCTTAGCGATCCCTCCGATGCATGCCGTCTGATACTTGAAACAATTCTCGCGTGCACTCAGGGCGGAAAATCGATGGCGGTTGACTTGGGGAGATCTTAGATGCCAGGCGCGCATGCACCGCGACTGCGGATCGGCTACTTCGGGGACGGACCGTGGGCCAACCGTGCGCTTCAATACATCGCCGAAGATCCGCGAATGGAGGTTGCCTTCGTCACGCCTCGACACGGCCGTCCCGATGCGGGATTGCGGGCCTGGGCGATACGGCTTGGCGTTCCTTTCATTTCGGATCCCAACGTGAATAGCCGTGCCTTCCTTGACCGCACGAAGGCATGCGCACCCGACATATTCGTATCGATGTCCTTTGACCAAATCGTCAAACGGCCGTTTATCGACGAGACACAATATGGAGCGATCAATTGCCATGCGGGTGCGCTGCCATTCTATCGCGGACGGAATCCGCTCAACTGGGCACTCATAAATGGCGAGGGAAATTTCGGCATAACGGTGCACTATATCGACGAGGGAATCGATACCGGCGACATAATCGTCCAGCGGTTCTCGCCAATATCTCCGTCGGATACGTATGCTGATCTTCTTGCGCGCGCTCATGGCCTGTGCGCGAACACTCTTGTCGAGGCGCTTGGCTTAATTTACGAGGGCGAAGCGCCGCGAATTCGCCAATCCGATTTGTCGAGCCAGCACACGTATTTCAGCAGCCGTCGGTTGGGCGATGAATGGATCGACTGGAAATGGCCGAGCCAGCGGATATTTAACTTCATTCGCGCGATAACCGTACCGGGACCTTGCGCGCGCAGTTTGATTGGCGAACGGCGCATCGCGATCGTCGAGGCGTCAATGGCACCGTCCGTCCCCGCCCATATCGGATCGAACGGCGAAGTGGTCGGACGCTCCGCTTCCGGCAATCTTGTCAAGACTGGGGATACGGGGATTCTCGTCACCAAGATCGCGGACATTCTACCCGATGACTCGCTCGATGCTGTCGTTGTTCCCTGCTTTCCGATTGGCACGCGTTTCGGCAACTCGCTGTTCGCGGACGTGATGGTTCTTCGCCAGCGTGTCGCCGATCTTGAGCGAAAACTCGGCGGCACCCAATGATCCTAAACACAGCTGAAAATTGCGAAGACTTATGATCCGCGAATTCAAAATAGGCAACCATGTCGTAGCGCCGGACCGGCCTCCATTGTTTTTTGCCGAAATAGGCGCGTTCTTCGGCCAAGATATTAACCTTGCGCGCGGAATGCTCACTCGCATATTCGATGCGGCTCAAAAAGTTTTTCGCCAACCAGTTGTGCTCAAGACCGAGATTCTTCACGACGCCGAGATTTGCCTACCCGGCGACACTATTGAAGTATACGCGTCGAAAGATGGTACCGTGCGCCGCGAGAACTATCGCGCGCTGATAGAACGCAAGGTCTTTCCTTTATCGCATTACAATCAGCTTTTCGAGATGTGCCGGAACGTCGGCTTTCCTTTCGTCGTTTCGGTCTATGATTTTGCGGGTGCCGATTTTGCAGCCGAGTCGGGCGCGGCCGCGCTAAAAATTGCATCTTCCAATGTGGTCCATCTGCCGCTCATCCGCCACTGCGCCGGGAAGGGGCTTCCGCTCGTCGTCGATACCGGTCGTGCGACGCTTGCCGAGGTCGACCGTGCCGTTCGGTGCGCACGTGCGGCGGGCCAACTTGACATTGTGGTCGAGCACAGTCCCGACGGACATCCTGCGCTGCCCAAAGCGCACAATCTGCGTCTGCTCGAAACCTACCGCCGCGCTTTCAGCCTGCCGGTCGGGCTCTCCGACCACCATGTCGGGAACGAGATGTTGTTCATGGCGGTGGCGATGGGCGCGGGCGTGATCGAGAAGGGCGTGCATTTCGCTCCGGAGGTTCTCGATATAGATGCTTCGCATACGACGGGACTCGACAAGCTCACTGAGCTTCTCGCCCAGTTGTACAATTGTTGGCTGGCACTCGGCCGCTCCGAGCGCGATTTGTCTGCCCCGATAGAAGGTGTGATCGGAACGTCTCAGCGTCAGTGTCTCGTCGCACGGTGCGACCTGCCGAGGGGGGCGAAGCTCGATATCGCGTCGGTTCGCTTTGCTTTCCCCTGCCGCGGCATCCCCGTTGAAAACTGGGACACTGTGCTCGGCTGGACCGTGACGTCGCCTGTCGCTGCAGGTATGCCGATCTGTTGGAAGGATGTCGCTGCGCGTGTGGTATAGGCAGTCGGAATGGCCACATCCTGTTTGGGCTTGCTTCGCTTCTATGCCATATGTGAAGACCCTGGGGTATCACGAGGTTGCGCGGCGGCGCCAGCGGCCCACAGCCGATGAATGCAGTCGGCAATACACGTGAAGCCCAAGACAAACATCCGATCCGCGTGATGGAACCCGGCAAGCGCCTGACCCACGTGCAGATCAACGAGCTATTCTGCGCGCTCGACCAATTGCCGGAGCTGCTGTCGTTCGATTTCGACGGCTGGCTCGCATGGGCGATCGTCAAGGAGCGTCTTTGGCTCGCCTATCTGCGTCTGAACGCAGAGGACGGCAACGTCGCATTGCCGAAGCCGAAAAATGCCGTTGCCCGCGCTCTCTCCGGCCTCTGGCAGATCCTGCGCGGATCGGCGTCAATTCGGCGCCATCGCGGAATACTACTCTACGAAGATAGGCTGGTGGTTCTCGGCGACGGAAGCTCAGTCCACCCCCACATCGGCGATATCCGAAAACTCGAACGCGACAGCCCGTGGATGCGATACCGCTTCCCGTGGGGGCGCGGCGCTTCGCTTCTGCCGCCCTCGGGGACTTACGACGACTATTCGATCGGGGCTGTCAGTGCCGCTCTCGCGCGACTTGTGTCTGCAGCGCCGCGCGTGTGCGCGACGGCGGAAGCGCTCACGCAGGCTCTGGCGCCGCATCTGTGCCAGCTCGACGCACCGACTCTGCACATGCTCGTCGCCGACCAGCTTGCCCGATTTCGGGTCCGTTTCTGGATTGCGCGGCGCCTTTTCCTTCCGACACGGGCGGGCGAAGTCGTTGTGGTCGATCCGGACGGCAAAACGCCGGAAGTCGCCGCCGCATTGTCGCTCGGCCTTCGAGTGACCGAGATCCAGCACGGCATGTTCGATGCGCGCGAGCCCGACTATTCCTGGTCCGCAAAGCACAGGACCCTCGCCGCACGCATGCCGCTGCCGGACCGCATCGTTGTTTTCGGAACTTTTTGGGCGGACCAGTTGCAGAAGGCGGGATACTGGCCGCCGACCGCAGTAATCTGCGCGCGCAATGCGCTCATCGCCGATTGCCGCCGTCGCGTCAAAAAAAGCATGAATGAGGGCGCGCCTGTGGCAATCCTTTTCCCCTCTCAAAGTTACATGCGGGCCGAAGCGATCGAATTGTGGTCGCAGATCTTGACGCACCAGGCAGCGAAGGGCGAAAAGCGCTTCGAGCTGCGCGTCAAGATCCATCCGCTCGAGGCGGCAGATGCGGGCATCTATGGCCAGCTCCGCGAACGCTACCCGGATGCCGTCGCCATCATCGAGCCGAACGAGGACCCATACCAAGCCATCGTCGCGGCTGATTTGGTGGTCGGATACACGTCTTTCATGCTGGTCGAAGCGCTTGCGATTGGAGTCGCCGTCGCTGCCATTCGGCAGAGTACGGCCGCCGAAAGTTTCGGCGCAACGTTCGATTTTCCGGCGTTCGACAGGGCGACGCCCGTGATCTGCGACGCGATGTCGTTGTGGGCTCTGCTCGACCCTGCGTCCAGCGGCCAAAAGCTGGAAGCGATGCGACGCGCCGCCTTGCCGATCGTCGCAGAAGTCCATTGTGCCGACGCGCCGGCCGTCCACGACATCGTCGGTGCGGCATGACCGACAGCCTGCCGCAACGCCTTGCGCTTGTCGTCGCACAGCGCCCTTCCGACTACGTCGAAATGCGGCGTTGCGCGAAAGCACTTCATGCCATCGGTTGGCGGGCTACGATGCTGTACGTCCACGAGGGCACACAGGCGACCGAAATATCTGCACTGATGCAGGATATGGAGGGACTTCGCAGCACCGGCGTGTTCAACGACTCGATTTTGTATGTGCGAGGCAGCGAGTCTCCAAGCGACCGGACCGGCGGCGTCGAGAGGTTCGAAACAACGATGGAGTCTGCCATCGCCTTTCTGCGGCGTTTTGTCATCGGTAAGCGCCGTAACGCGAACCAACGAAGCGCGCTTTGGATACTTGTTCGAAACTGGATCGACAACATCATCGGCGCTGCGGCAACCGTAATGACCTACGTTCGCAACGCCAGGAATTTCAACGCCATCGTCGCGCGCGTCGATCCGGACGTGATCATTCTTCCCGAAGACGTCGTCGGGCCCATCACGCCGCTCTTCGTCAAGGCCGGCCATCGACGCAACATCCCGTCGGTCATTCTGCCCTATACGATCGCAAACCAGCAGGAAGCGTTCCGAAGCCTGTCGTCGAACCCGAGCTATTTTCTGCGCAATCCGGCCAATTGGATCGTTGCTTGGTTCTTCCCGCGATGGCGGATGCAGGAAGGCGCAATCTCGCTCGTCCGGCTGCCAGCCCCCTACATTCTGTGCCAGGAATTGATGGGCACGGCACCGCCCGATCCGTGGATGATGAACTCCGGTTACGCGAACCGTGTTCTTGTCGAGAACGAGGCCATGTGGAACTATTACAGTTCTTCCGGCCTGCCGACATCCAAGATGGTCGTGGTCGGGGCAATCTACGACGACCAATTGGCTGCGCATGCGGCCGATAAGCCAAACAAGCGCCGCATGCTCGACGCCGAACTCGGGTTCGATCCTGCAAAGCCGTTCTTGCTGATCGGCGGATGCCCCGATCAGACGTCGTCCTGTCCGCCCGGGTTCGAGTTCGCCGACATGGACGATTTCTGCCGTGCCTTCGCCGCAACGTTGACGCCGTTGAAACGCGATTATAACATCGCAATACGCCCGCACCCGAACAATCCGGCGATGGGCGTTGTCTTTGCCACGAACGGGATCGCAGCAACGCAGCGCGACACGGCCGAACTCGTCGCGATCAGCGATTTCTACATCGCCTTCGGATCGGCGACGATCCGATGGGCGATCGCGTGTGCGGTTCCAACCGTCAATTACGACGTATTCCACTACGCGTACGACGACTACAAAAACATCGACGGCGTGCTGAATCTCGATCGGTTCGACGACGTCCGCGTAGCGCTCGGCGCTCTGTCGCCCGACGGCACAAACGTAGCGCGGTTGCGCGCCGAAATCCGCCGATCCGCCCCCCGATGGGGCATGCTCGACGGAAATTCGACGGTGCGGATCGCGGCTGAAATCGACGCTTTGTGCCGCATCGGCAAAGCCGCCCGAAGCACGAGCTGACCAACGCAGAAAACGGGTAGTCTGACGTCATGAAAAAAATCTCATTCATCGGCGCCGGAAGCATGGCGCGCGAACATATCCGAGCCTTCAAGGCGCGCCCGGATGCCGAGTTGGCGGGGATCTACAGCCGCACCAAGTCGCGTGCGGAAGCTCTAGCGCAGGAATTCGGCATTCCGCTCGTATGCGACAGCGTCGCCGATCTTGCCCGCCGCACCGAGGCGACGCTTGTCGTCGTGGCGGTTCCCGAACTCGCGTTGAACGCGGTCGCCAAAAGTGCATTCGTCGAGCCTTGGTCGGTCCTCCTCGAAAAGCCGGCTGGATATTCCTTTGCCGATGCGCAGGACATCGAATCGGCGGCGCGGGGCCGTGCGAGCCCCGTCATGGTTGGTTTCAACCGGCGCTTCTACGCCAGCACCATGAAGCTGAAGGCGTCGCTCGATGCCTACGACGGCGCGCGCTTCGTGCACCTCCAAGACCAGCAAAGCTACGCCGAAGCGCGCCGCTACAACCACCCGGAGCCGGTCGTCGAAAATTTCATGTACGCGAACTCGATCCACGTCATCGATCTTGCGCGCCATCTGTGTCGCGGACCGATCGTTGCGGTCAACCGCATCATGCCGTGGCGCGGCGAGGCGACGGAGGTCGTTTTGACCCATCTTGCCTTCGAGAGCGGCGACGCGGCCCTTTACGAGGGAATTTGGCGCGGTCCTGGGCCTTGGTCCTGTTCCGTCAGCACGGCGCAACGGCGCTGGACGATGCAGCCGCTCGAGCGTCTGTCTTTCCAGAACGCGAACGAGCGCACGCAAAATGCGGTCGAGCCGGATCCGATCGACGCCTCGTTCAAGGCAGGTTTCGCGCGCCAAGCCGAAGCCGTTCTGGCGCGCGCGAACGGCCGGCCGAGTGCGGCCGTGTCGATCGCGGAAAGCCTGCAGACGATGGAAGTGATACGCGAGATCTTCGGCGTATGACGGCATTGCCTGCATCGGCGTGCGCCCAATGATCCGGCGCGAAACCGCGCGCGGGTGGATTCGGCTGAGCGGTTTCGGCCGACCCTTTGGATTGGCGGTGGATTCGTGCGACCGGCTCTTGGTAGCCGACATGGATTTCCACGCCATCTGGCGCCTTTCGCCCGCTCTCGACCGGGTCGAGCATTTACGGTCGCGGACCGACTGGTCTCAGCCCGAGGCGATTGCCGCCGGTACAGCCGATACGCGCGCACATGCGGCACCCGAACTTTTCAACGGGCCGCACGCCGTCGCCCTAACCGACAACGACGCACTCGTTGTCACGACCTGCTACGATCCGGCTCTGTTTTGCGTGTCGCCTGACGCTGCAGAGATCGAGCGCATTCCGGACGACGCATACCAGAAGCGCTTGCGCGGCCCCGCCAGTACGGCGATCTGCGCCAACGGGCAAATGCTCGTCGCAGAGTACGCGCAAAACGCTGTCTTGCGTTTCGACCGGACAGGGCGCTTTGTGGGCGCGCTCGGGGGCGGTTGCCAATCTTTTGGACCCGAGAGTCGCTTTTCGCCTGGGGCGGATGCCGGTGCCTTCGATCGCCCGCATATGTGCTGCATAATGGCCGACGGCGATATCGTCGTCGCGGATACATGGAACCATCGCTTGCAGCGATTCGATTCCTCGGGCGCTTTCAAGTCGATGCTGGGCGGCGGCTTTTCCGGGTGGCAGTCGGCGTCGACGCTGCGCGGACCCAGCGCCGCTCCGGGCGCCTTCAACGGGCCCGTCGCGGTCGCGGACGACGGGCATGGCGGCCTTCTCGTGACCGATTGGGGAAACGATCGCCTGCAATGGTTCGATGCGCGCGGCCTTCTCCTTCGCGTAGATGCCGATCTGGGGCTTGAAAAACCCTACGACGCCAAACGAATCTGGGGCAAAACAGTTGTCGCGAATTCCCGCCGGGGTGTGGTCATGGTCGAGAATATCTAGCAAATGCGCCCGTTGATAATTTTCGGAACGTCGGATCATGCGCGCGTGGTGGCGGATGCGGTGCCCTTGACGGGCCAGTTTTCGCTGCTTGGCTTCATCGACCCGAAGCGCCGAATAGGCGAGCGGGTCGGCGGCGCTGCCGTCATCGGCACAGACGACGACGTCCCGGCACTGCGCGAGGCGCATAAAGATCTGTGCGCGTTCGTCGCCATCGGCGAAAACGCAATGCGCGAGAAGGTCGCGGCGCACAACGCGTCTCTGCCGTTCGCTACCATCGTCCATCCGTCCGCAGTCTTGGCAAGAGACGTCGTGTTCGGCGTCGGCGTATTCGTCGCAGCGTCGGCGACGATCAATTGCGGCGTCAAGATCGGCGACCACAGCATCGTCAATACCGGGGCGTGCGTCGATCACGATTGCGTCCTCGAGGAGTTTTCCTTCGTGTCGCCGGGAGCGGTGCTGGCGGGGGCCGTGCGCGTGGGGCGCGGTGCTCTCGTCGCAACGGGTGCGAACGTCATCAAGTACGTCCAGATCGGCGACCACGCGATCGTCGGGGCCGGCGCTACGGCGATCCGCAATGTCGCGGCCGGCACGACGGTCGTCGGCGTACCAGCGCGGCCGATCCAGCGCAAGACGACGACCTAGGATCGGCGCGTGTGCGGCATCGCAGCCCTGGTTTCAGCGCATCGCAGCGCCAAGTCGCGTGCTGTCCACGCGATGTGCCAAGCCATTGCCTATCGCGGTCCCGACGGCGAAGGATATGCGCTGTTTGCCGAGAAAGACGCCGACCCCGTTTTTGTGGAGGCGGGACCGCTGCCGACGATCGGCAGTCGCATCGCCCTCGGGCACCGACGACTGGCGATCGTCGGCGGCAATGTTGCCGCTCAGCAGCCTATGGCCTATGGCCCGGATGGCCGCTTTTGGCTGGTCTACAACGGCGAAATCTACAATTTCGAAGCGCTGCGAGACGAGCTTGCGGCCTTGGGACATATCTTTGCAGGAAAAACCGACTCTGAAGTTCTGCTCGCAGCCTACGCACAATGGGGACGCGATTGCCTTGGGCGTTTCAACGGCATGTTCGCCTTCGTGCTTTACGATCGGCGGTTCGACCGCGTATTCGCGGCGCGCGACCGGTTCGGCGTAAAGCCTCTTTACGTGCGGCAGTCGTCCGACGGAACGCTTGCGTTCGCTTCGGAAATCAAGCAATTCGCCGTCCTCGACGGATGGCAAGCCACGTTGAATGGGCAGCGCGCTTACGATTATCTCAATTGGGGGCTGACCGACCATACGACGCAGACGTTTTTCGTCGGCGTTCGGCAAGTAGCGCCAGGCCATTTTCTCGAGTTCGACGTCGGCGCGGCAGAAGAGATGCCGCCGCAAACCAAATGGTACGTGTCGTCGCGCATCGTCGGCGAAGAGAGCTTCGAGGCGGCCACCCGCACGCTTGCCAATCTTCTCGAGGATGCCGTGCGCGTACGATTGCGGGCCGACGTTGAGGTCGGCAGCGCCCTGTCGGGCGGACTCGACTCGTCGTCGATCGTTTGCCTGATCGACCGTCTGCGCGCCGCATCGCAAGTGGCACCGCTCCACACTTTTTCTGCCTGCGCGCCGGATAGCGCTTTCGACGAGCAGGCCTACGTCGATGCCGTTGCGTCGGTCACGCGCACCACGGTCCACTGCGCCTATCCAAACGCCGCAGGCCTTGCGAACGCGCTTGCGCGTCTGGTCTGGCACCACGACGAGCCTTTCGGCTCGACCAGCATTTTCGCCGAGTGGGCGGTTTTCGACGCGGCAAAATCAGCAAAAGTGAAGGTAACGCTCGACGGCCACGGGGCCGACGAGCTCTTTGCAGGATATTCGAGCTATACGGGCCCGTATCTGGCGGCTCTGCTGCGGTGCGGGGATGTTCCGGCCTTCGTACGCGAGTTTGCCATCCAGCATCGGCGCAATGGGCGCGGCCTCGGCACGCTGATCGCCCTGCTCGGCGATGCCCTGTTGCCTGCCGCCTTTCGCGACACTTTGCGACGCGCGGGCGGGCACAGTCATGGGGCGCCGGACTGGCTGGATCTTTCGCGTCTTGCAGCGCAGCCGAGCGATCCGTTTCAGGAGATGGGCGCGGCGCGCGATTTGAACGAAATGCTCGAGATCGAGTTTTCCGCCACAAGCCTGCCGATGCAACTCAAATGGACGGACCGCAACTCGATGGCGCATGGCGTTGAAAGCCGCGCACCGTTTTTGGACTATCGCGTGGTCGAATATGCCCGGTCGTTGCCTGTAGCCTTCAAACTTGAAAACGGCATCGCAAAACGCGTTTTGCGTGCAGCCATGAAATCGATCGTCCCCGACAAGATCCTTTCCCGGCGCGACAAAATCGGATTTGCGACGCCGGAGGCGCAATGGGTCCGGCGGGACCGCCCCGAATGGTTCCGCTCGATGCTAGCGCGTGCGGTCGCGGCATCGGACGGCATTCTCACGCCTGCGGCGACGCAGTACGGCGATGCGGTTATTGACGGGCACCGACCCTTCAACAGCCGGGTCTGGCGCATGATCTGTTTCGGAGCCTGGATGGAACGGTTCGACGTGCGGCGGGCCGGATGATCGTTATCGTCGACTACGGCATCGGCAATCTTGCCTCGGTTGCCAACATGCATCGCCATCTCGGTATCCCTGCGGTCGTATCATCTTCTGCAGACGCAATCGCGCAGGCGGACCGCCTCATCCTGCCCGGCGTCGGCAGCTTCGATGCCGGCATGCAGTGCCTTGCAGAGAGCGGCCTCGTGCGGGCGCTGAATGTCGCGGTACTCGAGCGGCGTCGGCCTGTCCTTGGAATCTGTCTTGGCATGCAGCTGATGTTCGAGGCGAGCGAAGAGGGTGGCCGCGCCGGGTTGGGATGGATAAAGGGCACTGTGCGTCGCTTCGATTTTTCCCAAGCCGATGCGCCGCTCGCCGTTCCGCACATGGGATGGCGCGTCTGCCGCCTGGAACGCAGCAATCCCTTGTTTCCGGAACCGAGCGACGAAGCGCGCTTCTATTTCGCGCATTCCTTCTATTGCGAATGCGCGAACCCCGCCGATATTGCCGCTACGGCCACCTACGGCGTCGCGTTTGTGGCGGCCGTTTGCGCTGACAATGTTATGGGCGTGCAGTTCCATCCTGAGAAAAGCCATCGCTATGGAATGCAGCTCTTGCAAGCATTCTCGGAGGTCACAAGGTGCTGAATGCCCGCGTGATCCCTTGCCTGCTCCTGCTCGACGGCGGCTTGACAAAAACGACGAAATTCAAAGCCCCGTCCTATGTCGGCGACCCGCTGAATGCAGTGCGCATCTTCAACGAGAAGGAAGTCGACGAACTCGTAGTTCTGGACATCGGTGCGCGGCGCGTGCGCGGCGCGCCCGACTTCGATCTGATTGCGGAAATCGCCTCGGAGGCCTTCATTCCGCTCAGCTACGGCGGCGCAATCTCCACCTTGGCACAAGCCCAGCGCTTAATAAAAAGCGGCGTCGAGAAGGTCGTTCTCAATACGGTGCTGGCGCATGGCGCGCAGTTGATGGTGGAAATCGGGCAGATCTTCGGCCGCCAAAGCGTCGTCGCGTCAATCGACGTGAAAAAGAAGTTCTTCGGCGGCTACGAGGTTGTGGTCGACGGCGGTCGGCATCTGCTCGGGCGCGATCCGCTCGACTATGCCCGCGAAATGGAACGCGCGGGCGCAGGAGAGATCCTTTTGAATGCCATCGACCGCGACGGCACGCGTATCGGATACGACTGCGATCTTATCGCCCATGTTGCAGGTGGTGTCGGAATACCTGTGGTTGCCTGCGGCGGCGCGGGTCGAATTTCTGATTTCCCGATGGCAATTCGCGCCGGGGCAAGTGCGGTTGCAGCAGGCAGTCTGTTTGTCTATCATGGACCACATCGGGCGGTTCTACTCTCGTATCCGGACCGGACCGAACTCGAGGCCGCTTTCGCGTGACTTGCCCGAACCAAATTGGCCGAATTTGCATCGCTTGCGTGATGGACGAAACGGATCGAACGATCCGTTTCGGCGACGACGGCACATGCAGCCATTGCGGCGCTGCGCAGGTAGGCTTTGAAAAGCTGCGTGCTCGGCACGATCCGTCGGACAGCGCGCTCGGGGCCCTTGTCGCGCGGATAAAGGCGGCGGGGGCGGGAAAACCCTACGACGCCGTTCTGGGGCTTTCGGGCGGAGTCGACTCGTCCTATGTCGCGTGGCTTGCCCATACGCATGGGTTGCGCGTGCTGGCGGTCCACATGGACAACGGCTGGAACGCGGAGGTCGCGGTCTCGAACATTCGCGGTATCATCGATCGGTGCGGATTCGCGCTCGATACGGTCGTCATCGACTGGCCGGAGTTCCGCGATTTGCAGCGTGCGTTCATTTTGGCGGGCGTCGTCGATATCGAAATGCTAACCGACCATGCGATCTCGGGAGCCTTGAAAAGAACGGCGATACGCCATCGCGCATCCTACATTCTATCGGGCACGAATTATGCGACCGAACACGGCATGCCGGTCGGCTGGACCTGGAACAAGCAGGATCTCGTCAATATCCGCGACATCCATCGCCGGTTCGGCAAGCTGCCTTTGCTTACCTTCCCGCAAATGGGGCTGGTCCGAAGTGTTCTGCAGTCGCAGTTCGACCACGGAGCGCGCGTCGTTGCCCCGCTCGATCTCGTGCCCTATCGGCGCGACCGGGCGATGGCTGCTTTGGCGGCCGAAACGGGATGGCGCAACTACGGCGCCAAGCATCATGAATCCGCGTTCACTAAATTCTACCAGTCCTACATTCTGCCTCTGAAATTCGGCATCGACAAACGCAAGCCGCATCTGTCCGCGTTGATCCGCAACGGCGAGATCACGCGCGACGGCGCCTTGCGGGCGCTTGCCCAACCTGCCTACGCGCCGGCGGACGCTGCGCGCGACAAAGTCTTCGTGCTCAAAAAACTCGGCTTTTCGGAAGCGGAGTTCGATCGCTTGATGGCAGCACCGGCCGTGCCGCACGATTCCTATCGAAGCGACCGGAAAGTTCGGCTGGTGCTGCGCTGGCTCATGGATCGAGTTTCGAAATGACGTCGGACGCGGAGAAGCGGCGCCTTGTCTATCTTTGCCTCGAAGCGCCGCGCGAGGGCCAGGCGTCCTTCGCGCATGTGCACGAGATCGCCCAGGGATTGGCCGCATGCGGCTGGCATGTCGACATCATGGCCCCCAATTACAGCGGCAATTGGGTGCGACCGAATCTGCTCGTGCGTCTGCTCGACTATGCGCGGGTCCAGTACCGGGCGGTTCGTTTCTTGAAGAACTACGATGCGCTCTATGTTCGCGCACATCCGCTGGCATGGCCGACAAGCATGCTGGCGCGGTTGCTCGGCCTTCCCGTGGTTCAGGAGGTCAACGGCACCTACGCGGACCTCTATGTCGCATATCCGGGCGCCAAGCTTTTCCGCGCGGAGCTGAATATGCTGCAGCGCAGCCAGTACCGGTCCGCTGATGCGATCATCGCCGTGACGCAAAAGCTGCGGGAATGGGTCGTGTCGGAGACGATGCCGCGGCCGATTCGCGTCGAAGTCGTATCGAACGGCGCCAATATCGACACGTTTTCGCCGACCGCCACGTCGGCTGCGGAATTGCCCGCGAAGTACGTCGTATTCTTCGGCGGCTTGACGCGCTGGCATGGGACAGACGACATGTCGGCCTGCGTGTTCAGCAAGCATTGGCCCGACGGTGTGTCGCTCGTCGTGGCGGGCGACGGCGAGGGCGCGGCAACGCTCCGGACGATTGCCGAGTACCAGCCGCGGCTGCTCGTTCTGGGCCGGGTTCCGTATAAGGAGATTGCGGGCATTGTCTGCGGGTCGCTAGGCGGTGTCATTCCGATCAGCGATCCGAATGGACGCTCGTCGGCAGCGGGCCTCGCGCCGCTGAAACTCTTCGAGACATTGGCCTGCGGCGTTCCGGCCATCGTCACGGACTTTCCCGGGCAGGCCGATTTGGTTCGCGAGCATGGCTGCGGGCTTGTCTATGCCAGCGGCGATGCGGACGGGCTGGCAAAGGCGGTTGCCGCTCTGGAAAGCGACCCGGATGCGGCGCGCCGGATGGGAGAACGCGGGCGCAAGCTTGTCGAAGAAAGATACACGTGGCGCATGCTCGCGGAGCAGACCCATCGCCTGCTCGCGGAGCTGGTTGCTGAAGCGCGCTAAACCCCAATCTTTCCGAAGGCTTCGATCTGCGCGCGCGTGACTTTGCCCATGTCCGCGCCGTCGATCCAAGCGCGATACCAAGCGGCGGTCCACGCCATCGCCGTCTCGAAATCGAGCTTTGGCGCCCAGCCGAGCGTGTCGCGCGCATGCGCGGCCGATAGCGTCAGATAGGGCGCCTCTGGCGGCGGGTTGGCGTTTTCGATCGTCCAGCCGGGTTTACCGTCGAAGGCTTTTCCGAATTCCTCGACGACCTCGCGCACGGTGCGCCGTGCGGCTGCCTCAGGCCCGAAATTGAAGGCGCCGTCGCAGCCATTCTCCAAAATCGCCAGATATCCAGCCAGCGGATCGAGCACGTGCTGCCACGGGCGCACAGCCTCGGGTCGACGCAGCACGAGCGTGCTGTTGGCCGCGAGCGCGCGCACTGCGTCGGGCACGATGCGGTAGGCCGCCCAATCGCCGCCGCCGATCACGTTGCCTGCACGCGCCGTCGCAAGCGGCACCTTGCCTGCGAAATAGCTGCTGCGGAAACTGTCGAGCGTTATCTCGCACGCCGCTTTGCTGGCCGAATAGGGATCGTGGCCGCCGAGACGATCGGCCTCGACGAAGGCGTGCGGACTGCCGTCGTTGGCGTAGACCTTGTCGCTGGTCACGACCAGTATGGCCTTCGGGCTTGCGTGTCGGCACGCGTCGAGCACATGCGCCGTGCCGATCACGTTGGTAGCGAAGGTCTCGACCGGTGCGGCCAGCGACGGCAGCACCAGCGGCTGGGCTGCCATATGCACGACATAGTCGGGCACAAAATCTTCGACTGTTTTGCGCACGAGCGCGGCATCGCGAATGTCGCCTAGGGTGTGCGCGGCGCAGAGCGCAGCACCGTCCAGCAGCGCGAACAGCGAAGGGTCGCTCGGCGGGGCGAGCGCAAGGCCCGCCACCTTGGCCCCGAGCATGTCGAGCCACGCCAGCAGCCACGCCCCCTTGAAGCCGGTATGGCCGGTCAGCAGCACGCGCTTGCCCGAAAAACTCATGCCCCGCTCCGCTTCAATCGGGCTGCGAAAAATCCGTCCATGCCGCCTTGATCTGCCCAATCGCTCGGCAGGGTCGCAAGATCGCCGTCTTTGGACAAGAGTGCTTCCGTGCCGACGATTTCGCCGGCCGCGACGGGCAGGCGCTTGAACGCTGAATTACGCGCAAGGAAGGCGGCTACGCGGCTGCGTCCTTCGCGCGGATCGAGCGAGCAGACCGCATAGACGAGCGTGCCGCCTTGTGCAGTCATTTCGGCCGCCGCATCGAGCATGCGGTCTTGCACGTCCACGAGCTTGGCCGCATCGAGCGGCGATTTGAGATACGCGATCTCGGGATGGCGGCGCAGCGTCCCGGTGGCCGTACACGGCGCGTCGAGCAGGACATGCGAGAAGGTCCGCGCCGGGCGCCAGTCAGCCAAGTCGCCTGCGACCGTCTGTGCCGCTAGCCCGACGCGCTGCAGATTTTCGGTCACGCGCCGCAACCGCTTGGTCGATTGATCGACCGCCAGCACGTCGGCACCTGCCGCGGCGAGCTGCATCGTTTTACCGCCGGGAGCCGCACACAGATCGAGCACGCGCGCACCCTTCACGTCGCCCAGCAGGCGTGCGGGCAGAGCGGCGGCTGCGTCCTGTACCCACCATGCACCCTCGGTAAAGCCGGGCAGCTCGGCAACGTTGCCGCTGTCGGCAAGGCGCAATGTGCCAGTCGGCAGCTTTGTTGCGCCCAAGCGCTCGGCCCAATCGGCCGCATCGCCCTTGAGCGTGATGTCGAGCGGCGGCTCCTTGGCGTGCATGGCCGCAACTGCGCGCGCCGTTTCCTCGCCATAGGCAGTCGACAAGATATGCCACAGCCAAGGCGGGGTATCGAGGCGGGCTGCATCGCAGGCCGCGAGGAGATCTTTGCCCTCGCGCGCCACGCGGCGCAGCACGGCATTGACCACCCCCCGCAAGGCAGCTTCGCGCGGGCCGCATAGTTCGACTGTTTCGCCGACAGCTGCATGTGCAGGCGTGTCGAGTAGCAGCAGCTGGGCGGCACCCAAGCGCAGAATATTGAGGATCGGCGGCGGCGGTGTGCCACGGTCGAGGCATTTGGCGAGCACGGCATCGAGCGAGCCCATGCGCCGCAGCACGCTTGCCGCCAGCAGGCGCGCGAAGGCCCGGTCGCGCGGCTCGAGCCGATGCAATTCCGGCAGATTCGCAGCCGCATCGTCGAGCGTGCGCAGCTTGAAGACGACGCGGTCCAGCATCTCGCGCGCAAGGGCGCGGGCTGTGAGCGGCAAGGCGTGTTTGGCGTGCGCCATAGCGGCGATTGGTCCGACCGCAGCCGTGCCTAGAGGATCGACTGGCCAGTCTTCTTCCAGTCGGCGTTGAATTGTGCCAAGCCCTTGTCGGTCAGCGGATGGTTGAAGAGCTGCCTCAGCGTCGCGGGCGGCATCGTCGCAACGTGGGCGCCCATTTTCGCAGACTCGACGATGTGGACGGGATGGCGCACCGAGGCCACCAGCACTTCGGTTTTCAGATTCGGATACTGGCGGTAGATCGTGCAGATGTCGGCAATCAAATCGAGACCGTTGGTGCCGATGTCGTCGAGGCGGCCGACGAACGGCGAAATGTAAGTGGCCCCGGCCTTAGCAGCCAGCAGCGCTTGGGCCGCACTGAAGCACAAGGTGACGTTGACCTTGGTACCTTCGTTGGCAAGCGCGTAGCAGGTTTTGAGGCCGTCGACGGTCAGCGGCACCTTGACCGCGACGTTCTTGGCGATCTTGGCGAGCTTGCGGCCCTCTTTGAGCATCGTGTCGAAATCGTTGGCGGTCACCTCGGCGCTGACGGGGCCCGGGACCAGCGCGCAGATTTCGGCCACCACCTCGAGGAAATTGCGCCCGCTTTTGGCAATCAGCGACGGGTTGGTCGTAACGCCGTCGACGAGACCCGTCATGGCGGCTTCGCGGATTTCCGAAACTTCGGCGGTGTCGATGAAAAATTTCATGTTTTCTTCCTGCTGGGACCCGGGATGACGGGCATAATTCGGCTTCTGGCGCGCAAAGACAAGCGAAGAAAAAGGACCGTTTGATCGCGGCTGTGCGCCGTCTAAGCTCGGGCTCAGGCGGAGGCGGTACGCGTGGATCTGGGATTGAGGGGAAAGCGCATTCTGGTGACTGGGGCGGCGCGCGGCATCGGCGCTGCAACGGCGCATCTGTTGGCGAAGGAGGGGGCGGTCGTCGGCGTGCATTTTGCCCGCGCGGCTGATGCCGCCGCTGGCGTTGTCGTCGCATGCCCGGGCAGCCGTCCCTTCCAAGCCGATCTTGCCGATCCGGCGACACCGGCAACCCTGATGGCCACCTTCTGCGAATGGGCGGGCGGCATCGACGGGCTCGTCAACAATGCGGGCGCGGTTTCCGCCGATGCAGCAGCGACCTTGCAGCTCAATTGCGCATCGCCGGTCGCATTGATGGATCTGGCGCAAGCCGAACTTGCCAAGGGCAAGGCTTCGGCGATCGTGAATGTATCGTCGGTCGTTGCGGGGCGTGCGGCCTCGCCGCGGCTCCATGCCTATGCGCAAGCCAAAGCCGCCCTTGAGCAGGCGTCGCGCAATCGTGCTTTGGTGTGGGCGCCTTCGGGCATTCGCGTCAATTGCGTGCGCCCTGGCGTAGTCGATACCGATCTCAATGTCTGGCCCGACGATCCGGACCGCGCCAAGTTCCTCGCCCGCATCGCCCGCGTGCCGATGGGCCGCGCTGCAACGCCCGACGACGTGGCCGCCGCGATCCTTTTTCTCGTCAGCGACGCATCTAGCTACATGACGGGTACGATACTCAAAATCGCGGGCGGCGAAGATTGAAGCTCGATCAGGCCTAATTCAAGCTTTCGCGGGTCGAGGGGGCCTTGCCCCGCTAGCGGTTGAAGCGTCTGCGCGCGGCACGAAAAATGAAACGGAGATTGTTGTGGAATAGGCGTTTGGGGGCTTGCGTTCTCCAAACGAATGCTAGTTTATACAGCGTCTCGGATGGATAGCCATGACCGACCTCGCCCCGCGCCACCTCGCTCAACCTGCCCAGCGCCCGCGTGCTTTGAGCCGCGTGCACGCACTTTTGCTGGCGTTGATGCTGATTGTGGGCGGTGTGGCGATCGCACGGGCCGACCGGCCGAATTCCGCCATCCTGCCGGTCACCGACGGGCTTTAACCTAACTAACCCCAGGGCCCGCGCCGCCGTCCTGCTGCAGGGGCGAAACCGCCCCCGGCACCGCCCATCGCCTGGGCTTGCGCCGTGAGCGCTTCGATTCGGTTGGCTGGGTTGGGGTGCGTCGAGAACAGATTGTCCATCCGCGCGCCCGATAGCGGGTTCATGATGAACATATGGGCCGTCGCCGGATTGCGCTCGGCCGTGTCGCTGGGGATTTGATGGACGCCATTGGCGATTTTGGCCAGCGCCGAAGCCAGTGCGAGCGGATTGCCGCAAATCTCGCCGCCGATGCGGTCGGCTTCGTATTCGCGCGAGCGGCTGATTGCCATTTGCACAAGACTCGCGGCAAGTGGCGCCAAAATCATCATCGCGATCGTCCCGAGAATGCCGATCCCGCCGCGCTCGCGATTGCCGCCAAACAGCATGGCAAAATTCGCCAGCATGCCGATGGCGCCCGCCAGCGTCGCGGTCACGGTCATAATCAAGGTATCGTGGTTTTTGACGTGGGCGAGTTCGTGCGCCATGACTGCCGCGACTTCGTCTTCGGACAATATCTCGAGCAGCCCGCGCGTGGCGGCCACGGCCGCATTTTCGGGATTGCGGCCGGTCGCAAAGGCGTTGGGCTGCGGATCGTCGATCAAATAGACCTTGGGCATCGGCAGATCGGCGCGTGCGGCCAGATTTGCGACGATGCGGTGGAAACCGGGCGCTTCGTCGGGTGTGACCTCGTGCGCGCCGTACATGCGCAGCACCATCTTGTCCGAATTCCAATAGGCGAACAGATTCATGCCGGCCGCAAACAGCAGCGCGAGCAGCATGCCGCCCTGGCCCCCCAGCAAAAAGCCGATGGCGACGAACAGGCCGGTCATCGCGGCCAGCAGGATGGCGGTTTTGGTGTAATTCATATTCAAGCAAATATGCAGGCCGCATGGCCGGTTCAAGTCTTGCCCGACGGCGCCAAACGCCGCATATCTTTGAAATGACCCAAACGCCCAAAACCGAGCCCAAACCGGCCGAACCGAAAATTGAGCCGCAACCGCCTGCCAAAGCCGTCGAAATCGGCGGTCCCAAAGGCCTGGAGCCCACCCGCTACGGCGATTGGGAACGGGCGGGGCGCTGCGTCGATTTTTAAGGCTCCAACCGCGCTGCGCCATCTGTGGGCGCTCCTGGCGCTGTTTTTTGCCGCCTGGATTGGGCGCGTGCTGCTCATCCCCTGGACCGACGCCGCCGTCGAAACGCCGGCTACCGCCCGCCTGATTGCCGATCTATGGCGTTTGGCGCTTTGGCTGCTTCTGCCGCTTGTCTGGCTGCGGCGCTTCGAAGGCCTCGATCCGCGTGCGGCGATCGACCAGCGGCCGGGCTGGAAGCCATGGCTGGGCTGGCTGCTGGCGGCGCTCTATTTGGTCGCCAGCCGCGGTTACGAGGTTCATTTGGGCAGTCCTTGGCACGCGATTCCGGCAGCTTCTGTGCCAGTGCTGGCCGCCGCGCTGACGGGGGTGGCGTTTGCGGCCTTGTGCGAGGAGTTTTTGTTTCGCGGCCTTTTGCTCAAAGAATTCCGCCGCCGCTTCGGTTTTTGGCGGGCCAATTTTCTGCAAGCAGGACTGTTTGTCGCAATCCAGTGGCCCGCTTGGCTCATGCTGATTGAACTCGATTTTTCGACTTTTGTGCTGCTGAGCAGCCTGGCGCTGCTGTTTGGTCTGTTTTTGGGCGTCCTGGCGGCCCTGACGGGCACTATCTTGGTTGGATTTTTGGTGCAAGCGGTTAGCAACGCGTTGCAGGGCCTTGGGTTCGGCTGAAGCGGTTGCAAGCGCCCTGCGGTTGGGGCCAAATGCGCGCGCAAGGGAACGGAACGACGATGAAGGCAACAGCAAAAATTTGGGTAGCGGGCGCTCTGCTTGTGCTTCTGGCTGCCTGCCAAGCGGGCGGCTCGAACGCGCGACTGCCGGTGTTGGCGGTCAAAACCGCTATGACGGCCGACAATTTGTGTTCGCTCGGCGTTTCGCCTGCTATCGAAATCGATCGCGTGCCAAGTGCCACCGTGCGCTACCGCGTGCGCTTCCAGAATGTCGGGGTGCTGTTCAGCGAGGCGCAGAATTTCGAAATCGCGGCCGCGCCGCGCGGCTTGCCGCAAGGGGCGCTCGAGGCCTACCGCGGCGTCTGCCCCGGCGAGCGCCAGCGTTTCGAGATTCGCATCGAGGTGCTGGCGATCGATGCGCAAGGCCGTGCCCTTGCCTACGGCACAACCAGCCAGTCGGTTACCTCGACCACCACGATGCTGCGCGCGCCCAAGCCCGAGCAATAGTCGGCCTCAGGCCCGCAAGCGCGGCCGCACCAAAAAGACGAGGCTTGCCGCGACGCAGATCGCGCAAAACGCGACGAGTCCCGCAAGCGCGAGCGGCGTACCGTCGTGCAAGTGCCCGAACGCGATGCCGACCAGCGCTGCGCACGCCATTTGCAGAAACCCCATCAAAGCGGACGCCACGCCCGCCATTTGCGGATAGGGGCCAAGCGCTCCGCCTTGGCCGTTGGGCATGCCCATCCCCATGCCGACCATATAGAGCGCCATCGGTGCGACAAGCAGGCCCGCGCCCAAAAGATCCGCGCTGACGAATCCCGCCAAAGTCGTCGCGAGCATGCCAAATCCGCCCAGCAGTTTGATGGCAGCGCCAAGGACCAGCATGCGGTCGATGCCTAAGCGCAGCGTAAGATGCGCAGCCAACTGCGCGCCCGTAAAATAGCCGACCACGCAGGCGAGAAAGAAATAGCTGTAGGTGTCGGGGGCAAGGCCCAGATCCCCGATCAGTACGAAGGAAGAGCCCGATATGAAGGCGAACAATCCGCCATAGCCGAACGCCACGCACAACGCGTAGCCAAGATACCGCCGGTCGGCAAGGAGCGTCGCGTAGTTGCGTCGCATGCGGGCAAGTTCGAAGGCTTTGGGATCCAACTGCTTGTTGGTCTCGACGAGCCGCAACGCGAGCACGGCCAGCAGCATCGCGGAAAGCGCGACCAGCAGTGCGAAATTCCAGCGCCAGCCAAAATTGACTTCGACGATGCCGCCCAATACCGGACCTGCCGCCGGCGCGAAGGCCATGACCGAGCCCACCAGGGCCAACATGCGCGCGGCCCCCTCGCGGCCGTAAACGTCGCGCACGATCGCGCGTCCCAGCACGACACCCGCGCATGCGCCTGCGGCTTGCAGGGCGCGGGCGGCGATTAGGGCTTCGATCGATTGGGCAAAGGCGCAGGCAGCCGACGCGAGCACGTAGATCGCAATGCCGCCAAGGACGACGGGCCTGCGTCCAAAACGGTCCGACAGCGGGCCGTAGACGATCTGCACCAGCGCAAACGCCGCCATATAGACCGACAGCGTCAGCTGCGTTGCGGCCACATCGGCCTCAAGCGCGCGGCCGATGGCGGGCAGGGACGGCAGATACAGATCGGTCGATAGCGGCCCGATGGCCACGAGCCCGATGATCAAGCCAAACAGCAGGCGCGAATGCGGGGTACTCATGCGGCGGCGCGTTCTGCCGGGCGGGCGACTAGGAAATAGCCCGCACACGCCAGCAAGCCGCCCGCACATACGACGAGTGCCGTCGAAAGCGCCGTGCCGTCTGCGAGCGCAGCGACTGCGACCGTGCCAAGGGCTGCAGTTGCGGTCTGCAGAAAGCCTTGCAATGCCGCAGCCGAGCCCGCGATGCGGGCAAAAGGCTGCATTGCACTTGCGGAAGCGTTGGGCAGGGCGATGCCAAATCCAAGCATGAATACCATCATCGGCGCGACCAGCGTTGCGGGGCTCGAATACTCGCCTAGCACGACGCCTAGCATCGCAAGGCCCGCGAACGCGCAAATCGTCGCGCCGATGGCGACGGCACGCGCTGGCCGCACACGGCCTGTCATGCGCGTGGCCGCGAACGAGCCCGAAAAATAGCCGATGACAGTGAATGCCGGCACAAACCCGAACATTGCTGGCGTCATGCCGAACACGTCGATCAGCACAAACGGAATGCCGGTCGTGAACGACATTAGGCTTGCGAACGCGTCGGCACCCACCATCGTGTAGCCGATATAGGCGCGGTGCCTGAGCAACTGGCCGAAGGCGCCAAGCATATGCTGCGGGTCGAGGGCGCTGCGGTTGAGGTTGCGGTTGCTCTCGTCGAGATGGCGCCAGACCGCGAACCCTACGCAAGTCCCGAACAGCAATAGCGCCAAAAATGCCGAGCGCCAGTCGAACAAGGTTTGTAGCTGTCCGCCGATAACGGGCGCAATCGCCGGGCCCGCCGCCATCGCCATGCCGATATAGGCCATGGTACGGGCCGCCTCGGCGCGCTCGAAACGGTCGCGCGTGATGGCGCGCGAAACGGCCGTGCCCACGCTGGCACCGATGCCTTGCAAGGCGCGCCCGGCAATCAGCATGAAAATGCTGGGGGCTAGCGCGCATATCAGTGTCCCGGCCAGATAGACGCCGATGCCGACCAATAGAATAGGTTTGCGGCCGAAACGATCGGATAGCGGCCCCCATACAAGCTGGGCGAGCGCCAAAGCCGCCAGATAGAACGTCATCGTGAGTTTGACCTGGTCGGTAGGTGCCGCCAGCGCTTGGCCCATCGAGGGCAACGAGGGGATATAGAGCGAGATCGACATTTGCCCGAGCATGACCAGCGAAGTCAGCAGGGCAATGGTCCCAAACGTGGCGCGCGCAGGCGCTTGCACCGGATCAGCCATGGCGCAGAAGCTTGGCCCCGTTGGCGGCAAGCCAAGCGCGCGGCGCCGTGTGCGTCGGGCACAGGCGCGCAACGAGCGCCCAGAATGCGGCGCTGTGATTCATGTGGGTCAAATGTGCCACTTCGTGCGCAACGACATAGTCGAGCACATCGAGCGGCGCCAGCACCAAGCGCCACGAAAAAGCGAGCGTGCCGTCGGCCGCCGCACTGCCCCAGCGCGTGCGCGTGTCGCGAATGCGGATCGCCTTGACCTCGCGGCCGGTTTGCTCGGCAAGCGCGTGCGCGCGAAGGCCGATCGCCGTGCGCGCCTGCGCCTTCAGCCAGTCGGACACGCGCCTTGCCACGAATTCCGGCGCGCCCGACACGTACAGCACGCCGTCGGCGAGGTGGGTATGCCCGTTGGCCATGCGGCGCACGGTGACGGTCGATCCCAGAAATTCGAATTGGCTGCCGTCGGCAAAGGCGATTCGTACGGGCACGGCCGCCAGGCGCCGACGCAGCCAGTCGCCTTGGTTGCGCGCAAAGCGCAAACCTTCTTCCACGCTCGTGTTCCACGGTACGGTCAACGCAATGCTGCTGTCCGCCGTATCGACGCGCAGGCTGATGCGCCGCGCGCGAGGATTGCGGCGCACGCGCAGTTCGGCGGTTTGGCCGGGCATCAGCAAATCGGGAACCGCGACGATTTTCTCGCTCGGCGCCGTGCGATTTGGAAACAGGATTTTAAGAAGACCCACAGGTCCAATTTTAGGGGCTTGCCTGTGACCGGCGCAAGCGCCGATGATGGGAACCAAACGGGGGAGAAAACGCCTTGCTGAAACCGAACCAACTCAAGCGCCGCATGGTCGGCGGCAAAAACATGTTCGGCGTGTGGCTGCATGCTGCGCATCCGATGGTTGTCGAAGCGTTGGCCGACACGGGCTACGACTGCCTGATCGTCGACAACGAGCACGGGCCGTCGAGCCTGGAGCAGACGCGCGCCCAGTTGCAGGCCAGCGTGCCCTACGATTGCGGCATGTGCGTTCGCATCCCCTGGAACGATCCCGTCTACATCAAGCAAGTTCTCGATCTGGGGGCGGACACGCTGATGGTGCCGATGGTGCAAACGGCCGACGAAGCGCGTGCGGTCGCGGATGCGTGCCGCTATCCGCCCAAAGGCAAACGCGGCATGGGCCCGTGGCGCGCGATGGCGCGCGGCGTGCCCGTGCCCGACTATGTCGCGCATATGGCCGACAATCTTTTTGTCATGTGCCAGATCGAATCGCCGATCGCGGCCAACAATGCCGAAGCGATCGCCGCCGTGGACGGCGTCGATATGCTGTTTGTCGGGCCCTACGATCTGTCGGGTGCGTTGGGTCGGCCCAACGATTTCGAAAACCCCGAGCATCGCCGCTTGGTCGATTTGGCGCTGGCGGCCGCAACAAAAGCAGGGAAACCATGCGGCATCGTGCCCCATGGCGCCCACGATGCGGCCAGCCTGTTCAAGCGCGGTTTTCGGTTTGTTGCCGCGTCGACGGATTTTTCGCTGATGCGCCGTGCTGCGATCGCCGAAATCGAAGGGATTAAACCCGCGCGCGGCTAACGCCGCCGCTGTTTGGGTTTTTTGAACACCGCGACAAGTTCCAAATGGCTCGTCCATAGGAACTGGTCGACGGGCACGACGCGCGTCAGCGTGTAGCCGCCGTCGGCGAGAATGCGCGCGTCGCGTGCGAACGTCGTCGGATTACAGCTTACCGCCACGATCGTCGGCACGTCGCTTTGGGCGAGCCACTTCGCCTGCTCGGCCGCGCCCTCGCGCGGTGGGTCGAAGATCGCGGCGTCGAACGGTTCCAACTCTTCGGGCATGAACGGACGCCGTTCCAGATCGCGCGCTTCGGCCGTGAAGCGCCCGGCGCGGAAACTCGAGCGTGCGGCATCCTGCATGGCGGCCACGGCCGCAAAATCCCCTTCGACCGCATGCACGCGACCCGTCAGCGGAAAGCCGAACGTGCCGAGCCCGGCAAACAGATCGATCACGCGTTTGGCACGTCCGACCGACGCGGCGATTTCGGCGACGATCGCGGCTTCGGCGGGGCGGGCGGCCTGCAGAAAGGCGCCCGGCGGGGGCACCACTTGAACCGTGCCGAAGGTCACGTGCGGGCTTTCATGCAGTGCCACGATTTCTGCCGTCGCACCCGCGTCGCTGCGCCAAGTCACGCGCACGATCTGGTTGGCCGCTGCAAAATCGGCGAATGCCATGCGCTTGCGCGTGTCCAACGTGCGGCCGGTCAGTACCAGGTCGAATCCGTTGTCGCAGCGCGTGAGATGCAGATCGAGCGCCTCGTTGCCGCGCAGATGTTCGTTCAGCAGCGTCCGCAGCTTCCCCACCAGCGCCACGATCGGCGCTTCGAGCACATGGCATTCGCGAAGATCGACGATCGCGTCGCTGTGGGCTTTATGAAAGCCAATCTCGATGCCGTTTGGCCCGCGCCACGCGGCAAGCTCGGCGCGTCGCCTTGTGCCGGGCGCGATGCGCAGCAATGGAGCTAGCGCAAGATCGAAGCCGCGCGCGGCCAATGCCGTCGCCGCAAGCCCGGTTTTCCAAGCGGCATAGGCGGCATCGGACATATGCTGCACGCTGCAGCCGCCGCAGGCGGCAAAGAGTTTGCACGGTGGGGCAACGCGCTCGGGCGCGGGCTCCAGGACCTCGACCAGACGCGCGCGGTCTTTGCCGGTACGCGCCACGCGCACACGCTCGTTTGGCAACGCGCCGGCGACATAGACCATGCCGTCGGCAATGCCGTCGCCGCTGGCACCGAGTTTGCGGATCGTGATATCGAGGGTTTCTGTCATGCGCGCGCAGATGTAACCAACAAAGCGCGGGAAACGAAGCAAAACCTATGGCCAGGTTTGCAAATTTATGGCGCGGGGCGGGCATCGAGCCTGCCAAACTCTCGGCACGCGTGCGTGTGGCGATCGCGGCCGAGCAGGACCGAGCCGAAATCGTCATCGGTTGCGTCCAGCTGATGATCGTTGCGGTTTTTGGGCTGTTTTATATGGTCAGCCCAAAGACGTTTTCGGCGGATGTGCCCTTTGCGCCCGTACCCTACGCGCTGACGATCTATGCGGCGTTCACGCTGGTGCGGCTCGCGGCAGCGTGTCGAATGCGGTTGCCAGGCTGGTTTTTGGCCATGTCCATCGTGGTCGACATGGCGCTGCTGATGACGTTGATTTGGAGCTTCCATATCCAATACACGCAGCCGCCTGCATTTTACCTTAAAGCGCCCACGCTGCTCTATGTATTCATCTTTATCGCGCTTCGTAGCCTCAGATTCGAAGCGCGTTACGTGCTGCTGGCAGGCGCAGCCGGTGCGTTGGGGTGGCTTGCGCTGGTAGCCTGGGCCGTCGCTTACGACATGGGCAGCATGCCCGTCACGCGCGACTATGTACGCTACATGACGAGCCCGTCGATCCTGTGGGGCGCTGAAATCGATAAGGTGATGTCGATCGTCATCGTCACGCTGATCTTGGCTTTGGCGCAGGCGCGCGCGCGCGCGATGCTCGAACGTGCGGCTGCACAAGGGTCTGCCATCCTTGAATTGTCACGTTTTTTTGCCCCCGAAATCGCCAAACGCATTGCTGGCGCCGAACAGGCGCTCGTACCCGGAGAGGGCGAAATGCGCGCGGCAGCGGCCTTGTTCGTCGATCTGCGGGGTTTTTCCGATCTTTCGCGCGAATTGCTGCCAAAAGACGTGGTGGCGCTATTGTCCGACTATCAGGCGCGCCTCGTTCCGGTCATTCGGGCGCATGGCGGCTCGGTCGACAAATTCATCGGCGACGGAATTTTTGCGAGCTTCGGCGCCGCCTTGCCCAGCACCTGCTACGCCGCCGACGCGCTCGCCTGCGTCGATGCACTGCTGTTCGAGGCGCAGAGCTGGCGCGCCGACCGCATGGCGCGCAAGCTTGCAGCCCCGCAGGTGGGGTTCGGCGTTGCGGCGGGTACGGTGCTGTTTGCGTGCGTGGGCGATGCCGACAGGCTTGAATATACAATTATTGGCGATGCCGTGAATCTTGCCGCGCGGCTCGAAAAACAGACCAAACGCCAGAGCTGCAGCGCGTTGACCACACGTGCGGCATTCGAACTGGCTTTGGCGCAAGGTTATACGCCCAGCGCCACGCCGCGCCCGATCCCGGCGGTCCAAATCGAGGGCATTGGGGTACCAGTAGATTTAGTCATGTTGGGGTAGTCGCTTGACAGGTTTTGCAGGGTAAGGCGGTTTTTTGTTGGAACCCTTGTCAAAGGCGGATTCGAGCGCGGATTTTGGAGCAAATTCAAGGGGCGACGCGGGCTATACGATCCGACGAATCGGCGCCTTCCGGCGCTCGTCGAGGCATTGCGAATCCATCCAAACCATTGAAATCGTTGATTTCAAAAAAATGGCCAAAATCCATTTGGCGGGGGCCAGGGGGCGTGATACCCAAATTTCTGTCAGGAAGCGAAATCTTCGCCGTTTTCGCGCCGCGTTGTCCGGGCGGGACATCAGGCTCCGACATTCCGATGGGGTGCCGGCGGTTTTGCGCAAGCAGATCGTCGGCACCACCTCGCCCCCCTCGCCAAGCGCTGCAAAATGACCTTGGTGTCGCTAGTCGCCTTTGCGACAGCGCGAGGTTCGAACCTGCGGCAAGCCGTTGGTGCGGCGGCACTTCGAACAATAACCGATCAATTGACGAGGGGCCTAGGGCGGTCTACATCGTTGGTAACGCGATGCGCGACGGCAAAAGGTGGGGTTTACGATGGCGGTTGAGATCAAAACACCGGGCAAGGTTCATCCAAGGCCCCTTTCGCCGCATCTGCAGATTTACCGCCCGCAATACACGTCGATCCTGTCGATCACGCATCGTGTAACCGGTGTCGCCCTTTTTGTTGGCACGTTGCTGCTGGTGTGGTGGTTGGCGGCGGCGGCGTTCGGCGAGGCGTCCTATGCGCGCGCCGCTGCATTTATCGACTCGCCGCTTGGGCTGCTGATGCTGTTCGGCTGGTCGCTCGCATTGTTTTATCATTTGGGGAACGGCCTCAGGCATTTGTTCTGGGATGCGGGCTATGGGTTCGATCTGAAGACGGCCGAAAAATCCGGCTATGCGGTGATCGCATTCGCGTTGGTCGCAACGCTCGCTGCGTGGGTCGTCGGGCTTGCTGTTTTGGGGGGGCGCTGAACCATGTCGAACGAACAATCGCTGCGCTCGGAATTGGGTCGCGCGCGCGGCTTGGGCTCGGCCAAAAACGGCACGCATCATTGGTGGGGCCAGCGCGTGACGGCGATTGCGCTCGTGCCGCTGGTGCTGTGGTTTATCGCAAGCATCATCGGCATGGCGGGCGCGCCGCTGGTCGCGCTCAAAGCGTGGATCGCGTCGCCCGTGGTGGCCGTGCTGCTTCTTGCCCTTGTTGTCGCGACCTTCCAGCATGCGCGCCTCGGCCTGCAAGTGGTGATCGAAGACTACACGCACAACGAGGCCGTCAAGATCGCGTCGCTGCTGGCGATGAACGGAGCGGTCATGCTGTTGGGCGGCATTGCCGTCGTTTCCATTCTCAAGCTCGCTTTCGGAGGCTAACATGTCCGACGCATCCGTTGGCCCCGCCGCAGGCGGCCAGTCCTACAAAATCGTCGACCATCTCTACGATGTCGTCGTGGTGGGGGCAGGTGGTGCGGGGCTTCGCGCCACTTTCGGCATGGCGGCCAAAGGCCTCAAGACCGCGTGCATCTCCAAGGTGTTTCCCACGCGTAGCCATACGGTTGCGGCACAAGGCGGCATTTCGGCCGCCCTTGGCAACATGGGTGCCGACGATTGGCGCTGGCATATGTACGACACGGTCAAGGGCTCCGACTGGCTGGGCGACCAGGACGCGATCGAATACATGTGCAAGGAAGCGATCCCGGCGATCATCGAACTCGAACATTACGGCGTGCCGTTCAGCCGCACGAACGAAGGCAAAATCTACCAGCGTCCGTTCGGCGGCATGACGACCGACTACGGCAAGGGCGTGGCACAGCGAACATGTGCGGCCGCCGACCGTACGGGGCACGCGATTTTGCACACGCTCTACCAGCAGTCGCTTCGCAACAACGCCGAGTTCTTCATCGAGTATTTCGCCCTCGACCTCATTATGGACGAGGAGGGCGCATGCCGCGGCGTCATGGCGTGGAATCTGCTCGACGGCACGCTGCACCGGTTCCGTGCGCACCTTGTGGTGCTTGCCACGGGCGGCTATGGGCGCGCCTATTTCTCGGCGACGTCGGCGCACACCTGCACGGGCGACGGCAATGCGATGGCACTGCGTGCGGGCCTCCCGCTCGAAGACATGGAATTCATCCAGTTCCATCCGACCGGCATTTACGGCGCCGGCTGCCTTATCACCGAAGGCTCGCGCGGCGAAGGCGGATACCTTACGAACTCGAACGGCGAGCGCTTCATGGAGCGTTATGCGCCGTCGGCCAAAGACCTCGCCTCGCGCGATGTCGTAAGCCGCGCCATGACCATGGAAATCCGCGAAGGGCGCGGCGTGGGCGAACACAAGGACCATATCCATCTGCATCTCGAGCATCTGGACGCGAAGCTCTTGCACGAACGTCTGCCCGGGATTTCCGATACGGCCAAGACGTTTGCAGGCGTCGATGTGACCAAAGAACCGATCCCGGTGCTGCCGACCGTGCACTACAACATGGGCGGCATTCCGACCAATATGCGCTGCGAAGTCGTGACCATTAAAAACGGTTCGACGAGCGTCGTGCCGGGTCTGATGGCGATCGGCGAAGCGGCGTGCGTGTCGGTGCATGGCGCCAATCGTCTGGGCTCGAACTCGCTGCTCGATCTTGTTGTCTTCGGACGCGCGGCGGCAATCCGTGCGGCCGAACTCGTGCAGCCGGGTTCGTCGCAAAAGCCGTTGCCGCGCAATGCGGGCGACGCGTCGGTGGCGCGTTTCGACAAGATGCGCCACGCCAAGGGCCCGGCCCCGACGTCGGCGTTGCGCGCCGAAATGCAGCGCATCATGCAGAACAACTGCGCGGTCTACCGCACGGGCGACGTCTTGTCGGAAGGCTCCAAACTGATCGGCAACACGTTCGCAAAGAACGGCGATATCGGCGTTGCAGACCGCTCGATGGTGTGGAACTCCGATCTTGTCGAAGCGCTGGAGTACGACAATTTGATCGCGCAAGCGGTCGTGACGCTCGAGAGCGCCTTGAACCGCAAGGAAAGCCGCGGTGCCCATGCGCGCGAGGACTATCCCAATCGCGACGACAAGGACTGGATGAAACACACGATTTGCTGGCTCGACGACAAGGGCAAAGCGACAATGGGCTCGCGCCCAGTCGTGCTGACATCGCTGACCAACGAAGTCCAGGCCTTCCCGCCCAAAGCGCGCGTTTACTGAGGGGTTCGAGAGATGGCCGAATTTACGCTGCCCGCCAATTCGAAAGTGCAAGACGGCAAGACTTGGGCGAAACCCGAGGGTGCCAAGCGTACCAAAAATCTCAAGATTTACCGCTGGGACCCAGATACGGGCGCAAATCCGCGCGTCGATACCTATACGATCGATCTCGACAAGACGGCACCCATGGTCTTGGACGCGTTGATCAAAATCAAGAACGAGACCGACAGCACGCTCACCTTCCGCCGTTCGTGCCGCGAGGGCGTGTGCGGCTCGTGCGCCATGAATATCGACGGCACCAACACGCTTGCTTGCACAAAACCCATCGCGGAGTGCGAAGGCGACGTCAAAATCTATCCGCTGCCGCATATGCCTGTGGTGAAGGATTTGGTGCCCGATTTGACGCAGGCCTACGCGCAACTGCGCTCGATCGAGCCGTGGCTCAAGAGCGAAACGCCGCCGCCCGATCGCGAGCGGCTGCAAAGCCCCGACGAGCGGGCCAAGCTCGACGGCATGTGGGAATGCATTTTGTGCTTCTCGTGCACGACCTCGTGCCCGAGCTATTGGTGGAACGGCGACCGTTATTTGGGCCCGGCCGTGCTGCTGCAGGCGTATCGGTGGATAGCGGACAGTCGCGACGAAGCGACGGGCGAACGGCTCGACAATCTCGAAGATCCGTTCCGTCTTTATCGCTGCCACACGATCATGAACTGCACAAAGACGTGCCCCAAGGGTCTCAACCCGGCCAAGGCGATCGCCGAAATCAAAAAGCTGATGGTTGCGCGCCAATAACAGAACTGAAAAAACAGCCGATGCGTGCAAAACGCATCGGCTGTTTTTTTTGGGCTTGCTGATCCGCTTAAATCAGTCCGCGTTTGTGGCTTGAATGTGACCGGCGCGTGCGGCGGTGTCTTCCGCCATCATTGCAGCACCGGCCATAAAAAGCATCAGAGTCAAAATAGCGACCGCAAACAGGCGCATGTAAATCTCGTTTAAGGGTAACGGACCAGTTTCCAGACGCATGACTTTTTGTCGTAGTCCGGCATACGGGTGCCCTTTGGGAACGACGAGCGGCCCGATGGCGTGCCCTGACTTTCCCAAATGCCGCTTTCCGGGCAGGTCTGGCCGGTAACAACAACGGTACCGATCGGCAGTTTTGCGGCAACCGCAGCGCCCGGCCTAGCGGGGCTTCCCATTCTCGGTGGCAATGCCATTGCGTTCCTCTGGCTATTGAAAATTGCTCTTGTTCTTCTATCGCTGCGCTCGGCGAGCGCGGCGTATGCACCCGACGCTTGCCCAACGCTCCCCACTGTCTACGCGATTGATCTGTATTTTGCTTAAGACAGTGCCTGACACACAATATTGACACAGGAGGAAGTATAATAACCCACGACAACAGAATCGTCAACTCGGCAACCCATCGTAACCAACTGTAAATATTAAACTTATCTTCAATTTCGCAAATTTCGACTTTTAGGTACGGAATATTTGCGGGGCAACAGGGCGTCCACGGGTACCGTTACCGGCCCATCTTCGCCAGCGACGACGACGCGGCAGCCGCGCGCAAAGTCGGCCAAAAGTTCGCGGCAAATTCCGCAGGGGCTGACAATGCGGATGCTACGGTCGTCTTCGGCCGGGCGCGGATGGCGGACAGAAACGATCGTTTCGATCTCGCTGTCGCCCTCGGCGATGGCGCGGCCGACGGCAACCGCCTCCGCACAAACCGACGCGCGTCCGACATAGGTATCGAGATGGACGGCCGTGTAGACGCGCCCGCTGCGCGTGCGGACGGCCGCCCCGATATGATGGCGGTTCTCGGCATACAGTCTGGCGATCGCCTCGCGCGCGGCGTCGATCAGGGCCAAATCGCGCGAGTCGAGCGGTTCGGGCGTCGGGATTTCGTCGGTCATGCGGCGCGTGTCATTCGGCTTGGCGCTCCAAGGCGTCCATATCGTCGTCCGAGAAGCCGAAATGGTGGCCGATTTCGTGGATCATCACATGGCGCACCAACACATAGAGATCCTCGCCCGTCTCGCACCAATAGTCGAGCAACGGGCGCCGGTAGAGAAAGATCATGTCCGGGGAACTTCGCACAGCGGAAACCGAATCGCGGATCAGGTCGATGCCGCGATAGAGCCCCATAAGTTCGAATGGGCTTTCGAGTTCCATTTCCTTTTCGGTTTCTTCGTCGCAGAAATCCTCGACGCGCAGCACGACATTCGCCACGTGTCGGCGCAGCTCGGCCGGAATCGTCGCGAGCGCTTTTTCGGCGAGGCGTTCGATTTCGGCAAGGTCGGGCGGGGGGTGCGGTTTCTCGTGCATGGCCGGGATCACCCTAACAAGCTAAGCTCGCTTGCGACAACAGATGCGAGGGAGGCCCAAATTGGCGGAAAAACTGACTGGCGCGGCGCGCAATTCGGCACTCGGAACTTTGACCGGTTGGTCCGAAGTGCCCGGACGCGACGCGATCGCCAAATCCTTCAAATTCGCCGATTTCAACGCGGCGTTTGGGTTCATGACGCGCGTTGCATTGAAGGCCGAGGCGATGGACCACCATCCTGAATGGTTCAATGTCTACGGCAAGATAGACGTCGTGCTGTCGACACACGATGCGGGCGGGCTCTCGGCCCTCGACATTGCGATGGCAAAGTTCATGGACGAAGCAAGCTAACGCTCGAGTGTACGACCGGCTTGTAGCCGGCGGCCAACACCTCGACGGTACTCTCGGGCGTCAGAATCTCGACCGCGCCATCGGGAATGTCGGCGGGCGCATAGCCTGCATGCTGCCAGCGCCATGCCTTGCCGCGCCATTTAAGGAAGGCGTCGGTCGAGATCGCGTACATCGTGCCGTCTGGAACTTCGGCGAAGGTCGCGGGCCACGGTCGCAGCCGATTGGCGGCAAGATACTTGTCGAGAATCTCGGCATTCGCCCGTTTGCCTGGGTAGAGTTTGAGAAACACATCGAAGGCCTGGCGACGGCATTCGGCGCACGGGCGGTGGCCGGCTGAAAGCGCCGTTGCCTCGTCGAGGAAGAACAACTCCGTATAGTGGCCGGGATGCATGATGCGCCGTTTGCGGTTCTTGAAGTTCGTCACGCAAATCAGCCAGCGTTTCTCGCGCGTCTTTTCGACCTCGAGATTTTGGTGCGCGCCATGCAGGCAGCCGCGATTGCCCATGAACATGCCGCGCGCCGGATCCGCTTCGATCGTCGAGAACGGCGTCACGCGATTTTGCAGCGGCATCTATTTGGGTCCCATCCGGATCGAACCGTCGAGCCGGATCGTCTCGCCGTTCAGCATGGTATTGGCGATCATGTGCAAAACGAGCGCCGCGTATTCGTCGGGACGCCCGAAACGCGCCGGAAACGGGACTTGTCCGGCGAGGCTATCCTGCAGATCTTGCGGCATGCCCAGCAGCATCGGCGTACCGAACAGGCCCGGCGCAATGCTCATCACGCGAATGCCCGTCTTCGCAAGTTCGCGGGCGGCTGGAAGGGTGAGGGCTGCCACGCCGCCCTTGGATGCGGCGTAGCCCGCTTGCCCGATCTGGCCGTCGAATGCCGCGACCGAGGCGGTCATCACGATCAAGCCGCGTTCGCCGTCAGTCTTGGCGGGCAGCGTCTGCATGTCGGCCGCGGCCAAGCGCATCATGTTGAAAGTGCCGATCAGATTGATTTCGATCGTGCGGCGAAACGCGTCGAGCGCCATCGGCCCATCGCGCCCGACAATGCGCGCGGCCGGCGCAATGCCCGCGCAATTCACCAGCACGCGCGCCGCCCCATGGGCCGCGCGGGCTTGGGTGAGCGCAGTTTGGCCCGAATCGGCCGACGATACGTCGCACGCGATCGCAAGGCCGCCGATATCGGCTGCCACGCGCTGGGCCGCCGCTAGGTTGATGTCGAGGACCGCCACTTTGGCGCCAGCAGCCGCCAAGGCGCGCGCAGTACCCTCGCCAAGCCCCGAACCTCCGCCGGTGACGAGTGCCGCTTCGCCTTTGATGTCCATTGCTTGATTCCTTTGCCGCAAGCCGTCAGGTTCGACCCTCCCGAACCTCTAGCGGATTCCATCGAGGCCGCCAATGTCCGCCTTTTCGCTTGCCCAAGTGCCGCGTCCTGCTTTGTTGCTGGGCTTTGGCGGCGTGCTGCCGTTTTATGGCTGCGCCTTTGCGCTGTGGAACGGCGATGCGCAAGCCGCCGCGGTCGGCGTATTGCTGAACTACGCCGCTGTCATCCTGGCGTTTTTGGGGGCCGTCCATTGGGGGCGCGCGCTTTCAGGTCCGCCACCCCAGGGTTTTGCCGTCCTCGGCTGGGGTGTGGTGCCTGCTTTGCTGGGCTGGCTTGCCTCCACGTGGATGGAACCCGTTCCCGGAATTATCTTGCTGATCGTCGGTTTCTGGGCGGCTTTTGTCGTCGATTTGCGGGCCGCCGCCGAGGGCCGCTTTCCTGCGTGGTACCTGGCCCTGCGCAGGCCCTTGTCGGCGCTGGTAATTCTGGCCCTTGCGCTTAGCCTGACTGCACTTTGGTGAGGTTGGCCTCGCGCCTGGCGATATAGAACGTGCTGGCTGCAATGATAGCGGCCCCGACCAGCGTGTGGGTTTGCAGCGTTTCGCCGAAAACCGCGATACCCAGGATCGCCGCCAAAATCAGCCGACCGTAATCCATCGGATCGACGGCGGTCGCTTCGGCGACGCGATAGGCCCGCATCATGAAATATTGGCCGAAGGAGCCCAAGATGCCGAGTGCCACCAGAAAGGGCCACTCCGCGGTCGTGGGGGCGCGCCACACCAAAATGGCCGGCCCCAGGGCGAACAGCGTCGAAATCGCGGCGAACCAAAACACGGACGACTCGGCGCTTTCGGTTTCGCTGAGCCGTTTGAGGGCGACCGACACGCACGCGACCAGGAAGCCGCTCAGCACCGCCACGAAGGCATAGGGGTTCCACCCGCTGGCATCTGGCTGGACCATCACGATTACGCCGACAAACCCTGCAGCCGTCGCGGTCCAGCGTCGCCAGCGTATTTGTTCGCCCAAAAACAATACGGCCAGCAACACCAGAAACAAGGGCCGTACGAATCCCAGCGCCACCGCGTCGGCCAGCGGCATTTTCGAAATCGCGAAAAAGCCGGTCGCCATCGCGCTGAAGCCCAGCACCGTGCGCGACAGATGCGCGCCGAATCGTTTGGTCGCGATATGGCCGATGCCGTCGGCAACCAGCACGACCGGCGCGATCGTCAAAAACGCGAACAGGCAGCGGAAAAAGACGATCTGCATTGGATGCATCGTAGCGCCCAGATGCTTGATGATTGCTTCCATCGTGCCAAAGGCGAGCATTGCGGCGAGCGCCCACAGGCAGCCGCGCGCATTGCCGGGCATCGCGCGCAGGCGGTTCAGGATGGCGCCCATCGTCAGCCGCCGCCCGTGCTGGGCGTTCGCCCGGCACGGATTTCGCGAAACGCGATATAGGCTGTTGCGACAATCAAAATACTCGAGCCAACGAGGGTCCAAAAATCGGGCGTTTCGGCGAATAGCCACCAGCCATAGAGAACGGCAAAAACAAGCCGCAAATAGTCGAACGGCACGACCGCCGATGCTTCGGCCGCGCGATAGGCGCAAAGCGCCATCCATTGGCCGCAGGTGGCTCCTAAGGCGATGCCCACGAGCAGCAAGAACTCGAGCCATGTCGGCGTCAGCCACACGTAAAGAGCAGGTCCCAGGCTCGCAAGCGAGGTGACGATGCCAAAATACGCCATAATGGTGGCGTTTTTTTCGCTGCCTTGCAGCTTCTTGACCAGCACGATCACGTCCGCGATCAGAAATGCGCCCAGCAGCGCCGCGACATGGGCAAGTTCGAAAACCTGCGTGCCAGGACGCACGATGACCGCCACGCCCGCAAACCCGACTGCCGTTGCCGCCCAGCGATGCCAGCCGACACGCTCGCCCAAAAACAGCGCGGCAAGGCACACGGCGAACAGCGGCTTGGCAAACGAGATTGCCGTCGCATCGGCCAGCGGCAGATGCGCGATCGCGTACATGCCGCAAAACATGCCCGCCACGCCGACCAGAGCGCGCGCCACATGCAGGCCGATGCGCCCGGTCATGAATAGGCCGCCGCCGCCGCGCAGTACAAAGGGCAGCACAAACAGCAAGCCGATGACGCATCGGAAAAACGCGATCTCGAACACGTCGAGACGCGTGCCGAGCTGTTTGACGGCGGCATTCTGCAACGAAAAGACGATGCCTGCCCCGACCATCCACAAAGCGCCTTCCAGGTTGCGATTGCGCGGTCCGTTCATGGCTGGCGTTTCGCGATAGTCGCAACTTCGTTGGCCTGCAGGCTGTGCTTTGCGGTTTCTTGCGCAAGTCTGCCGATCTGCGCTTCGCGTCGCGCGATGTAAACCGTTGCGCTCACGATCACAGCGCCGCCGACCCACGTCCAAAGATCTGGCACTTCGCCGAAGATGAAATACGCCATTGCGGCGACCATGGGCAGGCGCGTGAAGTCGAATGGCAGCACGTAGCTCGCGTCGCATTCGACAAGGGCCCGCGTGAAGGTCTGGTGGCCGATCGTGGCGAAGGCGCCGAGCGCCAACGTAAGGAGCCAGCCGTGGGCGCTCGGCCATTGCCAGACGAACAGCGCCGGTACCAGCGAAAGCGGCACCAGATAGATCATCATATAGAGAATGATCGTGTTGGGATTGTCGGTGCGCGTCAGTTGCTTGACCATGATCGCATTCCAGCCGCCCAACGCCGCCGAGACCAGCACCAGCAGATGCGCCAACGATACGTTGTCGAGGCCCGGTCGAAGCACGATCATCGCACCGAGGAATCCAACGATGGTGGCGGTCCAGCGCCGTCGACGCACGATCTCGCCCAGCAGTAACGCGGCCGCCACCGTCGCGAACAAAGGCGAGGTGAAGGACAGCGCCGTCGCTTCGGCAACCGGCAGCGAGGCGAGGGCTGTGAACCAGCACAGCATCGATGCGTAGCCGACAAAAGCGCGCGTGCCGTAAATCTTTTGGCTGGCGGTTCTAAGGCCCGTGAAACCGACATGGGCGAGCCACGGCAGCATGAACAAAAACCCGATCGCGCAGCGCAAAAACGCGACCTGGAACGGGTGCAATTCGACGTTCAGCGCGCGGATGGTCACGTTCATGCCCGCGAACGCGGCCGCAGCGATCGTCATCAGCACGGCCCCCTTGACCGCTCCCGGCAATTTGCCGAAACGGTCGCGTGTCGCGTCGAACATCCAGGCGGTTCCTCTCGCGTTTCGAGTGTAACGCCGCGCACCCGATCGGTGCCATAGTCGTCCGGCACAAGGCTGAATTGCCCGGCACACAGAGCTCGCCGCGGAAACGCTTGAAATAAAACGACATAACGGCGCTTGATTCGCGCCGCCGGTCTTGTTGTACTCGCGCACGTTCACACGGGAGGATGTATGAAGAAGGTTCATAAAGACGCGGCGCACGCGCTCGACGGCCTGCTGTTCGACGGCATGCTGGTCGCGTCGGGCGGATTCGGGTTGTGCGGCATTCCCGAATTGCTGATCCAAGGCATCCGCGATGCCGGTACCAAGAACCTGACGGTTGCCTCCAACAATGCCGGCGTGGACGGATTCGGGCTCGGTATCTTGCTCGGCACGCGCCAAATCAAAAAAATGATTTCATCCTATGTCGGCGAAAACGCCGAATTCATGCGCCAGTATCTGGCAGGCGAACTTGAAATCGAATTCAACCCGCAAGGAACCTTGGCCGAGCGCATGCGCGCGGGCGGCGCTGGAATTCCCGGATTCTACACGCGCACGGGCGTCGGTACCGTCATTGCCGAAGGCAAGGAACACAAAGATTTCGACGGCCAAACGTATATTCTGGAACGCAGCATCGTGGCGGATATTGCCATCGTCAAAGCTTGGAAGGCGGATCCGACAGGCAATCTGGTGTTCCGCAAGACCGCGCGCAATTTCAATCCGCCTGCCGCCATGTGCGGCAAAATTTGCGTTGCGGAGGTCGAAGAAATCGTCCCGCTGGGCTCGCTCGATCCGGACACGATTCATCTGCCCGGGATTTATGTGCATCGCCTGATCCAAGGCGCGCACGAAAAGCGCATCGAACAACGCACCACGCGCAAGCGCGCAGCTTGAGGAGAGACGACCCATGCCCTGGAACCGCGAGCAGATGGCGGCGCGCGCCGCAAAAGAATTGCAGGACGGTTGGTACGTCAATCTTGGCATCGGCATTCCCACGCTGGTGTCGAACTACATTCCCGAGGGCATCACGGTTACGCTGCAGTCGGAAAACGGCATGCTGGGTACCGGCCCGTTCCCGTACGAGGGCGAGGAAGATCCCGATCTTATCAATGCGGGCAAGCAGACGATTACGGAAGTGGCGCAGACCGCCTATTTCGATTCCGCGCAGAGCTTTGCGATGATTCGCGGCGGCAAGATTGCCATGGCGATTTTGGGCGCCATGGAAGTCTCGCAGACCGGCGATCTTGCCAACTGGATGATCCCGGGCAAGCTCGTCAAAGGCATGGGCGGGGCGATGGATTTGGTCGCGGGCGTCGGCCGCGTGGTGGTGGTCATGGACCACACCAACAAGGCGGGCGAATCCAAGGTTCTGAAGGCTTGCACGCTGCCGCTGACGGGCAAGGGCGTTGTCAACCGCATCATCACGAACCTCGGCGTGCTCGATGTGGTGCCGGGCGGGCTTAAACTCGTCGAGCTCGCCGAGGGCGTTAGCGACGCGGCTTTCCGCGCAGCGACCGAAGCGACGCTGGTGGCGTAAGACGCGCGAACGCCGCGCGTTGGGGTGCCGTTTCTTCGACCAGCCAGTTGCGCAACGCTTTTATCGTGGGCCGATCGGCGTCGGCTTTGCGACAGACGAACCAATAGGCTTTGCCTACAGGAACGGTTACATCGAGCGGCTGCACAAGGCGTCCCGACGCGATTTGCGTGGCGAACATGTATGGTGCGCCCAAGGCGAGACCTAGTCCCTCCATTGCCGCCTCGACGGCTAGGCGTGTGGAGTCGAAGACGGTTGCACGCTTGCGCGGCGATTTGGCGTCGAGCCCGATCGCCTGAAGCCAGAGTTGCCAATCGTCACAAAAATTGTGGTCGTCGAGCAGTTCGAAGCCGAGCACATCGGCGGGCTGACGAATTTTTCTGGCGATCGTAGGCGAGCATAGCGGCGTTAACGCATCGTCGAATAGCTTTTCGACGTGCAAACCTGCGGCCGCCGCGTCGGCCGTGTAGCGTATCGCGACATCGTATGGCTCGCGGTCGAAATCTATTTTGCGCGTTGAATTGTCGAGCCGCAGCACAATTTCGGGGTGACGCGCGGCGAATATGCCGAGGCGCGGCACAAGCTGCAGCGCAAACGTATAGAGCAGACTGACCGTCAACGCGCCCTTCGCCTCGCGCTCGCGCGCGCGTTGCGCGGCCATGGCGATGCGCGCGAATGCGCCGGCAAGTTCGGGTGCGAGCGCGGCACCTGTATCGGTCAACGCCAAAGCGCGCGTAAGGCGCCGGAACAGCGGAGTCCCCAGATCGTCTTCCAACGCCTTGACCTGATGGCTCACGGCCGCTTGCGTCACGCCCAATTCCTGCGCCGCCTTGGTCAGCGACAGATGGCGTGCGGCCGCATCGAAGGCGCGAAGCGCATTGAGCGGAGGAAGGCGATTCGATTTCATGGCCTCGAATTTCTAATGGATCATACGAGGAAAGATCGTTTGTTGATCTTTTATATCATGGGAAAATTCGCATCAAGATCAGTCCATACGCATAAATAGGAGTTAACCATGAGCAATCTCATCCAAACCGCCAACCTGGAAGTCGGCAGCGCTTGGCGTGCCGCATTTGTTGCTTTCGGAGCAGCTTTGACGGCGAGCGTGTCTGCCATATTCGCAATGCAGGAACGCGCAAGCGAGCGAGCTCGCATGGCCGAGCTAGGCCCCGATGCCCTCAAGGATATGGGGCTGACGCGGGGCGATGTGGAACGCCAGCTGCAAAAATCGAACTGGCGGGGTTAGCCGAGGCTCTTCTCCATGGACGTCCACAATGTCTCGAGCGGTTCGCAGCCGATCGACAGGCGCACGTAACCCGGCGCCACTGCGTCGCCCCAGCGTGCGCGGCGCTCGGCGCTGGTATGCACGCTGCCGAAGCTTGTGCTGGGCCGGATAAACGGCCCTGCGATAAAGGCTTCGGCGGTTTCGAGGTTTGCGAACGTGACGCCGATCAGACAACCGAAACGCTGCATCTGCTTGCGCGCGAGCGCATGCGAGGGATCGTTGCCGAGGCCGGGATAACGCACGGCCTGCGTGACTTTGTGAACTGCCAGGCGCTGCGCGATCGCAAGCGCCGTGTCGCATTGGCGTGCAAAGCGTACTTCGAGTGTTTCCAACCCGCGATGTACGAGCCACGCTTCGAAGGGGCCCGGAATGGCGCCGGCCAATTTGCGCCAGTCGCGCACGGCAGCCAAAAGCGCTTCGTTACGGGATGCGACATGGCCAAACAGCACGTCCGCATGGCCCGCAGGCGCTTTGGTATCGGCCGCCACGACGATGTCGGCACCCAAATCGAGCGGCCGCTGCCCGAGCGGCGTCAGCGTGGTGTTGTCGACCGCGACCAATGCGCCTGCGGCATGCGCTTGACACGCGACCTCGGAGATGTCGCACACATCGAGCCCCGGATTGGACGGCGTTTCGATCCATACGAGCCGATAGCCCGCAAAGCCGCCCTGGAGAAACTTTGCCGTCGCGCGCGTGTCCCAAGAAACGCCGAGTGGCGTCAAGAACCGTTCGGCTAATGCCCGGATCGTGTAATAGCCGTCCGACGGCAGCAAAACGCGATCGCCGCTGCGCAGGGTCGAATACAGCACGGCCGCGATCGCCGCCATGCCCGACGGAAACCCGACGACGGGCGCGTCTTCCAGAATTGCCAGCGCGTGCTCGACCGCATCCCAACTGGGATTGTGAAAGCGCCCGTACTGGAACGGCGCATCCGTCGGCAAGCCGGGCAGATGGTAGGAACTCGCCATTACGATCGGTGGCGCGATCGGGTCGCCGGGGGCGATGTCGGCGCGTGCGTGCAGCAGATGCGCGACACGGCTCTCGTTGCGGCGGGTGTCGTTTTCGGTGCTCATGCGATTTCGATCACGGCTTTTCCGGTGCCTTTGCGGTCGGTGAGGTGGGCGAGCGCGTGTGCCGTATCGGCCAACTTGAAGCGGGCATCGACGCGCGGTTTGAGCAGACCTTGCGACCACCAACCCAGAAGCGTCTCAAGCGATGCTTTGAGGCGAGCAGGGGCGTGCGTGCGGTAGCTGCCCCAGAAGAAACCGAGGGCGGCAATGTTCTTGACCAGCAGAAGATTGGCTGGGATCTGCGGAATTTGACCGGACGCGAAGCCAACCACGACAATCCGTCCTTCCCATGCGGTCGCGCGCAACGCTGCATCGAAGGCGGTCCCGCCGACCGGATCGAACACCACGTCCGCGCCTTTGCCGTTGGTCAGTTTGCGCACGACTTCGCGCATGTCTTCGGCGGCGTAGTCGATGGCCGTGTCGGCACCGTGCGACAGGGCGATCTCGCCGCGCGCCGCGTCGCTCGTCGCGGCGTACACAAAAGCGCCCATCGCCTTGCCGACCTCGACCGCAGCCAAACCCACGCCGCCGGCCGCGCCCAGCACAAGCAAGGTCTCGTCGGGTTGCAGATTGGCGCGCCAGGCAAGTCCGCCATGCGCGGTGCCGTAAACGATCGGGAAGGCTGCCGCCGTCGCAAAATCCATCGTGTCGGGAATTTTTGCGCATTCGCTCGCGCGCACGCGCGCGAACTCCGCAAACGCGCCGTTTTCACTCGTCGCCAATATGCGGTCGTCGATGGCAAAGCCGGTTACGCCCGCACCAAGCCCGTCGATTTCGCCCGCCATTTCCATGCCCGGTACGAACGGAAACTCGGGCCGCGCCTGGTACTTGCCGCGCACCATCAGCGTGTCGGCGAAATTGACGCCTGCGGCGCGCACGCGCACGCGCAATTCGCCCGGTCCCAATTGGGGAGTCGGCAGATCGCCCAAGACGAGGGCTGGCGGGTCGGCAATCGCGCTGCAAACGATCGCGCGCATTACCAGTTGGGGGCTGCGCGAATGGCGCCGACGTTCCAGCCATTGGCGTTTGCGATCTGCGGCGCAAGCAGCGCTTCGACTTCGGCGCGCGGGGCTTCGGCAAAAGCGCCGAAGCGGTCGAGCAAGCGCGCCATCGCAACTTCGGCGGCGCGTCCGGCCCCGTCTTCGACTTTGAGCGCGATGCCAATGCGCTTTTTTGGAATTGCGGCCATATAGACACCTTCGGCCCCGGTTTTGAGCACCGCGCGCCCGCGTGCCGTTTGCAAAGCACGCGTACAGAAGCGCCCCGATCCCGCCAGCATGAACGGATTGGCGATGATGGCAGCGGCCATGCGCGAACAGGCCGCCGCGCGCGCGGCGTCGAGCCCTTCGGGGCTGCCCAAGCGCGCGATGGCGACGGCAAGGCTGCGCACGGGCACGGCGATCTGCGGCAGCGAGCAGCCGTCGAATCCGGTGGGCGCCGCGCCCAGCGACAAGCCCAGCATGGCCTCGTAGGTTTCGACGATACGTTGTTGCAGCGGGTGGGCGGGATCGATATAGCCCTTGGTGGGCCAACCCAGATGGCGGCAAACGGCCAGCATGCCGGTATGTTTTCCCGAGCAATTGTTGTGCGTGGCGTCGGGCTCTTCGAGGGCCCGAACCAACAGATGGGCGCTTGGCGCGTGCGTCGGCAGATGCGCGCCGCATTCGAGGTCGCCCACATCGAGCCCCATGCGATTGAGCCATCCGACGACCGTTTGGGTGTGCATGGGCTCGCCCCCATGGCTCGCGGCCGAAATCGCGATCTCGGCGCTCGAACAGCCAAACGCGTCGGCGGCGCCGCTCTCCAGCAAGCCCAGCGATTGGATCGGCTTGATGGCCGAGCGCGGAAACACCGGCAGATCGACGTCGCCGTGGGCCTCGACGAGCGAGCCCTCGGGTGTCGCGATGGCCACAATGGCGCGATGGCGGCTTTCGACATGGCGGCCGCGCAGGACTTCGACGATCAGCGATTCTTTCATGATCGGGGGAACTTGCCTTGCCGCGCGCCAAAGGGCAAGGTCCGCCGATCATGAAGGGTTATTTCGGCATCGGCGCGGAGGGCATCTCGAAGCCCATGAATTTGGGGGCTCTGGCGCGAACGGCGCACGCCTTCGACGCTGCATTCGTCTTTACGGTCGCAGCCGCCTTCGAGCGGCGTGAGGCCAATTTGGCCGATACCTCCGACGCCTCGCAAAGCGTGCCGATCTACGATTGGCCGTCGATCGCGGGCATGCAATTGCCGATCGGCTGCACGCTTGTGGGGATCGAACTGACCGACGATGCGATCGACCTGCCGCGCTTTCGCCATCCGCGCGCGGCTGCTTATGTCCTGGGGCCCGAGCGCGGCTCGCTGTCGCCCGCGATGGTCAGGCTCTGCAAATTCGTGATCAAGATACCGACCAAGTTTTGCATCAACGTGTCGCTGGCCGGCGCGCTGGTCATGTATGATCGCGTGCTCTCGATGCGCGCCCACGATGCGCGCCCGATTCTTCCCGGCGGCTGAACTAGCGTCGCGCCAAGCGCAGCAGCGGATTGATCAGGCGCCCGAAAGGCCCGGTCAGCTTGATCGGCGCGTTGGCGACATGCAAGCACACGCAATCGGCCGCACGATCGGCGTTGGGCGCATGGTCGACGCTTTCGTCGGCCGCGCAAACGTCGCCGCGCTTGTAGTGGCCGCGTCCGTCTTCAAATGCGCCTGCCAGCACCAACAGCAATTCGTCGCCTTCGTGCGTATGCTGCGGGATCGACTTGCCGCCCGCAATGCGCAGAAGGCTCATGTCGTAGGGGCTTGGATAAGCCAGCTTGAGCGGGGCGCGTTCGACGCCCTTGACCACGCGCTGCCAGGCGAGCGCCTCGATGTCGGCGCCCGTATAAGCAAGCAAGGCCTCGGGCAACACAGGATGCGATTCGCGCACGCGCACCGGCGGCGCATTACCAAGATCGACGCGCGCAAAGAACTTTTCGAGACTGCCCGGTGCGAGGTCGGCGGGCGCTTGCTGCTCGAGCAGTACGCCGCCCACCGCGGCCAGCCGCGCGTAGGTTGCACGGGCGGGAGCCGACAGCGCCAAGTGCGCTTCGAGTAGAACCGCGACGGGTTCGGGCGTCGTGCCGGCAGCGTGGTCGAGAATCCACTCGTCGGCGATCGGAGAATTTTGGGTCATGCGTTCCATTCTCAAGCGTCCGGTTCGAACATAGTGCGCAAGCGCGCGATGGCAAGGCGCAAACGCGACTTAACGGTGCCCAGTGGCAAACGCAGGCTCGCCGCAATGTCGCCGTGCGAACGGTCTTCGTAATAGGCCAAACGCAGCATCTGCGCCTGTTCGGGTGGCAGACCGCCAATGGCCCCTGCCAGACGCCGTTCCCATGCCCCCGCATCGAGGGCGCGGTCGGGAAGCAACTCGGCTTCTGGCAGCAAGCCTGGATCGCTGGGATCGAGCGCTGTACGCTTGTCGCGTCGCAGCGCGTCGATGCGCCGGTTGCGCGCGATCGCAAAAATCCAGGTGCTGGGGCTGGCCAGTTTGGGGTCGTAAGCGGGGGCCTTGCGCCAGACGGTCAACATCACCTCTTGCATCAAATCTTCGGCCTGCGCGCGCTCGGCTCCCAGGCGCAGCAAATAACCCTTCACACGTGGCGCGAAATGCGCGAACAGCCGCGCGAATGCACCGCGATCTTGTTCGCGCGCGACCGCCGCCAAGTCGCGGATTTGACTCTCCAGCGAGGCGGCGGCGAGAGATGCGGTGTCCGGCGGGGATGCCATAGCGCCTTGTATAGAGCCTCGCGCGAACAGCGCAATCGTTACACCGGCGGTTCCGGCGCAATCGGGTTGTCTCGCGACGGCGCTTGGGCGGTTGACGATCATCATGCGCAATGCGATACGCTGTTCTTCAAACAATGGATCACGATGCCCCATGAAGATTTCGTCCTGCACGGGTGTTATTGTTTTGTTCTTATTGGGCGCCCCTTTTGCGCAGGCCCAACAGCGTCCGGCTGCTCCAGCTCCGCAAGCGACGCCGGCGCCAGCGCCTGCCAGTGGTGCGCCGCGCCAGCTTGGGGTCTATGACGGCTGGCTTGCGGCCGAAGCGGGCGTAGGGCCAGGCCGAGTCTGCTACCTGATCGGCCGCCCGGCAAAGACCGAAAGCAAACCTGCGGGTGCACGGCGCGGCGAACCGACCTTGAGCGTCGCGCATTACCCGAACGTCAACAAATCCAACGAAGTAACGTGGTTCGCAGCATATCCGTTGCGCGACAATGGCGCGCACGAAATCGAAATCGGTCGTATAAAAACGCCGCTTTCGACCTTCGACCAAGCCAATTCCGATAAGGCTTGGACGCGCGACGACGCGGCCAGCCGTACCGTCGTCGATGCGCTGCGCCAGGCGCAACCGCGTGCGGTCGCACTCGTGCGCGGTGTTTCTGCCCGCGGTACGGAAACAACGGACACCTACAATCTGGCCGGTTTTGCACGCGCTTTGGCCGATATCGACAAGGCGTGCAACGTTCGACGTTAGCTCGACAGGTCGGATGACATCGCCACCAACCCCGCTTATATAGCGGGGATGCTTGAGCCTATCGTTCCCGCGCCCGAACTTGCCCCGTTCAAAGAAAGCTTGCCGGCGCCCCAAAGCCCGGACGGGCGCAGCAACCTCGTCGGGTTGACGCGTGAGGAATTGGCTGCGCTGTTCAAGGAACTGGGCGAGCCTGCGTTCCGGGCGCGCCAACTTTGGGGATGGATGTACGCCAAGGGTGCGCGCGATTTTGGCGACATGACCGATATGTCGAAAAAACTGCGCGCCAAACTGGCCGAGCGGTATGCCGTACATCGGCCCGAGATCAGCCGCCTGCAGGATTCGATCGACGGCACTAAAAAATGGCTGCTGCGTTTTCCGGACGGCCAGGAAATCGAAACCGTCCACATCCCCGAGGAAGACCGCGGCACGCTGTGCATCTCGAGCCAGGTCGGCTGCACGCTCACCTGCAAATTCTGCCACACGGGCACGCAGCGCTTGGTGCGCGACCTCACACCCGCCGAAATCGTCGGCCAGATCATGCTGGCCAAAGACACGTTCGGCGAATGGCCCGGTCCCGAGGGCAACCGCAAGCTCACCAACGTCGTGCTGATGGGCATGGGCGAGCCCTTGTTCAATTACGCCAACGTCGCCAAGGCGATGAAGATCGCCATGGACGAGGAAGGGCTTGCTATCTCGAAGCGTAAGATCACGCTCTCGACCTCGGGCGTGGCGCCGATGATCAAGCGCTGCGGCGAGGAGCTGCGCGTGATGCTGGCGATTTCGCTGCATGCGGTTACGGACGAATTGCGCGACGTGCTGGTGCCGCTCAACAAAAAATATCCGATCGCCGAACTTATGGACGCCTGCCGCACCTACCCCAGCCTTTCGAACGCGCGGCGCATTACGTTCGAATACGTGATGCTGAAGGGCGTCAACGACAGTCCGGCCGATGCGCGCGCGCTGGTGAAGCTCATTTCGGGCGTTCCGGCCAAGGTCAATCTGATCCCGTTCAATGCCTGGCCGGGCGCGCCGTTCGAATGTTCGACCGACGAAGCGATCGAGAAGTTTTCGCAGATCGTGTTCGATGCGGGCTATTCGAGCCCGGTGCGCACGCCGCGCGGACGAGACATTTCGGCCGCCTGCGGCCAGCTTAAAAGCGAAAGCCAGAAAATCCGCCGCAGCCTGCTGGACGCCGCAAACTAAATCGGCACCGTGCCGTAGGGATCGCAATAGGCGTCGAGCACGCGGTGCAGATTCGCGTGGCTCTCTTTGGGAACCAGAATTCCGATGCCCGATGCCGTGCGCGTCAGCACGCGCGGTTTGTGCGTGGGCGTTGCGGCCGCGATTTCTTTGAACGACGGCAGCATCTGGCAGACCATCACGTCGTGGAACATGAAAACGGCGTCGGCTGCGCAGTGCGGGCGGATACCGAAATAATCTTTGTTCTGCGCCTCGTTGGTGTGGTCGGCGTCGATGAACACCATGTCGATCGGTCCGTCGAGATGGGCTACGACCGTGGCAGCCAGATCGTCGGGCGAGGCGCCCAAAATGCCCGTCACGTCGAGGCCGTTTTCTTTGGCGATCTGGTTGGTCAAGGCCAGACCCTCCTTGCCGTTGCCCATGCCGATATCGATCGCGACAATCTTGGCGTTGGGCATCGCCAGTGCCAGCGCCAGCGTGCTCCAGCCGAACGAACAGCCGATCGCGAAGATACGTTTGGGCGCGTAGACTTGGCCCACATCCTCGATCAGGGCCACTTCCGACATGCTGATGCCGCCGCCTAAATTGCCGATATTCGAGCCTTCGCGAAACGCATAGGTGAAGGTGCCGTCTTCGGCGCTGTTGAGCGACAATTTGGTCAGCAAAAACGGCGAAATGCTCGAGCGGATCGTGAAGCCGTAGCGGCCGTAAAGTTCGACCAGTTTGACGAACAGCATGGCGGGCTCTTTTCGCGCAGGAGGGTTCGATTCGCTGCCGATTCTACGCCAATCGCAGGTCGCGGCAAACGGCGCTTGCCCCGCGCGAGCCGAGCCCTATACTGCGCCGCGATTTGCCGTTTCCACGCCCAAACCCAGACGTGACCCCATGGAAAAGCCCGTTAAAAAAGTCGTCCTCGCCTATTCCGGCGGCCTCGACACCTCGATCATTCTCAAATGGCTGCAGGACACCTACAACTGCGAGGTCGTGACGTTCACGGCCGATCTGGGCCAAGGCGAAGAACTTGAGCCCGCGCGCAAAAAGGCGCAGATGCTCGGCATCAAGGAAATTTTCGTCGAAGATCTGCGCGAGGAGTTCGTGCGCGACTTCGTCATGCCGATGTTCCGCGCCAACGCGCTTTACGAGGGCCAATATCTGCTGGGCACGTCGATCGCGCGCCCCTTGATCGCCAAGCGCCAGATCGATATCGCGCGCCAGGTCGGGGCGGATGCCGTGTGCCATGGGGCGACCGGCAAGGGCAACGATCAGGTGCGCTTCGAGCTGACCTACTACGCGCTTGAGCCAAATATCCGCGTGATCGCGCCCTGGCGCGAATGGAAGCTCGATAGCCGCACCAAGTTGCTCGAATACGCCGAGAAGAACCAAATTCCCATCGCCAAGGACAAGCGTGGCGAAGCGCCATTTTCGGTCGATGCGAACCTTCTCCATATTTCGGCCGAAGGCAAAGTGCTCGAAGACCCGTGGCAGGAGCCCGAAGAATTCGTCTATTCGCGCACCGTGTCGCCCGAAGCAGCCCCCGACAAGCCCGAATATGTCGAGATCGAATTCGAGAAGGGCGACCCGGTCGCCGTCAACGGCAAGAAGCTTTCACCTGCTGCGCTGCTGACGGAGCTCAACGCGATCGGTGGACGCCATGGCATTGGCCGTCTCGATCTGGTCGAAAACCGGTTTGTGGGCATGAAAAGTCGCGGCGTCTATGAAACGCCGGGCGGGACGATTTGGCACGTCGCACACCGCGGCATCGAATCGATCACGCTCGATCGCGGGGCAGCGCACCTCAAAGACGAGCTGATGCCGCGCTATGCCGAGCTCGTCTATTACGGCTTTTGGTTCGCGCCCGAACGCGAAATGCTGCAAGCCGCGATCGACAAGAGCCAGGCCAACGTCTCGGGCACCGTGCGCATCAAGTGCTACAAGGGCCAGGCGACGGTCGCTGGCCGCAAGAGCCCCAAGAGTCTCTACAGCTTGGCGCACGTGACCTTCGAAGAAGACGCCGGCGCCTACAACCAACGCGACGCGGAAGGCTTTATCAAGCTGAACGCGCTGCGCCTGCGCCTGTCGGCGGCAAAGCAGCGCAAGGGGTGAATACGCCCGACAACGACGCGCTCGATGCCGCCATCCTTGCCGCCACTTCTGCGAAGGGCTTGCGCTCGTCGGTGAGTCCGTCGGAAGTGGCGATCGCCCTTGCGGGCGAAAATGCGGGTTGGCAGGCGCTGTTGCCCAAATTGCGTGCGCGCGCCGTCGCGCTGATGGGCGAGGGCAGGATCGAGATTCTGCGCAAAGGGAAACCCGTTGCCGACGCCGGCGACGTGCGCGGTGTGATCAGATTTCGCGCAGCGCCCTAGCCGCCTGCAGCGTGTTGGCGAGCAGGCACGCGATCGTCATCGGACCGACACCGCCGGGCACGGGCGTGATCGCGCCTGCGACATCCAGCGCCTCGGCATAGGCAACGTCGCCGACGAGTTTGTTTTTACCGTCGGTTCCGGCTACGCGATTGATGCCGACATCGATCACGATGGCCCCCGGTTTGATCCAACTGCCTTTGATCATTTCCGCGCGCCCGACGGCGGCGACGAGAATATCGGCTTGGCGGCACATAGCGGGCAGGTCTTTGGTTTTTGAATGCGCCACCGTTACGGTGCAGTCGGCCGCCAGCAGCAAAGCCGCCATCGGCTTGCCGACGATGTTCGACCGGCCAATAATCACCGCATGTTTTCCGACAAGGCTCTCGCCCAAACTGCGGATCAGTTTCATCGAGCCTGCAGGCGTGCAGGGTACGAGAGCCGCACGTCCCGTCGCGAGCAGGCCCGCATTGACGGCATGGAACCCATCCACGTCTTTGGCGGGCGAAATTGCGTCGAGCACCGTGTCGGCGTCGATATGTTTTGGCAGCGGCAGCTGCACCAAAATGCCGTCGACCGACGCGTCGGCATTGAGCTTGGCGACGAGGGCAAGCAGATCCGCTTGCGATGTTTCGGCCCGCAAACGGTGCTCGAAACTGTTCATGCCCGCTTCGAGCGTCGCCTTGTGTTTGCTGCGCACATAGACTTGGCTTGCGGGGTCTTCGCCCACGAGCACGACCGCAAGTCCGGGTTTGAAGGCAAGCGCTGCGACCTCGCGCGCGAGATTTGCGCGCAGGTCGGCCGCAACTTTTTTGCCGTCGATCAGGCGGGCGGTCATACGAGTTTTCCTTCGATGGTTTTGCGCAGCGCTTCGGGCATGCCGACGATTTTGAAGCGTTTGATGCGCGACGTCGCGCCCTTCACCAGCGCAAATTGACGTTTGGGCAGGCCGAAAAATTCGGCGAGCACCGCCAAGGTTGCAGCATTCGCTTTGCCGTCTTCGGGGGCTGCATTGACGGCAACCGCGAGGTTCGTTCCGTCGCCAATACCGCCGACGCCCGGACGGCGCGATTTGGGCGTCACGCGTACGGCGAGATAGACGCCGTCCGTCGCGACCTCCAAATAACCCCCCATCGGGCTATATCCAGTATTCGTAGATCAGATTCTGCGCAAAAATCAGCAGCAAGATCAGCACGACGGGCGAAATGTCGATGCCGCCAATATTGGGCATAAAACGCCGCAAGGGCCGCAAAGCGGGCTCGGTAATGCGGTAGAGAAAATCGGCGATCGTGTAGACCACTTGATTGCGCGCGTTGAGCACGTTGAAGGCGAGCAGCCATGACAGCAGCGCCGACGCGATCAGAACCCAGATATAGATCTGGATGACCGACGAAACCAAAACGCCCAACGACTGCATGACCGCCTCATTCCCCGAAATTTACTAGACATTATCGTACCCGAACGGCCCAAAGGCTTGCAAGGGCTTGCAAATCGGCCGCTTGACAGTTGCGGAGTGCGACCCCATTATCCCGCACCTTTTGACGGGTGCAGGGGGGCCGTAGCTCAGCTGGGAGAGCGCCTCGTTCGCAATGAGGAGGTCGTCGGTTCGATCCCGATCGGCTCCACCATCCTGCGCCCGTTATTGTCGTCGGCCTAGTGAAGCTTGAGCTTCGGCCGAATGACCTGGTTCACATGTCCGATCGCGATGAGCAGCAAGCCCTTGGCCCAGCCATGGATCGCGAGCATGTGCATGCGGTAGAGCGAGACATAGACAAAACGCGCGAGTCGGCCCTCGACCGCCATGCGTCCGCCGATCAAATTTCCCATCAAGCTGCCTACGGTCGTATAGCGCGCGAGGCTGACAAGCGACCCGTGGTCCTTGTAGACGAACGGTACCGGCGTTTTGCCCGCGATCAGCGCCGAGATGTTTTTGAACGCGGTCGCGGCCATTTGGTGGGCCGACTGGGCGCGCGGCGGGACGGGCCGCTCGCTGCCGGGCAGCGTGCACGCTGCGCAGTCGCCGATCGCGAAGATGCGCGTGTCGCGCGTGGTCTGCAAAGTCGGGTGCACGACAAGCTGGTTGTTGCGGTTGGTCTCCAGCCCGCCGATTTCTTTGAGGAAATCGCCGCCTTTGACGCCGGCCGCCCAGACGCGCAGATCGGCGGCGACCAGTTCGCCGCTTTTGGTCGCCATGCCGGCGGCCGTCGCGTGCGTGACTGGCGTCGACACAAGAATACGTACGCCCAGCGCTTCGAGTTCCTTGTGCGCGGCGGCCGCGAGTTTTTCGGGCAATGCTGGCAGGATGCGCGGTCCCGCCTCGATCAGCGTGATTTTGAGTCGGCTTTCGTCGAACACTTCCAGGCCATAGACGCGCAATGCCGCTGCGGCGCTGTAAAGCTCGGCGGCGAGTTCCACGCCGGTCGCACCGCCGCCGACGATCGCGACATTGACGAACAGATCGGCTGTCGGGTCCGCTGCCATGCCCCGCGACACGCGCAAACACGCGTTGAGCAGGCGCTGACGGAAGCGGTCGGCTTGGGCGCGCTCGTCGAGAAAGATGCAATGTTCGCGAACGCCCGGCGTGCCAAAATCGTTGGAAACCGAGCCCACCGCCATGACCAGATAGTCGTAGCGAATGCGGTGGCGCGCGACGATCTCGTCGCCCTTCTCGTCGAGCATGGGGGCGATCACGACATGGCGCGTGTCGCGGTCGATACTTTCGAGCGTGCCATCGAAAAACCGGTAGCCCCAGCGATAGGCGTGGCTGCGATAACCGACTTCGTCGAGATTGGCATCGAGCGAGCCCGCCGCCACCTCGTGCAGCAGCGGTTTCCAGATATGGGCGCGGTTGCGATCGATCAGAATGATGTCAAATTTTTCGTGCCCGAATTTAGCGCCAAGACGCGCAACCAGTTCGAGGCCGCCGGCGCCGCCACCCACAACAACGATCTGCGTCTTTTTTAGTTTTGCGGTAACTGTCATTGTTCTTGTAATTCTACGCGTGCAGGCGGGAAATATCGATAAAATTCGACGTTTTCGGCATCAAACCCCTATAGTTGACGCGCAACAAGCGGTACCGGAATGAGCGACGAATTTCAGCGCAGCATCCAGAGCGAAAAGCTCCGCCAGCTTTACCTGTTCTGGAAGCGCCAGACGCCGGCCGCGGGCGGTCCGCCGCGCGCCAAAGATTTGGAGGTCGAGGGGCTGGCCGAATGGGCGAGCAACCTCATCGTCATCGAAGTGCGTTCGCAAGCGCGCTTTCGCTACGGCTTTTACGGCACGACGTTCCGGCGCGCGTTTGGCGTCGATATGACGGGGGCGGTCGTCGAAGATTTGCCGGCCGAGCAATCGGGCGTCCTGACGGCCGAATATCGCATGGTCCGGCGCACGCAGCGTCCCTATTGGCGGGTCTATGCCGGCTGGTTCGGCCCCAAGGAAGAACCGCAAACCTGGGAGCGGCTGTCGCTGCCGCTGTTGGGCAGCAAAGGCGACGTTGCGTTCATTTTGGCAGCTGCGTATCGCGCCGACGTGCGCCGCAGCCTGCTCACCTAATTTGCGCTTTTGAGCTTTTCGATGCGCTGGACGAGTTCGGCGCGTGCGGACGTACCGTCGGGCAGCAGTGCGAGCAAACGTTGCCACAAAGCGCTTGCCGCCAGATTGTTGCCCGCCAGCGCCTCGTCCTGGCCAAGCAACCATAAACCGACAGCATGGTTGGGGATGCGCTCGACCAGCGCCAGCATGGCGCCGCGCGCGGCCGCGGGCAGGCGCGTATCTTGGTCGTGCATTGCCATCAGCGCGTCGCCGTAGCCGTCGAGCACGTCGTCGCGGTCCGGCGCGATGGTCGCGGCACGCGCATGGGCCGCCAGTGCTTTCTCGGGTTCGTCGAGCACTTGCCACGCGCGCGCGACGCGCAGCCACCCGTCCAGATCGTCGGGTTGCGCGTCTAGGCGTGCTGCCAACCCTTCGACCATCGTGCGGATGGCTTGCTGGCGCTCGTCCTCGGGCAGCGCCATAAGGCCTTCGCCGCCGGGCGGGACGGCGGGTTGTGCGCCACTTGCCACCTGCGGCGGGCCGATGCGCACGACCGCTGGCGGATTGCCGGGCGAGGGGGAGAGGCGGGCCAAATCGATGCGCGCGTCGCGCGCGGCATTGGTCATGGCTTCGCGCACGGTCATAAGCCACGGCGCGTCGAGCGGCGAGGCTGCAACCAGATCGAACCAGATGCGGACTGCGGCATCGCGCTCGCCCGCTTGCGCGCGCGCCAGACCCGAATAGAAGCGCGCGCGCGGATCGCCGGGATCGGCGGCGCGCACGCGCGCAAAGGCGCGCTCGGCTTCGGGTGTGACTTGGCCGTTGGCGGCGATAACGGCCGCCTCGCCCAAGGGCCCTGCGATTTCGGGCGGCTCGCTCGCGAGTTTGTCGGCCATGCGCCATGCCGCAAGCGCTTCTTGCACGAGGTTGAATGCCGCCGAGGCTTGGGCCAAGCGCACCCAAGCTTCCAGATCCTCGGGGTTGCGTTCGACACGCGTTTGCATCGCGCGCATGAACTCGACCAATTGCTTGTCTTGGGCGGCTTCTTGCGGTGCTTCCGCGCGCCGTTCGGCGAGCGTGGTCCCCGGCACGCCGGGGGCGCCTCGACCGAGATAGAGCGCGCCCGCCACTGTCGGCAATGCGATCGCCATCGCGACCGCAACGATCCGGAAATTTCCGGCGGTCGGTGCCGCAACGGCAGGCTCGTTGGCGAGGGTCAGCATGCGTCGGCCAATTTCGGCGCGTGCGGCCCGCGCTTCCTCGGCGCCGATCGTGCCGCGCGCCAGATCGCGCTCGATCTCGGCCAGTTGGTCGCGGTGCACTTCCATGTCGTAGGCCGCGCGCGTCTGTTCGGCGCGCGGTCGGCGCAGCAACGGATAAACCAAAACGGCGATCGTCGCCGCGGTCAGTAGGGCCAGCACGGCGAAAATCATTTTTTGTCCTCGGGCCCGAGCAAGGCGGCCAGACGCCGCTCTTCTTCGGCCGACAAATCGGCAACGCGGTTGGCGGTCGTGGGTCTGCGGCGACGGACATAGATTGCGGCCCCGAGCGCGCCTGCCGCCAGCAGCGCAAACGGTCCGTACCACAGCGCGATCGTGTCGGGGCGCATCGGCGGTTTCAGCAACACGTAATCGCCGTAGCGCTGGGTGATGTAGCCCAGCACGGCCGTGTTGCTGTCGCCTGCGCTCAATCGTTCGCGCACGAGGCGGCGCAAGTCGGCCGCCAGCGACGCGTTCGAATCGTCGATCGATTGGTTCTGGCAGACCTGGCAGCGCAGTTCCTGGCTGATCTCGCGCGCGCGTGCCTCAAGGGCCGGATCCGCCAAACGCTCGTGCGGCAGCACGGCACCTGCCGCAGCGGGCAGCAGCGCCAACAGCGCTGCAAGGACGGCAAGCCGTTTCATGTCGTCGCCTTCAGGTGAGCAACGAGTTTCAGCATGTCGTCGAGCACGGCAGGCGTCACGGGGCCGACATGTTTGAAGCGAATGGTGCCCGCGCGATCGACAACGAAGGTTTCGGGCACGCCGTAGACGCCCCAATCGATCGAAACACGGCCTTCGAAATCGAACCCGATCGCGCGATAGGGATTGCCGAGTTCCGACAACCAGCGGCGCGCGTCCTCGGCTTTGTCCTTGTAGCTGAGGCCGAAGATAGGGATGTCGGACTCGCGCGCGAGCCGCATGAAGATCGGATGCTCGACACGGCAGGGCTGGCACCAGGACGCGAACACGTTGACGATGGAAACGTTGCCCTTCAGCGTCTCGTTCGCCAACCCTGGTCGGTCGAGGCCTGGCACGTTTGGCAAAGCGAAGGCCGGGGCGGGTTTGTCGATCAACGCACTCGGCACTTTTTGCGGATCGCGCGTGAGGCCGAACCCCAGATAGACCGCCAGCACGCCGAACGCGAGCAACGGCAGCAAAAACAGCAGGCGCTTCATTCGGCGGCCTGCGGCGTGCCCGACGGTTCGAGCACGCGACGCGGTGCTCCCACGCGGTGGCGCCGGTCGGTCAACGAGACGGTCGCGCCGACCACCATGATGCACGCCCCCAGCCAAATCCAAGGTACCAGCGGATTGTGATAGATGCGCGCGGTCCATTGCGTGGCTTCGTTCGTGGGGACCAGGAATGCCGGCATGTTTGGCACCGCGTTGCCGCCAAGCTCGGGATCGCCGATCGTTGCGTAGAGATCGGCCAGAAGATTGGTCCGAATTGCCGTTTCGGTCGTCGACTGGCCCGCGACTGGGAAGAAGCGCCGCTCGGGCGACATCACAGCGTGGAGGCGATCGTTCTTGTAGACTTCGAACGTCGCGCGTACGGCGAAATAGTTTGGCCCCTCGACGCGCGCCACGCCCTTGAAGACGAAATTGTAGCCTGCAACGTCGAACGCATCGCCCGTTTTGACCAGGCGAATGACTTCGGTCTGCCAGGCCGTAACGCCCGCAATGCCCATCACCATGACGCCCATGCCCGCATGCGCGATCGTCATGCCCCAGCTCGCGCGCGGCAGGTGGATGGCGCGCGACCACAAGGTGCCCAAAGGTGCTCGAAACAGTTTGACGCGCTCCGCCCATTCGACCGCCGCACCCGCGACGAGCCACATCGCCAAACCCATTGCCAGAGCCGCAAAAATCTTGCGTCCCGCATCGGTCCAATAGACAGCGACGATCACGGCGATCGACGCCGCGATCGCGTATTTCAGGCGCTGGGCCGCAGCAGCAAGGTCGGCGCGCTTCCAGCCCAGAAAGGGACCGAAACTGACCGCGAGCAGCAGCGGCACCATCAATGGCACGAAGGTCGCGTTGAAAAAGGGCGGTCCAACCGAAACCTTGGCACCGCCCAAGCCTTCCAAGAACAGCGGGTAGAGCGTTCCGATCAGTACCGTGGCAGCTGCCGTGGCCAGCAACACGTTATTGAGCACAAGGCCGCCTTCGCGGCTGATCGGCTGGAACAGCCCGCCGCCGCGCAGCATGGGGGCCCGCCACGCATACATGGCAAAGGATCCGCCGACCGCGATCACCAGAATCGCAAGAATGAAAACGCCGCGCGCCGGATCGACGGCGAAGGCATGCACCGACGTGAGCACGCCCGATCGCACCAGGAACGTGCCGAGCAGCGACAACGCGAAGGCAAGGATCGCCAGCAGAATGGTCCAGGTTTTGAGCGCGTCGCGCTTTTCCGCGACGATCGCCGAGTGGAGCAACGCGGTGCCAACAAGCCACGGCATAAAGCTGGCATTTTCGACCGGATCCCAGAACCACCAGCCGCCCCAGCCCAATTCGTAGTAAGCCCACCAGGAGCCAAGCGCGATGCCGAGCGTTAAGGCCGACCACGCGGCCAGCGTCCAAGGTCGCACCCAGCGCGCCCATGCGGCATCGACGCGCCCCTCAATGAGGGCAGCCATCGCAAACGCAAACACGATCGAAAATCCGACATAGCCCACATACAAAAACGGCGGATGGAAGGCGAGACCGGGATCCTGCAGCAGCGGGTTCAAGCCATTGCCATCCAAGGGCGGCGGCAGGACACGCAAAAACGGGTTGGACGTGAAGACGATGAAGGCGAGGAACGCAACGCCGACCATGCCTTGCACGGCGAGCGTGCGCGCTTTAAGGCCGGGCGGCAAATTGCGGCCGTAGCCAGCAACCAACGCGCCGAACAGTCCCAAAATCAAAGCCCAAAGCACCATCGAGCCCTCGTGGTTGCCCCAAGCGCCCGAGATTTTATAAAGCATCGGCTTGTCCGAGTGCGAATTTTGGACGACGTTACTGACCGTGAAGTCGGACACGACAAACACATAGACAAGGCACGCGAACGCAAGACCGACCAGCGCGAACTGCGCAAGCGCTGCGGGTTTCGCCATCGCCATGAGCGCCGCCTCGTTGCGTTGGGCGCCGATCAGCGGCAGCACCGATTGCACAAGAGCAACGCACAAGGCAAGGACCAGCGCGTAATGGCCGATTTCGGCGAACATTGGATGTCTACCTCGCTTGCGAGTTCGGTGGTGCGGTGCCTGCACCCATCGTTTCGTTCCAGCGGCCCGAGCGTTTGAGTGCCTCGGCGACCTCCGGTGGCATGTAATTTTCGTCGTGGCGGGCCAGTACTTCGCGCGCTCGGAACGTGCCGTCGGCGGCAAGTTTGCCGTTGGCGACTACGCCCTGGCCTTCGCGAAACAGATCGGGCAGCACACCCACATATGCGACTGCGACCGCGTGTTCGAGGTCGGTCACGCGAAAGCGCACCTCGGGCGTACCGGTCACGCGCTCCAGCGAGCCGACTTCGACCAGGCCGCCGATGCGCATCTGGCGGTCGAGCGGCACCTTGCTGGCCGCAATGTCGCTGGGCGTATGGAAAAATACCAGATGGTCGTCGAACGCGGTCAGGGTCAGTGCGGCCGCCGTGCCAAGGCCGAGGCCCGCCAGCAGAAGTACCGCCATGCGACGGCGTTTGGCCGCGCGCGCTTTGGGGAGTTTCATTCTTCGTCGCCTTCGAGTGCGGCCAAGTCGCGTTCGAGCGCTTTGAGTTTGCGCACGCTCGAAACTACCAAGCCTGTCAGCAGTGCAGCCGTCAAAGCATAGGCGGGCCAAACGAAGCCGGCATAGCCACCCATAGCGAAGTAGCCGTCCATCAGGCCCGCTCCGGCACGCTTGCATCGGACGTGCGCGCGTACGCAAGCATCGCCAAGCGCCGCTCGATGAGGCCCGCGCGCATGCGCACGATCGCCAGCGCAAAAAACAATAGCGTGAAACCGAGCGCCATAAGCAGCAAGGGTGTTAGCATCGACGCGTGGATACTGGGGCCATCGAGCTTGGCAACCGACGCCGGTTGATGCAGCGTGTTCCACCAATCGACTGAGAATTTGACGATCGGCAGATTGATCGCGCCCACCAAGGCCAAGATCGCTGACGCGCGCGCGCCGCGCGTATCGTCGTCGAATGCGGAATTGAGCGCCATGTAGCCGATATAGACGAAGAACAGGATCAGCACGGAAGTAAGGCGCGCATCCCATACCCACCACGTGCCCCACATTGGTTTGCCCCAAAGCGAGCCCGTGACAAGGCACAAAAAAGTGAAGGCGGCGCCGACGGGCGCCATCGCGCGGCCCGCGACGTCCGCCAGCGGATGGCGCCAGACAAGCGAAGCCGCCGCTGCGAGCGCCAAATTCGCATAGACGAACATGGCCATCCACGCCGAAGGAACGTGCACGTACATGATGCGCACGCTTTCGCCTTGCTGATAGTCGGGCGGCGATTCGAACAAGGCGAGATACAGGCCTGTTACCAAGCACAGCGCTGCACCGCCTGTGAACCAAGGCAGGACGCGATCGGACAGGCGTTTGAAATTCGCCGGACTTGCAAAGCGATGCCAGTTCAAGACAGCTCACTTCTCCTTGTACAGATATATTGCTCAGGACTGCGGCAATTTCCATATCAAACGCGGCAAGAATGTGGCGTTAAGCGCCTGCTTGGCGCAAGGATGCCGCCATCGCAAAGGGTGCGATCGTCAGCGAAAAGACCGCCAATCCCGCCAACAAGAACAAATGCGGGCGGGGACTCAGTCCTGCAATCTGCGCTTCGACGGCCGCGACGGCAAAAATCAGCACCGGAATCAACAGCGGCAGCACGATCAATGCCAGCAATGCGCCGCCTTTGCGCGCCCCCACCGAGAGCGCGGCGCCAATCCCGCCCATCAGAGCGAGGCTCGGCGTGCCAAGTAGCAGGCTTGCCAGCAAAACCGCGTATCCTTCGTCGGGCAGTTGCAGCATCAAAGCCACCAACGGCGACAGCAAGACCAAAGGCAGACCTGTCGTGACCCACAATGCGGCGCATTTGCCGAGGGCCAGCAATTCGAGCGGAGCCGGTGCAAGCAGCAATTGTTCGAGCCCGCCATCGTCCGCTTCGGCCTGAAACAGCCGTTCGAGCGGCAGCAGGCTTGCGAGCAGGGCGACGACCCACACGATGCCGACCGCAACGCGGGCCAAGATTTGCGGCTCCGGCCCGATGCCGAACGGAAACAACGTCGCGGCGACAACAAAAAACGCAAGTACCGTCAGCGTTTCGCCGACATTGCGCAACGCAAGACGCAGATCGCGGGCGACCAAAGCGAGCGCTGCGTTCATGTGCGCCCATCCAGCACCAGCGTGCGCGCATCGGTACCTGGAAAATCGAGATGCGTTGCGGCTACCACGATGCCGCCGCCCGCGCGTTTTTGCGCGATCGCCGCGCCCAGCCGTTCGACCGAGGGCGCATCGAGCCCGTTGCTGGGTTCGTCGAGCAGCCAGATGGCGGCGGGCACGACGCACAGCCGGGCTAGCGCAACGCGCCGTTTTTGCCCCTGGCTCAAAAATCGGGTCGGGGTTTGCGCCAATTTCTCGAGGCCAAAAGCGGCAAGCGCATTTTCAATATTGCGGTTTCGGGCGCCGTACAAGGCGGCATGGAAGCGCAGATGCTCTCCTGGCGTCAGCGTCGGCTTTAGCGCATCTTGGTGGCCAATATACTGCACACGTGCGCGATGCTCGGCCGGATCGTCGCCAATATCCGCTCCATGCCACGACAGCGTCCCATGCGCTTGGACCAGCAATCCTGCAAGCACGCGGAGCAAGCTCGATTTGCCGGCCCCATTGGCACCGCGCAGCACGACAAGCGTGCCGGGGCCAAACGCAAAATCGAGCTTGGAGAACACCAACCGCCCGCCACGCTCGCAGGCGAGCGCTTGCCCGATCAAACCGGCTTGCGAATCAAACGTCATGGACAGCAGTTTAGCGAAAAAAAAGGGGCGGGTGCGAACCGTACATCCGGGCTCGCAACCCGCCTTCGCGCAAGTGACCGGCCAAGGAGAGGAGTCCGGGTGTCCCCTGGGCCGGCAGTTCAACGGATTTTTGCGTGCGCGATCGCAACATGAATGTCCGCTGATATGCCCATATAACGCGGCGCCAACGGCTTTATTCGGGCCACTTTGTGGCTGAACAATGAATTTTCGGCCACAGATATGCCTTATTTGCAATTCCAAAGCAGTTAGCCATGCTTTTTATGCAATTCTTCATTTCGGCCTTTGCAATGAAAAAACGGCGCGCGAGGGCACATATTCGGGTTGCACGATGGATATGACCGTCGGCTTTGGAGATTTCGATGTTTACCGTTTTTGCTCTGGTTGCAATGCTTGCCGTGATCGCTGCGTTGGCGTTTGCGCACGATGCGGCCAGCGATTCGTTGCTTGTGACCAACCCCGAGATGATGTCGGTTGCCGCCGCGCGCTAAGCGCCGGGGGCTTGCCGTCGGATACTGGCGACGGCGTTTTCGACGGATTTGTCGTAGCTTGCCAAGGGCGGTTTGACGCCCAGCACAAACAACGTTTGGCGAATGTCGTGCGAGGTGCCGGTCAAGCACAACGTAACGCCGCGCCGCGCGCACTTGTGCGCCAAGCCTTCGATCATGTGCGCCGCCGTCGAATCGAGAAACGGCACGGCGGCAAAATCGACGACAAGGGCTTTGGGCGCGTCGCCGATATTGTCGAGCACCGACCCGATCGATGCGGCAGCGCCGAAAAAGAACGCGCCGCTGATGCGGTAAACTGCAATGTCGCGGTCGCACGCGAGGCTGTCGTCGTAGGGCAGGCGGGCAGCGCCCGTATCGTCGGCGCGATCTTCGGCGACCAACGGCGTGTTGGTTTCGACCCCCGCGACCAACGACATGCGGTGGATAAACAGTACCGAGCCGAGCGCAAAACCGACGACGATTCCCTCGGTCAGGTCGCGAAAAACGGTCAGCAAAAAGGTTGTGCACAAAACGGCCGCGTCGCCGCGCGAGACGCGCAGCAAGGTTGCGACTGCGTGGCGCTCGACCATGTTCCAGGAAACGACGGCCAGCACCCCGGCCAAGGCCGCCAGCGGAATATGGGCTGCCAGCGGTGCCGCCAGCAGCACGAACAGCAACAAAAACAGCGCGTGCAGCATGCCCGCCACAGGACCGTGCGCGCCGCTGCGTACGTTGGTTGCCGTGCGCGCGATCGTTCCGGTCACGCAAATGCCGCCAAACAGTCCCGACGCGACATTTGCAATGCCTTGGGCTACCAGTTCGCAGTTCGAACGATGGCGCCGCCCCGTCATGCCGTCGGCGACCACGGCCGATAGCAGCGACTCGATGGCCCCCAGCAAGGCAAACGAAACCGCATTGGGCAGTACCGCCAGAATCTTCGCGAGCGTCACGGGCGGCAAGGCGGGCATCGGAAATCCCTCCGGGATGCCGCCAAAGCGCGTGCCGATCGTCTCGACCGGTAGGCTCCAAAAAGCCGTCGCGACGGCGGCGCCCGCAACCGCGATCAACATGCCCGGCCAGTGCGGTTTGAAACGCTTGAGCCCGACGATTATGGCGATACTGGCCGCCGCGAGCGCGACGGCCGCAGGGGTAAAGGTCGCAAGCCCCTCCCACAGCACAGGCAGCTTGCGCGCGAATTCGTTGGGCTCGGGAGTCTTCAATACGAGCCCGAGCAGATCCTTAATCTGACTGGCCAGGATAATGACCGCTATGCCGGCCGTGAAGCCGACCGTGACGGGATAGGGGATAAATTTGATGTAAGTGCCGATGCGCAAGAACCCGATTGCAGCAAGCACCAGCCCCGAGAGCATCGTGGCAAGCACAAGCCCTTCTATCCCATGCGTGGCCACGGTGGTTGCGACCAGCACAATGAACGCGCCAGCCGGGCCGCCGATCTGGAAGCGGCTGCCGCCGAGCGCCGAAACAACGAATCCGCCGACGATGGCGGTATAAAGCCCTTGCGCCGGGCTGGCACCCGACGCGATCGCGATCGCCATCGATAGCGGCAAGGCGACGATGGCGACCGTCAAGCCCGCCATCGCGTCGGTGCGCAGCTGGGCAAGCCCGTAACCTTCGCGCAGCACAGTGACGAGCTTGGGCGTAAAAAGATCGACGAAGCTGGCGCTATCGGCAGGCTGTCGCATTCGAAAAAGCATAGTCCAATTGATTGCCCTTGGGCATGGCGAATATTGGAGGCGGGCGCTAGACTCGCGCAGTCGAACCCGGAAAGGTACGTGGCAATGTCGATCGATCCTGCCCGCCAGGAATTTTATGCGCGCATCGGTTCGGCGTCGCTCGCTCCGCTATGGGAAGTAATGAAAGCGCTGGTTGCCAAGGAGCCAAAATCGGCAGCATTGGCGCACTGTTGGCGCTATGCCGATATCCGGCCCTTCGTGCTCGAAGCGGGGCGCGTGATCTCGGCGGCCGAGGCTGAGCGGCGCGTGCTGATCCTCGAAAATCCCGGCCTCGTCGGCCAATCGCGCATCACCAACACGCTCTATGCGGGTTTGCAGCTGATCTTGCCGGGCGAAGTGGCGCCCGCCCACCGCCACACGCAATCGGCGTTGCGCTTTGTGGTCGAGGGCAGCGGGGCTTACACGGCCGTCGAAGGCGAGCGCACGTTCATGCAGCCCGGCGATTTTGTCATCACGCCCTCGTGGACATGGCACGACCATGGCAACGAAACGGGAGAGCCGATGGTCTGGCTCGACGGGCTTGATATCCCCATCGTCGGGTTTTTCGAAGCGTCGTTCGCCGAATCGTACGCCGACGAGGTCCAGCCATTGGCGCGCGCTGCGGGCGAGAGCCAAGCGCGCTTTGGCGAGGGGCTGCTGCCGCTTGGGTACTCAAGCGTTTCCAAAGCGAGCCCGGTTTTCAACTACCCCTACGCGCGCACGCGCGACGTGCTCGAAAAACTACGTCGCGCGCAAGATTGGGATCCTTGGCACGGGCTTGCGATGCGCTACGCCAATCCGCTCGACGGCGGCTGGGCGATGCCCACGATCGGCACGTGGCTGCACTATCTGCCCCGGAATTTTTCGGGCGCGCCGTACCGGTCGACCGATGCGACGGTGTTCAGCTGCATCGAAGGCAGCGGTAAATTGTTCGTGTTTGCGCCGGGCGGACGGCTCGAGAGTTTCGAGTTCGGCCCGCGCGATATTTTTGTGGTGCCGTCCTGGCAGTGGCGGCGCTTCAACGCGTCGCAGGACTGCGTGCTGTTCGCTTTCTCCGATCGTCCGGTTCAGGAGAAGCTTGGCTTGTGGCGCGAGATGCGCGGGAACGTTTGAAGCGATCCCGCGCGCCGCGTTCGTCAGCCCGCCTTGATCGAGTTTCGCAGCAAGCCCACGCCCGTGATTTCGATCTCGACCGTGTCGCCCGGAAACATGAATTCGGGCGGCGTGCGCGCGGCCCCAACCCCGCCCGGCGTGCCCGTGACGATCACGTCGCCGGGTTCGAGCGGGCAGAAGGTCGAGATATAGGCAATCAGCTGCGGGATGTCGTGGATCAGCATATCGACCGTGGCCTGCTGTTTGACAACGCCGTTGACGCGCGTGGTCAGCGTCTGGCGCGTGATGTCCTTCATTTCGTCGGACGTCACCAGCCACGGGCCGAAGGCGCCCGTCGCGACGAAATTTTTGCCCGGCGTGAATTGCGAGGTGTGGCGCTGGTAATCGCGCACGGAGCCGTCGTTGTAGCAGGCATAGCCCGCGACATGGCTCATTGCCTTTTCGCGCGCAATGCGCCGACCCTTCTTGCCGATCACGATGGCAAGTTCGCCTTCCCAATCTAGCCGCTCGCTTTCGGCGGGCTTGAGCATCGCCTGCTCGTGGCCGACCTGGGTGTAGGCGAAGCGCGTGAAGATCGTCGGATGCTGCGTGTCGGGGCGGCCGGTTTCGGCGCGATGTTCGCGATAATTTACGCCCGCACAGAAAATGCGAGTGGCGTCGGGGATGACGGGCGCCCAGGCGAATTTGCCGTCCTTGATGTCGGGCTTGCGGCCCTTGGCGTAGGATTTCAGCGTGGTCAAGCCGCCACCGAGCAGCGCCAAGCGCAGGGTCGGCCATTTTTTGCCGAATTTTTTGCCCAAATCGACCAAGCCGCCTGCGACGATGGCGCCGTAGGTTTCTTTCTTCCCGATGCGAACGCTGGCGAGCTTCATGGCGCTGGTGTCTCCCTGTTTGCTTGATGTTGATGCGATCTTAGCGGCTTATGCGCCGATGACCAAGCCGTCGCTGCCCGACTTCGATGCCGCGTTTTGCGCCACGCTGGATGCGCTTATGCTGTGGCGGCGCGACGTTGCGCGCCTTCAAGCGCGATGCGTTGCCGACGGACATGCTCGAAACATTGGTGGCCCGCGCGGCCTTGGCCCCGTCGGTCGGCAACAGCCAGCCCTGGCGCTTTGTGGCGGTCAACGACAAAGCGCGCCGAGCCGACATTCGCGCCGAATTCGAACGCTGCAACGACGCTGCCTTGGCCGACTACAGCGGCGAGAAGGCATCTCTCTATGCACGCTTGAAGCTCGCCGGTCTCGACGACGCGCCCGTGCAGATGGCGGTTTTGTGCGACGAAGCGACCGTCGCCGGGCACGCGCTTGGCCGGACCACGATGGCAGAAACGCTGCGCTATTCGGCCGTGTGCGCGGTCCATGGTCTGTGGCTTGCGGCGCGCGCGCGTGGCGTTCGCGTGGGCTGGGTATCGATCGTCGAACCGCGCCGCGTCGTGGCGCTGCTCGACGTGCCGCAAGAGTGGGCGCTGGTGGCTTATTTGTGCATCGGCCATGCGGCCGAAGACAGCGACATGCCAACGCTTGAACATATCGGCTGGCAAGGCCCCGACGCTGCGGCGCGCGAGATCTTGCGCCGCTGAAGTATTTTCAAGTCAGATGGAATCACCTGGCGCCCCGGACAACGAGGCAAACTAAACAGCCAGAGCGGTTGCCGTGAGCCCGTGCGAACGGCATTCGCTCTAGCCGCGCAAAACGCGCCAGCGCATGGCAAGGCTTGCAGCTGCGCAAGCGACACCCGCTGCCGCCATTGTCGGCCCGGTGCCCAGCACGCCGAACAATGTGGGCGAGAGCGCGCCCGCCACGACAATTCCGGCAAAGGCCGAGACGATACGCACGCGATGCACGCTCGCCACGGCCGCGCGCGGCGCGGACGGTCCGCCCGCAAGCTGGATGCGCAAGGCCAGCGGCACGTCGAAAAACGGCGGCCCGAGCGCCGCCAAAGCCAACCCCGCATACATGGCCGGTAGCAGCAGCGTGTCGCTGGCGAAAACAGCGCCCGCCCCCACGCACGCAAGCCCAACGCCCATCAACACATTGCCCGCAAACATCCGGCCGGGCTCGATCGAGGGTTTGAGCGAGCCCACCAGGATCGACGACAAAATATTCGCGATCCCGTAAGCGGCCAGCCCCGTGCCGTAAGCGCCCACGCCCGAGAGCCCTGCCCATGTGGCGCCGCGCTGCTCGACGATCAGCGGCAAGCCAAAGCCGATCACCACGACCCACAGCCCGTCCGTGCAGCATTTGAGCGTGAGAATATGGCGCAACGTCTTGTCGGCGCGGACGAGGCGAAATCCCACCAAAAAGCCGCCATCGCCCCGCCCCTCGCGCGCGGGCAGCATGGCGCCGACGCGCAGCAGCATGAATGCCGCGATCAGGAGCGCCAGCGCATAGAAATAAAACAGCTCGTGTACCGGCATTGACAGCGCCAGCGCCGCCGCCAGCATCGGGCCGGTAATGCGCGCCATGCGCCGCACGCCGTCGATCAGGCCATTGGCAGCAAACAGCGTGTCGCGATCGGGAACTAGAATCGGCAAGCTGCTTTGCACGCCAGGCTCGAGCTGGGCGCGCATTAGCGCGATCCAAACGGCCGGCACCAGCAATGCCCAAAAGCTTGCATATCCTAAATCCCAAGCGATTGGCGGGATGAGAGCCGCCAGCGCCCCCGTTGCGAGTAGGATCGACATCGCGCGCCGTTGGTTGATTGCGTCGGCCAGACGGCCGCCAAAAATAGCGCCGAGCATCATGCAGCTTGACTGAAGCGCGCCCAGGTACCCCGCTTGGCGTCCGACCAACTCGACTGCGAGCCAGACCAAGGCAACGCGATAAAGCTCGTCCCCCATCGTAAAAATTGCGAGACTGCTCCATAGCCGCGCAAAAATAGGTTCGCGCAGCGGGGCAAAGGCTCTCATTTGGGCGTTTTGGGTTTGGCGCCCGTCTTTTTGCCTTTTGCCAGCGTGCCGAAGGCGCCGCTGGCATATATCAGCGGAGCGCCTTTGGCGTGGGTTTCGATTGCCCGCACGGCGCCGACAAAAATCGTGTGCGTACCGGACTCGATGGCTTCGACCACCGCGCAATCGAAGCTCGCCAGTGCGTCGGCCAGCACGGGTGCTCCGGTGACCCCGACGGTCCAGGTGCCTTTGGCAAAACGCTCTTCGCCCTGCACGCCCGTGGCACCGGCAAAACGCAGCGCGAGGGCGCGATGGCGGGTCCCCAGCACGTTCACGCAAAAGCGCTTTGCGGCTGCAATCGCGCGATTGGGGGCGGAATCGCGGTTTACGCACACCAGCACGCGCGGCGGATCGGCCGACAGCGAGCAAACGGCCGTGGCGGTCAGCCCCGCCCGCCCACGGCGACCTGCCGTTGTCACCAAGGTGACGCCCGCCGCGAGGCGCCGCATGGCATGCTTGAAATCGGCTGGGGAGGCGGAGCTTTTCATGGGCAAGCGTGGTAGCCCGAATTGCCCGTTCGGGACAAGCATCGTGTCGATTTTTGGCGGTATTTGGCGGCGTCGGCATAAAGGCCGCTTGCCGCTTGCGGGCGAACGCGCTACCTAGCCCCGCGCGCCTCGAGGGCTCCTATGCGATCCATCCACGCCTATATCTTGTCGGTTTTCGTTTTGCTTGCGGGTGCGGCGGTGCCGGCCAGCGCCCAACGCGATGCGCGTGGCACCGAAATGGCGCTGGCGCTCGATTTTCTGGCGCTCGAACTCGCGGGCTGGCGGCTGCCGGATCCAGCACTCGACTGCATTGAAGGCCTCAAGCTCGTGCTGCTCGAATCGGGCACGTTCGGAGCGTCGGAGATGTCGGTCGATCCGGTCCTGCTCGATGGGCCGGGGCCGCATGCGCGCATTCTGGCGATCGAGCCCGATCCCGCCGACCGGCGGCGGCGGATCGTGCGCTTCGAATGGCTGGTGGCGAGCCAGGGCCGCGTGCGCGCGGTCGCCGACCGATTTGTCATGGTCTTGAACGACCAGCAGGAAGATGCCGCGATGATGCGCGAACCCGACCAGCTGATGGTTCGCCGGGAATGCTTTGGCGGCTGAACCGTTGAGAGGCGTGGAAAAGAACCAGATGGAACACGAACAGAACCCCGCAACCGACTGGCGCCAGCGCTTTCTTGCCCGCTATGTCTCGACGCACGCCGCCGTTTCGGATGCGGCCGCCAATCTCGACCGGCGCTGGCCGTTTCTGCAGCGCTTCGTTGGCAACCATTTCCCGCCCGACAAAGATGCGCGCATCGTCGATCTTGGCTGCGGGCATGGCGCCATCGTGTGGGGGGCGCGTCGTTTGGGCTATCGTCAGGTCGAAGGCGTCGATGCCAGCCCCGAACAGGTCGCGATGGCCCAAACCCTCAAGATCGACGGCGTGCGCCAGGGCGACTTGATGGCCGAATTGCGCGCGGCCCCGGCCGACAGCGTCGACGCCATCGTGCTGTTCGATCTCTACCATTATTTTGATCCGGCGACGCAGCTGCGCCTTGCCGACGAAGTGCGCCGGGTGCTGAAGCCGGGCGGGCGGTTTATCCTCCATTTGCCCAACGGCGAGGCGCTGTTCAGCGGCCGCGTGCGCTATTGGGACATTATGGCGACCGGCTCCTTTACGCGCCGCTCGATCGAGCAACTGCTGCTCGTGTGCGACTTCAAGAATGTGGCGTGTTTCGAAGATCAACCGATCGCGCACGGCCTTAAAAGCGCCGTGCGCTTTGTACTGTGGAAGATCGTGCGCGGCGTTCTGCGGCTGGTCATGGCGGCCGAAACCGGCGAAACTGGCAAGGATGCGATTTTCAGCCAGACCTTCGTGGCCGTGGCGCGCAAATAGGCTTTGAGATGCGCATTCTTTTTCTTGGCTTCGACATTGAAGGCTATGGCGGCATCGCCACCTACAGCCGCTACCAGATCGCGGCCCTGAAAAAGCTCGGTCACAAGCTTGAGATCGTGTCGATCGACAAGCAGACCGGACCTGGCCTCGCGACTGGCATTGCCGACCGCAAGCTGCCCTTTGGCAATCGCTTGGGCGCGGTTGCAACCCTGGTGCGCGAAGCGATCGCCGCACGCGGGCGCTTCGATCTTGTCATGCTCAATCACGTCTATCTCGCGGGGCTGGGCTGGCTTGTCAAAAAAATGTCGGGAACGCCCTACACGGTCAATGTCTACAACATCGATATCCTGGCCAAGCTGCCTGCGTTGCGCGAAGCTGCGTTTGCGGCCGCCGACCTTGTCATCGCCGATTGCCAATACACGATCGACTGGATGCCCAAGTATCGCAGCTTCGTGCCGCCCACAGGGTTGCTCTACGATCCGGTCGACGTGGCCTTTTTCAAGCCGATGGCCAAAGGGGCTGCGCGCGCCAAGCTTGGCGCGGACTACGGATGGAGCGACCTTGCCGACAAATTCGTTGTGACGACCGTGGCTGCGATGCTGCTGCCGCCGAATAAAGGCCAACGCCAGACGATGGAAGCGATCGCCAAACTCAGCGATCCGCACATCGTGTATATCGTCGTGGGCTCGGGTCCCGACCGCGACGCTATGGCGGCATTCGCGCAGGCGCAAAACTTGGGCGACCAAGTTCGCTTCACGGGCCGCGCACCGCAAGACCATCTGCCGATCCTCTACGCCGCCGCCGACGTTGCGACCTTGATCGCGCGCGGCGGACCTGGCTGGGGCGAGGCGGTACCGCTCGGCCTCATCGAGGCGGCTGCGTGCGGAACTGCGTTTTTGTGCGGCAACGAAGACGGCTCCCCCGAAGCGATCGATGCGGGCGATCCATGCGGATTTGCGCTTGCACCGCTCGATGTCGCTGCGATCGCGGCTGCACTCGGCACGCTTCGCGACGATCCGGCTTTGTGCATGCGCATGGGCGATGCGGGCGTTCGGACCGTCGAAAAGCTTTTTGCTTTTGAGCGTTACGTCGAACAGCAAGAACGGCTGCTTGTCCGTTTTACGGATGCTTCGCTGGCGAGCGCGGCATGAACGTTTATCGTCAACGCATCTACGCCAAATACACGTCGGCGACCAACGCGCCGCTGGCGCCCGAAACGCTGGCCGGGTTGGCGCCGCGTGCGGCCAACCTCAAGCGTCTGATCGAGGCGCATTTTCCCGCCGACAAGGCTGCGCGCATTTTGGAACTGGGCTGCGGGCACGGCGCCTTGCTGCATTTTGCGCGCCTTGCAGGCTACGCGCACATGATGGGCGTAGACGGATCGCCCGCCCAAGTCGCGGCGGCGCGCAAGCTTGGCATCGACGGGATCCGCGAAGGCCAACTGATGGAAGCCTTGGCCCAAACGCCCGCCGACAGCCTCGACGCGGTGGTCGCGTTCGACGTGCTGGAACATCTCACGCGCGACGAGATCGTCGAGGCGATCGACCAGATCGCGCGCGTGCTCAAACCCGGCGGACGTTTGATCTTGCACGTGCCAAACGGCGCCTCGCCATTCGGCACGCTGATGATCTATTCGGATTTTACGCACGAAATCGCATTCACGCCCGAGAGCCTCGCCCAGCTTTTTCTTGCCTCGGGATGGAGCCGCATTGACAGCTTCGAAGATCCGCCCGCCGTGCACGGATTCAAAAGCGCCGTGCGCTACGTCGCGTGGCGCTGCATCCGCGCATGCTTGCGGTTCTACCTGGTGGCGGAAACGGGCTCGCGCGACCATCGCGTGCTGACGCAAAATCTCTACGCCGTGGCGGTGAAATAGATGTGCGGCATCGCGGGCGCCTTCGCGTACGGGGCCAATGCGCCCGCCTTGCGCGAGGCCGAGCTTCGATCGATGCGCGATGCGATGGCCTTGCGCGGCCCCGACGGCACCGGCGAATATTTTTCGCCCGACGGTCGGCTCGCTTTGGGCCATCGGCGCTTGGCAATCGTCGATCTTCGCAGTCTGGCCGACCAGCCGATGCGGCTGGCGGAAACCCAGATCCGCATCGTCTTCAACGGCGAGATCTACAACTACCAAGCCTTGCGCGACGAACTGACGGCGCAAGGGGCGGTCTTCGAAACCGCATCGGATACCGAAGTTCTGCTGCATCTTTATGCGCGCGACGGTGTCGGCATGCTGAAGCGGTTGCGCGGCATGTTCGCGTTTGCGATCCACGATCCGGTTCGCGGAAAAATGCTGATCGCGCGCGACCCCTTCGGCATCAAACCATTCTACATCGCCGACGATGGCGGTACGCTGCGCTTCGCGAGCCAGGTGAAGGCGCTGCTCGCCGCCGACCGGATCGACCGCCGACCGAACCCGGCCGGCCATGTCGGTTTCTTTCTGTGGGGCCATGTGCCCGATCCCCATACGCTTTATCGCGGCATCAAGGCCCTGCCTGCGGGCAGCTACGCGTGGATCGATGCCGACGGCGTGGGCACACCGATACCCTATTTCGATCTGTGCACGGCGCTGGCAGACGGCGCGGCGAATCCGCCCAGCCTGCGCGATGCCGTGCGCGATACGGTGCGCCATCACATGATCGCCGACGTGCCGGTTGGCGTGTTCTTGTCGGCGGGCATCGATTCGACCGTACTGGCCGGCATTGCGGCCGAAACGAACGCGGCCCAACTCGATACGGTGACTCTCGGCTTCGATGCGTTTCGCGGGACCGGCAACGACGAGACGGCTCTGGCCGAAGCGTTTGCGCGTACGCGCGGGACACGCCAGCATACGCTATGGATCGATCGGGCGCATTTTGCGGGTTCGCGCGCGGCGCTTTTTGCCGCGATGGACCAGCCCACGGTCGATGGCATCAACACGTATTTCGTGGCCGAAGCGGCCAAACGCGTCGGTCTCAAAGTGGCGCTGTCGGGGCTTGGCGGCGACGAGATCTTTGCGGGCTATCCCAGTTTCAAGCAGATCCCCAAACTGGTACGCCAGACGGCGCCCTTCGGATTTATGGGCCGACCCCTGCGGGCGGCGACGCAGAACTGGATCGGGCAATTCACTTCGCCCAAATACGCGGGCTTGCTCGAATATGGCGGCACGTTCGAGGGCGCCTATTTGCTGCGCCGCGCGCTCCACATGCCCTGGGAAATCGCGAAGCTTCTGCCGCGCGAATTGGCGGCGGACGGTTTGGCCGAACTCGGCTACCCCGACACGCTCGATCGCGGGCTTGGCGCGATTTCGAGCGACCGGTTGAAAGTGTCGGCCCTCGAGATCGCCAACTACATGCGCGACCGTTTGCTGCGGGACAGCGACTGGGCCGGCATGGCGCATTCGATCGAAATTCGCGTGCCCTTTGTCGATCCGGTTTTCCTCGCCAACGTCCTGCCGCTGTTGGGCGAACCCGGCAAACGCGGACTTGGCCAAACGCCCGCACCGCCGCTTCCGCCCGAACTGCTCGACCGGCCCAAGACGGGGTTCGTCGTGCCGGTGCGCGAATGGTTGATGGGGGCGGACGACGGCCACGCGCATTTGCGCGGCCTGCGCGGCTGGGCGCAGCATGTATACCGCGCGTTCGCGGAGGCATGAACATGGCCAAGCTCAAGCTCGCCTACCTCGTGACGCACCCGATCCCCTACCAGGCGCCGCTGCTGCGGCGCGTGGCGCAGCAATCGGACATCGAGTTTTCGGTCTTTTTCGGGACCGACTTCACGACGCGGCCGTTTGTTGCGGGCGATTTCAAACAGACGATCGTCTGGGACGTGCCGCTGCTCGAAGGCTACACGAGCAAGATCCTGCAGCGTCTCGACCCGCAGCCGCCGCCCGGCATTTTGGAGCCGCTCGATCTGTGGCGGCCTTTGTCGCGCGGATTTGCGGCCGAACTGGACGCCGGAAAGTTCGACGCGCTGTGGATCCACGGCTATGCGCATGCGAGCCACTGGGCCGCGATGCTCTCGGCCAAAAAGCGCGGCGTCAAAGTATTGCTGCGCGACGAGGCGCACGCGATTTCGGCGACGCGCTCGCCCGCAAAACGCCTTGCCAAACGCGCGTTTTTCGAAGCGCTGAAGCTTGGCGTCGATGCGTATCTGGCGATCGGTTCGTTCAATCGCGACTACTACAAAGACTACGGCGTGTCGGGCGACGATATCTTCTTGATGCCCTACGCGGTCGACAACGAACGCTTTGCCGCACAGGCTGCAAACGCGGCGAAGACGCGCGATGCCGTCAAGGCAATGCTCGGCATCGCACCCGGTCGGCCCGTGGTGCTGTTTTGCGCCAAGCTGATCGAGCGCAAACGCCCCGCCTTGCTGATGCGCGCTTTTGCCCGGGTCGCCAAGGATCCGGCCTTGCGCGATCCCGTTCTGGTGTTTGTCGGCGACGGGCCGCAGCGCGCCGAGCTTGAGGCCCAAGCGGCATTGCTTGGCCCCGATGCGGTGCGGTTTCTGGGCTTCAAGACGCAGAACGAGCTACCGGCCTGCTACGATCTGGCCGACGTTTTCGTGCTGCCTTCGGGGCAAGAAGCCTGGGGCCTCGTGGTCAACGAAGTGATGTGCGCGGGCAAAGCCGTGATCTGCTCCGACCAGATCGGCGCCGCCCCCGATCTGGTCGTGCCGGGCGAGAACGGTGCCATCTTCCGCACCGACGACGAAGCGGACCTCGCGCGCGCTTTGGTCGATGTCTTGGCGAGCGAAACAAAGCTTGCCGCGATGGGCCTTGCGTCCAAAGCCCGCATCGACCGCTGGAGTTTTGCCGAGGATATTGCGGGTTTGCGTGCGGCCCTTGCGCATGTGCTGCCGGGCCGGATTTCGCCATGAAGGACATGTCGATGTCCTTCGCGACGACGATCGTGACTCAGATCGTCAATATTTTGACCGGCCTTTTGGCCGCGCGCATCCTTATGCCCGAAGGCCGCGGCGAGCTTGCCGAGATCATGCTGTGGCCGGGACTGCTGCTGGAGTTCGGTATTCTGGCGATGTCGGATGCGCTTCTCTACCGCGCCGCCACCAGGCTGGCCCCGCCCAAGATTCTGTTTGCGACCGTGATGTGGATCGGTGCCGCGATGGCCGTGATCCTTGTCACGGTCGGCTACATGCTGATGCCGCTTCTGCTTGCGCGCGAAACCGCCACCGTGCAGATGGTCGAAAGCTGGTACCTCGCTGCCTTCGTGCCGATCTATCTGTTGGCGCTGTTCGTGGCGACGATGTTCCAGGGCCATCTCGATCTGGTTGGCTGGAACGTCGTGCGCTCGGTCGTCGGGCTCGGGTATCTTGCTTTCATCGGCCTGTTTTTGCTGTTCGGCCTTGCGAGCGTCGCGGACTTCGCGCTCGCTTATATCGGCGGCACGGCGCTGTCGGCGGTGGTCGGGTTGTTTTTGCTTTACCGGAAAGGCTGGATCGGCTGGCGGCCCGACTTTTCGGTCGCCAAGGCGATGCTGGGCTACGGCGCGCGGGTGCATGTCGGCGAAATGGTCAACAGCCTGCGCCAGCGCGTCGATCAGATCGCGGTCGCGACCTTCCTCACCGCGCACGATATGGGGCTCTATGTCGTGGCGCTGACGGTCGCGAACGGCCCGATGATCTTGGTCAACACGATCGCGGGCGTGGCGTTTCCCAAAATCAGCGGCGCGCCGACACCGCAGGAAAAGCTGCGCATTTTCGGCATCTATCTGCGCCTCGCGATGGCGATGTCGATTGCCAGCGCCGTGGGCCTTGCGGTGCTGGCCGAATGGCTGGTGCCGCTGGTCTTCGGCCAAGCCTTCGACCAGAGCGCGACCTTGTGCCAGATCATGCTGCTGGGCCTGCCGTTTTTTGCGGCCAAGCTTATGTTCATCCAGGCACTGAACGCGTTCGACCGGTCGCTGGCGATCGGCTGGGCGGAGGCGGTGGGGCTGGGGGCTGCCCTTGGCGCGCTCTATGTTCTGCTGCCCCGGCTTGGCATCGAGGGTGCTGCGTGGGCGCTGGTGGTGGCGAACGTGGTGGCGCTGGGCGCGATGGCGGGTTCGCTCAACCGCCAGATCGGCGCGCCGGTGCTGGCGATGTTCCGCCCGACCGCCGACGATTGGGCGCAGGCGTCGGCGTTGCTGGGCAGGCTCAGGCGATGAAACGGGGGCTCGTGGGCCATCCGGGCTCGAACCATTTGGCATACCAGCTGGTGGCGGCGTTGCAGGCGCATGGCTTCGAGGTTGGCTTCGAGACCGGCGTTTTTTGGACCGGTGCGGGCTTGCTGCCGCGCCTGACCGCCGCTTTGCCCGCATCTTTGCGCGCCAAGATCGAGCGCGAATTGAAGCGCCGTTCGCACGCGGGCGTGGACCCAAGCTCGGTGACGCTGCGCCCCTTCGCCGAGCTTGGCTACCTCGCCACGACGCGCCTGAAACTGGCGCCCGAAACCCAGCTTGCCGCGATCGCCTGGCGCAACGATCTGTTCGACGCGCAGTTTGCTCAGCGCGTGCGAAGCGAACGCCCGGCCTTCGTGATCGGCCACGACAGTTCCGCCCTCGAAGCCCAGCGCGCGGCGCAAAGCTACGGCGGCCTCGCGATTTTGAACCAGGTGATCGGCCATATCCAAAGCGGCCTCGACCTGTTCGAAGAAGAAGCGCGCCTCGCCCCGGAATTCGCCGAAACCCTGCCGCTGCCGCCCGGCCGCGTGATCGCCCAGTGCAAGCGCGAAGCCCTGGAAGCCGACCGCGTGATCGTGCCGTCCGACTATGTGCGCGACACGATGGTTGCAAACGGCACGCCGGCATCGCGGATTTTTGTGCTGCCCTACGGCGTGGATATCGACCGTTTCCGTCCGCCCGAACGCCCGCGCGCCGACGACTGCAAATTCCGCGTGCTGTTTGTGGGCGGCCTTACCCAGCGCAAGGGCATCAAGTATCTGCTCGAAGCCGCCAAGCGCGCCGCCATCCCCAATCTCGAGCTTGTGTGCGTGGGCAAGAAACTGGGGAGCGACGCGGCTTTCGCCCCCTACGCGGACGTTTTCCGCCACGTGCCGCATGTGCCGTTCTTCGAAGTCCACAAACTGTTCCAGAGTGCGGACGTGTTCGCCTACCCGTCGCTGCACGAAGGCTCGGCGTTTGCGAGCTACGAAGCGCTTGCCTCGGGCTTGCCGGTCGTGTGCACCCCGAACACCGGCAGCGTGGTCCGCGACGGTATCGAGGGATTTATCGTGCCCCCGCGCGACGTGGATGTGCTGGCCGACCGGTTGCGCCAGCTTGCGCGCGATCCGGATCTGCGCGCACGGATGGCCAAGGCTGCAAGGCTGCGCGCCGAAGACTTCACCTGGGCGCACTATGGCGACCGGCTAAGCGCGTGGCTGTCGGCCCAGCTCCAATAGGTTGCGGCAGGCGACAATCGGCGCGTGCAACATATTTATCGCGTTGATATTCCACACATGTCGCCTCGCCGAAGATTTTTGGCGACGGCGCAACGGAATTCATCTGCGGCGCGGTTTCCGCATCGATTTCGATATTCACTTGTCAAACAGCGTTTTTACTTTCGATAGAATAGCTTAAATTGAGCCTGCGGACAAGATCGGCGCCCGCCAACAAAAAACCCCGCCAGTTTATGGCGGGGTTTTTGGCTGGCGGCAGCAGTGCCGGCGTCACACGTTCGACTGCACCCATTCGAACAGCTTGCTCTTGGGCAGCGAGCCGACTTTGGTTGCGGCCACTTCGCCGCCCTTGAACAGCATCAAGGTCGGGATGCCGCGCACGCCGTACTTGCTGGGCGTCTGCGGATTGTCGTCGATGTTGATTTTGGCGATCGTGAGCTTGCCCGCCATCTCGCCCGCCAACTCGTCGAGCGCCGGGGCGATCTGCTTGCAGGGGCCGCACCATTCCGCCCAGAAATCGACCAGCACCGGCGTCGCGGACTGCAAAACGTCGGCCTGGAAGCTGGCATCGGTCACTTTGGTGGTGGCTGCGCTCATGATTTTTGATCCTCTCGATTCGACGGAGGTGGAACGTAGGAACACCCGGCGCCGGGGTCAAGGCGCGTCTTGACGAAAAAGGATTTGACAGGGTTCTTCAAGCCCTTAGGGGGCATAGCGGTCGAGCAGCGCATCGTCGATCGCCATCAAGCGCGGCGCGTAGGTCCACAGCAACGCGCACACGATCGCGCGCCCGGCAAAGAGCGGGCGCAGCGCCGCCCGGTAGGCGGCAAGCTGCGCCAAATAGGCAGGGTCGGTATCCTCGGCCCGCGTTGGCGGCGGGCGGTTGGTTTTGAAATCGACCACCAGCACGCGCGCAGGTTCGATCGCCAGCCGGTCGATGCGCCCAGCCAAGGCGCGGGCGCCGATCCGCGCCACGATCGGCGCTTCGGCAAGACTGCCGGGCGCAAAGGCGGCGGCAAAACGCGGATCGTCGAGCACGGCCAAGGTCTCGGCCGCGATCTCGTCGATCTGGGCCGGTGCGAGCCCGTAAGCCGCGCGCCCCAGCAAACGCCGTGCGGCGGCTTCGCGCGCGGCGGGCGGCAGATCGGGCAGGCTCTGCAGCAGCCGGTGCACGAGCTTGCCGCGCACAAAGGCCGCCGCAGCAGGCCCGGCCAAAGGCGATGCCGCCGCAGGTTGGATATCGGGGCGCGAGGGCACCAACGGTCGTGGCGGGCTCGGCTCGGCCGGGGCGCTCTGGGAACGCGCCCATGCCGGCATCGGCAGGTGCGCGCCGACCGCGGGCGCCGCCTTGTCGGGCTCGACCGCGCGCGCGTGCGGCGTTTCGAAGCGCCAGGCCTTGCCGCCGTCGGGCAGTTCGAATTCGTTGGCGGCGCGATCTTGGCCGAACGCCGCGTCGATGGCCGCGTACCACGATCCTTGCGCGGGTTCGCTGCTGGTCCACCCGCAGATATACAGCCGGTCGCGCGCGCGCGTCATGGCGACATAGAGCAGGCGACGATATTCGGCCATCTGCTGTTCGCGCAAGGCGTCGCGCGCGGCCTCGACCGGTGCCAAATTTTTGATGCCGGAGGGCGGCCAGATCGGCACCTGCGGCGCGGCCGCGCGCCACACCACGCGATCTTTGGGGTCGGGCAGGGCGCAGGTATCGGGCAGAAACACGATTTCGGCCTCGAGCCCTTTGGCGCCGTGCACGGTCATCACGCGCACCTCGTCGCGGCCTTGTTCCATGTCGCGTTTGATGTCGGTGGCGCCCGCTTCGAACCAGCGCACAAATCCTTGCAGGCTGGGCGCTTCGTGCCGCTCGAAGCCAAGGCACGCCGCCAGAAACTCGTCGATGGCATCGGCCGCATCGGGTCCCAGGCGCATAAGCAAGCGCCGCCGTCCGTCGCGCGCATGCAAAAGTGCCGCATAAAATTCGTAGGGCGGCACGTAGTCGGCCAGCGCCAGCAACGCCGACAATTCGTCGTAGGCGTGCTGCCATTTGGGCCGTGCGGCGGCGCGCGCACGCAAGGCGAGCCACAGCCGGTCGCCGCGCTGGTGGCCAAGATCGAACAGATCCGCATCGTCGAATTCGTAGAGCGGCGATTTGAGGATCTCGGCCAACGACAGATCGTCGCTTGGCAGCAAGCAGAAGCGCGCGAGCGACAGCAGATCCATGATCGCGATCTGCTCCAGCAATCGCATGCGGTCGGCGCCCGCCACGGCGACGCCCGCGTCCTTGAAAGCGCGCACGCACGCCTCGAAAAACCGGTCGCGATGGCGCACCAGCACCAGCACGTCGCCCGCTTGCACGGCGCGATTGCGGGCCTGCAGAAATTCGGTGCCGATCCAGCCTTTGACGGTGGCGGCAATGCGCTGGGCCAGCAGTACCGAGGGATGTTCGGCCGATACGTAGTCGACCGGCACGTCCCAGGCGACCGGATCGCCGGGTTTTTCGCGCACGACGGGCGCCCACAATTCAACGCGCCCCCCGGCGCCCAGCCGGTTGGCGCGGTGGCGCATGGGCTTACCCGCCGAGAGCACGCCCGCGCGCATCGCGTCCGATGCGAATGTTCGGTCGACCAAATCGAGCACGGCCTGCGACGAGCGGAACGACAATTCGAGCGGCACTTCCTTCCATGCCGCGCGCGCTTTGGCGGCAAGATGCAGGCGCGTGCGTTCGAACGCGTCCAGATCGGCGCCCTGGAAACTGAAGATCGACTGCTTCTCGTCGCCCACGACGAAGACGCTGCGCAGCGGGGCCGTTTCGCGTGCGCCGACGCCTGCGAAAAATTCGTCGACGATAGCGGCCACCGCCTGCCATTGCTCGGGCGCCGTATCTTGCGCTTCGTCGACAAGCACATGGTCGATGCCGCCATCGAGCTTGTAGAGCACCCAAGGCGCTGCCCCTTGCAGCAACGCGACCGCGCGCAAAATCAAATCGTCGTAGTCGAGCAGGGCGCGCGCCTGTTTTAGGCGGTCGTAGCGTTGCAGCAGCGCATGGCCCAAGCGCAGCAAGGCGGCCGAACCGCTCGCACCCAGGATGGCATTGAGACGCGCATCCAGCGGTTCGATGCGCGCCTGTTCGGCGCGCAGCAGCGATTCGATCTGCGGATGTTTGGCTGCCGTCCCTTTGGTGACCAGATTTTTTGCGCTTGCACCTTCCGCCGTCAAAAACGCGCGCCGCCATTCGCCATACGCTTCGCCCGGCGTGGATGCGGCAAGCGCTTTTTGCAAAAATGCCGCGCGTTTGGCATCGTTGACCGTCCCCGCCGCCAGGGCCGCGACAGCACCTGCAAAAGCGGGCCGGTCGAGCGACTGGAAATGCGCGGCAAGCGCTTGGGTCTGCGTTTCGCCTTCTGCAACGCCAAATTCGGCAAAGATCGCCGCGATCCCTTCGGCGAGTTTGGAACCGTCCGCACCCAGCAGCAGGCGCAACCGCCGCCGTCCGGCGAGCAAGGATTTCATCGCTTGGCCGAAGCTGCCTTCGTCGGCGCGGCCCACGACCAGCGCCAACGCCTCGCGCAACGGCGCATCGTCCATCGCGTCGGCGAGCAGCTGGTTGCGCGCAAGATCCATAAGCTCGCCGCCAATGCCGTCGTCGGCGACCGAAAAATGCGGCGGCACCCGCGCTTCGACCGGAAAGCGTTTCAGCAACGACTCGCAGAACGCATGGATCGTCTGGATGCGCAGCGCGCCAGGCGCGTCGATCACGCGCGCGAACAGCGTGCGCGCATCGCGCATCTGGGCGTCGTCGGGCTGGCGGCCCAGCCGGTCGCGCAGTTCGCCCGCCAGCAGAGTCTCCTCGCAGGTCGACCATTTGGCCAGCAACGCGCCCAGGCGCGCGCGCATTTCGGCCGCCGCCGCTTTGGTGAAGGTCAGGCACAAAATTGCCGCCGGGCGCGCCCCGGCCAACAGCAGGCGCACGATTCGCGAGGTCAAAACATAGGTTTTGCCCGACCCCGCATTGGCGACGACCCAGACCGAGTTGGCCGGATCCGACGCTGCGATCTGGTTGGCGAGCCCTTCGCTCATGCGCCGTCCCCGTCGCCTTCGCGCGACCATTCCAGCCAGCGCGCCAGATGGTCGTAGTCGCCCGCGTATTTGACGAATTGCGGGCGCGGGCGCGCCAGATATGCGCGCGTCGGCACGGCGTAGTCGGCCAATAGTTTTTGCAGCGCCGCAAGCGACTGGTCGGCGAACGCGTCGGCATCGCCGACAAGCTTGCTGGGAACGGCGATCTTCCATACGCCCGCCTGTTTGATGCCGCCCAAGCGCGCATAAACAAGTTCCGCGATCGCGGCGGCGGGCACGCCCGCAAAAGCGCCCGCTTTGGCGACCGCCGCCGTCAGCGGCAATTGCGGCGCGATGCCGACAGCGACTTGCTTGGACGAGGCGGGGGTGCCGGTCTTGTAGTCGATCACGTCGAGGCGGCCGTCGGCGCGGACATCGATGCGGTCGGCGCGCGCTTTGAGCGCGAACTGGCCCAAACCCGCGACCGGAAACTCCAGCACGCCGTGCGTTTCGACCGCCAGGCTGCGATGGCCGTTGGCGCGCCGCGCGGCTTCAAAGCCGACGAACCATTCCGCGATGCGCGCAAAGCGCGGCCACCAGAAGGCCGCGACCGCCGGGCGCTTCATGTGGGGGTCGAACACTTGGCGGCCGATTTCCATCAGCCGGCCGAGCGGCTGTTCGGGCAACTGCGTTTTGTGCGCGTCCACGAAAATTTCGAGCGCTTTGTGCACCAGATTGCCGCGCTCGCGCGCGTCGATGTCGGCGTCGATGGGCTCGAGCTTGCGCAACCGCAGAACGTAGCGCGCATAGATTGCATAGGGATCGCGGATCAGCGTTTCGACGCTGGTAACGGCAAGGCTGGTGGGCCGCGCTTCGACGGGCGGCGCTGGGCGCGGTTTGGCGAGCGTATGGCCGCGCTCGTCGGCCCCGGCCAGCGTGCGGTCCCAGGCGATCTGGCTTGGTGCGGCGCTCGCCTGCCAGTTGGCGTCGGCGCCGACCAAGGCTTCGAGCCGGACCAGCCAGCGTGCGGGCAACGCGGGCGTGCCGTCGGCTTTGCGCGCGCGCGTCAGCACCACGTCGTCGGCGGCCAGGGCTTGCGCAAAATCGTGCGCGGCTTGGCCGATCTGGCGTTCGGGCGGCGGCAGGCCGACCGCCTTGCGCATCGGGCGCGAAAGCCACGGATCTTCGCGCGCATCCGCCGGCCACACGCCCTCGTTGAGGCCCCCCAGAACGATGCGGTCGGCCGCAACCAAGCGCGCTTCGAGCGTGCCGCGAATGGCGAGACGCGGATGGCCGCCATAGGCGGGCCGCAGCACTTCGCCTGCCAGAACGGTATCGAGAAAATCGGCGAAATGCGGGCGCGCCAGCGGACCGAAATCGGCGGCAGCGGCAGCGAAGGCCGCGACAAAATCGGCCAGCGCTTCGCCTGCGTCGCCGTCCCACAAGCGCGTGCGGCCGGTTTCGTCGTGCGCCAGCATTTGGGCGAATGCGACATAGGCGGGCAGCAGTTCGGCAAGCGTCGGGGCGGCGGCATCCAGCGGCTCTGCGGCCGCCGCAAGCGCGTCGATCAATTCGCCCGGTGCCGTGCCGAGCGCGCGCAAACCTTCGAGGCCCGGCGCAGGGCGCGGTCCGTGCAGGCATTTGCGTTCGAACTTGCGCACGAGTCCCAAATGGGCGCGCCGCGTGCGGCCAAGCTGCACCAAGGGATGCTTGAGCAAGGCCAGCGCCGCGACGGGGGCAAACGCCTCGCCGATCGCGCGCGCAGCGAGGCGCAGCAACGTCGCCGCCGGTTGGCGGGCAAGCGCCGAACCGGCCGTGTCGTCGACCGCGATGTTCCAGCGCTTGAGCTTGGCCGCCACGCGGCGCGCCAGATTGCGGTCGGCCGTGACAAGTGCTGCCGTGCGGCCCGGCGTTTCCAGCGTTTCGCGCAGCACGAGCGCGATGGCACCCGCTTCGCTGTCCGCATCGGGCGCTTCGATGCGTGCAAGTCCCGAAAAGGCGTCGGCCGCAAAAGCGGGCATCGTTCGCCATGCGGCCGTTGCGGGGGCAGGCAGCAACGCGGCCGCGACCAGCGCTTGGCGCTTGCCGGGCGTCGTGCCCGGCCAGTCCTGCACTTGGTCGCGCGTGGCTTCTAGGCGGCGCAACAATTGGTTGAGTCCGTATTGGGGATGGCTCGGCTCGTTGCCGATGGCGTCCCACGTTGCGGCGCTGGCCGCGCGGTCGAGGCCCGGCAACACGACGGCCCCGTGCGGCAGGCGCGCGATCGTCGCCAGCAGATGCGCCGTTGCAGGCACCGAACCGGTGGAGCCGGCTGCCCAAATCGACCCTTGCGGGGGCGTGCGCATCCAATGCGCGGCCAATGCGCGGATCAGCTTGGCGCGCCGCGCTTGCCCGTCCATCTGGCCGCGCGCGGCCAGAATGTTGGGCCACGCGTCGCGCAAAATGTCGAGAAAGGCGAGCGTTTGCGCCCAGTGCGCAGCGTAGTCGGCAGGGACCAGATCGGCGAACCGATCGAAGCCGATTTCCTCGATCTGCAGTTCGTCGAGCAGGTCGCCCAGCGCTTGCGCCAGTTTGAAGGCGGCGGCGGGCGAGGGGGCGAGATCGCCGCGCGCTGATACCAAGCGTGCCAGCAGCAGATGGCGGGCCAAGGCGTCGATCGCGGGCGGCAGTTCGGCGGCGAGCGCGGCGGTGCCGTCGGCCAGGGCCAGCGCGTCTTCATCCACGTCGCCGATCGCCGCGATGCGCGGCAGCAGCAAGGCTTGGCCGTCGCCGACGGCCAAAAACGCTTCGCCCAAGCCGCGCACGGCGCGCCGGTTGGGCAGCAACACGGTGGCTGCGGCCAAAGCCTGCGGATCGTCGCCAAGTTCGGCACGGATGCCGCGCGCCAATGCCTCCAAAAATGGCGTCCCCGCCGGAATGTCGAACAGCCGGGGCGGGGGCGCTGTCATGGCCGTGCGCGGCGCCAACCAAGCTCGAATTCGGTTTCGGCGACGCTTTCCGGCGTTCCCACATGGAACCACAGCCCGTCATGCGCGACGCCGTACAGGCCGCCTGCATCCTGGGCCGCGTCGTAGATGCGGTTCAGCGAAAACCGCCCCGGCGTTTGGTCGCGGAAATTTTCCGGCGCCAGAATCTGCACGCCCGCATACACGAAGGGCGCAATCTGGTTGCCCAGCCTGCGCCGCGCTTTGCCGGCCCCGTCCATGAAATAGTCGCCGCGCCCCTCATAGCCGCGCGCGCGGGCGGCCGAATTCATCAGCAGCAGCGTTTGCGGGCGCTGGGCGAACCAGGCATCGGCGAGGCGCGTCAACGCGGGCGTAGCGCCGTCGAACCACAGCACGTCGGCATTGACGCAATAGAAGGGTGCCGCCCCCAGCAGCGGCAGCGCGTTCAAAACGCCGCCCCCGGTTTCCAGCAGATCGCTTTCCGGCGACAGCACGAAGGTCGCATCGTGCCGCTTGGCCAGATGCGCCTCAAGGGTCGCGCGATGGTGGTGCAGATTGACGACGATGCGCGTGACGCCCGCTTCGATCAGCCGGTCGAACACGCGGTCGATCAGGCTGCGCCCGGCGACTTCGATCAGCGGCTTTGGCAAGGTGTCGGTCAAGGGGCGCATGCGTCTGCCAAGCCCCGCCGCCAGCACCATCGCGGTCTCGATCTTTTTCATGCGCCCGTCCCGATTTCTGGTGCCGTGCGCCGGTGCGCTGGCACGTTCGTATCGAACCAAGCGCGCAGCTCGGCCAAAGCCGGATGTGCGAGCGCTTGTTCCAGCAGGCGCCATACGCGCGCCAGATGCGGCAGATATTGCGGCTTGCCGTCGCGGCGCGCCAGACGCACGAAGATGCCTGCGATCTTGGCCAGGCGCTGCGCGCCCAAAACCGCCATCGCCGTTTCGAACGCCGCGCGGTCGAGCGCCGGGAACGCCGCCAGATAGCGCTCGACGCACAGCGCCCGGATTTCGGGCCCAACGTCGCGGCGCACGTCGTCGACGAGGCTTGCAAGGTCGTACGCGACCGATCCCAGCCGCGCGTCCTGGAAATCGAGCAGGCCGCACGCGGCCACGCCCGCGCGCGCGTCGAGCTGCACCAGATTGTCGACATGGTAGTCGCGCAGCACCAGCACGCGCGGCGCGATGTCGCCCAGCGCATAGACCTTGCGCCACAGCGCCAGATACGCCGCGCGCGACGCGGCCGCGCCGAATGCCGGCAAAAACCAATCGACGAGCAGCGCCGCCTCGCGATCCAGCGTCTCGGCATCGTAGACGCCGACATCGATGCGCGCCTGCGCCGGGTGCTTGTGGAGCGCTATCAGCGTGTCGCACGCCAGCGCGTAAAGACCGCGTTCGGTGGCGGGATCGGCCAGCACGCGCGCAAAGGTGGCATCGCCCAGATCTTCGAGCAGCAAGAAACCGTCACGGACGTTTTTGGCGAGGATGCGCGGCGCCGAGAATCCGAGCGCCGCCAGATGCTCGCCGACCGCAACGAACGGGCGCACGTCTTCGTGCGGCGGCGGGGCATCCATCATGACGGCGCGCCGGGCGCCCGCTTGCAGGCGAAAATATTTGCGAAAGCTCGCATCGCCCGCGAGCGCTGCGGGGGCGATGCCGGCCCAGCCATTGGCATCGAGGAAGCTGCGGGCCTGCGGGCGCGGTTCAAACAAGCGCGGGTCAAACATGGGCGCCCCCGGCGGGCATCGCTGCCAATCGGCGCTGCCAGCTTGGTCCGCCTTTGAGCGTGACGCGGCGCGCGACGGGCGTATCGCCGGGTGCGAGTTCGACATCCAGCCGGTCGCTCGGCAGCAAATCGCCCAGACGCTGCGGCCACTCGACCAGACTGATCGCCGAAACGAGGCCTTCTTCGAAGCCAAGTTCCCACACGTCGTCGGGCGCTGCCAATCGGTAGAGATCGTAGTGCCAGACCGCACCGCCCGGCAGATCGTAGGTTTGCAGCAGCGTGAAAGTGGGGCTGGGCACCGTGACGGCCGTCCCGGCCCTGGCCGCGACAAATGCGCGCGCAAAGGCCGTTTTGCCGAGCCCCAAATCGCCCCACAGCGCCAAAACATCGCCTTCGACGGCGTGCGTCGCCAAATCGGCAGCCAGCGCCGCAGTCGCGGCTTCGTCGGGCAGCGCATAGTCGCGAATCGGGTCAAGCGTGGACATCGGCTCTTTCTAGCCGTGGCCGCAATTCTTGGGAAGCAGGCGCCAAAAACCGTTGAAATCGGCGCCCTGCGGGCTATGAATGCGGATCGTTTCTGTCCCCGGAGCCGCAAGCCCATGTCCGATCCGCATATCCACACGACCGACATTGCCATTATCGGGGCGGGACCCGTGGGGCTGTTCGCCGTGTTCGAATGCGGCATGCTGAAGATGAAATGCCATGTGATCGACGCGCTCGACATGCCGGGCGGCCAGTGCGCGGCGCTGTATCCCGAAAAGCCGATCTACGACATTCCGGGATTCCCGTCGATCGCGGCGCAGACCCTGATCGACAATCTGCAGGCCCAGGCGGCGCCGTTCGATCCGGTCTTCCACTTGGGCGAGCGCGTGGAAAAACTCGTGCGCGACGCAGAGGGCCTGCTCCATCTTGAAACCGGCAAGGGCACTAAAATTCGTGCCAAGGCAGTGATTTTGGCGGCGGGCGTCGGCGCGTTCGGCCCCAACAAGCCGCCGTTGGCGCGGATCGACGAATTCGAAAACAAGGGCGTCCATTATTTCGTCTCCAAGCGCGAGCAATTTCGCGGCAAGCGCGTGGCGATCGCGGGCGGCGGCGATTCTGCGCTCGACTGGGCCTTGTCGCTGGCCGACATTGCCGCGCGCGTGATGGTCATCCACCGGCGCGACAAATTCCGCGGCGCGCCCGACACGGTCGGCAAGGTCATGGCGCTCGCCAAGGCCGGCAAGATCGATCTGGTCACGCCCTACCAGCTCGAAGCGCTGGAAGGGGAGCCCGGCGCGCTTTCGCATGTCGTGCTGAAAGACCTCGACGGCAACTTGAAAAAGCTCGAAGCGGACGCGCTGCTGGCGTTTTTCGGGCTTGCGATGAATTTGGGTCCGATCGCCGAATGGGGCCTTGGCATGCACAAGGGCAATGTCGCGGTCGAGGCATCGACATTGGCGACGTCCGTGCCCGGCATTTTCGCGATCGGCGACATAGCCGACTATCCGGGCAAGCTCAAATTGATCTTGCAGGGTTTTGCCGAAGCCGCGATGGCCGCGCATGCCGCGCACAAGCTCGTACATCCGGGCGAGGTGCTGCATTTCGAATATTCGACCACCAAGGGCGTGCCGGGCTAAAACAGTCGGGCGACGCGCGCGCTCGCAACCCAGGTTTCAAGAATAAGTAGATTCCGAATCTTACGTCGGTCGGACCGTGCGTGCAGGTTACGCGCACGCCATGGGTACGATCACAACGGAATGCCGATGCGTTTGAGCGTCAAAACGTCCGCCGATAACGCATTTGCGATATGCCGGTATTCGGCGCGTCGGGCGTTGCTCGGCGCTTTGTTTTGTTTGGCCGCATCGTTGCCTCTGCAAAGCGCGTGCGCGCAACCGACTGGCGATCGCGAGCGTGGTCGCGCTCTCGGCCAGGATTGGTGCAGTTCCTGCCACCTCGTAAGCCCCGGCGGCGGCGCCGTCGTGAACGAAGCCGTGCCGAGTTTCCAAGCGATCGCCGAGCGCCGCTCGACGACATCGGGCGATCTGCGGCTTTTTCTGCAGACGCCGCATATTCGAATGCCGACCGACTCCTTGAGCGTCGTGCAGATCGACGATCTCGTCGCCTACATCCTGTCGCTGAAACGCTAGGACGAGGCGGCATTCCAATCGGCCGAACCCAGGCGGGTCGGCGGCGCCGATTGACCCAGCGCAATGATCCGCGGCCCGAAACGCGCGAAGCTTCGAGCGACCCGCAAGCCACCAGCACGCGTGTCGTTTTTGCAGTTTCCAAAAAAGGGTGATGCGCAGATGGAGACCCAGAAGATTGTCGCGCGGCCCGGGCTTGGCGATGCCGAAGCAGAGACCCGGCTTGCCAGCGAGGGCCCGAACGAACTGCCGCAGGCCAACCGGCGGACGGTATGGCGCATCGTTCGCGACGTTTTGCGCGAGCCGATGCTGGCGCTTCTTTTGGGAGGCGGCGTCGTCTATCTGGCGCTTGGCGATGTGAAGGAAGCCGTCATCCTGCTCGTCTTTGCCTGCTTCTCGGTTCTGATCACCGTGGTTCAGGAGGCGCGCACGGAGCGCGTGCTCGACGCGCTTCGCGATCTTACCAGCCCGCGCGCCCTGGTCATTCGCGGCGGCGTGCGCAAGCGAATCGCCGGGCGCGACGTGGTCCGCGAGGATCTGATCGTTCTCGCCGAGGGCGATCGCGTGCCGGCCGACGCGCGCTTGCTGTCGGCGCAGGACCTGCAGGCCGACGAATCGCTGCTGACCGGCGAATCCGTTCCGGTTCGCAAGATCGGCACGCCGGCTGCGCCGGATGCGGTCGCCCGGCCGGGGGGCGACGATCTGCCGTTCGTCTATTCCGGTTCGCTCATCGTGCGCGGCACGGGGACAGCCGAAGTCATCGCCACCGGGCCGCGAAGCGAAATCGGAAAAATCGGCAAATCGCTCGGCGATCTCGAAACGGCGGCGCCGCACCTGCAAACCCAGATCCGCAAACTCGTCCGCATCTTCGCGATCTTGGGCGCAGGCGTCAGCCTGCTCGTCGTCGCGCTCTACGGGACCGTGCGGGGCGGTTGGCTCGATGCGATTCTTGCCGGAATCGCGGTGGGCATGTCGATGCTGCCCGAGGAATTCCCGGTCGTCCTCGCCGTCTTTATGGCCATGGGTGCTTGGCGCATTTCGCGCGCGCGGGTCCTGACGCGGCGCGCGAACGCGATCGAGGCGCTGGGATCGACGACGGTTTTGTGCACCGACAAGACCGGGACGCTCACCGAAAATCGCATGACGATCGTCGAACTGCGGCTTGCCGACGGGTCGAGCGCCAGTGTGGATCCAGTAGCGGGCACGATTGTCCCATCGTTTCGCAACCTTGTTGCCACCGGGGTACTTGCGAGCGCGCCGGAACCGTTCGATCCGATGGAGAAGGCGTTCCACGCCCTCGCCAAAAGCGATGTGCGGGAGTCGCCGGACCGGGACGTCGCGGCCGGATCGCTTGTCAAAGCTTACGCGTTGACGCCCGATTGTCTTGCGATGTCGCATGTCTGGAAGAGCGCTTCAGACCGCGACGCGTTTTTGGTCGCAGCGAAGGGCGCGCCCGAGGCCATTGCCGAACTTTGCCGCCTGGACCCTGCCGCCCGCGCGGAACTGACAAAATCGGTCGACCGGATGGCGGCGGCGGGCCTTCGCGTGCTGGGCGTCGCACGCGCCGCGTTTGCCGACGCGGCGTTGCCGGACACGCAGCAGGGCTTCGATTTCGCGTTTGTCGGATTGGTGGGCCTTTCCGATCCGTTGCGCGCCAGCGTCGCCGCCGCCATTCGGGAATGCAGGACGGCTGGAATCCGGGTGGTGATGATCACGGGCGATTATCCCGCGACGGCGCGGGCGGTCGCGCGCGCAGCCGGACTCGACGCCGACGACATCGTCGGCGGCGAACAGCTCGCGGCGCTCTCCGACGCCGAGGTGGCGCTGCGGGTCAAGACGGCAACGATCTTCGCGCGCATCATGCCCGAGCAGAAGCTGCGGATCGTCGAGGCATTGAAGGCGAACGGCGAAGTCGTCGCGATGACGGGCGACGGCGTGAACGACGCGCCGTCCCTCAAAGCGGCGAATATCGGGATCGCGATGGGCGGTCGCGGCACGGATGTCGCGCGGGAAGCGGCGTCGATCGTTCTGCTGGACGACGATTTCGGCTCGATCGTCGCAACCGTAAGGCTCGGGCGGCGCATCTACGACAATCTGCGAAAAGCGATGAGTTTCATTTTCGCGGTCCATGTGCCGATCGCGGGCCTTGCGCTGCTTCCGCTCCTCTTCGGCTTGCCGATTCTGCTGGGGCCGATGCATATCGCTTTCCTCGAAATGGTGATCGATCCGGTCTGCTCGCTGGTCTTCGAGGCGGAAGGCGAGGAAGACGACGTGATGAGCCGGCGCCCGCGCGATCCGGCAGAGCCTTTGTTCTCCGGCGCGATGATTGCCTGGAGCGTTCTGCAAGGCGCGCTGGCCTTCGGTCTTGTCGCGACGATTTTTGTCGTCGCCCTTGGCCAGGGGATGCCCGTCGACGAAGTCCGAGCGCTGTCGTTTTTTGCACTCGTCACCGCGATCGTCGCGCTCATTCTGGTCAACCGCTCCGCCAGCGCGTCGCTGCTGAAAGCCATTCGCAGGCCCAACCGGGCATTGGCCATCGTGCTTCCCGTCGTAATCTTGATGCTTGCGGCAACGCTGCTGGTTCCGTCCATCAGCGATCTCTTTCGTTTCGGACCCCTGCATGCCGACGATATCCTTCTGACGGTCGCTTCTGGTGCCGTCGTGCTGGTGGTGCTCGAACTGGCGAAGCCGCTGTGGCGCGCGGCAAGCGGCCGTCGACGCGCGACGCCGCCGCGGGTTCGGTCGGCCGCGCGGGCGCCGTGACCGCGCCGCTGCTCCTTGCTGCGATCTCCGCCGCGATCCTCGCCCAACTCGCGATCGTCATTGGCGTCGCGTTTTGGAGTTTTCGAAACAGAAATTCGGCCCAACTGCCGATAGTCGACGAACCGCTTGCAAAGGTTGCAACCGGTGCGTGGTCCGGATGGCGCGAATTCCGCGTCGTCGGCGACGCGTTCGAAGACCACGCGCGCACGCAGCGCTCGCTGGTGCTGGCGCCAAAAGATGGGCAGTCGCTGCCGGACTTCGCACCTGGGCAGTATCTGACCTTCTCTCTCGATCTCCCCGCGTCGCACACGGAGCCCAAGCGAACGATCGTGCGTTGTTATTCCCTGTCGGACGGGCCAAACGGGACAAGCTACCGGATTTCTGTCAAACGCATGTCGGCGCCCGCAAACATGCCCGACATGGCCCCCGGCGCTGCGTCGAGCTTTCTGCACGACGCGGTTCGAATCGGCGACCATTTGAAGGTCAAGGCGCCGGCCGGACAGTTTGTTCTGGATACGGCATCGGATACGCCAGCGGTCCTCATCGGCGGCGGTGTCGGCGTGACGCCAATGATCAGCATGCTCGCATGGTCGCTCGCGCATCAGCCGGAGCGGCCGATCCATCTGTTTTACGGGGTTCGGAACGCCTGCGACCACGCCTTCAAGCCGTTGCTGGAGGAGCTTGCTCGATCGCATGCCGCGTTTGCGCTCACCGTGCTTTACAGCGCGCCCGGTCCAAACGACGTCGAGGGCCGGGATTTCCAGCAGGTCGGGTTCATCGACGTGGCGTTGCTGAAGCGTATGCTGCCGCTCCGGCGCCATCAGTTCTACGTGTGCGGGCCGCCCGCAATGATGGCAGCGCTCGTGCCTGCGCTGGCGAAAGAAGGGGTGCCGCAAAGCGACATTCATTTTGAGTCGTTCGGACCTGCGTCTGCGGGCTATATCCGCCCGACCCAAGGTTCGACGAGTGCGTCGGTTCAAACGGCTCTCGACGTCCAGTTTCGCAAATCGCGCCGAACCCTCGTTTGGACCGGCGAGGATGCGAGCCTTCTCGATTTGGCCGAGCGGCGCGGCATTGCAATCGAAGCGGGCTGCCGAACCGGCAATTGCGGCAGCTGCGAAACGCGTCTCGTGTCGGGCGAGATACGCTACGAACGCAAGCCCGACTTCGAGATTTCGTCCGGCTCTTGCCTGTTGTGCGTCGGCATTCCGGTGTCGCCCTTGGTTTTGGAGGCCTGACGCCGGTGCGAATCAGCCTCTTTACGCGCGAGGTCGTCCCGTTTTTTCTGCGGCTGGCGCTGCTCGGTCTTGCGGCGCTGGCGATCGACGGGTTGCTGCACTGGCTGAATGCCGTTTGGATCGGACGCTATCTTGGCATTCCCGGCGTGTTGCTGATCGCGGGGTCTTTCGGCTACTCCTTGCGCAAACGCAAGCGCATCGCGATCGGAAAACCCGCAACCCTGCTTCGGCTCCACGAATACATGGCGTGGGGCGGGTCTCTTCTGATTCTGGTCCACGCCGGAATCCATTTCAACGCAATTCTAGGCTGGCTTGCGGTCTGGGCCATGCTCGTGAATATCGCCAGCGGCTTGACCGGAAAATTTCTGCTGCAGCGTGCGCGGATCCGGCTGGCGGCGACGCGACAGCAGATGCGCGCGCAGGGATTGTCCGGGGCCGATCTCGAAGAAAGCCTGCATTGGGATAGCCTGACCTTCGATGCCGTCAGGCAATGGCGCGTGATCCACTACCCGATCACGCTGGCTTTCGCCGTGCTGGCGCTGGGCCACGTCGCAAGCATCTTCCTGTTTTGGGGATGGAAATGAAACGACGCTGGGCACTCCTCGTTATCGGTGCGAACCTTGTCGGCCTTGCGGCGCTGGCGTTCGTCTATCCCCATTTCATGATCGCGCCGGGATCTGTCGTGCCTGCGCACGCCAGCTTCGAAACGAACTGTTTTGCCTGCCATGCGCCGCTGCGTGGCGCCGTGGCGGAACGATGCATCGCCTGCCATGCGCTCGCGGATATCGGGCTTCGGCGGACAACCGGTGCGGCCATTGTACGCACGAAATCGATCGTGCCGTTTCACCAGGGCCTGTCGTCGCAAAATTGCATGGCCTGCCATACCGATCACGCTGCGCCGGCGCTGACGCCGCGCAATGGCTTGCCTTTCTCGCATACGCTTTTGAATATGGCCGTTCGCGAGAACTGCACCGCTTGCCACACCGCGCCCGCGACGGCCACCCACCGCGGCATGACGGGCCAATGCTCGCAGTGCCACGGCCAGGACCGGTGGAAGCCGGCCACTTTCGACCATGCGCGTTTTTTCGTGCTCGATCGCGATCACAATGCCGCCTGCACCACCTGCCACACGACCGACGATCGGCGCCAGTACACTTGCTACGGTTGCCACGAGCATACCGAGGCCAATATTCGAGCAAAGCACGTTCGCGAGGGTATACGGAACTTCGAGAACTGCGTGTCCTGCCACACAAGCGCGCACGACAGAGGACGCGACGGGGCGCGCGGCGACCGCGACAGGCGGGAACAAACCGACGATGACTGAAGCGCGCCGTTTGCCGGAGGGCTGTCGACGGATATTGGCGGATGCCTGCGCCGAATCCAGGACACGCCGCCTGGGGCCGAAACGCGGGTTTTCGACCGGTACCGCCTGGCTTCGTGTCGGACATCGGGGCTGTGCAAACAGCGGCGCCGACGGGTAGTTTGACGACCTTCGCAATTGCGGCATATTGCGCGTTACCTTTGGGTTCGGCGCCGCGAACCGTGCTGTACGGGGGAGTCATGGAATCGATTTATTACGTCGTCAGTTGGGCCTGCCATCGGCGCTGCAAACATTGCTACGAAGAACGTTTCCGGCCCTACAACGAAGCCGAGATGAAGGGCGTGCTGGCAGAAGCGGTCGCTGCCTATCCGCGCATCGTCGATGCGCTGCCCGCGCGCATGACCTACCGCGATCGCAACGATCCGGCCCTGCCCGAAAAGACCGGCCGCATCGTTCTGTCGGGCGGCGAATCGCTGCTCGATCCGATCCGCGAGAATGTCACCTACAAGGTGATCGAGCGCTTGCAGGCGCGATACCGGCACAATGGCGGCATCAAGATCGTCGTGCAGACGACGGGCGATCTGGTAACGCCGCAAATTCTCGACGACCTGCTCGAGCGCGGCATTTGGATGCTGTCCTGCGCCGGGCTCGACGATTTCCATGTGAATATCGATCCCGAGAAACTCAAGGCGGAACTCTCGCGCCTGTTCGAAAGCCGCGGCATGACGCCGTCGGGACTTTCGACGCAAAACCGCAAATGGCTCGACGAAGACGGGCCGACCTACAATTTTTTCGGCGCGACGCCCGATGCTTGGATCGGCAAAATCTGGCCGCGCGGGCGCGCCTGGACCAACGGACTTTCCAAAGCCACGCTCGACGACAATTTCTGCGGCCGCTGGTCGGGCGGGCTCGATTTCTTGCGCTACGGCTATTCGGGTTCGGAAGTCTCGGTCGAACCCAATGGCGACGTCTATCCGTGCTGCATGAAAACCAAACTGCCGATCGGCAATCTTACGCAGGACTCGTTGGTCGAGATTCTCGATTCGCTGTCGAGCGATCCTGCCTTCCAGGCGATCTCGGCCGGGACGCCCGACCAGATGGGCCTAGCCGACGGCTGGTCGCCGGAAACCTTTCGGTTGAAGTCGCAAACGACGACGCCCAAAGGCGCTCCCTACGCCAATCTGTGCATCGGTTGCGACCGCTTCCACGAAGAAGTGCTCGCGCCGCGACTTGCCGAAGCAGCCCGACGCCGCCGTGCGGCAAAGCTGACATTCGCGAAATGACGGGCGCCAAATGACATTCGATCGCCGGACCTTCCTCGCGCTTGCGAGCGCAGCGGCGGCAATGCCTGCGCGCGCGCAAGCGCGGGCCGCCTGGGCCGACACGTTGGCGGCTGCAAACGGCAAGTCCGTCTTTTTCAACGCTTGGGGCGGCGACGAGCGCACCAACGCGTTTGTCGCGTGGGCGGCAACGCGCCTGCGCGAGGACGCAGGCGTCGAACTTCGCCATGTTCGGCTGCGCGACACGTCGGAAGCCGTGCAGCGCGTGATCGCCGAAAAAGCGGCCGGGCGCACGGCCGGCGGCTCGGTCGATCTTGTCTGGATCAACGGTCCCAATTTCCTGGCGATGAAAGATCGCGGTCTGCATTTTGGACCCTTCGCGCAGGCGCTGCCGAATTTCCAGTATGTCGATACGCACGGCAAACCCTCGACGGTCGTCGATTTTACGGTGCCGGTCGAAGGCTATGCCGCACCCTGGCGCATGGCGCAGATCGTCTATGTCTACGACCAAGCGCGCCTGCGCAATCCGCCGCGCTCGATCGCGGCGATGCTGGCCTGGGCGCAAGCCAATCCCGGCCGCACGACGCATCCGGGCGTGCGCAATTTCCTCGGGTCGACGTTTTTGAAACAGGCTTTGTTCGAACTCGCGCCCGATGCGGGCGTTTTGCAGCGCGCGGCCGATACGGCTTACGAAACGAGCGTCGCGCCCTTGTGGCGTTGGTACGATTCGCTGCGTCCGGTTCTGTGGCGCCAAGGCCGCCAATATCCCGACAGCGGGCCCCAGATGCGCCAGCTGCTCAACGACGGCGAAATCGATCTGATGGTGTCGTTCAACCCGGCCGAAGCGGCCGTGTCGATCGCCAACGACCTGCTGCCCGCAACCGCGCGCGTCTACACGCTCGACGGCGGCACCATCGGCAATACAAGTTTTGTATCGATCCCGTTCAATGCCGCGAACAAGGAAGCCGCCATGGTCGCGGCTAATTTCTTGCTGGGTGCCGAAGCGCAGGCGCGCATGAACGATCCGCGCCATCTTGGCAATCCAAGCGTGCTCGATATCGCGCGTCTGCCGCCCGACCAGAAGCGCTTCTTTGCCGCTCTGCCGCCCGTTCCCGGCATGCCGAGCGCGGCCGAACTGGGTCAAGTGCTGCCCGAGCCGCATCCAAGCTGGATGACGCGCATCGCCGCCGACTGGGAAAAGCGATATACCGGCTGACATGCCGCTGGCGCTTGTTCCCTATCTGACGCTCGTTTTGTTTCTGGGGCCCGTTGCGGGGGGCGTGGTTTTCACGCTGCTGCCCGCCTTCGGCTATTTCCCGGCGCTCGGCGAAACCGCTTTGGGCTTCGACGTGTTTTCGCGATTGCTGGCCCAGCCCGGTTTGGAACGCAGCGTGGCGCTGACGCTGTGGACCGGGTTTGCAGCGACGGCCCTGTCGCTTGCCTTGGCGCTTGGTTTTTGCGCGGCAGCCCACGGCTCGGCGCTGTTCGCGCGCACGGCCAAGCTGCTGGGCCCGCTGCTGGCCACGCCGCATGCGGCGGTTGCGCTTGGCTTCGCGTTTTTGATTGCGCCCTCGGGCTGGATCGCGCGTCTGATCTCGCCCGAACTGACGGGCTGGACGCGTCCGCCGGACGTCGCGACAGTGGGGGATGCGCTGGGGCTGGCGTTTGTGCTGGGGCTGGTTTTGAAGGAGGCGCCGTATCTGCTGCTGATGGCGGTCGCGGCGCACGGCCAGATCCCCGCAACCCGATCGATGGCCGTTGCGCGCACGCTTGGCTATTCGCCGTTTGCGGGTTGGCTGAAGGCGGTCTTGCCGCAGCTTTATCCGCAGATCCGATTGCCGGTCTATGCGGTGCTGGCGTTTTCGCTGTCGGCGGTCGATGTGGCGTTGGTGCTGGCGCCGTCGAACCCGCCGCCTTTGGCCGTTCTGGTCGTGCGCTGGGCGAGCGATCCGCTGCTCGAGCTGTTTTTGCCGGCGATGGCGGCGGCCAGTCTGCAGCTTTTGCTGGTGCTGGCCGCGCTCGGCGTTTGGCGGTTGGGCGAAGCGGGATTTGCGCAAGCGCTCGCGCGCTGGATCGAACGCGGCGGCCGCGGACGCGCGCTCGAGCCCGCGCGTCCGTTCGTGCGCGTCGCCTTGCTGTCGGTGCTGGCGGCAAATGCCGCAGCGTTGGTCGCGATGGCGCTGTGGTCGTTTGCGGCCGCGTGGCGTTTTCCCGATGCCTTGCCGCAACGCTGGACGCTCGACAATTGGCTGCGCGAGGCGACGCGTCTTGCGGTTCCGGCGACAACGACCTTGAGCGTTGCGGCGGCGGCCACCGCTGCGGCCGTTGTGCTGGTCGCGCTGTGCCTTGAAAACGAAAGCCGCCGTCAGCGCGCGCCGGGCACAACGGCATTGTGGGCGCTCTATCTGCCGTTGATTGTGCCGCAAGTTTCGTTTTTGCTGGGTGCCCAAAGCGTGCTGGTCAAGCTCGGCTGGGACGGTACCTGGGCCGCGCTTGTCTGGCTCCATCTGCTGTTCGTGCTGCCCTACGTGTTTTTGGTGCTTGCCGATCCGTGGCGCAGCCTCGATCCGCGCTATGCGCGCGTCGCGGCATGCTTGGGGGCTTCGGCGTGGCGCGTCTTCTTCGCCGTGCGGTTGCCGCTGCTGTTGCGCCCGATCCTGGTCGCGGCGGCGGTCGGCTTTGCGGTCAGCGTCGGACTCTATCTGCCGACATTGCTTGGCGGCGGCGGGCGCCTGACAAGCCTGACGCTCGAAGCCGTGACGCTGGCGTCGGGCGGCGACCGGCGCACGGTCGGCGTATACGCGTTTTTGCAGGCGGTCTTGCCGCTGGTCGCGTACGCGCTGGCACTGGCGATCCCGGCTTTTGTCTTTCGCGCGCGACGGGGAATGGCATGAGCGTGCTGGCGTTCGAAAACGTCGCGTTGCGCATCGGGCCGCGCGTATTGATCGAGCGGTTCGATCTTGCGGTGCAGCCCGGAACGATTGCAACCGTGATGGGGCCGTCGGGTTCGGGAAAATCGAGCTTGCTTGCCTTTGCGTGCGGCACGCTGGCGCCCGGCCTGTCGGCCACGGGGCGCGTGCTGTTGGGCGGGCGCGAGATCGGCATGCTGGCGCCGGAGCGGCGGCGCATCGGCATTCTGTTCCAGGACGATCTGCTGTTTGCGCATCTTTCGGTCGGCGGAAACCTCGCCTTCGGATTGCCGCCGGGAACGCTTGATCGTGCCGCGCGCATTGCGGCGGCGCTCGAGGAAGCCGACCTTGCGGGTTTTGCCAAGCGCGATCCGGCGACATTGTCCGGCGGCCAGCGCCAGCGCGTATCGCTGATGCGCATGCTGCTGGCCGAGCCCGCCGCCGTGCTGCTCGACGAGCCGTTCGGCAAACTCGATGCCGATTTGCGCGCGCGCATGCGCGCATTCGTGTTCGACCATGTGCGCGCGCGCGGCGTGCCGTGTTTGATGGTCACGCACGACCGCGAGGACGCCATGGCCGCCGACGGCCCGGTGGTCGCGCTTTAAGGCGGATGCATCGGTGCGACCAGATACGGTTCGCTTGGCTGCGCAAAGATCGGATTCGAAGCTTGGCTGGGGCGCTAGGATTCGAACCTAGGTATGTCGGTACCAAAAACCGATGCCTTACCGCTTGGCGACGCCCCAGCAAGGACGCGCGGACGACCGTTATCTAGACCGGCTTGCGCCGCTTGTCGAGAGGTCACGCGGCCTTGGCCGCCACGTTCTCCACATACCAGCGATAGGCGTCGGCAAGGCCCGTTTCCAGGTCGATTTTGGGCCGCCAGCCCAGCGCCATCAGCCGCGACGGGTCGGTCAGTTTGCGCGGCGGGCCGTTGGGTTTGCTCGGGTCGAAGGCAAGCGTTCCCGTGTAGCCCGCAACCTTGCAAACGGTTCCGACGAATTCGCGGATCGACACGTCCGTCCCGGTGCCGACATTGAACGCATCGAGGCCCGAGTAGTTTTTCATCAAAAATACGCACGCATCGGCCAGATCGTCGACATGCATGAACTCGCGCAACGGCGTGCCGTCGCCCCACACCGGCACGCTTGCGGCGCCCGTTCGGATGGCGCGATGCACCTTCACGATCGTGGCAGCCGGCACATGGCTCATCTCCAGATCATAATTGTCGTGCGGGCCGTAAAGGTTGGTCGGCATGCACGCGATGAAATCGACGCCGTACTGTTTTTGGTAGGCCTGGCACATCTTCAGGCCCGCGATCTTGGCGACCGCGTACCATTCGTTGGTCGGCTCGAGCGGGCCGGTCAGCAGCGCGTCTTCGTGCATCGGCTGCGGCGCCATGCGCGGATAGATGCAAGTCGAGCCCAAGAACAGAAGCTTCCGCACGCCCGCTTTGTAGGCGCCGTCGATGACCGCATTCTGGATCGCCAGATTCTCGAACAAAAACTCGGCCGGGCGCGAATTGTTGGCATGGATGCCGCCCACGCGCGCCGCCGCCAAAAACACGGCATCGGGTTTTTGCGCCGCGAGATATTTTTCGACCGCGTCCTGGCGCGTCAGATCGACCTCGGCCTTGGGCACGGTCAGCACCGTGCAGTTTTCGGATGCCAAGCGGCGCACCAGCGCCGCACCCACCATGCCGCGATGGCCTGCGACAAAAACGCGTTTGCCGGCGAGGTCGAATCTAGGCGTTGCGGTCATTGCGATGGCTCTCGCGTTCGACGAGCTTGAGGTCGGAGGCGACCATTTCTTCGACCAGCTGCTTGAAGCCGATTTTGTGCGTCCAGCCGAGTTTCGTGCGCGCCTTGGTGGGGTCGCCCAGCAGGAAATCGACTTCGGTCGGGCGGAAATAGCGCGGGTCGATTTCGACCAGAACCTCGCCGGTTTTGGCATCGACGCCCTTTTCGTCCACGCCCTTGCCGTGCCATTCGATCGGGCGGCCGACCTGGGCAAACGCGATATTGACGAATTCGCGCACCGTCTGGGTTTCGCCGGTCGCCAGCACGTAGTCGTCGGGCTCGTCCTGCTGCAGCATCAGCCACATGCCTTCGACATAGTCGCGCGCGTGGCCCCAGTCGCGATAGCTGTCGATATTGCCAAGATAGAGCTTTTTCTGGAAACCGAGCTTGATCGCGGCGACCGCGCGCGAAATCTTGCGCGTGACGAACGTTTCGCCGCGCGTCGGGCCTTCGTGGTTGAACAGAATGCCGTTCGACGCGTGCATGCCGTAGGCCTCGCGGTAATTGACCGTGATCCAATAGGCATAGAGCTTGGCAGCCGCATAGGGGCTGCGCGGGCGGAACGGCGTGGTTTCTTTTTGCGGACGTTCCTGCACCAGGCCGTAAAGCTCGGACGTGCTCGCCTGGTAGAAGCGCGTGGTTTTTTCGAGACCCAGGATGCGGATCGCTTCCAGCAGGCGCAGCGCGCCGATGCCGTCGGAATTGGCCGTGTATTCGGGCGTCTCGAAACTCACGGCCACGTGGCTTTGGGCCGCCAGATTGTAGATCTCGGTCGGCTTGGTCTGCTGGACCAGCCGGATGAGGTTCGTGGCGTCGGTCAAATCGCCGTAATGCATGAAAAAGCGCACGCCATGTTCGTGCCGATCGGCATAAAGATGGTCGACGCGCGCGGTGTTGAACGACGACGAACGCCGCTTCACGCCGTGCACGATGTAGCCCTTTTGGAGCAGCATTTCGGCAAGGTAGGCGCCGTCTTGGCCGGTGATGCCGGTAATCAGTGCGACAGGTTGGGACATTTCATTTTCCAGCAAGGATGCGTTTGACGGGAGGGGTTTAGCATCATGGAACGTGGCGGACAACGGCGCTTGGGGGCGGCTTATGCCACCCGCCCGATGCCACCCACCACCCGCCCGGGACCTGCAATTCGAGCGCTTTGGCGGCCGCTCGGGCCGCCTTGCGGCTGTCGAACAGCGCAAAACACGTGGCCCCGCTGCCCGACATGCGCGCCAAGCGCGCGCCCGGCAAGGCGTCCAAATATCCCAGCAAAATGCCGATTTCGGGCACCAGTTCTTCGGCTGCGGCGGCCAGATCGTTGCTGGCGTTGCCAAGTTCGCGGGCAAATTCCGCAACCGTTGCCGGAATGCCGAAGCGGTGTGGCGCTCTAAACGGGCCCGAGCGGCGCATGAAAACCAGGGGTGTCGCAAGCCCAATGCCGGGATTGGCCAAGACCAGCCCTGCCTCTGGAAGCGGCGCGCAAGGCTCCAGCACGTCGCCGATCCCCGCCATCCAACAGGCCTGGCTCGCAAGACAGGCCGGAACATCGGCGCCCAGGCGTGCGGCGATGGCGGCCAGCGGCAGGTCGATCTGCCAAAGCCGCGACAAGGCGCGCAGCGCAGCGGCCGCATCGGCCGATCCGCCGCCGATGCCGCTGGCGACCGGCAAATTTTTTGTCAGACGCAGCGCAGCGCCTGCTTTCGTGCCGCACGATTCCTGCAACGCGATGGCGGCGCGCAACACCAGATTGTCCGCACCCGCCGACAGGCCCTGCGCAAACGGACCGTCGATCGCGAGCGACAATCCCGCTGCCGCGTCGACCGCCAAGACGTCGCCAATGTCCGAAAACGCGACAAGGCTGTCGAGCAAATGGAAACCGTCGGCGCGGCGAGCGACGATTTGAAGATTGAGGTTGAGTTTGGCGGGTGCGGCTTCGACGATCATTCGGCGCGCGCAACCTGCGCTGCTGGGGCCAGCTTTGCGCGCGCCCGCACGCGCCCGCGTACCGGCATTGGCGCATAGAGCGTCTTGCTGGCCTCCACGATCGAAACGCCCGCCAGTGCCGGAAAAAACCGTACCCCCAAGCGTTCGACGGCGGGGGCGGACGACAGCCACAGCGAACCGGCCAAGGGCGGCGCGAACAGGCAGTTGCGCGTCTGCTGCGGCACGAACAGATTGTCGCGCAGCAGGCGCGCAAGCTGCCGCGTGGTGTAGGGCGTCCCGTGCCCGAAAGGCGTGCGATCGAACCGCGCCCAAATGCCGCGTCGGTTCGGGACTGCGACCAGAATGCGCCCGCTGCCGCTCAGCACGCGCCACACTTCGCGCAAAAACGGGCGCAGCGCCTCGGCATGTTCGATCGCATGGACAAGCAGCACGCGATCGACCGACATGTCGGGCAGCGGCAGGGCTTCTTCTTCGACCAGACTTGTGGCGTTGGGCCCCTCGGGCGGCCAGTGCAAAACGCCCTGCGGGGCGGGCATCATGGCAATGCAGCGCGCCGAATTGCCGCGCCAGTTGCGCAAATAGGGCACGGCATACCCCAGGCCCAGCACGGCCTGGCCCGTCGTCTCGGGCCAGATGGCGTGCAGATTGGCCGCGATGGTGCGACGCGCCATCTGGCCCAAAGGGCTCGCGTAAAAATCGCGCAAATCGACGACATCGGACCACATGCAAACCCTAGTTTCGGCCCTGGCGCGCGCGCACGCAAGTTTTCCCGTACCTGCTCCCCATCCGCCCGCAAATGCGTCTAGGATGCCGACTGGGAAGGAGAAGCGGGTTTGGAGCAGATCAACCATTTTATCTTGCTGGGCGGATTCCTCGTCGTGCTCAGCATCCTTGCGGGCATGTTCTCCTCAAGGCTCGGCGCGCCGTTGCTGCTCGTGTTCCTGGGGCTTGGGATGCTGGCGGGGGAAGACGGGCCGGGCGGTATCGCGTTCGGCGATTTCAAGCTCGCGTATTTGGTGGGTTCGGTAGCGCTCGCCATCATCCTGTTCGACGGCGCCTTGCGCACCTCGCGCCAGTCGCTGCGGCTTGCCGCCAAACCGGCTTTTGTGCTGGCCACGCTGGGTGTTGCCATCACGGCCACGATCATCGGCGGCGTCGCGTTTTTGGCCCTGAAGCTCGATCCGGTCGCGGCGTTTCTGGTCGGTGCCGTGGTCGCCTCGACCGACGCGGCGGCGGTCTTTTTGCTGCTCAATATGCGCGGCACCGAAATCAACAAGCGCGTCGCGGCCACGCTCGAGGTCGAAAGCGGATTGAACGATCCGATGGCCGTGTTTTTGACCATCGCATGCGTCGAATATCTGCTGAACCCCGCGCCGCTCGACTGGCATCTGGCGCTGTTCTTCGCCCAGCAAATGTTCGGCGGGGCAGCGATCGGCATTGTCGGCGGTTTCGCGCTGGTGTGGCTTGTCAACCGGGCCGTGCTTGCGGGCGGGCTCTATCCGGTGCTGTGCGCGGCATTTGCCGTGTCTATTTTCGCGGTCGGCCAGTCGCTCGACGCGTCCGGATTTTTGGCGGTGTATCTCGCGGGTCTGGTTCTGGGAAACCGGCGCCATCGCGCGCAGGCCACCATCTTGCGCTTCCATGACGGGCTCGCCTGGATCGCGCAGATCGTCATGTTCTTGATGCTGGGTCTGCTCGTCACGCCGTCGAAGCTGCTGGCCAATTGGGGGGCCGAGATCGCGATCGCGGCCGCGCTTATTTTCGTGGCGCGTCCGTTGGCGGTGTTTTTGTGCCTCTCGCTCGTCAAGTTCGATTGGCGCGAGAAGACTTTCATTTCGTGGGTCGGATTGCGCGGCGCCGTGCCGATTTTCCTCGCGTCGATCCCGGTCATTGCGGGCATCGAAAATGCGGAAGTGTTTTTCAACGTGGCGTTTGTGGTCGTGCTCGCGTCGCTCGTCTTGCAGGGCTGGACGGTCGGCGTGGCGGCGCGGTTCTTGGGCCTCGCTCTGCCGCCGCAGATCGACCAGCCCGGCCGTACCGATCTTGATCTGCCGGTCGTCGCCGACCGCGATGCGGCAAGCTGGCGCGTTGCCAGACACAGTCCGGCACTGGCCCGGCCGTTCGCCGAACTGCAACTGCCGCGCCGCGCGCGCATCATCGCCGTCATTCGCGACGGCGCGCTTCAAAACCGCCAGGAACTCGAGCGGCTTGCCGAAGGCGACCAGATCATCGCCCTGGTCCCGCCCGAACAGTCGATCGATCTGGATCGGCTGTTCGCCCCGCGCCCGGTGCGGCGCAAAAACATCGACGACATGGGCGAGTTCGTGTTTTCGGGCGACGTCCAGCTCGGCGTTTTGTGCGCGCAATACGGCGTGCCGTTCGAAGCAAGCGACGCGACCCAGACGCTCGCCGACTTTTTGGCCGAGCGCCTTGGACCCGACGCCATTCCCGGCGACCGCGTGGCGCTTGGCCCCGTCGAATTGGTGGTGGGCGAGATCGCGCGCGGCCGTGCGACCAAAGTGGGGCTCGAACTGGAAGCGCCGGACGAACGCTTGCCGGTCTTGCGCGCCCTCCATCGCCTGCAAGACGCGTGGCGCGCCTTGCGCGGGCGGCTCAAACAGGCGCGTTGAAGCAGCGACGCGGGCAGCCTAAGCTTCGCGCCCGTTTCCCACCCGCCCGAAAGGCAGACCGATGAAACTCGCCTACAGCAGCGCCAGCCCCTACGTCCGCAAAGTCATGATCGTCGCGCTCGAATGCGGGCTCGGCGACCGGATCGAAAAAATCGCCACGGTCGTACGCCCCGACCAGCCCAACCGCGACCTGGGCCGCGACAATCCGCTGATGAAGGTGCCCACTTTGTGGACCGACGGCGGCGAGGCGCTCTTCGACAGCCGCGTGATCTGCGACTATCTCGACGCGCAACATGCGGGGCGCAAACTCATTCCGGCGGCGGGCGGCGAGCGCTGGCGCGCGTTGCGGCTGGAAGCGCTCGCCGACGGCATCACGGATGCCGGCATCCTCATGCGCTACGAAGGCGCATTGCGGCCAGAAAACCTGCGCTGGAAAGAATGGATCGAAGGCCAGTCGGCCAAGGTCAACCAAGGCCTCGACCAGCTCGAGCGCGACGCGGACCAACTCGACGGCGAATTCGGCATCGGCCAGATCGCGGTGATCGCGATGATCGGCTGGATGCAGTTCCGCGCGGTTGCCGGCGACGCGTTTGCGGGCCGCCCCAAGCTTGCCGCGTGGTGCGCCAAGATCGCCGAGCGTCCGTCGGTCAAGGCAACCGTGCCCGCGTGAGATCGCCCGGCGACATTATCGCCGCCCTCGGGCTCCAACCGCATCCCGAGGGCGGCCATTACCGCGAGACCTATCGCCATGCCGATCCGGCGGGCGGTCGCGGGGCCATGACGGCAATCTACTATCTGCTGGCGGCGGGCGAATATTCGCACTGGCACCGCGTCGATGCGGCGGAAATCTGGCACTGGTATGCTGGCGCCCCGTTGGCGCTGACGGTCTCGGCAAACGGCCACGATGCGGAGGCCCGAATTTTAGGGCCTGAAATTCTGGGCGGCCAACGTCCGCAACTGACGGTCGAGGCAGGCGTGTGGCAGACCGCAACGAGTCTGGGGGCCTGGACGTTGGTCGGATGCACCGTCGGACCCGCGTTCGATTTTGCGGGCTTCGAACTTGCTGCCCCCGATTGGCGGCCGGTTCCGCGGCGCTGAAAAGACCCAAGAATTGTCGATGCAAAGCGGCTATCGTCGGTCCGGGGAGACGCCGTTCAATGACCGATACCGCCGGACATCTGCCGTTCAATGCCGCCAAAGGGCGCAGTCGCGATGCTGGCGCGGAAGCGGAAATTGCGGCCTTGCTGGGCACAGCCGCGCCGCGCCGCGATTTGCTGATCGAATATCTGCATCTGGTGCAGGATCGTTTCGGCCATCTCGCGGCGCGCCATCTGCATGCGCTGGCGCGCGCGATGCGCCTGTCGCAGGCCGAGATATTCGAGGTCGCGAGCTTCTACCACCATTTCGACATCGTCAAAGAAGGCGAAGCGGCGCCCGCGCCGCGCACGCTGCGCATCTGCACTTCGCTGTCCTGTGCGCTGGCCGGGGCCGATTCGTTGCTCGCCCAAGCGCAAGCTGCCGCCGACCCGGCGCGTGTGCGCGCGGTGGCGGCACCGTGCATCGGTCGCTGCGCGCAAGCGCCTGCGGCCTTGTTCGGCCAAAACGCGATCGACGATGCCACGCTTGCGAAACTCGCCGCCGCGATCGCCTCCGACCGGACGGCGGCCGACCTGCCGCAGTCGACCGGCTTTGCCGCCTACCGCGCGGCGGGCGGCTATCGTCTGGTCGATCGTTTGCGTGCCGATCCGGGTTCCATCGACGGCATTCTTGCGACCTTGTCGGAGTCGGGCCTGCGCGGGCTTGGCGGCGCCGGGTTTCCCACGGGCCGCAAATGGTCGATTTTGCGGGCCCAACCCAAGCCGCGCTTGATGACCGTCAATGCCGACGAGGGCGAACCCGGCACGTTCAAGGATCGGGTCCATCTTGAAACCGATCCGCATCGCATGCTCGAAGGCATGCTGATTGCGGCAACGGCCGTCGAAGCCGAACGCATCTTCATCTACCTGCGCGACGAATATCCGGCCGTGCGCGCCATTCTGGCGCAAGCGCTCGACGACCTTGTGCGGGCGGGTTTGATCGCGCCCGGTTTCGTCGAATTGCGGCGCGGGGCCGGGGCCTATATTTGCGGCGAAGAGTCCGCGATGATCGAATCGATCGAAGGCAAACGCGGCTTGCCGCGCCATCGTCCGCCCTATATCGCCGAACGCGGACTGTTCGGCCGTCCGACCCTCAACCACAATGTCGAAACGCTGCTGTGGCTGCGCGAGATCCTGGAGGAGGGCGCATTGAAATTTGCCGATGCGGGCAGGCGTGGCCAAAAAGGCTGGCGCTCGTTTTCGGTGTCGGGCCGCGTTGCGGTGCCCGGCATGAAACGCGCGCCCGCCGGCATTACGGCCCGCGAACTGATCGACGAGCATTGCGGCGGCATGGCGCCAGGACACACGCTTTACGGGTATCTTCCGGGCGGCGCGTCGGGCGGC
>CAMDLT010000003.1 GCA_945901855.1 Asaia bogorensis | reverse complement strand
CCACTCGGCCACCCCTCCGCCGGGCTCGGAAGGCCGGGTCTATAGCAAACCGGGGCGGCCACGTCCAACTCTCGCGCAATCGGGCCAAATGCTCTAATCTTGCGACCAGGTCGTGTCTGGGGAGCCGCTTTTGGTCCTGTTGCGAATCTTGGGATGGTTGCTGATCTTGGCCGCGCTGTGGTTTGCGGGCGGGGATGTGCTGTCCTCGATCGAGGCTGGCAGTTTGGAAGCTGTTCCCGTCGGGCAAATCTGGGCCGCGATCGACCGCGATTCGCTGCTGCTGGTCGAGCCCGGCATCGTGCGCCATGTCCACCCGGCTTTGTGGGAGTGGATCGTCTTCCCGCTGCTGCAAGCGCCCGCGAGCGTCGTTGCGCTGGTGCTGGGCCTGGCGCTGGCCTTGGCGGCGGGCGGGAGCATGCCGCGCCGCCGCCGCCGTCCCGGCTGGCGCTGATCCAGTCCTAGTCGTCGCGCGCTTTGAGGGCCGCCAAAAACGCCGATTGCGGGATTTCGACCTGGCCGAATTGGCGCATGCGCTTTTTGCCCTCTTTTTGCTTGTCGAGCAGCTTGCGTTTGCGCGAAACGTCCCCGCCATAGCATTTCGAAAGCACGTCTTTGCGAAGGGCCGAAATGGTTTCGCGCGCCACAATTTTGCCGCCGATCGCGGCCTGGATCGGGATCACGAACATCTGGCGCGGGATCAGCTCTTTCAGCTTCACGCACAAAGCGCGCCCGCGGCTTTCGGCCTGGGTGCGATGCACGATGATGGCGAGCGCGTCCACCGGCTCGGCATTGACCAGGATCGAGAGGCGCACGAGTTCGTCTTCGCGATAGTCGGTCATCGTGTAGTCGAAGCTGGCATAGCCGCGACTGACCGATTTGAGCCGGTCGTAGAAATCGAACACCACTTCGTTGAGCGGCAGATCGTACACCACCATCGCGCGGCTGCCGACATAGGTGAGGTTCTGCTGGATGCCGCGCCGGTCCTGGCAGAGCTTGAGGATCGAGCCCAGATGCTCGTCCGGCACCAGGATGGTGGCCTTGATGCGCGGCTCCTCGATATGGTCGATGCGCACGGCATCGGGCATGTCGGCGGGATTGTGCATGTCCAGGACCGTGCCGTCGGTGAGGTGTATTTTATACACAACCGACGGCGCCGTCGCGATCAGGTCGAGATCGAACTCGCGCGACAGTCGCTCCTGCACGATTTCCAGATGCAGCAGCCCCAAAAATCCGCAGCGGAAGCCGAAACCCAGTGCCGCCGAGCTTTCCGGCTCGTAGACGAAGCTGGCGTCGTTGAGGCGCAGTTTGCCCAGGCTCTCGCGCAGATGTTCGAACTGGGCGGGATCGACCGGGAACAGGCCGCACCACACCACGGGAAGCGACGGCTTGAAGCCCGCGAGCGGCTCGGTTGCGCGGCGCCGGTCTTCGGTGATGGTATCGCCGATCGCCACGTCCGCGACCGCCTTGATGCCCGCCGTCATGAAGCCGATTTCGCCCGGCCCCAGCGCCGGGAAATCCTTGAGCTTGGGCGTGAACACGCCCACGCGCTCCACATCGTGCGTCGAGCCGCCGTTCATCATGCGGATCTTCATGCCCTTGGCGAGCTTGCCGTCCTTGACGCGTACGAGCAATACAACCCCAAGGTAGAGATCGTACCAGGCATCGACCAGCAGCGCCTTCAGCGGCGCCGCCGCGTCGCCGGTGGGCGGCGGCAGGCGCTTTACCAGCGCTTCGAGCACCAGATCGATATTGAGCCCGGTCTTGGCCGAGATCGGCACGGCGTCCGACGCGTCGAGCCCGATCGTGTCTTCGATCTGTTTTTTGACGCGCTCGGTATCGGCGGCCGGCAGGTCCACTTTGTTGAGGACCGGCACGATTTCGTGGCCCACATCGAGCGCTTGGTAGACGTTGGCGAGGGTCTGGGCTTCGACGCCTTGGCTGGCATCGACGACCAGGATCGAACCTTCGCACGCGGCGAGCGACCGGCTGACTTCGTAGGCGAAATCGACGTGGCCGGGCGTATCCATCAAATTGAGCACGTAGTTGGTGCCGTCCTTGGCTTTGTAGTCGAGCCGCACGGTCTGGGCTTTGATGGTGATGCCGCGTTCGCGTTCGATGTCCATCGAATCGAGCATCTGCTCCTGCATGTCGCGCAGTTCGACCGCGCCGCACGTTTGGATCAGCCGGTCGGCGAGCGTGGACTTGCCGTGGTCGATATGGGCGACGATCGAGAAATTGCGGATGCGCGAGAGTTCGGTCATGGAGCCTGATGCAGAAGGGGGCGGAGCGGGACCCGGAACATAGGTGCCAACCCCGGTCGAGGCAACAGCCTTGCCGCACTGCACCAGCGCCCGCATGCTTGCGACCGAGAAACCGACGACATCCAGCGTCAACAGGCGACGGTCGCCAATTTATCCCGTTGATTTTAAATGGATGTAACCGCGCCGACGAAAGCGGTTCCGCGCCGAAAACCGCGTGCGCCGGGAGCGACGCAGGGCTGGGGGGATCTTTACTTGTCAAACAGCGCACGTTTTGGTAAACGATCCGAAATAGTATCAAATTCCTTTGAACATTTCAAGATCCCGAATGATGTCGATGATTGGCAGAATGTGCCAATTCGACAAAACCCAAGCACTGCCGCGCTGGCGACGCATGTCTAAAAAACAACAGTCGGCGGCTTGTTGTCGGCCGACGCGCTCCGTTTGGCCCCCTTCCAAAAAAAACCCCAATCGCGTGTGACGCCGGTCACTGCGGCGCTCCAATCGAAGAACTAATGTTGACGTCATGAACGAATGGAAAGAAATCGCTGTCGCCTGGGGCATCGCCGTTGCCCTGCTTTTTGTCGGAATTGAATTGGCCGAAATCGCCAGCGGTCAGGCGCATGTTTCTGCCGCCCCGACCGCCGTGCGCTTTTCTGAAAGCCTGCCAAGTCCCCCGGCGGATCGGCTCGCGCTCGAAGACGATTTGAGATAACCTAATAATATCGGCAAGTTGATGCCGGTTCAGCGGAGGGACGATGCGTCGGATTTCTGCGGCAATGCTGGTTGTCGGCTTCGCTCTGCAAGGTTGCACGCCCGAAAAACCTGTCGTGACGGCAGAGCAAGCGGCGGAAACAAAGACGCTGCTTGAAAGCGGCGCCTTCGTGCCGCCGCCGCGCTCGATTTCCGACATCATCGCCAAGCTCGACGACGAACTGCGCGCCAGGCGACCGGTCGAGGCCGTGCGCCAGTCCGGCAGCGACGACGAGGCGCTTTCGTTGGCCCTGCCAAGCGGCGATGCGCCGCTCGCGCAATCGCCAGCGACCGGTCCCGCAGCCGGGCAAGCAGTGCCCGGCAGCGCTGCCCAAACGGCCCGCGCGCAAGCCGCGCGCGCGGCGGCGGCGTTTGCGGCCAACCGCAACCAAGAAGGTCTCGAAGCGCGCCGGGCTGCCGCTGCCGCCGCACGGCTTGCGCGCCTTCCCGACCTCGCGACTTTTCTCGACAATCTCGCGCTTGCCGAAAACAATTTTGGCGATGTCGATGCCGCCGTCGTTGCCTACGACGAAGCCTCGCGCGTCGCCGAGGCGAGCCGCAACGATCGCGGCGTGCCCAATCGTCTGGGGCAAGCGCTGGGGGCGGCCGGACAGGTCGCCCGCATACAGGCCAATCGGGGACGCGCGGCGGAGGCGGATGCAGCCCTTGCGCGCATGCGCCAAATCCTGCGCGCGATTCCGGCCAACCAATTCGACGACGACCGGGCGGGACGGTTGGCCGCTGCAGAGGCGGAAATTCTGGCAGCGCGCGGCAAACGCGTCGATGCCGAAGCCAAGTGGCGCGAAGCGCTCGCGCGGATGGAAGCGATGGAAGCGCGCCGCAAGTCGGGCGTCCTCGCGTCCGCCTCGCCCACCGCCTTTGTCGGCTTGGTCAATGCCTACCGCAACAATCTGGCGGCCAATTTGCGCGGCCAGGGCCGCTATGCCGAAGCCGAGGCGATCGCGCGCCAGACACTGGCCGAATCGATCGACGCGCGCGGCCTGTATGTCGTCGAGACGATCTTTCGCGGCACCAATCTGGCCGCCACGCTGCTCGAACAGGGCCGTCAGACGGAAGTGGAGGCGCTTGCCGCGCGGCTTATCGAGATCGGGACCCGTCTGCAAGTGGCGCCCGGCCATCCCGCGATGGTCGGATCGCGCAATCTGCACGCCTCGGCGCTGTTCTATCAGGGGCGCTATGCCGAAGCCGTTGCCGCCTACGACCGGCTTGTCGCCGACCTCGCTGGCTTGCCCAACGAGCGCGACGCCGGCGTCATGCGCAACCGCAATTACGCCACGGCGCTTGCGATGGTCGGGCGCAGCCGCGAAGCGCTCGCCGCGTTCGAGCGCGACATGGCGCGCCGCCAGCAGCAAGGGGCGGCCAACAGCTACGACACCCAAGTTACGCGTGCTCTGCGCGGTGTGGCGCACGCCAAGGCCGGCAATCGCAGCGAAGCTTTGGTCGATTTCCGCGCCGCCGGCGTTGCGATGGAACGCGGGCCCGGCGGCGAAGCTGCGTCCGCCGAAGGGGCAGTCGGCGCAGCTCAGCATCTGCGCGGGCTCGCAATATCGGGCATGCTCGAATTCTACGCGAGCCTGCCTGCGGACGCCGCGCCCAGTTTTGTTCCGGCGGCCGAAGCGTTTCGCTTGGCCGACGTCGTGCGCAGCCTGTCGGTGCAAGGGGCGATCGATGCCATGAATGCGCGTGCGGGCGTGCGCGATCCGGCCTTGGCCGACATGGTGCGCCGCGAACAGGATGCGGCCCAAGCCTCGGCGGCCTTCCAGGGGATTCTGACCAACCTCGTCTCCCAGTCGGCCGCGCAGCGCAATCGCAATGCCGAGGAAGCGGTGCGCAAGCGCGTCGCCGACCTCGACGCCGAACGCGCCAAGCTCAATGCCGACATTCGCACCGCCTTCCCCAAATACGACGAGTTGCGTCGCCCGCTGTCGCCGAGCGTGGCCAATGCGCGCCAGCGTTTGGCGCCCAACGAGGCCTTGCTGTCGTTTTTTGCGACCGACGATGCGACGTATGTGTGGGCCTTGCGCAAGACCGGGCCGTTGGGCTTTGTCAAAGCGCCGATTGGGCGCGCGGAGATGGCGACAATCGTCGCCAAACTTCGCGGCGCCCTCGACCCCAATGCCGAAACGCTCGACGACATTCCCGCGTTCGACGTGGCGGCTGCGCATCGGCTCTATGCCGCTTTGATCGAACCGCTTGCCGCGTCGATCGGCAATGCCGATACGCTGGTGGTCGCCCCGCACGGGCCGCTGGCACAGCTTCCCCTGGCGTTGCTGGTGACCAAACCCGGCGCCTTGCCGCGCGAGGGCTCGGGCGAAGCGATGTTTGCGAACTACAAATCCGTGCCTTGGCTGGTGCGCCAAGCCGCGATCGTGCAAGTGCCCTCGGTCAGCGCGTTCCAGACGCTGCGCGCAATCCCGGCGGCAGCGCCCGGTCGCAAGGCCTTTGCCGGGTTCGGCGATCCGTGGTTCAGCCCCGAACAGGCCGCCGAAGGCCGACTGGAAAATGCGGCCGCCCAGCAGACCGCTTCGTTGCAGACTGCCGCCTTGCAAACGCGGGGGGCCAAGCTTGTGCGCCGTTCGGCCCCCGTGGCGTCGGGCGTGTCGAGCGCGGAGATGGCCCAGCTTGCGCGGCTGCCCGACACGGCCGACGAAATTCGCGCGGTTGCGGGCGCGTTGCGCGCGAACAGCGCCGATTTCTTTTTGGGCGAGGCGGCCAACGAGCGGCGCGTGCGCTCGATGAATTTGGCCGACCGGCGCGTGGTGATGTTCGCCACGCACGGGCTGGTGCCGGGCGAACTCAACGGGCTGTTGCAGCCCGCCATTGCCATGTCGGCACCGAGCGTCGCGGGCGCCGACAGCGGCGACGGCTTGCTGACGATGGACGACGTGCTGTCGCTGCGCTTGGATGCCGATTGGGTCGTGCTGTCGGCATGCAACACGGCGTCCGGCAACGGGGCGGGGGCCGAAGCGGTTTCTGGCCTTGGGCGCGCGTTCTTCTATGCGGGCGCGCGGGCGTTGCTCGTCTCGAACTGGCCGGTCGAAACCACCAGCGCGCGCCAGCTTACCAGCGATTTGTTTGCGCGCCAGGCGGCCGATCCGGCCTTGAAGCGCGGGCTTGCCTTGCAGCGCACGATGCTGGCGCTGATCGACGGGCCGGGCGCAGTCGATCCAGCCACCGGCAAGACCGCGTTCAACTACAGCCATCCGATTTTTTGGGCGCCGTTCAGCTTGGTCGGCGACGGCGGCTAAAGCAACGAACCCTGATCGGTTTTGGGTTTCGTCGATCCGCGCGTTTTGGACGCGGGCTCGCCTGCAACGGTTGCCGCGACCGAGCCGTCGGCAAAGGCGAGCGTGACGCCCAATCCCGGTTTGGCTTTGGCGGCCGACACGATCGGTTTGCCGTCGCCATCCGCCACCAGCGCAAAACCGCGTTCGAGCACGCGCCGGTACGAAACGCTGTCGAGCAGGTTGCCGAGCGCTGCAATCTTGGCGGCGCGTGCGGCGATATCGCGGTCGAGGGCCGCGCGCCCGCGCTTGAGGATATCGCCAAGCCGCGCGCTTTCGCGCCCGGCCGTCAGTGCCAGCGCCTTGGCGTTGGCGTCGAGTGCGGCGCCCGCTCCCAGCAACTGGCCGCGCGCCCGCTCGAGCTGGGTTTTGGGATCGGGCAAACGCGCGCCCAATTCCAGCGTGCGGCGACGGCGCAGATCGAGGGCCGCGGCGATCGCAAGTTTGAGCCGTTCGCCGCGCTCGTCCAGGCGCTGGCTGCGCTCTTCCAGCAGGCGCTTGGGGTCGCCCAGCAAGCGCGCGGCATTGGCCAGCCGGTTGCGCGCATCGTCGAAGCCGCGCGCCAATCCAGCTTCGAGCGAGGCGGCATTGCGCGCGATGCGCGCGACCAATTCCTGGCGTACGGGCACCACCATTTCGGCGGCAGCCGTGGGCGTGGGGGCGCGCCGGTCGGCCGCAAAATCGATCAGCGTCGTGTCGGTTTCGTGGCCCACGGCCGAGACCAGCGGAATGTCGCTGGCCGCCGCCGCGCGCACGACGCTTTCTTCGTTGAACGCCATCAGATCTTCAAGACTGCCGCCGCCGCGCGCGACGATCAGCACGTCGGGGCGCGGCACGCTGCCGCCGGGCTCGATCGCATTGAAGCCCCGGATTGCAGCCGCGATCTGCTCGGCCGCCCCTTCGCCCTGCACCGCGACCGGCCAGACCAGCACATGGCGCGGGAAACGGTCGGCAAGCCTGTGCAGAATGTCGCGGATCACGGCCCCGGTGGGCGAAGTGATTACGCCCACGACGCGCGGCAAAAACGGCAGCGGGCGTTTGTGCGCGGGATCGAACAGGCCTTCGGCAGCCAGGCGTTTTTTGCGGTCTTCGATCAGCTTCAGCAAAGCGCCTTGGCCCGCCAGCGCCATGCGCTCGACCACGATCTGGTATTTGGAGCGCCCCGGATAGGTCGTAAGCCTGCCCGTCGCGATCACTTCCATGCCGTCTTCGGGGCGAATGCCAAGCTTGCCCGCCGCCCCGCGCCAGCACACGCCGTCGATGGCGGCGTCGGCATCCTTCAGCGCGAAATAAAGATGGCCGGAGCTGTGCCGCTTGAAGCCCGAAATTTCGCCGCGCACGCGCACGATTTCGAAATTGTCCTCGACCGTGCGCTTGACGGCTTGCGACAGTTCCGAGACCGAATATTCGGGCAGATTGCTGGGGATGTCTTCCATTGGCGTCGGCGCTCTTTATGCTACAAGCCGCACGGTTTGGGTAGCTGGCAAAGGCGGATCGAATGCGGATACTGGTCATCGGCTCGGGCGGGCGCGAGCATGCCCTTTGTTGGGCGATCGCGGCATCGCCCTTGTGCGCCAAACTTTTTTGCGCGCCCGGCAATGCGGGCATCGCCGCCGATGCCGAATGCGTGCCGATCGGCGCCGACGATCTCGACGCGCTGGTGGCCTTCGCGCGGGCCCAAAAAATCGACTTCGTCGTTGTCGGCCCCGAAGGCCCGCTGGTCGCGGGCCTGGTCGACCGGTTGGCGCAGGCGGGCATCAAAGCCTTCGGGCCAAGCCAAGCGGCCGCGCGGCTTGAAGGCTCCAAAGGCTTCATGAAAGATTTCTGCCAGCGCCACGGCGTGCCGACGGCCGGCTATCGGCGGTTTGCGGCGGCGGATGCGGCGATCGCGTATGTGCGCACGCAGCCGTTGCCGGTCGTCGTCAAAGCCGACGGTTTGGCGGCGGGCAAAGGCGTCGTCGTCGCGCAATCGCATGCCGAAGCCTGCGCCGCCATCGACGAAGCGATGACGCAAAAGCGCTTCGGCGACGCGGGAAGCGAACTTGTCATCGAAGAATTTCTCGACGGCGCGGAAGCGAGTTTTTTCGCGCTGTGCGACGGCACGCACGCGCTGGCGCTGGCGGCGGCGCAAGACCACAAGCGCGTGGGCGAGGGCGATACCGGCCCCAACACGGGCGGCATGGGCGCCTATTCGCCGACGCCCTTGGTCGATGCGGCGATGGAAAAGCGCGTGCTCGACGAAATCGTGCTGCCGACATTGCGCGGCATGGCGGCGGAAGGCGCGCCGTTCAAGGGCGTGCTGTTCGCCGGGCTGATGATCGGCGCAAGCGGGCCCAAACTGATCGAATTCAATGTGCGGTTCGGCGATCCCGAATGCCAGACGCTGCTGGCCCGCCTTGAATCCGATCTGCTGCCCGCCTTGCTGGCCGCAACCGAGGGCGGGCTCGACCGGCTGGATCTGCGCTGGCGGGCGGCGACGGCGATGTGCGTTGTGATGGCCGCCAAGGGCTATCCCCAGGCGCCCGAAAAGGGCAGCGAAATTCGCGGGCTCGAAGCTGCCGCGCGCGTGCCGGGCGCCACCGTGTTCCATGCCGGAACGCGCGCGCAAGACGGGCGGGTGCTGGCCGATGGCGGGCGCGTGCTCGGCATCGTTGGCACCGGTCGCGACGCCGCCGCTGCGCAAAAAGCCGCCTATGCGGCGGTCGATGCGCTCGACTGGCCCGGCGGTTTTTGCAGGCGCGACATCGGCTGGCAGATTTTGGGCACGCCATGAGCCTCGTCTACGCGCCGATCGAGCCGCCCGCACCGGGTGCGGCGCTCGAAATCCAGCCGGGCCTGTTCTGGGTGCGCATGCCGCTGCCCTTTCCGCCTGACCACATCAACTTGTGGTTGATCGCGGACGGCGCTGCGGGATTTGCCATCGTCGATACGGGCCTGCATCGCGACGACACCAAGGCGCATTGGCGGGCGGCGATCGGCGAGCGCCAAATCAGCCGCGTGATCTGCACGCATTTCCATCCCGACCATATGGGGCTGGCCGGGTGGCTGTGCGCGCAATATGGCGTCGAATTATGGACCACGCTTGGCGAGTACTACACCGCGCGCGCGGTCCATGCCCAAGGCAACGATGCCGATATCGCGCACAAGGTTTCGTTCTACGCGGCCAACGGCGTTGCCGCCGACGCGATGGGCCAGTTCGCCAGCCCGCAGAACATCTACCGGCGCGGCGTGCCCGATTTGCCGCCCTTCTATCGCCGCATCCAGGGCGGTCAGGCGCTTGGCATCGGCGCCGAAACATGGCTGCCGATCATCGGGCGCGGGCATTGTCCCGAACATGCGTGCCTGTCGTCGGCCGTGCGCAACGTGCTGGTCGGCGGCGACATTCTGCTGCCGCGCATCACGCCCAATATCGGCGTGTGGCCGGCCGAGCCGATGGCCGATCCGTTGCGCGACTATCTTGCGTGTCTCGACGGTTTTGCGGATCTGCCCAGCGACGTGCTGGTGTTGCCCGCCCACGGCCAGCCTTATACGGGCGTGCAGGCGCGCATCGCCGATATTCGCGCCCACCACGAAGAACGGCTGGCGAAGCTGCTTGCGGCGTTTGCCGAAACGCCAGCAGGCCTCAGCGCCGTCGATTGTTTTCCGTTGCTGTTCCGGCGCGAGATCGGCCCGCACAATGTGGGTTTGGCGGTGGGCGAGGCGCTCGCCCATCTGCATCTGCTCGAAAGCCGGGGTACAGCACGCCGCACGCGCGACGCCAAGGGCGTGTGGCGCTTCAGCGCAGGCGCTTGAAAAAATCCTGCAGCAAGGCCGCCGATTCGCTTTCGCCGATGCCGCCGTAAAGCTCGGGGCGGTGGTGGCAGGTGGCTTGCGCAAAAATGCGTGCGCCGTATTCGACGCCGCCCCCTTTGGGATCCGATGCACCCCAATAGAGCCGCCGCAGGCGCGCAAACGCGATCGCCTGCGCGCACATGGCGCACGGCTCGAGCGTGACATAGAGATCCAAGCCTTCGAGCCGCGTCTGGCCAAGCGCGGCGGCAGCGGCGCGGATCGCCAGCATTTCGGCATGCGCTGTCGGATCGCGGTCGCGCTCGACGCGATTATGCGCCGAGGCGACGATGCCGCCGCTCGCCGCATCGACGATGACGGCGCCCACCGGCACTTCCCCTGCCGCTGCGGCCATGCGCGCTTGGGCGAGGGCCAGATCCATAAAATTCGTCGCCATGCGCTTTCGTTTACGCCGGAATCGCGCCCGTGATAAGAGGAGGCATGAAAATTCCGCGCATCGGCATCACGCTCGACTGCGAACCCGCCGGCGGCTGGTCCAAAATGCCGTGGTACGCGGTTCGCCAAAACTATTGCGACGCCGTCGCCAAAGCCGGCGGCTTGCCGCTGGTCTTGCCGCACGAGCCCGATCTTTCGCAAGCCTATCTGGACACGCTCGACGGTTTGCTCGTCACCGGCGGCGCGTTCGACGTGGACCCGGCTTTGTTCGGGGCCGCGAGCAAGCATGCGACGGTCACGACCAAAGACCGGCGCACCGCCTTCGAATACGCGATGGTCAAGGGCGCGCTCGCGCGCGATCTGCCGATCCTTGGCATTTGCGGCGGCGAGCAATTGCTGAACGTGGTGCTGGGCGGCACGCTCCACCAGCACATCCCCGACGAAATTCCGGGCGCGCTCGCGCACGAACAGCCCAACCCGCGCACCGAACCCGGCCACGCGGTCGCGATCGAGCCCGGCACGCTGCTGCACCGGACCGTGGGGTGCGCGACGATGCACGTCAATTCCGCGCACCATCAGGCGGTCAAAGACGTGGGGCCGGGCGTGCGGATCAATGCGCGCGCACCCGACGGCGTGGTCGAGGGCATCGAGCTTCCCGGCAAACGCTTTTGTCTGGGCGTCGAGTGGCATCCCGAATACGCCATCGATCCGGGCGACGATCTGATCTTTGCGGCCTTTGTCAAAGCGAGTGCGGGTTGATGAGCGAAAAAGCGGGCGAGCGCGTCGCCAAGGTCATTGCGCGCGCGGGGCTGTGTTCAAGGCGCGAAGCCGAGGCGCTGATCGAACAGGGCCGCGTGTTCGTCAACGGCAACAAGTTGCACCGCGCCGCGCACAACGTGAGCGACGAGGACGAAATCGTCGTCGACGGCAAGAAATTGCAGGCGCGCGAACGCCCGCGTCTGTTCCGTTTCAACAAGCCGCGCGAAGTGCTGGTGGCCGCCCGCGACCCGCAAGGCCGCCCGACCATCTATGACGGCCTGCCAAGCCATCTGCCGCGCTTGATGCCGGTCGGCCGGCTCGACTTCAATTCCGAAGGCTTGCTGCTGCTCACCAACGACGGCGCCATCAAGCGCCATCTGGAATTGCCGGCCTCGGGGCTGGTGCGACGCTATCGCGTGCGCGTGTTCGGCTCGCCCGATCCCGACCGCTTGGCCCGCCTCAAGAACGGCATTTCGATCGACGGCGTGCAATACGGCTCGATAGTCGCGGCGATGGACGGGCGAACCGAGGGCCGCAATTCGTGGCTCGTGTTCGAACTGACCGAAGGCAAAAACCGCGAAGTGCGCCGCGTGTGCGAACAGCTGGGGCTGCAGGTGAACCGGCTGATTCGCACCGACTACGGCGCCTTTTCGCTCGAAGGATTGCCGCGCGCGGCGTTCGAGGAAGTGGGCCCCGGCGAACTGCGCAAGACGCTGGGCGCGCTCGCCGGTCCGCCGCAAAAAAAGGGCAAACCGGCGTGACGCTTCGTTTCGAGGATTTTGCCGTCGGCCAGACCTTCGAAAGCGGCCCGCTTGCGGTCGATGCCGACATGATCCGCGACTTTGCGGGCCAGTTCGATCCGCAGCCCTTCCATCTGGACGAAGCCGCCGCCAAGGACTCGTTCTTCGGCGCGCTGGTGGCAAGCGGCTGGCATACGGCGTCGCTCACCATGCGCCTGCTCGTGCAAACATTGCCGATTGCGGGCGGCGTGGTGGGGGCGGGCGTGCAGGTCGCGTGGCCCAAAGCCCTGGCGGCGGGCGAGACGATCCGCCTTGCGGTCGAAGTGATCGAGCTGCGCGCGTCAAAATCCAAACCGCATTTGGGGTTCGTCAAAATCCGCGCGACCACAAACGACCGCACGGGACCCGTCCAGATCATGACGGCCGATCTGGTCGCCCCGCGCACAACGACATGAACAAACCGATCGGCACGATCCGCATCGTGGCGGGCGAATGGCGCGGGCGGCGCCTGGCGGTGCCCGCAGGCGACGCGGTACGCCCAACGGGCGAACGCCAACGCAAAGCGCTGTTCGACATTCTGGCGCACGGGCAGTTTGCGCCGGGCGGCGTTTCGAGACTGATCGGCGCGCGCGTGCTCGACGCGTTTGCAGGCACGGGCGCTTTGGGGCTCGAGGCGTTGTCGCGTGGTGCCGCAAGCTGCCTGTTCGTCGACCAGGCGGCCGCATCGCGCGCAGTCTGCACGGCCAATGTCGCATCGCTTGGCGCGCAGGCGCGCGCGCGCGTGCTGGCAGCCGACGCTGGCGACCCGCCAAGCGTTCCGGTGGCGCCGATGGCACCGTGCGACTTGGCATTTTTCGACGCGCCCTATCGCTCGGGCCTCGCCGGCAAAGCGCTGGTCGCCTTCGCCAGACGCGGCTGGCTGGTCCCAGGCGCCGTATGCGTGGTGGAGCTTGCAAGCGACGAAAAAGACGAAACCCCGCCGGGATTCCTGGAACTCGACATGCGCGTCTACGGGCAGACGCGATTTTCGATCGTGGGCGCGCCCGCGTAAGCGACGTCAGGCGATCTGCGCTGTCAGATATGCGCGCAAGGCCGGATCGTCGGCAAGGCCTGCGGCGCGCGCAAAGGCCGCGTTGGCTTCGCGCATTTCGCCCGCTTCGCGCAGCAGATGCGCGCGCACGGCCCAATAGGGCTGGTAGCTGAGCGCCGCGTCGCTCGGCAACCGGTCGAGCAAATCGAGGCCCGCTTGCGGCCCGCTGTGGCGCGCTTCGACCGCCGCTTGGCCGACGTGGATTGCCATCGATGGGGCTTGCGCTGCCAATGCCGCATAGAGCAGCGACAGCGCGCGCCAGTCGGTTGCGCCCGTGACGGCGCGCCCGGCATGCACCGACTGGATCGCGGCTTCGAGCTGGTAGCGCCCCGGGCGCGCCAACGTCGCGGCATGGCTCAGCAGCCGCTCTGCACGCGCGATCAGTGCCGCGTCCCAGCGCGTCGTGTCTTGGCGGTCGAGCGGCACGAACGCGCCCGCCGCATCGCGCCTGGCCGCGCGCCGCGCCTGGCAATGCAGCATGAGCGCGAGCAAACCCAGAATTTCGGGCTCGTCTGGCATTAGCGTCGCCAGCGTTTCGCCAAGCCAGATCGCTTCGCCGTCGAGCGCTTCGCGCGCGTCTTCGGCGAGATCGTCCCAGCCGCTGGCGAACGCGGCATAGATGGCTGCCAGCACGGCGTCGAGACGTTGCGGCAGTTCGTCGCTTTCGGGCAGGGCAAAAGCGATTCCGGCGTCCTTGATTTTGGCCTTGGCGCGCACCAGCCGCTGGCCCATTGCCGTCGGCGAGACCAAAAACGCCGACGCGATGCGCGCGGCATCGAGCCCCAGCACGGCTTGCAGCATCAACGGCGTGCGCGCCGCCGCGTCGATCGCGGGGTGCGCGCACACGAACAGCAATTTCAGGCGTTCGTCGGGAAACGCCATTTCGGTTTCGCTGCGTTGGGCCATCAGCGCCAAGGTCGGTTCGGCCGCTGCACGCACGCTTGCGTGCCTTCGCGCGTCGAGCGATTTGCGCCGTGCGGCCGTAAGCAGCCAGGCTTCGGGATTTTCCGGCACGCCGCTTGCGGGCCACGCGGCAAGGGCCGATGCAAACGCATCCGCCAGCGCATCTTCGGCGGCCGCGATATTGCGCGTTTGCGCGGCCAAATACGCGAGCAAACGGCCATAGGCATTGCGGGCGGCAGCCTCGGCCGCCGCCCGAACGTCCTGCCTGTCGCCGTTCACGGCATCGGCGGCAGTACCGGCCGCACTTCGACGGCCGCATCGAGTGCCGCCGGGCTGCGCGCGGCCCACGCGAGGGCGGTGTCGAGATCCGGCACATCGACGATGAAAAAACCGGCGAGCTGTTCTTTGGCGTCGGCCACGGGGCCGTCCTGCACGTGGCGCTTGCCGTTGCGCAAGCGCACGGTCGTTGCCGTATGGGGCGATTGCAGGCCCTGGCCGCCTTTGGAGATGCCCGATTCCACGAGCGCCTTCACATAGGCCCCCCAAGCGCCCCAATAGGCTTGGGATTTTGCGGGGTCGGCACGTTCGGCGTTGGCGGCCGGGGATTCGTAAAACAGAATGGCGTATTCCATGGTTTTTCCTTCGCTTGGCGAGCGCGCCTTTTTGCGCGTCTGCAAACCAATGACGTTCGAGCGCACCGCTTTTCGACAGATTGCCGCCAAAATAATTTCAGGCGAAGTGTTTTCAGTACGCGTAGATGTCGTAGAGCGGGGCGACCGAGCGGCCCCATTCGGTTTCGTAGCGGCGGAGTTTTTCTTCCGCCGGGCAGTCGCCGCTTTCGACGGTTTCCTGCAGCGTGTCGAGAAACACGCTTTCGTCGGCATCGCCCATGCGGTTGAAGCGCTGGCGCGCGCGCAGGCCGCGCCGTGCGATCGCCACCATTTCGGCCGCGATGTCGTTGACGGTGCCGTTGCGGAACCTCGCTTTGAGAGCGTGCTTCGTCACGTCGCGGCGCAAGGCGAGCATCTCCTCGATCGTCCAGCCTTTGACGAGCGCGCTCGCTTCGTCGAGCGCCGCTTGGTCGTAGAGCAGGCCCACGAAAAGTGCTGGCAACGCGCACAAGCGCTTCCACGGGCCGCCGTCCGCCCCGCGCATTTCGAGATATTTCTTCAGCCGCACTTCCGGGAAGGCGGTCGTGATGTGGTCCGACCAGTCGCCCGTCGTCGCGGGCTCGTCCGTCAGATCGGGCAGGCCCTCGGCCATGAATGTCTTGAACGAACGGCCTGCGGCATCGACGTATTTTTGGTTGCGGTAGACAAAATACATCGGCACGTCGTCGAGCATCCAGTCGACATAGCGCTCGTAGCCCATGCCGTCTTCGAACACGAACGGGATCAGGCCGCAGCGATTGGCGTCCGTATCGGTCCAGGTGTGGCTGCGATAGCTCAAATAGCCCGACGGTTTGCCCTCGAGAAACGGCGAATCCGCGAATATGGCCGTAGCGATCGGCTGCAAGGCAAGCGAGACGCGGAATTTCTGCACCATGTCGGCTTCGCTCGAAAAATCGAGATTGGTCTGCACGGTGCAGGTGCGCAGCATCATGTCGAGGCCCATCGTGCCGACCTTGGGCATGTAGTCGCGCATGATTTTGTAGCGGCCCTTTGGCATCCAATGGATGTCGGCGCGCGTCCATTCGGGCGCGAACCCCATGCCCAGCAGCCCCAACCCCAGTTCGGCCGCCACGGTCTTGCATTCGGCCAGATGCCGGTTGGTTTCGTCGCACGTCTGGTAGAGCGTCTCAAGCGGCGCGCCCGAGAGTTCGAACTGGCCGCCGGGCTCCAGCGTCACCGAGCAATTGTCCTTGAGCAGCGCGATGGGCTTGCCGTTTTCGAGCACCGGTTGCCAGCCAAAACGCGTCAGCCCGTCGAGCAGGCCGCGCACGCTGGCTTTTTGGTCTTCGTAGGGCAGCGGTTTGTTCGTGCCCAGTTCGAACAGGAATTTTTCGTGCTCGGTGCCGATGCGCCACGCGTCCTTGGGTTTTTCGCCCGACGCGATCCAGTCGATCAATTGTCGCTTGGAGGTCAAAATCTCGCCGCGCGAGGTGGGTGGGGCCGACATGAAGAATACCTTTCAGTTGGATACGAATCGCGGCGCTTGCTTGGCATCGGGCGCCAGCGCCTGGAAGACGGCAAGAGCGGCCAAGGCGGCCGTATCGGCGCGCAGCACGCGCGGTCCCAAGCCCACGGGGCGCACGAACGCGTGGCGGCGCAGCAGCGCCAGTTCGTCGGGCGCAAAGCCGCCCTCGGGACCGGTCAGGATGGCCCATGGTTTGGCAAGATCTTGGCCGGTCAAAAATGGCGCCAACGGCGCCCCCCCGCCGGTTTCGTCGCACAGCAGCATTTGTCGCTCGGCAGGCCAGTTCGCAAGGGCGGCTGCCAAGGTTGCGCTTGGCCTGATCTGGGGCACGCTCAAGCGTTCGCTTTGCTCGGCGGCTTCGGTGGCGATCGCCGCCAAGCGCTTCTCGTTGACGCGCTCGACATTCGTGCGCGCGGTCGCAACGGGCCACAAGGCGCTGGCGCCCAGTTCGGTCGCTTTTTGGGCCTGGAACTCCAGATGCGCGCGCTTGATGGGCGCAAAGACGAGCCAGATATCCGTGCCGTCCGGTTTGGGGGCACGCACGCGTTCTTCGATGTCGAGATCTGCCCCCTTTTTGTCGAAGCCTTGAAGGCGTGCGGCAAATTCGCCGTCGTTTGCATTGAAAAGGCCGATCCGCTGGGGCGGATTCAAGCGCAGCACATGGCGCAAATAATGGGCAGCGTCCGCCTCAAGCCGCACGGACCCCTGCGCCAACGCGCCCGCAAAATGCAGGCGCGCATGCAAGCGATTTGCATCCCCCAATTTTTGCCCCGTCCCCATCGCCATGATGCCTAGCACAGGATCGGCACGCTGCAAAACGTCGCTATTTCGTCATCTGCGCGTTTGCATCCTGCCGATCAAAAAGGGACTTTTTGTCGCGAATGCGCTAGCGTGCCGCTGCGATGACGGCCAGCGAACACGCCAGCGATATTCCGAAAAACAATTGGGTCGAACGGCTGTTGCCGCGCGCCTTGCAAGGGTATGCGCGTCTCGCCCGGCTCGACCGGCCGATCGGCACGTGGCTGCTGCTGTTTCCGTGCTGGTGGTCGATCGCGCTGGTCGAGCCGTCGGCGTGGTTGTTTGCGCTGTTCGGCCTTGGGGCGCTTGCCATGCGCGGGGCCGGCTGCACCTACAACGACATTATCGACCGCGATTTCGATGCGGCCGTGGCGCGCACGGCCGATCGGCCGATTCCCTCGGGTCAGGTTACGACCAAGCAGGCCGTCGCGTTTATGGTGCTGCAGCTTGGGCTGAGCTTTTGGATATTGCTGCAATTGGCGCCGACGGCGATCTGGCTTGGGGTGGCGTCGCTGGTGCTCGTATTCACCTATCCGCTGATGAAGCGCGTGACGTGGTGGCCGCAATTCTTTTTGGGCCTCGCATTCAATTGGGGCGCGTTGATGGGCTATGCGGCGGCGGCGGATGCGCTGGCCCCTGCGGCGGTGCTGCTCTATATCGGCGGCATTTTCTGGACGCTCGGCTACGATACGATCTACGCGCATCAGGACAAAGAAGACGACGCGCTGATCGGCATCAAATCTTCGGCGCTGCGTTTGGGCGGCGCCACGCGCCCCGCTTTGTACGCGTTCTATGCCGCCGCGATCGCGCTGTTCGCCGGGGCAGGGGTTGCCGCCGAACGCGATATCGTATTTTTCGGCTTTTTGGCGGCCGGTGCGGTGCAGCTTTTTTGGCAGGCGGCGCGCGGCAATTTCGACGACCCGGCCGATTGCATGGCCAAATTCAAATCGAACCGTCTGTTCGGCTGGCTGCTGCTGGCGGGAATCCTGCTGGGCGCTTCGTGAGCCTGGATCGGCACGCGTTCGTGCGTGCCCAAACCCGGCTTGTCGCGCCGTCGCTGGTGCCGGAATTGCGCCTGCATCAAGCGACGCGCGCGACCGAACTTTGGGAAGCGACCGAGGCGAGCCTTGCCCAAACCGGCCTGCCGCCGCCTTATTGGGCGTTTGCATGGCCCGGCGGGCAGGCCTTGGCGCGCGTATTGTTCGACCGGCCCGCGCTGGCGCGCGGCAAAACGGTGCTCGATTTTGCAGCCGGCTGCGGCATTGCGGGCATTGCCGCTGCCACGGTGGGCGCTTCCAGCGTGGTCGCCTGCGAGATCGACGCGTTTGCGGCGGCCGCCATGGAACTCAATGCCGCCGCCAACGGCGTCAAGCTGCGGATACGTCTGGGCACCGACAAACCGCCGGTCGCCGACCTGGTGCTTGCGGGCGATGTTTTCTATGAAAAACCCATGGCCGACCGGCTTTGGCCCTGGCTGCAAGACTGTGCCGCCGCCGGAGCCGAGGTGCTGGTCGCCGATCCGGGGCGGGCCTATCTGCCCACGGCGGGGCTGGTCGAGATCGCTCGCTACGACGTGCCAACCGACCGCGATCTGGAAGACCGGGACGTGCGGACCACGCGCGTGCTGCGCGTCGTGGCGCTTGGGCAACAGGTTCGATAAAAGACTCGTGCCTCGGCTTGCGCCGTCTGGCGGCGCTTGCGGGCCAGCGCCTATAGTCGCAGCCATGTCGCGCATTCGCCCGCCCAAATCCGCCTCGCCCGAACTGTACGAACGCATCTACAAGATGTTCGTGGCACCCGTCTCGGCGTTCGACTGCGGGGCCAAATGCGGCGTCCATAATGGCGGCTCGCCGATTTGCTGTTCGACCGATACGGCCATTCCGATCGTCGACAAGCACGAATGGAAGCTGCTGCAGAGCCGCACCGATCTGTGGCACAAATACAAGATTCCCGATAAAGCGACCGAAAAAGAACTGTCCGACCTGCACGAAGATTGCGTGGCGATCGAATGCAAGGGCGCTCGTTTCTGCGAGCGCGACAATCGGTCGATGTCGTGCCGTACCTTCCCGTTTTTCCCCTATATCGACCGCGAGCGCGATTTTATCGGCCTGTCGGTGTTCTGGACGTTCGAAGACCGGTGCTGGGTGCAGTCGCATTTGCAGATCGTCAATATGCGCTTCATCGACGAGTTCGTGGCCGCCTATGAACTTCTGTTCGAGGTGGACAGCGACGAGTTCGATGCCAACCGCGAGCATTCGGCGAATATGCGGCGTGCGTTTACGCGCTGGAAGCGCCCGATCCCGCTGCTGGGCCGCGACGGGCGCTGCTACAAGATCATGCCCGAAACGCACGCGGTAAAGCCCGCGCGCTTCACCGAATTCGGCAAATGGGGCTATTACGACAAGGACGTGTCGGCAGAGCCCGCCGCCAATTGGGCAGGCCTCGACCCGCAATCGCTGCGCGGCCTCAAAAGCGAACTGACAGGCAAGCGCGCCGCCGATTAGGCCTGCGGGTCGTGGATCGCTGTTATTCGGCTGCGATCCGGTGTGCCGACAACGAACTTCCGGCCATGGCATCAAGCCGAGCGTTGTCGAGAAACGTCATGAATTGCGGCGGATAAAAATGTCCCATTGAACGTCGCAAAGCGGCAAGGCTTTGCGGCATCGAGAATTTTTGTACCTCGCGCAAGCCAATCGCTGAAACGGCCGCACGACCCGACGTATAGGCGTCGAATTCATGGCGATCAAGCGCTGTCAATGGACCGTACTTGCGCCAAATCGTTGCCGGGCTTCTGATATCGACAAAATCTACAATAGCGCTGCCCTGCAATTCGCCGACTGGGGTCGTTACGTAGATAAGAAGCATATCTCCGGACGACAGGCTGACGGCGCGCGTGCGCAGTTCAACAGTTTTGGCACCGCTGAAAATGGCAGCAGCAAAGCGTTGTTTCAGTGAAACCAGTGCACCCGCTTTATTTTCCATCGCGAAAGCCCATTTCGAGAATTTTCTGAGCGATGCTGATTTTGATGGTTTCAGCGGTAACGTTCTGCGTGCCTGTCACGGCTTTGATCTCATGAAGCTTCTTCAGCGAAACAGCGATCGTGAATTCTTGAAAATTGTCGAAAGCCAAAACGCACACGGTCTTCTTCCGGTCCGCGCGCTCGAATTGATCTAAGTCTATCACGCCTCGGTTTCGGAATTTTGTGCGTGCGACGTCGGTATCATAGATGCCGTAGTGCGTTAGACGGGCGCAACCAATGGCCGCGCCCGAGCCACCGTTTTTTTTCGTTTCACGAAAAATGACTGGCATCCCCTGTTTCGCTTTCAGGCCCCTTGCTGATCGAAAATAAACTCGCTCCGTCCGCAGTCGTGCCGCCTGCATTGCAAAGGCATTACCCTGCCTGCTACCCAAAAGCTCTTCAGCAAAAGCTTTATTGATTGGTACAAGCAAGGCCGAATCTGTTCGAAACAAATATAGAACAGGACCGGTGACTGTTTCAAGTTCAAACCATGTCGTCGGGACGATTTGACCAGTCCCTTTTCGCAGTTGGGCAGTTTGTGCATCGCTGGGGCCAGGCATTGCCAATCCCATCGGCGCCAAGTCGATCGCGGATCGAAGAGTTTCCACAAACTTGGGCCAAGTTTCCGCATCCACATATCCGGTAACTGCAAATTTCAATAATCGGTGTGGATCGGCGGCGAATTGCCGACCTTCTAAACAGCCGCGCGATTTCAAGTGATCAACGACAAAAGGTCCGGCATTGAACAGATTGATTTCATGCCGGGTCTCCTTCATCCCGATCCCCGAATGCACGATACTGGCCAGGAACTGATCCGCAATTAAAATGTCGTCGATGGAAGGCGCCAGAAATGCAATTGACCAGACGCTTTCTGACTTGGCACCCGTTTGCTGTTTTACCCAGGCGACGGCGAACGGCGCCCCGTCGCGCGTTGCGACTAGAGCCGAACTACGATTCGTCAATTCAATCGTTTCAAGAGCGGCCGAGGTGGCGGGCGAAGCGGCCAGAATTTCTGCCCTCAGCGCTTGAATCCGAGACGGGCTTGCGGACTCAACGATTATGCGCGTTTCGGAATCCGCCGTTTTTGGAGCGCTGCCGACGAGTTCAGCACCCTCAACGTCATAGATAACATCGGCCGGAGTTGTGACATCAATTTCGAAATTTCGGAGCAACGAATCGCGTGCAGCTAGCAAAGCACGATCTCGCGTGACAAATCTGCCAATGCGAAGCTCGGCGCAGAATGCCAGATGCCGCAAATCACTCGTTTCTTGCGGTGTCAATTGTTTGGACAATGGTTTGCTCGGAAAGACGATCGAACGTAACGTCTGCATACGCGCTCGGATCGACGCCTCCGGAACTGCTGGAATTCTTGGCAATGCGTCCGCGAAAACTTTGAGCGGGTCCATTGCCGACGTCGGCGCATTTCGTTGTATCTCGACGTCGGCCTCCGGCGCCAGATACAGTCGCACTCGCTGCCGCAAGGCAGCCGCCATCAGCTTGATGGCATCATCGTGAAGCGGTCTATTTGGTCGCAGAGCGTCGATCAGAAAATTCAAATCGAGAATACATGTTAGTTTGTCCGCGACCGGTTTGAATTCGATATCGCGAATACCCGAGATGCTCGTTGCCAAAACATTCGAGAGAAGGTCGTTATCCGAGAGTAGTTTCTCGCGGACATTGATCGTCCGGTTCGGCGTCTTTCCAGCACGCGTGCGCGCGACAGCCAGTCCCATTTTATCCCAAAAGTGGTTGGCGACAAGGTCTGCAGCAACATCGGCCCGCAACGTCATGATGTTTCGTTGCGTGGCATAGTTCACCAGCGCGTCGAACAGTTTTCGACCCACTCCACAATTGCGATACGGGTCGGCCACGGTCAGTTGCCAAATCTTGATATGCGGAAATTTGCCCCCGAACGCTAGATGACCAGCATATTTGTCGTTGGAAATTGCGATAAAAAGAGTGCCTTGAGCTGAAAAATCGCTATATGCAGAGATAGGCAGAAAGCCAAGGGCTTTCTTATTGGCATCGCCAGCTTTTCGAGCATCATCGACAAAGCGCTCGGTTTCAGCAGCAGGCGTGATGATTTGGATGGATCGAATCTTCGACACCGCACGCCCCAAAATTCTTCAGATTATATACCTTAAGAGAGTATATATTAAAGATTGCGCGATGACAGTCAAAAGTATTTTGCTTAGCAATATCTCTACGCGTACAAAAACGTCGCCAGCACGACCCAGCGCGCGGCATCGGGCGGGCCTTCGAGCGGCGTCGTGTAGTGCCAGAAGGGCAGCCGGTAGGCCGTAACGCCGCCCGCAACCGCCACCTCCGCCACTTGGTCGAAATGGCCTTCGTTCGCATAGACCAGCAATTGGCGTTTGGCGCCTGCGCCTGCGAATGTCAGGTGCAAATCGAAATAGCCGTCTGTGGCGCGCGGCTCCTCCGGGTGGTGGTCGGTATGCGGCCCGGCATAGTCGCCAACGCCGTAGCGCAGCACCTGGCGGCCAAATTGGGGATCGAGCTTGCGGCCTGACAGTTTCTGGGCAAACGCAAAAAAGCTCGGCGATCCCATCATGGCATCGAGCCCGATGGCGCGCGCAATTTTGGCGGCCTTGCTGCGCGCGCCGTCGATGTCGGCGGCTAGATTGCGCACGGTCTTGGGCAGGCGTTCTTGGTAGTTGCGCGTCTGGTTTGCAATTGTCTCGGGCGGGATCGCATGCACCAGCGGCTTCAGCACCGCGCGAAGGTCACGTTCGAGCAGCAAAAACGCGCCTGCCGCCTGTTTGGCGTCGATCAGGTCGCTTGCGGCAAAAAACGGCTTGTCGCCCACGCTCGCAAGGCGGCGTCCCTTTGGGGTCAGCAGGTCGGAAAATTCCGGCGGGAAACGGCGCATGTCGGTTTATGCACCGTCGTCCCACCCCGCTCAAGCGCCGGCTTCGAGACCAAGCGCCTTGCCGATCGCGAGCGCCAAAGCGGGCACGTCAATATGGTCCGAATGGTCGATCGGTCGGCCCGCGATTTCGGTCGCGTTCAGCGAGCGCATTCGGGGCGGCGCTGTCACCGGATGCGCGGAGGAACCCAGCCGCATTTCCCATTTGTAGTCGGGGTTGCGTTCGAGAAAATCGAGCATGCCGAAGCTGAGCGAGCTCAGCGCGTCGCCGATTTTGAGGGCAAGGTCCTTCGGCTTTTTTTCGAGATTCGAAATGTTCAAGGCGCCGTCGAAGCGCGAATAGACGTTCGTCGTCTCGCGCACCGTGTGTTCGAGCGCGCTGAAGAACGGGCCGACATACTGGCGCTTGCTCTCTTGGTCCTTCGATTTTGTAACGTGGCGGCGCTCGACATCCGGAGCCACCATCACGAAACGGTCGATCAGGAACGTTTCGGGCTGGCCGTCGACATTGCGCTGCATCCTGGTTTGCAGCGCTTTGGCTTTGGCATCGGCCGCTTGGGGCGAAATCTCCAGCATCTTTTGAAGGTATTCCGCCGTCATCGCGGTCGGCACGGTCGTTTCCTTGACCAGCGCCGCCAGCGCGTTGCAGGCCATGTAGTTGCCCATTGAATGGCACAGCAGCGAGATTTTTTTGTCGTATGCCACGATGCGGCCGACCAGATTGGCAAACGCGCCGGCCGACGCGACGGCATCGGCCTGGTCGCGATTATAGGCAAGGGTGCTGCCGTTCGACGGCCAGGAGAAGCCGATAAAGGCCGTCAAAGATCCGGCCGGAGCCGTTTCCAGCCGCGCGTCGTCGGCGCGCAGCACCATGCGGTCGGCAAGGCCGTGGTTGCGCATCGTGTCGGTGAGGATGCGGAACCAGGTGACGGCATGGTGCAGCTTCACATTGAAGCCGTGCACGCACACGACGACGCGGCCGACCGACGGCTTGGCAAGAAACGCGTCGAACACGTCCGTTTTCGAGTTCGCGACAAGGGCCGCCTCCGGCATCGCCGCGCCGTCCACGGTCGCGAAAAAGTCGGACATGAATTTGTGGGTGTCGATGAAATAGTAGCCGCCGCGCTCCATGCCGATGCGCCGTTCGCGCTCGTCGCCGGGGTCCTGGACGATTCGTCCCAGCGTTTCCATGGCGCGGTTCGTCGCAAAAAACTGCAGGCCAGATTCGGACATCGGGATTTCCCCTATCAAGTAAAATTATATAAAAATATATACACTAAAAATGAGAATTCGTCGAATCCGATCTTTCCGCCGCGATTGGCGGACGGCGCGGCGCGTTCTATATAGGGGGCATGGCTTACGCGTCGTTGCGCGATTTTATGGATCGCCTGGAAAAAACCGGACGGCTGGTGCGGGTGCAGGAACCCGTTTCGACCGTTCTCGAGATGACCGAGATCCAGACCCGGCTGCTCGCCGAGGGCGGACCGGCCGTGCTGTTCGAAAAGCCCGTCAAGGCCGACGGCTCGATTTCGCCGATTCCGGTTCTCGTCAATCTCTTCGGCACGGTCGAACGCGTTGCCTGGGGCATGGACCGCGAGCCGCACCAACTGCGCGAAGTGGGCGAAACGCTGGCCTTTTTGCGTCAGCCCCAGCCGCCCGAGGGCTGGCGCGAAGCGCTCGAGCTCGTCCCGCTCGCCAAGACCGTTTTGTCGATGAAACCTTCGACACGCATGTTCGGCACGGCGCCATGCCAAGAAATCGTGCTGACCGGCGAGCAGATTGATCTTGGCAGTCTGCCGATCCAGACATGCTGGCCGGGCGAGCCCGCCCCCTTGATCACCTGGCCCTTGGTCGTCACCAAAGGCCCCGGCGACAAGCGCGAGGACGGTTTCAATCTGGGCATCTACCGCATGCAGGTGCTGGGGCGCGACCGCACCTTGATGCGCTGGCTCAAGCATCGCGGCGGAGCGCAGCACCATCACCGCTGGAAAAAATCGGGCAAGCGCGAACCGTTGCCCGCCGCCGTGGTGCTGGGCGCCGATCCCGGCACGATTCTGGCGGCCGTCACGCCGGTTCCCGACACGCTGTCGGAGTACCAGTTCGCGGGACTGCTGCGCGGCAAGCGCGTCGAGCTGGTCGATTGCAAAACCGTGCCGCTCAAGGTGCCCGCCGAAGCCGAGATCGTGCTGGAGGGCCATGTCAGCCTCGACGAATACGGCGACGAGGGCCCCTACGGCGACCATACCGGCTACTACAACTCGGTCGAAAAATTCCCAGTGTTTACGGTGAGCGCCATCACCATGCGCCGCAATCCGATCTATCTCTCGACCTTCACGGGCCGCCCGCCAGACGAACCCTCGGTGCTGGGCGAGGCGCTCAACGACGTGTTCGTGCCGCTGCTGCGCCAGCAATTCCCCGAGATCGTGGATTTCTGGCTGCCGCCCGAAGGCTGCTCGTACCGCATCGCGGTCGTGTCGATGAAGAAGGCGTATCCGGGCCACGCCAAGCGCGTGATGCTGGGCGTGTGGAGCTATCTGCGCCAGTTCATGTACACAAAATGGGTCATCGTCGTGGACGACGACATCAACGCGCGCGACTGGAAGGACGTCATGTGGGCGCTGTCGACGCGCATGGACCCGGCGCGCGACATCACGCTCATCGAGGGCACGCCCATCGACTATCTGGATTTTGCGAGCCCCGAAAGCGGGCTTGGCTCCAAAATCGGACTCGATGCGACCAACAAATGGCCGCCCGAGACCAAGCGCGAATGGGGCGAACAGATCCGCATGGATGCCGACGTGGTCGAGACGGTCACCAAAAAATGGGCCAAGCTCGGCCTGCCCGGCAGCGGCAAGGCAATCTGGAAATGAAACGCGCGGCGGCCCTCTTTGCCGCCGTCTGGCTTGCCTTTGCGCCCGTCCCGACGGCCGCATCCGACTTGGCGCGCATGGCGCCGATCATCGACGTGCAAGGATTGATCGAGGGCGACGTCACGCTCGCGGGCGGGCAAATTTCGATCGAGGCTGAGATTGCGGGCGATCTGGTGGCGACGGGCGGCAGCATCGGCATCGGGGCTGCGACCAGCGTCAAGCGCAACGTGTTTTTGTTCGGCTTCGACATCGCGATGGCCGGGCGCTATGCCCAGCGCGTGTGGCTCGCGGGCGATACGGTCGTGATCGACCTCGTGTCGGCCGGCGACGTGTCGGTCGCGGCCTCGCGGGTGATCGTCGGGCCCAATACGCGCATCGCGGGCAAGCTCAAAGTCTGGGCGCTCGATCCGCCCGAAATCCATGCCAACGCGCAGCTCGCCCAGGGCCTCGTCTACGATGCGGGCGGGGTCGGCAACGCGATCGACGCGTTGCTGGGGTTTGTCGGCACCGTGCTGCGCTTTGCGTTCAACATCGCCGTGTGGGGCAGTGCCTTGTTGCTGGCCGCACTGGCGCCCGGCTATATGGGGGCCTGCGCCGAGGCCGTGCGCACCAAGACCGGGCGCGTTTTGCTGTGGGGGCTGGGGATTGCCGTCGTCGGCCCGTTTGCGGTGCTGCTCTCGGCGGTCACGCTGGTGGGCTTGCCGCTGGCAGGCGCATTGATCCTGGCGCTCGCGCTTGCACTGGGGCTTGGCTACGCGGTTGCGGCGGCGTTTGCGGGCGGCCTTGTGTTGCGGCTGGTGCGGCGCGATTGGACGGCGCCGTGGCTGTGGCGGATCGCGGCGGTTTTTGCGGGGCTTGTGATGCTGGCGGGGTTGCGCCATATCCCTGGTGCGGCCGCGCTTGTATTGGCGCTGGCTTTTGTGTTGGGTTCGGGAGCGGCGTGCCGCGAACTTTATCTGCGCATGCGATAGGAATGCCGAAAATGGAAAAGACCGCTTCGACGCTCGACCTGCTCGCCGACCTGATCGCCAAAGCCAAACGCGCCGGGGCAAGCGATGCCGATGCCGTGTTCGTCGAGGGCGTGTCGGTCAGCCATTCGCGGCGCCTGGGCAAGCTTGAAAAGCTCGAGCGCGCGGAAGGCTACGATCTTGGCTTGCGCGTGCTGATGGGCAAGCGCCAGGCGATCGTCTCCTCCAACGACCGTTCCGCCAAGGCGCTGGCAGGACTGGTCGAGCGCGCGGTCGCCATGGCCGCCCAAGCGCCCGAAGATCCCTATTGCGGCATCGCCGATGCGGCCGCCATCGCACGCGATTTTCCCGATCTCGATCTTGTCGATCCGGTGGAACCCTCGGCCGAGGAACTGATGGCGCGCGCGGCCGCGGCCGAAGAAACGGCGCTGGCGGTCAAGGGCGTCACCAACTCCGACGGGGCCGATGCCAGCTGGGGATCGAGCCGGGTGGCGCTGGTCGCGTCCAACGGGTTTGCAGCCGAATACGCGCGCTCCTCCCACTCGTTTTCCGCCTCTGTCATTGCGGGCGAGGGAACCGGCATGGAGCGCGACTACGATTGGTCGTCGGCGATCCATGCAAGCGATCTCGACGACCCTGCCAAAATCGGCCGCGAAGCGGGCTTGCGCGCGGTGCGCCGCCTCAACCCGCGCAAGATCGAAACCTGCAAATTGCCGATCGTGCTGGATCCGCGCGTGTCGGGCAGCCTCGTGCGGCATTTCACCAGTGCTATCAACGGCACCTCGATCGCGCGCGGCACGAGCTTCCTCAAATCCAAAATGAACGAAGCTGTATTTGGCGCGCAGATCTCGATCGTCGAAGATCCGTTCCGCAAGCGCGGCCTTGGCTCCAAGCCCGTGGACGGCGAGGGCCTTGCCCCCAAACGTCGCCGCTTGATCGACAAGGGCGTGCTGACCAGCTGGGTTCTCGATCTGCGCTCGGCCCGCCAATTGGGGCTTGCCTCGACCGGCCATGCCGCGCGCGGCACCAGCTCGCCGCCAAGCCCTTCCACGACCAACGTCTATATGGAAGCGGGCACGATCGCGCAGGCCGCGATGATCAAAGGCATCAAGCGCGGCCTTTACGTGACCGAGTTCATCGGCAGCGGCGTCAACGGCGTGACGGGCGACTACAGCCGCGGTGCGGCGGGCTTCATGATCGAGGACGGCGAGCTTGCCTACCCGGTCAGCGAAGTGACGGTCGCAGGCAACCTGATCGAGATGTTTTTGCACACGATCCCGGCCGACGATCTGGTCTTCCGCCACGGCACCGACGCGCCCACGCTGCGCATCGACGGCTGCACCATCGCCGGGCGCTAGCCGTCTTGCGGTTGCAGCATTTCAGCCGCGGGTGAGCGGTTTGTATTTGATGCGGTGCGGCTGGTCGGCATCGGCGCCCAAGCGGCGCTTTTTGTCGGCCTCGTAATCCTGGTAGTTGCCTTCAAACCAGACGACTTGGCTGTCGCCTTCGAACGCCAGGATGTGCGTCGCTACGCGGTCGAGGAACCAGCGGTCGTGGCTGATGACCAGTACGCAGCCCGAATAGCCCAGCAGCGCCTCTTCGAGGGCGCGCAGCGTATCGACGTCCAGATCGTTGGTCGGTTCGTCGAGCAGCAGCACGTTGGAGCCGGCTTTGAGCATCTTGGCGAGCTGCACGCGGTTGCGCTCGCCCCCCGAAAGCTGGCCGACTTTCTTTTGCTGGTCGGCGCCTTTGAAATTGAACGACGCCACATAGGCGCGGCTCGGCACGTTCTTGCCGCCGATCACGATGATGTCGTCGCCGTTCGAGACTTCTTCCCAGACGTTTTTGGCGGCATCCAGATCGTCGCGGCTTTGGTCGACATAGCCGAACTGCACCGTCTCGCCGATCGTCAGTTCGCCGCCATCGGGTTTGTCCTGGCCGACCAGCATGCGGAACAGCGTGGTTTTGCCGGCCCCGTTGGGCCCGATAATGCCAACGATGCCGCCCGCCGGCAGGCGGAAATTGAGCTTGTCGATAAGCAGTTTGTCGCCGAACCCCTTGCTGAGATTTTCGGCGACCACCACCGTGTTGCCCAGGCGCGGACCCGGCGCGATCGAAATCTGCATCGTATCGGGCGCGCGGTCGCGCTCCTCGGCCACCAGCGCGTCATAGGCCTGGATACGCGCCTTGTTTTTGGCTTGGCGCGCGCGCGGGCTCGACTTGATCCACTCCAGCTCGCGCTCGAGCGTCTTTTGCCGGTTGGTTTCCTGCTTGTCTTCGAGCGCCAGGCGCTTTTGTTTCTGGTCGAGCCAGGACGAATAGTTGCCCTCCCACGGGATGCCCTTGCCGCGGTCGAGTTCGAGGATCCAGCCCGCGACGTTGTCGAGGAAGTAGCGGTCGTGCGTGACGGCCACGACGCAGCCCGGATAGTCGTGCAAAAACCGCTCGAGCCAGCCCACGGATTCGGCGTCGAGATGGTTGGTCGGTTCGTCGAGCAGCAGCAGATCGGGCTTTTGCAGCAGCAGTCGGCACAAGGCCACGCGGCGCCGCTCGCCGCCCGACAGCTTCTCGACGCCCGCATCCCCCGGCGGGCAGCGCAGCGTATCCATCGCGATTTCGATCGTGCGGCTCAGATCCCACGCGTCGGCGGCGTCGATCTTTTCCTGCAGTTCGGCCTGTTCGGCCAGAAGCTCGTTCATTTCGTCGTCGTCGGTCACGTCGGCAAATTTGTTCGACACTTCTTCGAAGCGGTCGACCATCCGCTTCAGCGGCCCAAGCCCCTCCATGACATTTTCGGCGACGGTCTTTTTGGGATCGAGCTGCGGTTCCTGCTCGAGATAGCCGCACGTCGCCCCTTCGGCCAAGAAATGTTCGCCCGACGTGTCGCCGTCGCGACCGGCCATGATCTTCAGCAGCGTCGATTTGCCCGACCCGTTGAGGCCCAGCACGCCGATTTTGGCGCCCGGCATGAACGAGAGCCAAATATCGTCCAAAACCTTTTTCCCGCCCGGATAGACCTTGGCGAGACGCTTCATCACATAGACATATTGATAGGCGGCCATGGCGGGCATTTCCTTGCGGGGGGACGGATCGAAAAAGCTGGCCCCGGAGATAGCACACCCCGGCGGCAGATCAAGGGCGCCATTCGCGCATGACGAAGATCGTGCGCGTGGTGGCCACCCCCTGCACGCGCTGCACCCGCGCCAGCATCAACTCGGCGAAATCCTGCAAATCGCGCGCAAACACCTCCAAAAACACGTCCTGGTCGCCCGTCACGACATAGCTTGCGGCGACGCCGGGGATGGCACCAAGGGCGCGGCCCAGCGCCTCGGCCGACAGCGACGGGTCGCGCGTGACGCCGACAAAGGCGCGCACGGTCAGCCCCAGTTTCGCCTGGTTGACGCGCGCCCCGTAGCCTTCGATCACGCCCGCTTTTTCAAGCCGCGCGATACGCCTCGATATCGCCGAGTGCGACAGCTTGACGGTTTTTTCAAGCTCCAGGTTGCTGGCGCGCGCATTGCGCTGCAACGCCGCCAGGATGCGATGGTCGAATTTGTCGAGGGCCAACTCCGCCATTTTTTTGCGCCTTTCATTGTTCGATGCAAACTGTTTGCGTGAACTATCTCGAAAGCGCCGAAAAAATCAAATTTTTGATATTTTGCCGCATCCCGGATCGCGCAAACTGTCCGTGCTAATCTGCGCAATCCGTCCTCCTGCGCGAGAAACCGATGTTCACACTTGGCGAACTTGAAACCGCAGCCGCCCTTGTCCACGCCCATTTTGGCCCGACTGCGCAGCATGCATGGCCCTTGCTGGCCGAGCGCGCGGGCGCGCATGTCGTCGTCAAACACGAAAACCACACGCCGACGGGCGCGTTCAAAATCCGCGGCGGCATAACTTATTTCGACCGGCTCAAGCGCGAGCGCCCGCATGTCAAAGGCGTCGTGTCGGCCACGCGCGGCAATCATGGCCAAAGCTTGGCCTATGCCGGGGGCAAGGCCGGCGTGCCGGTCGCCATTGTGGTGCCGCGCGGCAATTCGCTTGAAAAAAATGCCGCCATGCGCGCGCTTGGCGCCGACCTCATCGAACACGGGGCCGATTTCGACGAAGCGCGCAGCCATGCGGCAGCGCTGGCCCAGACGCGCGGCTACGAATTCGCGCCCTCCTTCCAGCGCGATCTGGTGGTAGGCGTTGCGACCTACGCGCTCGAACTGTTCGGCGCGTTCGGCGATCTCGACACGGTCTATGTGCCGATCGGTTTGGGCTCGGGCATTTGCGGGCTGGTGCTGGCGCGCGATCTGCTTGGGCTTGCGACCAAGATTGTCGGCGTCGTGTCGGACCGGGCCAACGCCTACAAGCTTTCGTTCGAAGCGGGCCGCGTGATTGAAACCAATTCCGCGCGCACCTTCGCCGACGGCATGGCAGTGCGCATTCCTTCGGCCGACGCGTTGGCGATCGTCGCCAAGGGCGTTGCGCGCATCGTCGCGGTTTCGGACGACGAAGTGGCGGGCGCCATGCGCGCCTATTTCCACGACACGCACAACGTCGCCGAAGGGGCGGGGGCGGCGCCGCTTGCGGCCCTGCTGCAGGAGAAAGCGGCGATGCGCGGCAAACGCGTCGGGCTCGTTTTGTGCGGCGGCAATGTGGATACGGACGTCTTCCGTACCGTGCTGGCGGGCCAGACGCCCGTTGCAAGCTGAAGGAACGCGCCATGACCGACAGCAGGCTTCCGTACTTGGCCGAACTCGAGCGGCGCATTTTGTGGCTCGCCGCGTGGACGATCCACAATGCCAACCATGTGCGCGCGGCCGGCGAGATCAAAGTGGGCGGGCACCAGGCGTCGTCGGCCTCGCTCGCCACCATCATGACGGCGCTGTATTTCGGCGCGCTGCGTGCGCAAGACCGCGTGGCGGTGAAGCCGCATGCCTCGCCGATCTTCCATGCGATTCAGTATCTGGCCGGCAACCAAAGCCAGGCGAAGCTCGAAAATTTTCGCGGCTTTGGCGGCGCCCAAAGCTATCCCTCGCGCACCAAGGACGTCGACGACGTCGATTTTTCCACGGGCTCGGTCGGCCTGGGCGTCGCGCAGACGCTGTTCTCGTCGCTCGTGCAAGATTACGTCAAAGCGCATGGCTGGATGAAAGAGCGGGCCGAGGGCCGCATGGTGTCGCTGATCGGCGATGCGGAAATGGACGAAGGCAACATCTACGAAGCGCTCGTCGAGGGCTGGAAACACGGGCTGCGCAATTGCTGGTGGATCGTCGACTACAACCGCCAATCGCTCGACGCCGTGGTGCGCGAAGGGCTGTGGGAAAAATTCGAAACCATGTTCCGCAATTTCGGGTGGGACGTGGCGATCGTCAAACACGGCGCCTTGCAGCAAGCCGCTTTTGCCGAACCCGGCGGCGACAAGCTGCGCGAATGGATCGATCGCTGCCCCAACCAGCTCTATTCCGCGCTCACCTTTCAGGGCGGGGCCGCGTGGCGCAAACGGCTGAACGACGACCTCGGCGACCAAGGCGCGATCTTGCGCCTGATCGAACGGCGTTCGGACGACGAACTTGCCGCCCTCATGGGAAATCTCGGCGGCCACGATCTGCCCTCGCTGCTGGCCGCGTTCGAAAAAGCGGCTGCGCACGACCGGCCCACTTTGTTCATCTGCTACACGATCAAAGGGTTCGGCCTGCCGCTTGCGGGCCACAAGGACAACCATGCCGGGCTGATGAACCCGGCCCAGATGGATGCGTTTCGTGCGGCCGCCAACGTGCGGCCGGGCCGCGAATGGGAGAAATGGGAAGGCAGCGGGATGCCTGCGGCCGACCTCCAGCGCTTCGTCGATAGCACGCCGTTTTTTGTTGGCGGCACGCGGCGCTTGCGGGCGGCCAAAGTGGAAGTGCCCGCAACGCTGGCCGTCCCCGATTCGGCGGGCAAAGCGATCTCGACGCAGATGGGGTTCGGGCAGATCCTCAACGAAATCGCACGCGAAAAAAGCGCGTTTGCCGCGCGCATCGTAACGACCGCGCCCGACGTGACGGTATCGACCAATCTGGGGCCCTGGATCAACCGGCGCGGCCTGTTCGCGCGCGAAACCATGGCCGACATCTTCAAGGCCGAGCGCATCCCGTCGACCTACAACTGGACTTTCTCGCCGCAGGGCCAGCATCTGGAGCTTGGCATCGCGGAATCGAATCTGTTTCTGGCGCTCTCCGCCTTCGGCTTGTCGCACGCGATCAACGGCGAACGCTTGCTGCCGGTCGGCACGGTGTACGACCCGTTCATCCTGCGCGCCGCCGATCAGCTCAATTATGCCTGCTATCAGGATGCGCGCTTCATGCTGGTGGCGACGCCTTCGGGCGTCACGCTTGCACCCGAAGGCGGGGCGCACCAGTCGATCGCGACGCCGTTGGTCGGCATGGCGCAAGACGGGCTGTGCGCGTTCGAGCCCGCGTTCCTCGACGAATTGGCTGTCGTGATGCGCTTCGGGTTCGACTACATGCAGCGCGCCGGCGACGACGCTGGGGGCGACGACGTGGGGGGCGATAAAATTGGCGACGACAAGCGCACGTGGCTGCGCGATGCGACGGGCGGTTCGGTCTATCTGCGCCTGTCCACGCGTCCGCTCGACCAGCCCCGCCGCGCGATGACGCCCGACCTTGCGCGCGATATCGTCGATGGCGGCTATTGGCTGCGCAAGCCCGGCCCCAACGCGTCGGTTGCGGTCGTCTATACGGGTGCGCTTGCGCCCGAAGCGATCGCCGCCGTGGGTTTGCTTGGCGAAGACCGGCCCGATGTGGGGCTGCTGGCCGTCACGTCCGCCGACCGTTTGAATGCGGGCTGGACGGCTGCCCAGCGCGCGCGCGAAGCGGGTCACGACCATGCGCAGGCGCATGTCGAACGGCTGCTTGCGGAGCTGCCTTCGCACGCGGCGCTCGTCACGGTTGTGGACGGGCATCCCGCCACGCTGGCGTGGCTCGGTTCCGTGCGCGGCAACCGGACGCGCGCTTTGGGCGTCGAGCATTTCGGCCAGACCGGCACCATCGCCGATCTGTACCGCCATTATGGCATCGATGCGCCCGGCATTTTGCGTGCGGCCCAGGCGATCGCCCCCGGACGCCCGCTGCGCCATCTGGGCGCGACGATTTGAATGCCTGAGGCCATCGCCACCTGCCGAAGCGCGCGGCAGTGGCTGTCGTCGGGGTAAATCTTCAGCCGCGCGGGGCGGTGGCTTTGGCGCGCAACGCTTCGATCAGCGGCTGCAGGCGGCCGCCGTTGCGCTGCACGGTCGCCGAAAAATCGTCGCGCTGCGTGATCGCCATGCTGACATCTTCGATGATCACGTCGATGATGCGCCAGCTGTCGGCGACGGGGCGCAAGCGCCATGTGACCCGCACCGGTGCGCCTTGCGCACGCATGAAGTGCGACTGCACGAACACTTCGCTGTCGTCGCCGCGCCGCGATCCCACGGTGACGATTTTCTCGCCGCCGTAATCGGCAAAGCGCGTGGCGTAGCTCGCCACAATAAAATCCTCGAAGGCTTTCAGATATTCGGCCCGGTCGCTTTCGCTGGCCTGGCGCCACGGCACGCCCAGCGCGAAACGCCCGATCGTGGGCACATCGAACGCCTCGGTGAACAGCGCGCGGAAACGCTGCGTGCGTTCGGTATAGTCGATGTCTTTGCTCGTCAGCCCCTCGATCGCGCGCTGCGCCAAGCTGTCGATAAAGGCTGCCGCGGCAGGGAACGGATTTTGCCCAGCCGGTTGCGCCAGCAACGCGCCGGACGATGCCCAGACCATTGGAATGGCGGCAAGTATGGCCAAAAACGTGCGTCGCAACATGGCGGCGCCCCCCCCCCCGCAGCTCGCTTAGCGCGGCACTTCGGCGCGCGGCCCCGACGAAGCCGGCACCTCGCCGTCGGTCATGCGCGGCGACGGCAGGCTGGAGCCCGACGACGTGTTGCGGATTTCGGAGCGGCGGCGTTCCACCGTGACGCGGCGCACGGTCGCGTACAGATCGGTCGAGCTGCGCTGCAGATCTTCGATCTGCTGGGCGTTCGCGTCACGCTGATGTACCGCCGTCGCTCCCGTGCGTGCCATCGGCGCCCAGTTGGCGTCGGCGCCGCGCGAGACGATATTGAACGGATCGAGGAACGCATCGACGACGATGCCGATGATATCGCGCCCGTTGGACGAGCCCAGCAGCGGCAACATCACGTAAGGGCCGTCATCGACGCCCCAAACCGCCAAGGTTTGCCCGGCATCTTCGTCGTGATGGACGAGGCCCATATCCTTGGCCGGATCGAACACGCCGAAAAACCCGATGAAGGTGTTGATGAAAAAGCGCGCGATCGCCGTGCCGGCCCGCGTGCCTTCGCCTTGCAACCCATCGTTGACGACGGTCCAGGGCGTGCGCAGATTGCCAAGCGCGTTGCCCACGCCGGTGCGCGCGCCCTGCGGCAGCATGCCGTACCAAGCGGCGGCAGGCTTCAGCGCAATTTCGTCGAGAAAGCGGTTCACTTCAAAGAAATAGCGGTTCACACCTTCGATCGGATCCCAGATATCGCCGCCCGCATCTTGCGCCTGCGCGATTTGCTGGTTTTGGCGATCTGCGACCGCCAGATTGTCGGCCTGCGCGACGGGCGCGCCGAGGGTCAAAAATGCCGCCAGCGAAACTGCAACCGCCACGCGCGACAACCCTGGCTTCGGTAGACCTGAATTCGTTACTTGCGACATTTGAACGGGGCACCCTTCGCAACGGTACGGATCGAAACAGACTTTTGACCGGTCGATTCGGCCTATCAAGTCGGCGCGAAATTAAACCATCGCCGCAAATAAATCGACTCCGACTCATCCGCAGCAAGAACCGATAGTTATCATAAGGATCTCCAATTTATCCAGTCGCGGGCGGGTTCTCCACACGGATCGGCGGGGACTGTTGCGTCGAAACAACAGTCTGTTTCTGCTGGATTCGCAAATCTTGACTTAACTGTTGTGTTATATAAACATATCGTTATATGTATCGGTTATGGCGCATTCGCTAAATGATTTGTTGGATGGATTGCGGGCGGCGGCCGAGCCGACCAGGCTGCGGCTGCTGGCGTTGTGCGCGCAAGGCGAGCTGACGGTCAGCGAACTTGTGCAGATTCTGGGGCAAAGCCAGCCGCGGGTCTCGCGCCATTTGAAACTTCTCTGCGATGCGGGGTTGCTCGACCGATTGCCGGAAGGCAGCTGGGTCTTTTACCGTTTGGCGGAGGGCTCGCGCGCCAACGGTTTGGTCCGCCAACTGGCCGACATGCTGCCGGGCGACGATATGCAGTTGGTGCGCGACCGCGACGGGCTTGTGGCCGTTCGGGCCCTTCGGGCGCAGCGGGCAGCCGCCTATTTCGATGCGAATGCCGCCAGTTGGGACCGGATACGCTCGCTGCACGTGCCCGACCGCGAGGTCGAGCGCCAGTTGCTGGCGCTGGTGCCGCCGCGCGCGGACTACGACTTGCTCGATATCGGCACGGGCACGGGCCGCATTTTGGAAGTATTGGGCGCGCGCGGTGCCAAGGGCGTCGGCATCGACCAATCGCACGAGATGCTGCGCGTGGCGCGCGCCAATCTGGCCCGCGCGGGGCTGGTCAACGTGCATGTACGCCAGGGCGACATGTATCGTTTGGTATGGGACGCGCCGGAATTTGACCTCGTGACGATCCACCAAGTGCTGCATTTTGCCGACGAGCCGGCCGCCGCGATCGCGCAAGCCGCGCGCGTTCTGCGTCCCGGCGGGCGGCTTGTCGTCGTCGATTTTGCGCCGCACGTGCTCGATACGCTGCGCACCCAGCACGCGCACCGGCGCTTGGGCTTCGCCGACAGCGACATGCGGGCCTGGATGGTCGCCGGCAATCTCCGCCCGCTCGCCCCTGTCGCTTTGCCGGGCGTGCCGCTGACCGTCTGTCTGTGGGCGGCCGACAAGCCGCCAATTTCCGATCCCCTGCCAATCTTCGAGTCCCTGCAAGGAGCATCCAGCCCATGAACGACCGGCTTTTTGGCGGCGAAACCGCGACGCGCGCCCTCGCCGTCAGCTTCGAATTCTTCCCGCCCAAGAACGAGGAGATGGACAAGCAGCTGTGGACCGCGTTCGAGCGCCTCGCCCCGCTGGGGCCGCGCTTCGTGTCGGTAACCTACGGTGCGGGCGGTTCGACGCGCGAGCGCACGCATGCGGTCGTCAAGCGCATCGCCGCCGAAAGCGACGTGTCGCCCGCAGCGCATCTGACCTGCGTTGCCGCGACGCGCGCCGAAATCGACGACGTGGTGCGCAGCTATTGGGCGGCGGGCGTGCGCCACATCGTGGCGCTGCGCGGCGATCCGCAGGCGGGCCAGACCAAATACACGCCCCATCCAGACGGCTACGCCTACGCGAACGACCTGGTCGCGGGCATCCGCAAAATCGCCAATTTCGACATTTCGGTCGGCGCCTATCCCGAAGCGCACCCAGACGCGCCGTCGCCCGAAGCCGATCTCGACTATCTGAAGGCCAAGTTCGATGCGGGCGCCAACCGCGCCATCACGCAATATTTTTTCGACACGGACGTCTATCTGCGCTACCGCGACAAATGCGCCGCGCGCGGCATCCGCAACGAAATCGTGCCCGGCATTCTGCCGGTCACGAACTTCGCGCAGGTACAAAAATTCTCCAAAATGTGCGGCGCGTCGGTGCCAAGGTGGCTCGCCGACCTGTTCGACGGCCTCGACCCCGATCCCGAAACGCGCCGTCTGGTCGCGGCCATGGTCGCGGCCGAACAATGCCGCCGACTGCAGGCGCACGGCGTGACGGAATTCCATTTCTACACGCTCAACCGCGCCGATCTTGCCTATTCGATCTGCCACGTGTTGGGCTTGCGTCCGGCCAAAGTGGCGGCGGCAGCCGCTTGAAGGACACAGCCATGACCCGTGCGCAAAAAGCCGATCTGTTCCGCAAACTCGCGGCCGAGCGGATCCTCGTCAAAGACGGCCCCTACGGCTCGATGATCCAGAGCTACAAGCTCGACGAGGCGGGCTACCGCAACGGGCGCAGCTACAACCACGACCAGAAGGGCAACAACGATCTGCTCAATTTGACCAGGCCCGACATCGTCGCCGAAATCTGCGGCAAATACATTGCGGCAGGCGCCGACATTCTGGCGACCAACAGCTTCAACTCGAACGCCATTAGCCTTGCCGACTACGGGCTGCAGGCGCAGGCGCGCGAGATCAGCTTTGCGGCCGCACGCGTGATCCGCGAGGCGTGCGACCGCGCGATGGCGGCCGATCCTGCCCGTCCGCGTTTCGTGGTCGGCGCGCTGGGGCCGACGAACAAAACGCTGTCGATCAGCCCCGACGTCAACAATCCGGGCTACCGCGCCGTGTCGTTCGACGAAATGCGCACGATCTACCGCGAGCAGATCGACGGGCTGCTCGACGGCGGCGCCGATTTTATCATGGTCGAAACCGTGTTCGACTCGCTGAACGCGAAGGCGGCGCTCGTCGCGTGTTCGGAAGCGGGCGAAGCGCGCGGCGAAGACATTCCCGTGATGTGCTCGCTGACCTTGACCGATATGGCGGGGCGCAATCTGTCGGGCCAGACGGTCGAAGCGTTCTGGAATTCGGTGCGCCACGCCAAGCCCTTGACCATGGGCATGAACTGCTCGTTCGGCGCGACCGAACTGCACCCGTATGTGGGCGATATCCAAGGCCGCGCCGATACGCTGATCTGCGTCTATCCCAATGCGGGCCTGCCCAACGACATGGGCGCCTACGACGAGCCGCCCGAAATGACGGGCCAGTTGGTCGGCGTGTGGGCGCGCAACGGCTGGATCAATGTGGTGGGCGGTTGCTGCGGCACCACGCCCGGCCACATCGCCGCGATCGCCAAGGCGGTTGCGGGCGTCGCCCCCCGGCAAATCCCCAAAATCGGCGCGCGGCTGCGGCTGGCGGGCATGGAAGCGGTGAGTTTCTGACATGGCCGACATCGAAAACCCAGCCGTCGCCACTTTCGTCAATATCGGCGAGCGCACCAACGTCACCGGTTCGGCGGCGTTCAAAAAACTGATCCTTGCCGGCGACTATGCGGCCGCCGTCGAAGTGGCGCGCCAGCAAGTCGATGCGGGCGCCCAGATCATCGACGTCAACATGGACGAGGGCCTGCTCGACGCCGAACTGGCGATGGACACGTTCCTCAAACTCATCGCGGCCGAACCCGACATCAGCCGCGTGCCCGTGATGATCGACAGCTCAAAATGGACGGTCATCGAAGCGGGTCTCAAATGCGTGGCCGGCAAGCCGATCGTCAATTCGATCTCGATGAAGGAGGGCGTGGCGCCGTTCGTGGCGCAGGCCAAGAAGGTCCGCCGCTACGGCGCGGCCGTGGTGGTGATGGCCTTCGACGAAAAAGGCCAGGCCGACACCGCCGACCGCAAGGTCGAAATCTGCAAGCGCGCCTACGACATTCTGGTCGGCGAAGTCGGCTTCCCGGCCGAGGACATCATCTTCGATCCGAACATCTTCGCGGTCGCCACCGGGATCGAGGAGCACAACAATTACGGCGTCGATTTCATCGAAGCCACGCGGCGCATCAAAGCCCAATGCCCGCACGCCAAAATTTCGGGCGGCGTGTCGAACCTGTCGTTCTCGTTCCGCGGCAACGAGCCGGTGCGCCGCGCGATGCATTCGGTGTTCCTCTACCATGCCATCAAGGCTGGCATGGATATGGGCATCGTCAATGCGGGCCAGCTCGACGTGTACGACACGATCCCGCCCGAACTGCGCGACGCGTGCGAGGACGTGATCCTCAACCGCAATCCCAACGCGACCGAGCGCATGCTCGAACTGGCGCCCAAATACAAGAAGTCCGGCGCGGACGTTCCCGACGCCGCCGAACTGGAATGGCGCAGCTGGCCGGTGCGCAAGCGCCTGGAGCACGCGCTGGTGAAGGGCATGGACCAGTACGTCGTCGAAGACGCCGAAGAAGCGCGCCAGCAATCCGCCCGCCCGATCGAGGTCATCGAAGGCCCGCTGATGGACGGCATGAACGTGGTCGGCGACCTGTTCGGGGCGGGCAAAATGTTCTTGCCGCAGGTGGTCAAATCGGCGCGCGTGATGAAAAAGGCGGTCGCGCACCTCATCCCCTACATCGAGGCCGAGAAGACCGCCAATTCCAAGCCCAAGGGCAAGATCGTCATGGCGACGGTCAAGGGCGACGTGCACGACATCGGCAAAAACATCGTGGGCGTCGTGCTCCAATGCAACAATTTCGACGTCGTCGATCTTGGCGTGATGGTGCCGGTGCAGGAAATTCTGCGCGCGGCCAACCAGAACAAGGCCGACATTATCGGCCTCTCGGGCCTCATCACGCCGTCGCTCGACGAAATGGTGACGGTGGCCGAGGAGATGAAGCGCGCGGGCATGAAAATCCCGCTGCTTATCGGCGGCGCCACGACGTCGAAGACGCACACGGCCTTGCGCATCGCGCCGCGCTACGACGGCCCGACCGTCCACGTGCTCGATGCGTCGCGCGCGGTAGGGGTGTGCTCGTCGCTGCTTTCGGACACGCAAGCCGACGATTTCAACGCGGGCATCTTGAAGGAATACGAAAAGATCCGCGTCGATCGCGCGGGCGGCCAGAAGGACAGTTTGGTATCGCTCGTTGAAGCGCGCGCCAACGCGCCCAAATTCGACTGGTTCGATTACGTGCCGCCGGAACCAAAATTCCTGGGCACGCGCGCGTTCGCGGAGTATCCGCTGGCCGAACTGGTCGAGCGCATCGACTGGACGCCGTTTTTCCGCGCCTGGGAATTGCAGGGCGTGTATCCCGCAATTCTCGACGACGCGATCGTGGGCGAAAGCGCGCGCAGCCTGTTCGCCGATGCGCAGAAAATGCTGAAGCGCATCGTCGACGAGAACTGGCTGGTCGCCAAGGGCGTGGTCGGTTTCTGGCCGTGCAAACGCGTGGGCGACGACGTGGTCGTGTACGAAGATGCGCAGCACGCGACCGAACTCAGCCGTTTCCACTTTTTGCGCCAGCAGATCGCCAAGCGCGGCGGGCGCGCCAATTTCTGCCTGGCGGATTTCGTGTCGCCCGACGCCGACTATATCGGCGGTTTTGCCATGACGGCCGGGCACGATATCGAAGCGCATCTGGCGCGCTTCAAATCGCAGCACGACGATTATTCCGACATTCTCCTGAAAGCGCTCGCCGACCGTCTGGCCGAAGCGTTCGCCGAGCGGATGCACGAGCGCGTGCGCAAGGAGTTTTGGGGCTACGCGGCGGACGAGAATTTGTCCAACGAAGATATGGTGGCGGAAAAATATCGCGGCATCCGCCCGGCGCCTGGCTATCCCGCATGCCCCGACCACAGCGAGAAGCCCGAACTTTTCCGCCTGCTCGACGCGCACCGCCAGACGCGCATCAGCCTGACCGAAAATTTCGCCATGCTGCCGACGGCAGCGGTCTCGGGTTTCTATTTCTCGCATCCGCAGGCCGCTTATTTCGGCGTCGCGCGCATCGGCAAAGACCAGGTCGCCGAATATGCGCACCGGCGCGGCGTTTCGCTTGAGCAGGCCGAAAAATGGCTGCGCCCCAACCTAGGCTACGAGACATGACGCTTAGCATCGCACGGCGCGTCGCGGATCTGCGCGCGCAGATTGCCGTTGCGCGCAAGGCCGGCAAGCGGATCGGCTTTGTGCCGACGATGGGCGCGCTCCATGCGGGCCATTTGGCGCTGGTGGACGCGGCGCGCCGCGATGCCGACTACCTTGTGGCCTCGATCTTCGTCAATCCGACGCAGTTCGGGCCGAGCGAAGATCTCGACGCCTACCCGCGCGACGAGGCCGGCGATCTTGCCGCCCTTGCGCGCGTCGGCGTCGATCTTGCCTATTTGCCGGGCGTCGCCGACATGTATGCGCCGGGCGATGCCACGCGCGTGACGGTGGCGGGATCGCTGAGCGACGTGCTGTGCGGGCCGGTGCGCCCCGGCCATTTTCAGGGCGTTGCGACCGTCGTGGCAAAACTGTTCGGGCAGGTGCAGCCGGATGTCGCGGCGTTCGGCGAGAAGGACTATCAGCAGCTTCTGGTCGTCAAACGACTTGTCGAAGACTTGGCCATGCCGGTCCGCATCGTGCCGGTCGCAACCTTGCGCGAAGCGGACGGGCTGGCGATGAGCTCGCGCAACCGGCGTTTGTCGGCCGACTTGCGCGCGGTCGCGGCGCATCTGCCGACGACGATGGCGCGGGCGGCCGCGCGCATCCTGGCAGGCGGCGATGCGCTTGCGTGCGCGAAGGACGCCGCTGGCGAATTGTCGGCAAAAGGTTTCGGGCCGATCGACTATGTCGAACTGCGCGACGCTGCCACGCTTGCGCTTGCGATGGCCCCGCCCGCCCGTTTGTTCGTGGCAGTCCATCTTGGCGGCGTGCGCCTGATCGACAATATCGCGGTGGGCTAGGCGCTTGCCGCCATCGCGCGCCGGTAGATCGCGCCCAGCAGGAACGGCGTCATGTAGATCGGGAACTGCATGCACGTGAAATACAAAAACAGGTCGCTGTCGCTGCCGGTTCCGATCGCGCCCACCACCAGCGCAAAATTGCGGTTGCCGGCCGCAAGCGACGCTGTGAGGCTCTCGGCGCGCGTCAGGCCCAGCACGCGCTCGAACGGGACCAAAACTGCCGCCGTCAGCGCTTGCAGGCCGAAATTGGCGCCGAACGCCGCCGCCATATAGAGCGCGACTTTTGCAGGATCGCTGCGGATCGCATCGGCAAAACCGTCGACCGCGCCGAACGCGAACACCACCAGCACCAAAACCCCCAAGCCGCCGATAGCGCCGTCATGGCGCTTCAGCCGTTCGGCCCCGGCGAGTTTGCGGATCGCATAGGCGGCAGCAAACGCGCCGCCAACCAACCCCGCCAGACGCAGCAGCAAATCGCCCGCCCCGATCGCGACGTCCAGATGCAGCAGCATCGCCGCCAAGGGCGGCAGCGTAAGAGGGACGGCCAACGACGTTGCGACCAGCAAAACCAAGGCCCAGCGCGCATCGAGCCCGAGCATGATCGCATAGGCCGTGACCGATACCAGCATCGGCGCGCTGCTAAACAGCCCGATCGCCCGGGCAAGCGGGCCGGGCAGCAACGCGTCCGCCAGCGGCACGGCCAGCAACGGCACCCCCACCATCAGCAGCACGACCAATATGGCGATCTTGGCGGGCTGGCGCAGCGGATCGGCGAGCCGCGTCCAATTCATGCGCAAAATCGCCGAGGCGAGCAGGATCGTTACGGCCGGCAGCAAGAACGGGCGCGCCGCTGCCGCTAGATCGGGAAACGCGATGCCCACGAACAGGCAAAGCGCAAGAATTTTGGAAGCGCGCGCGTTGACCCACGCGAGGATGCTGGAAACCATGCGTCTTTGTCGCCCAATCCCGTCCCAAACGGGGAATTTTTTTCGGGCACCAAATGGGCGCGCAGCCCATCGCTTTCCGCTTGCGAGCGTGGCGAATATCGGCGAAGAATATGCGGTTGCAAAAACATGAAGGATTTCGTGCGATGAACGCTGTAACAAAGTTTCTGGTTGTCGGCGTCGCCGCGCTCGGGCTCGGTGCCTGCCAAACCAACGAGGGGGCTTTGAGCGTTGCGGGCGGCTCGCGCACGGTAACCGTGGCGCCGGGCGAACGCGGGCCCGTCAGCGGCGTTGGCATCGAAGCGCAGGACATTGCGGCAATGACCGACCAGATGGTGCGCGACATGCTGTCGAACCGCACGCTGTCGGCGCTGGCCGCGCGCCCCAACCCGCCGCAAGTCGTCATCGACGGCCAGTTTTTCGAAGTCTCGGGAACCCAGCCCATCGACAAGAATCTGATTACCGACCGCCTTCGCGTGCAGCTCAATCGCGCGTCCAAAGGCCAGATGGTGTTCGTTGCGCGCAACCAGGCGGCGCTCGTCAACCAGGAACGCGCCATGCGTCGCGACGGCGTCGTCGACCAAGGCACCACGGGCCTTGCCCAGGCGCAGGCGAGCGCCGATTTGCGGCTGTCGGGCCGCATTTCAACGCTGAACGCGCGCAGCGGCACGACCGGCGCCGTTCAGCGCACGAACTACATCGTCTTCCAGATGATCGATACCGAACGCGGCACGATCGTGTGGGAGAACGACTACGAGTTCACGCGCGCGGCCACCGACGACGTCGTCTATCGCTAGGCGCGGCCGACGGATGGTTTTTCGCAAGGCCCTGGCCGCAACGGCATGTAGCGCCTTGCTGGCCGGGTGCGTGACCACCCAAACGCACGAGCTGGAAATCAAGGTCGACCCGATCCAGCTCGAAGAATACCTTGCCGACAAGCCGGCGCCGTTGCGCAGGCTCTATGCCCGCATCCCCATCGAAGGCCAGCGCAATGCGGTCTTGAACCATACCCGCACGGGGCTGGCGGCGTTGGAAATCGACGAAATCGCGCATGCCGCAGCGTCGTTCGACCGCGCGCTCGAATCGATCGATGCGATCTATGCCGACAATCCCCGGGCGGCCGCCGCGCGCTCGCTTTGGATCAAGGAGAATATCAAGGATTTCAAAGGCGAGCCTTACGAACGCGCGATGGCTTACTATTATCGCGGTCTGGCCTATATGCGCAGCGGCGAATACGACAATGCGGCCGCCTCGTTTCGCGGTGCCATCTTCCAGGACAGCATTGCCGCCGAGGAAACCTACCGGTCCGACTTTGCGGCCATGCTGTTTTTGGAAGGTTGGGCGCGGCGCTGCTATGGCAATGCGGTCGATGCGCGCGATGCGTTTGCCGAAGCCGCCCGCCATCAGCCACGCTTGGCCGAGCCGCCGGCCTCGCACACCGTGCTGCTGCTGGCCGAAACGGGGCGCGGCCCCCTCAAAGCGGCGGAAGGTGCTGGGCGCGAACGGCTGGTCTTCCGGCGCAGCGGCAATATTCGCGAGCAGGGCGTCAATTTTTCCGTCGACGGCGTGATGGTGCCCGGCATTCTGGCGGGCGACGTGTTCTATCAGGCGACCACGCGCGGCGGCCGTCCGATCGACGCGATTTTGGCCAACAAGGCCGTCTGGAAGGGTGCGACCGACACCACGGGCAGCGTGTTGGTCGGGGCAGGGGTTCTCGCGGCCACCTACGGCGCGAATTCGGGCGATCGCGACACGGCGCTTGCGGGCCTTGGCATTGCGGCGTTTGGGCTGTTGGTGCAAGGCATCGCCGCGCAGATGCAAGCCGAGGCCGATGTGCGCAGCTGGGATAACCTGCCCGACCGAATCCACGTCGCAACGCTCGAATCGGTTCCGCCCACCTCTAAAGTTGTGGCAGAATGGCTCGACGAAACCCAATCCCCGCTGGCCGACACGCCGGCCCAGATCCGGCTGGAAAAAGTCGGCAATTGTTCGCTTGGATGGATTCGCTCGGTATCCGCGTTGTGGGTACCGGATGTTGCCCCCAACGCGATCATGCGGCAGCGACGCTAGGGATACGAACGCGACAAGAGGAGACGGGAAAATGGCATTGGCATGGGGCAAACGGTTGGGTGCGGTGGCGGCGGTTGCGTTGGCGGGCGCGATGCTGGCGGGCTGCGCCCAGCCCATCGCCGTGCAATGCGATTTCACGCCGTTTTTGACCGCCCAGCGCAATCCAGGTCCAGCGATGGCGCCGATGGTGCCGGGCACCATGCAAGAAGTGCCGCTCAATGCCGTCGCGTTCACGGATCGGCGCATTACGGACCGGGTGCTGGTCCAGTCGCTGGGCGCCAGCCGCAACGATGCGGGCCGCGTGCAGGTGACGGCGCGCATGGTCAACTGCACCGACACGCCGATCCAAATCGAGGCGCGCACGCAATTCATGGATAGCGCCCAGGCGCCGAGCGAACCCGTCTCGGTGTGGAAGCGCGTCTTCTTGTCGCCGCGCGCGTTTGCGATCTACCAGGAATCCTCGATGGACGCGCAGAAAGTCGCGCTCTATCTGGTCGAACTCAAAGGAGCGGATCCGCGATGATGAAGACGCTGCGCTGCGCTGCTCTTGGCATGGTTATTCTGGCGCCCGTGGGCGCGCTTGCCCAAGCGGTGCCGCCCTATGTGCCGCCCGCTGCCGACGCGCCGCAAGCCGCACCCATTCCAGGGCTGGGCGGCATCGGCGCCGATGGGTATCGCACCGACGTGCCGGGCGTGCTGACACGCCAGCCGCGCCCCGGCGCCCCCGCCGCGATCGACCGCAACAGTACGGCTGCGACCTATCGGGCCGCGTATGCGGCGCAAAATCGGCCGCGCATCGTGGTCTATTGGTTTCGCCAATTGGGCGAATTGGCCGGGCAGGATTGCGCGATCGAGGTGATCAGCCGCGACGATCGCAAGGCCAGCGGCAGCGCGTCGGGCGAGATTGGCGTTTTGGGACGCGCCCAAATCGACGCCCAAGCCGCCCGCAGCAGCGAAACGTCGAGCTGCGTTGTCGTTGGCGGGCGCGCGGGGGCGGGCGGCCGGGCGGGCGCCACGCCCGACGAATTTTTCGGCGCCGGTTTCGAGGCCGCGTTTACTAACGCCATGCTCGACGCCTCGACCCGCATGATCGACCGCAACACGATCATTCGCACGACCGCGGCGGCAAGCCCCCAGCGGACCGGCAGCGCGCAGAACATCGAGACCGCGGCGCTGCTCGGCAAGGCCGAGCTGCTGATGGAGATCGTTATGCTCGACGACCCGCGCTCGCCGACGCGCAAAAGCTTTCGCGTGACGACCAAAGACGTGGCAAGCGGGGAAATCGTCGCGACGCTCGTCACGCGCGCGATCCCGCCCGATCTGCTGCGCCGCCGCTACGAGGCGCGCGACGGCAGCCTGGTGCGCGGCCAGCGCGAGCAGCTCGACGCCGTCGCCGAAGACGACGATATCGAAAATGCCAACGGCTGGACGATCGTGCCCGGTGGCACCATCGAACGCGGCAACCGTCAGGTTTCCGTCGGCACGCTTGCCAACCGGCTGGCGCTCGAAACCATGCAGCGCCTTGCCCAGCGCTGGGGCGGCTCCGGCGGCAGCTGAACGCGCGCTTGATTCGCGGCGCCGGACGGCACAATTTGGGCGCATGAACGCAACGGCTTTTTCCGCACCCTTCGATCGCCACGCCGAACCTGTGCGGCCGGAATGGATCGATTACAACGGCCATCTGAACGTGGCTTTTTACGTGCTGGCGTTCGACAACGCGACCGACACGCTGTTCGAGGCGATCGATTTCGGCGCTGCCTGGCGCAAGCGCACGAATCGCAGCTTCTTCGCGGTCGAAGCCCATGTGCGCTATTTGTCGGAACTGACCTTGGGCGACGATATGGCCATCGCCACCCAAATTTTGAACGTGGATGCCAAGCGCTTCCATTATTTCCATGCGCTGCGCAACCGCGCCACGGGCACGCTGTGCGCGACCATGGAAATGCTGTCGCTGCATGTCGATCTGGGATCGCGGCGCGCGACGGCATTTGCGCAGGACGATCGCGCGCGCATCGACGCGTTTGCCAAGGCCCATGCGCACTTGCCGTTGCCCGAAGGCGCGGGGCGCGCGGTCGGGCACCGACGTTGACCGCGTGGCTTGCGCCAGACCCGCGATCCGTAGTAACTTTGCCCGTACGGTAATTTCTGCGGGGGAACGTCGAATGTCTCAGCCTGTTGTTTTTGCGCCTGTCGATGTGCGCGCGCGCGCGTTGTCCGCAAGTTTGGTCGCGGCCGTGTTCGGAATGTTCGTGCTGGCGGGCGTGGGGTTTGCTGGGGCATCGAGCGTCCACAATGCGGCCCACGATTCGCGTCACAGCTTCGCTTTCCCCTGCCACTGATCGCCCGTCGATGATCGCCCGGCTGTTCTGGATCGCGCTTGCCGCTGGCACGCTCGCGGGCCTGCTTGCCGCGTCGGTGCAGGCGTTCGGCGTGTGGCCGCTTATCGCCGTCGCCGAAACGTTCGAGACTGCGGCAGAAATCGAGGACCATGCCGGGCACGGCCACGATTGGTCGCCCGAAGGCGCCATGCGCGTCGGCCTGTCGGTGCTGTTCGACGTGCTGACCGGGATCGGTTTTGCTTTGCTTGCCAATGCGGGTCTGCTGGTCGTGCGCGCGGCGCGCGGCCTCGCCCTCGATTGGCGCGCAGGCTTGGGGATTGGCGCGTTCGGGTTCGCTGCGTTTGCGTTTGCGCCGGCAATGGGCGTTGCCCCCGCCCTGCCGGGCATGGCCGAGGGCGATTTGCTGGCGCGGCAAATCTGGTGGGTTGCCACCGCTGCGGCAACGCTGGTCGGCATTGGCGCCATGGCATTTGCGTTTCGTCCCTGGCAATGGGCGCTTGGGCTTCTGGTCGTGGCGCTGCCGAATGCGGTCGGCGCGCCCGGCGAAGCGATGGGGCTGCCAAGGCTGATGGCGCAAAGCGGCGCGCTTGGCGACAGCGGCGTTACGGCCGAACTCGCGCAGCATTTTGCGCTGGCATCGCTTGGCGCGATGGCCGCCTTTTGGATCGCGCTGGGCTTGGGCTCGGCCGCCTTGCAGCGCCGCTATCTGCGGATCGCTTGAGCCGCACGACGAGCCGCCCGGCAACCGGCTACAGCGTCGAGCGCAGCTTCAAATGGTTGCGCCGGTCGATCGACGGCACGTTCATCTGCCGCACGCGGCCGTCTTGCAGCAATTCGAAATCGACCACGGTTCCGGCCGCACCCTGCGCCCAGATCGCGCGATAGAATTCTTCGAGCGACGAAGGCCGCGCGTCCTTGACCGCGTGCACGATGTCGCCGCGCTTGATGCCCGCGCGCTCGGCCGGGCCTTCGGGCGTCACGCGCAGCACGACCAGACGACCTTCGGCTTCGGCCAAGGTCATGCCCAGCCACGGGCGCACCGGGTCGCTTGACTGGCCCTGGACGATCAGATCGCCCAGGATCGGGCGCAACAGATCGATCGGGATGAACACGTTGCCCGGAATCGGGGCCGACGTTCCGGTCGCGTTGTTGACGATCAGCGAGCCCACGCCCACGAGCCGCGCGTCGCCGTCGACAAGGGCGGCGCCGCTCCACGCCGGATGCGGCGGTGCGGTCCAGATGGCGGTATCGAGCAGATACTCCCAGTTGCCGGCAAACGTGCGCCGGGAGACGACCATGGCAGGCGCTGCCGAGCTGCGGCCGCCGAACGCCAGGATCGCCACTTGGTCGCGATCCTTGACGCTGTCCGAACGGCCGAGCGCCAGCGGTTTCAATCCGCGCGGGCTCTCCGCCATGCGCATAAGGCCAAGCCCGCTATCCTGGTCGTAGCCGACGATCGTTGCGGGCACAGCCCGCCCGTCGGGCAGATGGACCTCGCCGCCCGAGGCTTCGACCATCAGATAGCCGACCGTCAGCAGCAGGCCGCTTGCGTCGATCAGAATGGCGGAGCCTTCGCGCTCGCGCCCCAGCGTCTGCGCCGTGCGTGCTTCGGCCGGCACGAAGGTTTTGAGCCGCAGCACGCCCGAGAGCGCCTCGTCGAGCGATTGGGCCTGGACGGGCAGGGCCAGCAAAAATCCTGCGACGAGAGCCAAAAAGAACCGCGACGCACCCATGAAGGCCTCCGGTTTCGACGGCATGGAGAAAGCGCCGCTGCGAAGCATTCTCCATGCCAAAACCCGTTTCGCCAAGCGGCTTTTCGAACCGGGCCGCTTGGAGTCCTTTGAGCTACGCGACAAGCGCTTTGCGTTCGGCGTCGCCAAGGGCGGTGCCGCAAGTGTGGCCGACATTGCTGTTGCCGGCCAAGCGCGTATCGAATTTGAAGCTGCCCTTGTCGGCGATACCGCAAGTATTCCTTGGCGCACGGGAGAAACCCTCCGGTTTCCGGGCGCGTTCGCGCCGCGCTTTATGCGCGCTAAAAATCAACATGACAAAAAACGATACGGTTTTTGTGAAATTTGCGGCACCTCCTTGGATGCTGTAAATCGACGACGATGGAAACTCTGCCCGATTCTCCGCCCGAGCCTTTGGTCCCAACCGCGACCGATGCAGGCGCTGCTCTGGCAGCCGAACCGGCTTATCTGCGCGCGCTCAATCCGCCGCAGCGCGATGCCGTTACCGCGACCGAAGGGCCGCTTTTGGTGCTGGCAGGGGCGGGGACGGGCAAAACGCGCGTGCTGATCACGCGCGTCGTGCATCTGCTGGTCCAGCGCAAGGCGTTTCCCAACCAGATTTTGGCAGTCACGTTCACCAACAAAGCGGCGGCCGAAATGCGCAGCCGCATCGGCGCCATTGTCGGCGATTCGGTCGAGGCGATGTGGCTCGGCACGTTCCATGCTCTGGCCGCCCGCATTTTGCGCCGCCATGCCGAGCTCGTCGGCCTCAAACCCAATTTCACGATCCTCGATCAGGACGACCAGATCCGGCTGGTCAAGCAGCTGCTGCAGGCCGAAAATATCGACGACAAAAAATGGCCGCCGCGCATCGTGCATACGGCGATCGAACGCTGGAAGGACCGCGGCCTGACGCCCGACAAAGTCGGCAACGCCAAGGATGCGGCCGAAGAAATCGCCGGCGGGCGCTTGGCCGAACTTTATGCCCTTTACCAGGCACGTCTCAAAACGCTGAACGCCTGCGATTTCGGCGATCTGCTGCTGCACAATCTGACCCTGTTCCAGACCCGGCCCGACGTGCTGGCCGAATACCATCGGCGTTTCCGCTATCTGTTGGTCGACGAATACCAGGACACCAACGTCGCGCAATATCTTTGGTTGCGAATTTTGGCGCAGGGCTCGCACAACCTCGCCTGCGTCGGCGACGACGACCAATCCATCTACGGCTGGCGCGGCGCCGAGGTCGGCAACATCCTGCGCTTCGAAAAGGATTTTCCCGGCGCCAAGATCGTCCGGCTCGAGCAGAACTACCGCTCCAGCGAACATATCCTGGCCGCCGCCGCCGCCCTCATCGCGCACAACCGCCAGCGTCTGGGCAAAACCTTGTGGACCGCCCAGACCGCCGGCAGCCTTGTCGAGGTGCGGCCCGTGTGGGACGGCGAACAGGAAGCGCGGTTCGTCGCCGACGAAATCGAAGCGCTGCAACGCGCGGGCGAAAAGCTCGGCGACATGGCAATTCTGGTGCGCGCGAGCTTCCAGACGCGCGAGTTCGAGGAGCGCTTCATCACGCTCGGCATTCCCTACCGCGTGATCGGCGGCCCGCGCTTCTACGAGCGCGAGGAAATCCGCGACGCGATCGCGTACTTGCGCGTCATCGCCCAGCCCGACGACGATCTGGCGTTCGAGCGCATCGTCAACAAACCGCGCCGCGGCATCGGCGATGCGAGCTTGCAGACCTTGCAGCGTCTGGCGCGCGCGCGCGGCATGCCGTTGCTGGCGGCGGCCGAAATGCTGGTCGGCACGGACGAACTCAAGCCCGCCGCACGCAACGCCATTCGCCGCATCGTCGAGGATTTTGCGCGCTGGCGCGCCCAGGCGCCGCGCGCCAACCATGCCGAGCTTGCCGCAAGCGTGCTCGACGAAAGCGGCTACACGCGCATGTGGCAGGAAGACAAATCGCCCGAGGCGCCCGGCAAGCTCGAAAACCTGAAGGAGCTTGTGGCGGCGCTTGAGGAATACGACGACCTTCAGGCGTTTCTCGAACATGTCAGCCTGGTGATGGAAAACGCGGCCGGCGCACCCGGCGACATGGCAAGCTTGATGACGCTGCATGCCGCCAAGGGGCTCGAATTCGGCGCCGTGTTTTTGCCGGGCTGGGAAGAAGGCCTGTTCCCGCATCCGCGCTCGCTCGACGAAAAAGGCGAGGAGGGGCTCGAGGAAGAGCGTCGCCTTGCGCATGTCGGCCTGACGCGCGCGCGCAGGCGCGCCTATGTTTCGTTCGCCGCCAACCGGCGCATCCACGGCATGTGGCAATCGAGCGTGCCCTCGCGCTTTGTGGGCGAATTGCCGCCCGAAAGGCTCGAGGTCAAAAGCGAGCCGGGTCTATGGGGCGACGGGCCGCAGTTTGCGCACGGCAGCGGTGGCGGCGAAAGTGCTGCGTCGCGGCCCTTTTCCTACGGCGCCAGACGGGCCCCCGTGATCGAGGGCCGCTTTCACGCCCAGCCAAGTTCGCGTGCCGCCAACGGCTTGCAGCCCGGAATGCGCGTGTTCCACCAGAAATTCGGCTATGGCCGCGTCGTCGCCGCCGAGAGCGGCAAGCTCGAAGTCGAATTCGAGCATGGCGGTCTCAAGCACGTGATGGAAACCTTCGTGGAGAAAGCATGAGCACGATCTGGCGTCTTGCGTTTCCGGCCGATGCGATCAGCCAAGCCGCCTATGTGCAGGCGATCGAGGAGGAAGCGGGCGCGTTGACGGCGTTCGAAACCGCGCCCAACGGACCGTGGCTGGTCGAAGCGTTTTTCGACGCGAAGCCCGATCTTGGCCGTTTGGCGCCGCTGATCTTCAAGGTCGCCAAGGATTTGGGACGCCCGGTACCGCCGCTCGGCGTCGAAGAATTGCCGGCACGCGACTGGCTCGCCGAAAACCGCGCCTCGTTTCCGCCGCTCGAAATCGGGCGTTTTTTCGTCTACGGCAGCCATGTCGAACGTCCGGTCCCGGCAGGCGCGTTTGCGGTGGCGCTCGACGCGTCGATCGCCTTCGGCTCGGGCGAGCATGCAACGACCAAAGGCTGCCTGCTGGCGATCGGCGATCTTGCCAAGCGCAAGCGCTTCAAGCGCATGCTCGATCTTGGCTGCGGCTCCGGCATTCTGTCGATCGGGGCGGCGCGTGCGCGTCCTTGCCGGGTGCTGGCAAGCGACATCGACATCGACTCGGCCAACCTTGCGCGCCTCAATATGCGCGCGAACGGCTTGGCCCGGCGCATCGAGGTGCGCGCATCGGCGGGGTTTGCCAAATTGGGGCCCACGCGCGGCCGATTCGATCTGGTCGTCGCCAATATTTTGGCGCGTCCGCTGACGCAGTTCGTAACCCGCCTCGTTGACGCGATGGCGCCGGGCGGGACGTTGATTTTGTCCGGACTTTTGGCCGATCAAGAAGCGTGGGTGGGCGCAGCATTCCGGGCACGGGGCGCTATCTTCGTGCGGCGGATTGCCATCGCTGGCTGGCATACGCTCGTTTTCGCAAAATAAAAACGCACGCTTGAGCCGTTGATAAGACGAATGGCTGGAAAATAGACATATTTTTTATGTTGAATATGGCGTCCTTCCGCGTATAAGCACACGGAACCGATGTTAAATCGGGGGGCAACGCGTGCGCTCGGTCCGGCAACGGCGAAGCGCCAAACATAAAAGGGATCCGGGATGACCGATATGGCTAATCCGTCCAAAGCAGCGCCGATGACGGCCGAGGAGCGCAAGGTCATTCTCGCCTCGTCGCTTGGCACAATTTTCGAGTGGTACGATTTTTACCTTTATGGATCGCTTGCGGCTTTGATCGGGGCGCAGTTTTTCAGCGCATTCCCGGAAGCGCAGCGCAACATCTTTGCGTTGCTGGCCTTTGCTGCCGGCTTCCTGGTGCGCCCGTTCGGCGCGCTGGTGTTCGGCCGCTTGGGCGACATGGTGGGCCGCAAATACACCTTCTTGGTCACGATCGTGATTATGGGCGCTTCGACCTTCCTGGTCGGCGTGCTGCCCAACTACGCCACGATCGGCGTTGCGGCGCCGATCATCTTGATCGCGCTGCGCATGCTGCAAGGCTTGGCGCTGGGCGGGGAATATGGCGGGGCGGCCGTGTACGTGGCCGAACATGCGCCGCCGGGACGGCGCGGCTATTTCACCAGCTACATCCAGACCACGGCGACGATCGGCCTGCTGCTGTCGCTGCTGGTGATCTTGTCGATCCGTCTTTATCTCGGCGAAAAGGACTTCGCCGATTGGGGCTGGCGCATTCCGTTCCTGGTGTCGGTCTTCTTGCTCGGCATTTCGGTGTGGATCCGTCTGCAGATGAACGAAAGCCCGGCCTTCAAGAAAATGAAGGAAGAAGGCACGCATTCCAAAGCGCCGCTTTCGGAAGCTTTCGGCCAGTGGAAAAACGCGAAGATCGCACTGCTGGCTTTGCTGGGCCTGACGGCAGGCCAAGCGGTGGTGTGGTACACGGGCCAGTTCTACGCGCTGTTTTTCCTGCAATCGATCCTCAAGGTCGATCTGCTGACAGCGAACGTGCTGATCGCGTGGTCGCTGATTCTGGGCACCGGCGGGTTCATCGTCTTCGGCTCGCTGTCGGACAGGATCGGCCGCAAACCGATCATCCTGGCGGGCTGCGTCATTGCGGCGCTGACCTACTTCCCGCTGTTCAAGGCGCTGACGGCGAACGCGGATCCGACCTTGTTCAAGGCGCAGACCGAATCGCCCGTAGTTGTGAAGGCCGATCCGGCCGATTGCTCGTTCCAGTTCAATCCGACGGGCACGGTCAAGTTCACCAACTCGTGCGACATCGCCAAGGCCTTCCTCGCGCGCAACGCCGTGTCCTACACGACCGAAGCCGCGCCCGCAGGGTCGACGGCCACGATCGTCGTCGGCACGACGGCGATCGAGTCGTTCGATCTGGAAAAGGCCGGTGCCGAAGGTGCGGCCAAGACGGCGGCCTTCAACCGCGCTGCGGGTGCAGCGATCACGGCGGCGGGCTATCCGAGCGCAACCGACCCCAACCGCGTGAAAGTGTCGGGCTTCTTCGACATTTTCCGGTCGCAACCCCTGACGATCATCGCGATCCTGACGGTGCTGGTGATCTACGTGACGATGGTCTACGGGCCGATCGCGGCGGCGCTGGTGGAACTGTTCCCCACGCGCATCCGCTACACCTCGATGTCGCTGCCCTACCACATCGGCAACGGTTGGTTCGGCGGACTGTTGCCGGCCACGTCGTTTGCCATGGTGGCGCAGACAGGCGACATCTATTACGGGTTGTGGTACCCGATCGTGGTGGCGCTGGGAACGGCGGTCATCGGCTTCCTGTTCGTGCCGGAAACCAAGGACCGCGACATCTTCACCTACGACGGCAACAAATGACCGGTCGCTGACCGGCGGCGACGAAAGGCCCTGCCATTCTGGCGGGGCCTTTTTCTTTCGTGCGGTCGGGCATTCCCGACCGCACGCGGCCCAAGTGCCAGGCGCCGGGCGGCCACTTGGTTCGCGGATCGATCGGCAAAGCTGCGTACCGGGTTGCCCTTGGCCCGGCAGAAGCCTATGTTAGTCACGGACGGGGCTGCGCGGCGCGTTAGGCATGCGTATTCCCCGGGGCGATACACACTCCTAGGGGGCTGTTCCTTCCGAAACCGTGGTTTCGGAATATGGTTCCCACCTGCTTCTAGCGGGCCACGGAGGAAACCAACGCCGACGGCCTTTGCGGCTCCGTCCACTTTTACCCCAGCAGCGCGGAACCGATTTTGAACGCGACTTCGCCGCTTCTTGACCGCTTGTTGTCCGCCAAGGCGACGCTGCGTGCCGAGATGCGCTTGCGGCGCGCAGCTATCGACGCGCCAACGCGGGCGGCTGCTGCACTTTCTCTGCGCGATCGCATTCTTGCCGAAATCGCGTTTCCGGCGGGCACGGTCGTGGCAGGCTATGCCGCGTTCGGCGACGAGATCGACCCGCTGCCGCTGATGGCCGCCTTGCACGCGCGCGGCTATGCGTTGGCGCTGCCCGCCGTGGTGGCCAAGGGCGCAGCACTTGTGTTCCGGGCATATGCGCCGGGCGACGCGCTCGTCCAACATCGTTTTGGCATGGCCGAGCCCGCGCCCGAGCGTACGTTCTGCGTGCCAAGCGTCGTGCTGGCGCCGCTGCTGGCGTTCGATGCGACCGGCCGCAGGCTTGGCTATGGCGGCGGGTTTTACGACCGTACCTTGGCGGCGTTGCGCCCGATGCAGGCGATCGGCCTTGGATTTGCCTGCCAGCGCGTCGATGCGGTGCCGGCAAACGAATACGACAAAAACCTCGATTTTATCGCGACCGAAGACGCGATCTGGAAAGCGCCGCAACCATGCTGAAACTGATGTTTTTGGGCGATATCGTGGGCCGTTCGGGGCGCGAGGCGGTGGCGCGCCATCTGCCGGGTCTGCGCAAATCGCTCGGTCTCGATTTTGTCGTGGCCAATGGCGAGAACGCGGCCGGCGGCTACGGCATCACCGACAAAATCGCGGCCGAGCTTTACGCGACGGGCGTGGATTGCATCACCACGGGCAACCATGTGTGGGACCAGCGCGAGCTGATGCTGACGATCGAACGCGATCCCAAATTGCTGCGACCGATCAACTTCCCCAAAAACACGCCCGGCAAAGGGGTCGGCGTGTACAAGCTTCCCAATGGCGGCCAGATCGTGGTGATGAACGCGATGGCGCGTCTGTTCATGGACGCGCTCGACGATCCGTTTGCGGCGGTCGATGCGGCGCTGGAGAAACATAAGCTTGGCGCCAACGGGACGGCGGCGATTCTGATCGATCTGCATGGCGAGGCATCGAGCGAGAAATACGCGTTCGCGCATTTTTGCGATCGGCGCGCCTCGCTTGTGGTGGGCTCGCACAGCCACGTGCCGACAGCCGACGCCCAGGTGCTGGCGGGCGGGACGGGCTACCAGACCGATGCCGGCATGTGCGGCGACTACGATTCCGTCATCGGCATGAAAAAAGAGCCGGCCATCCAGCGCTTCGTGCGCAAACTGCCGGGCGAGCGCCTGACGCCCGCCGAAGGCGAGGGCACGTTGTGCGCGATCTATGCCGAGATCGGCACAAACGGCCTCGCCACGCGCGTGGCCCCAGTGCGCCAAGGCGGCCGACTGGCGCCAGCGCTGCCTTAGCGGCGTGCGGGCGTCAGCGCAATGCCGACGCGGCAGCCCACCAAGGCCGCGACGATCCAGGCCCAGCCATGCGGACTGCCCGAAACGACGCCGCCGATAAAGGCGCCGATATTGCACCCGCCCGAAATGCGGGCACCATAGCCCATCAGCAAACCGCCCACGGCTGCAAACGCCCAGCCGCGCCAATCGGGCATGGCAAAACGCGGCCGCGGCGAAACGATCCGCGCGGCTGCAAACGCCCCCAGTACCAAACCCATATCGAGGCGCGCGGTCGTGTCGTGCCACCACGGATCGGCCAAGGCTTGGGCCTGCCAGCCTTGCGACCAAGCGGCCGACTGCGCAGCATCCCAGCCCAGCGTTTGCGTGATTTTGGCGCCGCCCAGCGCGAATGCCGAGGTGATGCCCCACGGGTGGCCCGCAAGCGGTACGCAGGCGGCCGCAAACACCGCAAGCGCCAGGGCGGCTGCGACCGTGCGCTGCGGCAGGGCGGCAGACTTGGGCAAAAGCCGCCACAGTGCTGCTACAAACAAAAGCTGTATGACGGCCGACAGGCTCCAGCCCCATGCGTCGCCCAGCGACACGGGCGCAAAAGCGGGCAGGGCGTCCCAGGCGGGCGCGTCGAGCGAGCCCCAAAAAGCGCCCGCAACAAAAAACGGCAGCACCGCACGCATGCGCACGCTTCCCGCCCCGAGTGCGCCAAGCGTGCCCGAGCCGCAGCCGCTGGCCATCTGCATGCCGATGCCGAACATGAAGGCGCCGACGCCAAGGCCGATGCCGACGGGGGCGACGAACCCGCCGCCATATCCGCCAAGACCGAAGACGAGCGCATGCAGGGCGATCGCGGCGCCCAAAAACAGCAATTGGGCGCGCACGCCTTTTGTGTCGCCCGCCGCCAGCCACGCGCGATAGCTGCCCGCAAATCCGATGCCGCCCGCAATCAGGCAAAAGCCAAGGGCGGCGCCGAGTGCCACAAGTTCCATCGCGACTACGGCCGTGCCAGCGCTTGGGCAACGATGCGTAAGAAGATCGGATCGAGTTCTTGGGCCAACGCGTCGAGCGCGGGATTTTTGTAGGGCGCAAAGACGGCCGAGGGCACTTGCCAGCGCACGGCGACGGCCCCCGCCGCGTTCTCGCTCACATAGATGCGCAGCGGCGCTTCGATGCCCGCATCGACGCTGGCCGCCAGCATGCGGCGGGCATAGTCGTTGCGAAACACGAGCAGCACCGCATTGCCGGGAATGGCGATGCCTTGGCCTGCCGCCGCGCGCGAGGCGCTTGCGGTTGCAACCAAAAACATCTCGTTGGCCGCAACCGACGCCTCAAGCCTCGCGACGCTTGTCTCGAAATCGTAGGGCGAGGCCAGCGTTTGCGCGGTGGCGCTGGCACCTAGTCCCAACACGAACATCGCCGCGAGCAAAAACCCGAAAGGCCGAATGCATATCATGCTCTCCGTTTCGCAGATCGGGGCGCCCAGGATACGCATCGCTTGTTGCCTAGAACAAACCATGACACCCGGCCAGATTTGGTATAGGTTTCGGGTGGATTTGCGTATATCTAGCCGATTCGCGTGCCGAATCGGTTCGAGCTTCTTGCGGGACATTTTGCCATGGCAGGCCATTCCCAATTCAAAAATATCATGCACCGCAAAGGCCGGCAGGATGCCAGGCGGGGCAAGATCTTCACCAAAATCATCCGCGAGATCACCATCGCCGCGCGCAACGGGCTGCCCGATATCGCGGTCAATCCGCGCTTGCGCGCCGCCGTCATCCTCGCGCGCGAAAACAACATGCCCAAAGATACGGTCGATCGCGCCATCCGGCGCGGCTCGGGCCAGGAAGACGGCGTGGTCTACGAAGAAGTGCGCTACGAAGCCTACGGCCCGAACGGCGTCGCGCTCATCGTCGAAGCGCTCACCGAAAACCGCAACCGTACAGCACCCGACATTCGCACCATTCTGTCGAAAAACGGCGGAGCGTTGGGCGAAACCAATTCGGTCGCGTTCAATTTCACGCGCGTGGGCGAAATCGCGTTTGCCGCCGCCAAGGCCGCGCCCGACGCGATTTTCGAAGCCGCGCTCGACGCCGGCGCCGACGATGTCGAAAGCGACGCCGAGACGCACGCGATCACCACCAGCGTCGAAAATTTCGGCGCGGTGCGCGCCGCTCTGGAAGCCAAATTCGGCGAGCCCAAGCGCGCGACGCTGGTCTTCAAGCCCAATGTTACCGTGCCGCTCGACGAAGAAGGTGCGCGCGCCGTGCTCGATCTGATCGAAGCGCTCGAAGACAATGACGACGTGCAGACCGTGACGGCGAATTTCGAAGTCGCCGACTCCGTGCTCGCCAAATTGTCGGCTTGAGCGGCATGCGCCTCATCGGCATCGATCCGGGTTTGCGCACGACCGGCTGGGGCGTGATCGCGGTCGATGGCAACCGCCTGCGCCATGTCGCCAACGGGCGCGTGCAAAGCGATGCCGAGGCGCCGATGGCGCAGCGTCTGGCGGCGCTCTATGACGGGCTCGTGGCGGCTATCGAAAAATGGCAACCTGCGGAAGCGGCGGTCGAAGAAACGTTTGTAAACGCCAATCCCGCCTCCGCCCTCAAGCTTGGCCAGGCGCGCGGCATTGCGCTGCTCGCCCCGGCACGCTGCGGGTTGCCGGTGGCCGAGTATGCCGCGAACGCGGTCAAGAAGTCCGTCGTCGGCGCGGGGCATGCCGACAAGGCGCAGATCCAGATGATGGTCCAGCGCCTGTTGCCGGGCGTGGAATTTGCCGGTCCCGATGCGGCCGACGCGCTCGCGATCGCGATCTGCCACGCGCATCACGCGGCCAGCCGCACGGCGTATGCCAAGGGCACCGTCATGGCGGGGGCGCGATGATCGCCAAGCTCAAGGGCCGGGTGGACGAGGTTGGCCGCGACAATTGCGTGCTCGATGTCGGCGGGGTCGGCTATCTGGTGCGCGCCTCCTCGCGCACGCTTGCGGCTTTGCCGGGCGTGGGGGAGCCGTGCGCCTTGCTGATCGAAACCAGCATCCGCGAAGACGCGTTCGAACTGTTCGGGTTCGTTGCGGCCGAGGAGCGCGACTGCTATCGGCTGCTGACGACCGTGCAGGGGGTCGGTCCCAAAGCGGCGTTGGCGTTGCTCTCGGCCTTGGCGCCGGGCGAAGTTGCGGCGGCGATTTTGGCCGACGACAAATCGACGCTCACGCGCGCCGACGGAGTCGGCCCCAAACTCGCCATGCGGATCGCAAGCGAACTCAAGGACAAAGTGTCGGCGCTCGGCCTGGCGATCGCGGCCGCGAAGGGCGCAAGCGCGTTGCCGGGTGCAGCCCCGGCCAACGCGGCGGCGGCCGATGCGGTTTCAGCGCTCGTCAATCTTGGCTACAAGCGCGCCGAAGCCATTGCGGCCGTCAACAAGGCCGTCAAGAAATTGGGCGATAGTGCACGCGTCGAAGCGCTGATTCCGCTGGGCTTGCAGGAACTCGGCGGATGAAAAAAAAGCCCGACGAGGTGGCGCGCGAAGTCAGCCAGGCGATTTTGCCGGACGACGCGCCCGAGCAAAAAATCCGGCCGCTGTCGCTCGACGAGTTCGTCGGCCAGCGCCAGGTGCGCGAGAATCTGCGCGTGTTCGTCGAGGCGGCGCGCGGACGCGGCGAAGCACTCGACCATGTGCTGCTGCACGGCCCGCCGGGCTTGGGCAAAACCACGCTGGCGCAAATCGTCGCCAAGGAATTGGGCGTGGGCTTTCGCGCAACGTCCGGCCCTGTCATCGCGCGGGCGGGCGATTTGGCGGCGTTGCTGACCAACTTGCAGCCGCGCGACGTTCTGTTCATCGACGAGATCCACCGTCTGGCGCCCGCGGTCGAAGAAATCCTCTATCCGGCGATGGAGGATTTCCAGCTCGACCTCATCATCGGCGAGGGACCGGCGGCGCGCTCGGTGCGCATCGATTTGCCGCCTTTTACGCTGGTGGGTGCGACGACCCGCGCGGGGCTGGTAACGACGCCGTTGCGCGATCGCTTCGGCATTCCGCTGCGTCTTATTTTTTATACACCGGACGAACTCGAGGCGATCGTGCGGCGGGCGGCGGGCGTGCTGGGGTGCAACCTTGCTGCCGACGGTGCACGCGAAATCGCGCGGCGCTGCCGAGGCACGCCGCGCATTGCCGGGCGTTTGCTGCGCCGTGTGCGCGATTTTGCCGCCGTGGACGGCATCGATCCGATTGACCGCCGGGCGGCCGATGCGGCGCTTGCGAAGCTTGAGGTCGATGCGCTCGGCCTCGATGCCATGGATCGGCGCTACATGCGCGGCATTGCCGAAAATTACGGCGGCGGGCCGGTGGGCGTCGAAACGCTGGCGGCCGCCTTGGCAGAGCAGCGCGACACGATCGAGGAAGTGATCGAGCCGTTTTTGATGCAAGAAGGGCTGCTGCTGCGCACGCCGCGCGGCCGTGTGCTGGGCGAAAAAGGCTGGCGCCATTTGGGCATGACGCCGCCTGCGGGCGCCCAGGTGCAGCTCGATCTTCAGGCGAGCCCCGATGCCGCATCCGAGATTGGCGGGTCGGGCGCATGAGCCAGGTGCATCGCTTCCAAACCCGCGTCTATTACGAAGATACCGACGCAGCCGGCATCGTCTATTACGCCAACTATCTCAAATTCGCCGAGCGCGCGCGCACAGAGATTCTGCGCGATGCGGGCATCGTCCAGCGCGACGTGGCCGTCAAAAGCGGCGTGGCGTTTGCGGTCAAATCGGTTTCGGTCGACTACCACGCGCCCGCGCGGCTTGACGACGCGCTGGTTGTCGAGACGACGATTTTGGACATTGGCGGGGCCACGGCCGAGGGCGAGCAGCTTGTGCGCCGCGCCGAAAATGGTACGAAGCTTGCGACGATTCGCGTGCGGCTGGCCTGCATTCGGCTGGCCGACGGGCGCGCCACGCGGTTGCCGGACGACGTTCGCGCAGCCTTGGCGCGCCATATTCTGGTCACGAAAACCTGAAACACTCTTTTGCCACTTTCTTGAGGAACACCGCACTATGGATCGTACCGTCGAAACAACCGCACTGGCAGGCGGCGGCATGCCGGAATTCACGCCTTGGGCGCTGTTCCTGCATGCCGATCTGGTCGGGCAGTTTGTCATTCTGGTTCTGGTCGTCGCGTCGTTCTGGACCTGGGCGATCGTGATCGACAAGCTGCTGCGCTTGCGCAAGCTGCAAGCGGCTGCCAACCAGTTCGAAGACCAGTTCTGGTCGGGCGGTTCGCTCGAAGATCTCTACGACCGCGTCGGCAGCCAGCCTTCCGATCCGATGACCGCGATGTTCGGTGCCGCGATGCGCGAGTGGCGCCGCACGGCCGCCAAAGGTTTGGTTGCCGCGGGCCAGATGCGCGCGAGCCTGCAAGCGCGCATCGAGCGCGTGATGGCCGTGACCTTGTCGCGCGAGATGGACCGGCTCGAAAAACAGATGACGTTCCTTGCCTCCGTCGGTTCGGTTGCGCCCTTTATCGGGCTGTTCGGGACGGTGTGGGGCATCATGCGCTCGTTCCATGCGATCGGCGTCACCAAGAACACCTCGATCGCGTCGGTCGCACCGGGCTTGGCGGAAGCTTTGTTCGCAACCGCCTTGGGCCTTATCGCTGCCATCCCGGCCGTGATCGCGTACAACAAGATTTCGTCCGATCTGAACCGCTATGCCGGGCGGCTCGAAACCTTTTCCTCCGAGTTCGGCGCGATCTTGTCGCGCCAGCTCGAAGAAAAGAGCTAGCCGATGGCCGGACCCATGATGCAAGGCGGGCGGCGCGGCACGCATTCGCGCCGCCAAACGCGCTTGGTTGCCGAAATCAACGTCACGCCCTTCGTCGACGTGATGCTGGTTCTGCTGGTGATTTTCATGATCACGGCACCGTTGTTGACCTCGACCGTGCCCGTCGACCTGCCGCAGACCCAAGCCGCGCGCGCCACTGGCCAGGACGAGCCGCTGGTGGTCAGCGTCAATGCGAACGGCAAGGTCTTTTTGATGGACAGCGAGCTCGAACTCGATGCCCTGATCGTGCGCCTGCGCGCCATTACCAACAACAACACGGAGGCACGCATCTTCGTGCGCGGCGACCGGGCGATCAATTACGGGCGCGTGCTCGAAGTGATGGGCGCGGTCGCGGCGGCGGGCTACACAAAAGTGGCGCTTGTCGCCGAAGTGCCGCGCGGCCAACCGGTCCCGCGTCGCTGACCGATGGCCTCGCCCAGCGCCACTTTCGATGCCGCCGACGGCCCGAGCGGCCTTTCGCGCGGCATGGCGCGCGGCGTTGCGGCGTCGGCAGCGCTGCATGCGGCCCTGTTCGCGCTGGCCGTGTTCGGCATTCCCAATCTGATTTCGCGCGACCTGCCGGTCGAAGAACGCCCGTTGGTTTTCGAAGTGCTGCCGATCGCGGCGATCACCAACGCGCCCCCGCCGCGCCCGGAGCCCCCCCGCGCCGAACCGCCCCGCCCGGAACCGCCAAAAGTCGAAACGCCGCCGGTGCCGACGCCTGCACCGCCGACGCCTGCACCGCCGACGCCCACGCCGCCGCCGCGTCCGACACCGGCGCCCCCACCGCCCCCGCCACCGCCCCCGGCGCCAACGCCACCCGCCCCGCCAACGCCCATTCCGGCACCTCCGGCACCGGCACCGGCTCCTGCCCCCGTGCCGGCACCGACGCCCACGCCGCCGCCGCCGCCGCCAGCTCCGGCGCCGCGGCCTGCAACGCCGCCAGCGCCGCCCGCACGGCCCGCGCAGAATTTCGATCTCGACAACGTGTTGCGCGATCTGACGCGTCCGCGCCCGACCCCGGCGCAAAGCGCACCGGCACCGGCGCCCGCACCGGCGGCGCAGACGGCTGCGCGCGCGGCGTCCAACGCGCCCAACAATCCGCTGCTGCCCTTGTCGATGACCGACCGAGATGCAATTAACGCCAAAGTTTCCGAGAGAATGAGCGTTGATATTGGGGCTCGAGGAATAGAGACATTTGCCGTTGAATTGAGAGTTTGGTTGTTGGCCGACGGGACCGTCCAAGACGTTCGTATCGAACGTGTAATGGGGGATGAAGGCCCATCGCGTCAGTCTTTTGCTGAAATGACGAGACGCGCCGTGTTGCGTGCATCGCCCTTGCCGATTCCAGCCACCAATGCGCAACAGATGTTGAACGGCAACCTTACGCTTGTCTTTCGGGGAAGTGACTCTCTTGGTCAAAGACGTTGACCCCCGAATCGCTTTAAGCTCCCTTTTTTCGTTTTCACTGCGGAAACCAAACCCATGGCCAAAATCGAGCGAACCTTGTTTCCCCTGTCGCGCCGCGCGCTGTTCGGCGGTGCGGGCGGTCTTGCCGCTGCAGCCCTTGCACCGGCGATGCCCGCAGCGGCGCAAGTGCGCATCGACATTACGCGCGGGCGGGTCGACCCGGTGCCGACGGCCGTGTCGCGTTTTTTTGGCGAAGGGCCGGACAACGAAATCGGCGCCGAAGTCGCCAAGGTGATTTCGGGCAATCTCGACCGCTCGGGCCTGTTCCGTCCGATCGATCCGCGCGCCTTCATCCAGTCGCCTGCCGACATGCGCAACGCCAGTCCGCGTTTTCCCGACTGGCGCGGAATCAATGCGGCGCTGCTGGTGCAAGGCAGCGTGGAAACCCAGCGCGACGGAAGGTTGCGCGTCGAATACCGGCTGTGGGACGTCTTCGCCGAAAGCCAGATGGAGGGGCGCGTCTACACGACGGCGGCGGCCAATTGGCGGCGCATCGCGCATATCGTGTCGGATGCGGTCTACAAGCGCGTGACGGGCGAGGACGGCTATTTCGACACGCGCATTGTTTACGTGTCGGAATCGGGTCCGCAGCAGCGGCGCATCAAGCGCCTGGCCATCATGGACCAGGACGGCGCCAACCACAGGTTCCTGACCGATGGGCGCGAACTGGTGCTCACGCCGCGCTTTTCGCCAACGGCACAGGAGATCACGTATCTCGCTTACGTGCCGCAGCCCAGCAACCCAAACATCGTGCGCCCGCGCGTCTATCTCTACAATATCGACACGGGCCAGCGCGAAGTGGTCGGCGATTTTCCGGGCATGACGTTCGCGCCGCGCTTTTCGCCCGACGGCAATCGCGTGGTGATGTCGATGTCCCAGAGCGGCCATACCGACGTCTACACGCTCGATCTGCGCACGCGCCAGCAAGGGCGCGTCACGCAGCATCCGTCGATCAACACGTCGCCTTCCTATTCGCCCGACGCGCGCCAGATCGTTTTCAACTCCGATCGCGGCGGCACGCAGCAATTGTATACGATGACGGCTGGCGGCGACAACGTGCAGCGCATCAGCTTTGGGACCGGGCGCTATTCGACGCCCGTGTGGTCGCCGCGCGGCGATCTGATCGCGTTCACGAAGCAAACCGAGGGCGAATTCTACATCGGCGTCATGCGCCCCAACGGCCAGGACGAGCGCCTTTTGACGCGCGCGTTTTTGGTCGAAGGACCCACCTGGGCGCCGAATGGTCGTGTAGTGATGTATTTTCGCCAGGGTCCCACCGACGCCCGCGGGCAGGGGGGCAGTGCGCGACTTTTCTCAATCGATCTAACGGGTTACAACGAGCGCGAGATCCTCACGCCGGCCGACGGATCGGATCCGGCTTGGTCGCCGCTACTGCCTTGACAGCGCTTGATTTTGCGTGCTTCCGCTTCTATATTGCACACGGTTTCGCCAAGAAATGCTCTTAACCCGATACGGGCAATGCTGCACTGCAGCTATGCGCAATATGTCGTCGCAATCCGACGCAATTTGCGCTAGACGCGGCTCAAGCAACGTTCGCAGCGCCGCAAGAGCAGGGCTTCGGCAAAAGGCCACGTTCTCGGCAAGTAGGCATTGCCACCATCCACGTCGCCCCGTCGGAAAGACGACGCGGGTTTAGGGAAGAAAGAGGAGTTCCGTTAGATGCGCTTCAAGCTGATTGGCACGCTCGCAGCAGTTGCCCTGCTCGCCGCGTGCGAGACCGCCCCGCAGAACCAAGCCGCCACCGGCGGCGCTGGTGCCGCGACGGCCCCCGCTGCCGCTGCCGCCCAGGCGCCCGCGACGCGTCCGGGTCCGCGCCCGGGTTCGCAGGAAGATTTGGTCCAGAATGTCGGCGACCGCGTCTTCTACGATTTCGACAAGTCGGAACTGCGCCCCGAAGCGCGCCGCACGGTCGAACGTTGGGCCGCATGGCTGCGCCAGTACCCGCAAGTCACCGTGACCGTCGAAGGTCATGCGGACGAGCGCGGAACGCGCGAATACAACATCGCGCTCGGCGAACGCCGTGCGACGGCCGCCCGCAACTTCCTCGTCTCGCAGGGCATCGAAGCCCGCCGCGTCGCGACGATTTCGTACGGCAAGGAACGCCCGGCGGTCCTCGGCTCGAACGAAGCGGCCTGGTCGCAGAACCGCCGCGCGGTGATGCAGGTCAACTAAGCCGCCGAGCGGCGTTTTGTTGCCGCTCCGGTTTGGTTCAAACGCGAAGCGCCCGCTTGGGAGATTTCCCAAGCGGGCGTTTTCGTGCCCGAACAGAACCCTTTTGCCGCCGGATTTTGCGATGACCCGTGCCCGTCACCTTCGCGCCCACCTCATCGCGCTTTTTGCCGGGCTCTTCATAGTCGCAGGCTGCGCGACGTCGCCGCCGCCAGCCGATACGCCAGAAACCGACGCCGCGCGCGTCGTGCTGGTTTTTTTCGAACCCGACAGCGCCGCGATCGAGCCTGCCGCCCGTCAGGCATTGGCGCGCATGCTGCCCGTCCTGGTTGCCGAGCCGACCCTGCGCGTCGTGATCGAGGGCCACACCGACCAGGTCGGCACGCCCGACCACAACCTGGCTTTGGGCGTGCGGCGAGCGGCCGCCGTGCAGGCCTTTTTGACCGATTCGGGCATCGCTTTGGCGCGCATTTCCTCGCTCTCCTACGGGCAGGACAGCCCTGGCATTCTCGCGGCCGAACCGCGCGCATCGGCGTTGTTGCGCCGCGTTGTCGTGCGCGCCGAGCAGCCCTGACAGATCAAGCCCCAATATTGCCGCAAATTCGCCTTCGCAGCGACACACGCGCCTTCCACGTTGCATTTCGGCCGATTCGCAGAGTAGGTCGAACGAGGTTTTGTTTTTCCGGAGGGTCGAAAACCATGAAAACGACGATGCAGGCCAAATTGCTGGCCGCTGCGGCCGCACTGGCGCTGTTGGGTGCCTGCGATTCGACGGGTACCAACACGGGCGGTGTCGGCGGCTCGGGCAGCGGCGTTCCGGCCGTGGCGAATGCGCCTGTCGTCGGAAGTGCCGGTGTTGGCAGCGCTGGTGCAGCGAACCAAGTCGGCGCGGTCCGGCCGGGCAGCCAAGAAGATCTGGCCCAGCGCGTCGGCGACCGCATCTATTACGATTCCGACCGCTCGGATTTGCGCACAGATGCGCGCCGCACGGTTGAAGGTTGGGCCGGTTGGCTGCGCCAGAACCCGACCGTTGCGGCCACGATCGAAGGCCATGCGGACGAGCGCGGCACCCGCGAATACAATTTGGCTTTGGGTGAACGTCGGGCGGCGGCCGCGCGCAACTTCCTGATCTCGCAAGGTATCGAAGCGCGCCGCTTGTCGACCGTGTCGTTCGGCAAAGAACGTCCGCAGGTGTTGGGTTCGAGCGAGCAGGTTTGGGCGCAGAACCGCCGCGCCGTCATGCTGGTAAATTGAACCGGCCGGGCGAACCGACAAGCATGGCGGCGGGCGGCTTTCCTTCGTCCGCCGCAATCTTTAAAATTGGCGCTATGACGATTCGCAAAATCTTCCTTCTTGCCGTCTTTGCCGTCGTTGCGGCGGGCCCGGCTTTCGCCCAAACGGGCCAGGACACGCGCGCGCTGATCGAGCGCATGGACCGGCTGCAGCGCGACATGGACGTCATGCAGCGCAATCTTGCGCGCGGGACGGGCGGCGTTCAGCCCAGCAACGCGCCGCCGATCATGTCGCCCAATACCGGCGTGCAGCCGTCTTCGGGGTTCGTCGAACAAACGGAAGTGCGCATCGCGGCGCTCGAAGGCCAGATGCGCGATCTGACGGGGCGCCTCGAAGACGCCCTCAATCGCGCCATGCAGGCCCAGCAGCGTCTCGACAAACTTGTCGGCGATGTCGATTTCCGGCTCAACAAACTCGAACAGCCCGCAGCCCCGGCGGGAACTGCACAGGCAGTTCCAGCCCAAACAGCCCCAACCCAAGCCGCCCCGGCCCAAGCGGGCACGCCGGCACCGGTCTTGCGTCCGGGCGAACAGCGTTTGGTGCTGGCACCGGGCGCACCGGCGGGAGGGCCGCAAGCTGCCGCCGTTCCGTCAGCGGCAAACGTTCAACTGCCCGCAGGCCCGCCCGAAACGCAGTACGAATTCGCCTACGGGCTCTACCAGCAGGCGGTGCAGGATCGCGGCGATTTTGGCGGGGCCGAACAGGCGCTGCGCAGTTTCGTGACGGCCAACGGCACGCACCGTCTGGCGGGCGATGCGCAATATTGGCTGGGCGAAACCTTCTATGCGCGGCGCGACTGGACCAATGCGGCGGGCGCTTTTGCCGAGCAGTTCCGGCGTTTCCCGCAAAACACCAAAGCGCCCGATGCGCTGTTGCGCCTGGGCCAATCGTTGGGCCAACTCAACCGCAAACAAGACGCGTGCGGCACGTTGGCCGAACTTGACCGGCGCTATCCCGCCGCGACGCAATCGATCAAGATCGCCGCGACGCGCGAGCGCACGCGGCTCGCCTGCGGGTGAACGGCCAAAGCCGTTTTGGCGCCGCCCTCGCCGCACTGGGCCCCTTCGAAGAAAACCCCACGCTTGCCGTTGCCTGGTCGGGCGGCGGCGATTCGACCGCTCTGCTGGCCCTCGCGCACGAATGGGCGGCGGTGCAAGGCGGGCGCGTGGTGGCCCTGCATGTCGATCATGGGTTGCGCGCCAATTCGGCCGTCGAGGCTGCTTTGCTGACCCAGCGTGCGGCGCATCTGGGGATCGAATGCCGCACGCTTGTATGGCGCAGCGCCAAACCCGCCTCGGGCATCCAGAACGCGGCGCGCCTTGCACGGCGCGATCTGTTGGTGGCGGCGTGCCGTGCGCACGGCATCATCCACCTGCTGTTGGGCCACCATGCCGACGACCAGGACGAAACCGCCGCCATGCGCACGGCGCGCGGCGCCAAAACGCGCGGGCGTGCGGGCATGTCGGCGATCGTCGCCGATCGCGGCGTGCGGCTGTTGCGCCCGTTGCTGGAGTTTCGGCACGCCGCGTTGCTGGATATCTGCCGCAGCCGCGCGCTCGACTGGTTCGAAGATCCGACCAATCGCGACCCCCGGTTTTTGCGCGCGCGCCTGCGGGCTGGCCACGTTGCGCCGATCGATCCGGCCGCCGCAGAGGCGCGCCAATCCTTGGAAAAATCCGTTGCCGGGTGGGCTGCGCGGGCGGCGGCCGTATCGCCGGCGGGTTTTGTGCGTCTCGATCGCGCGGTCTTGCGGGCCGCGTCGCTCGACATCGCGCTTGGCGTTCTGGCCCGCGCGATTCTGTGCGTCGGTGCGGCTGCCTATGCGCCGTGCGACGCGGCCTTGGCGCAGGCATGGACGATCTTGGCCAAGGCCGACCCCGGTCGCCACGGCCGCACGCTCGGATATTGTCGCCTGGAAATCGAACGCGACGGAAGTTTGCTGGTGGCGCGCGAGGCGCGGGCTTGCGCGCCCGCAACCGCCCTGGCACACGCAAATGCGGTGTTCTGGGACGGGCGCTTTGCGGCCACCCAGCGCAGTTCCGCGGTGGGGCTTGAAATTGTCGCTTTGGGGGTATCCGGGTGGGCGTCTTTGCCGACAAAGCTGCGTCAACAGGCGGCCAAATCGGTGCCGCTTGCAGCGCGCGCCAGTCTGCCCGCGATCCGGGACCTTGACGGCATCGTTGCCGTACCCCACCTCTCTTATGGACGCGACGGCCATTGGCTTGATACCGTAGACGTTCGTTTCCAGCCTCGGCACGCTTTAACCGGTCCCGCTTTTGCGGTTATCGGATCGACCGGATCGGGGAATAGCTGAACCCTTGTGGGGACAACGAAGTTGAACAATTTTGGCAAGAACTTGGCTTTGTGGGTCATCATCGGCCTGCTGCTCGTGGCGCTTTTCAATCTGTTTCAGGGCTCGAGCCCGCGCAGCGGAGCAGCCCAAATTCAATATTCGGAATTCCTCAATCTCGTCGATCGCCAGCAAGTGCGCGACGTGACGATCGCAGGCCCGCAGGTGCGCGGTCATTTGCAGCCCGACGGGCGCAATTTCGTCACCTACGCGCCCAACGACCCGACATTGGTCGAACGGCTGCAAAAAAATAGCGTGTCGTTCTCGGCTGCTCCGCTCGAAGAGCCGATGCACCCGCTGCTGCAGATTCTGGTCTCGTGGGCGCCGTTCCTGGTGATGATCGGGCTGTGGGTCTTTTTCATGCGCCAGATGCAAGGCGGCGGCGGGCGCGCGATGGGCTTCGGCAAATCGAAGGCGCGTCTGCTGACCGAGAAGGTCGGGCGCGTGACGTTCGACGACGTGGCTGGCATCGACGAAGCCAAGGGCGAGCTCGAAGAAATCGTCGAGTTCCTGCGCGATCCGCAGAAGTTCCAGCGCCTGGGCGGAAAAATCCCGAAGGGCGTGCTGCTGGTCGGCCCGCCGGGTACCGGCAAAACGTTGCTCGCGCGCGCCATCGCGGGCGAAGCCAATGTGCCGTTTTTCACCATCTCTGGCTCCGACTTCGTCGAAATGTTCGTCGGCGTGGGGGCCAGCCGCGTGCGCGATATGTTCGAGCAGGGCAAGAAAAACGCGCCGTGCCTGATCTTCATCGACGAAATCGACGCGGTCGGCCGCCATCGCGGAGCGGGCCTCGGCGGCGGCAACGACGAGCGCGAGCAGACGCTGAACCAGTTGCTCGTCGAAATGGACGGTTTCGAAGCCAATGAAGGCGTGATCCTGATCGCGGCCACCAACCGGCCCGACGTGCTCGACCCCGCCCTGCTGCGTCCGGGCCGTTTCGACCGCCAGGTCATTGTCCCCAATCCCGATGTGCTGGGCCGCGAGAAGATCCTCAAGGTGCATCTGCGCAAGGTGCCGATGGCGCCCGACGTGGAACCCAAGGTCATCGCGCGCGGCACGCCCGGATTTTCGGGCGCGGACCTTGCCAACCTCGTCAACGAAGCGGCGCTGCTGGCGGCCCGGCGCGGCAAGCGCATGGTCACCATGCGCGAGCTCGAAGACGCCAAGGACAAGGTCATGATGGGCGCCGAGCGGCGTTCGATGGTCATGACCGAAAAAGAAAAGGAGCTGACCGCCTATCACGAGGCGGGGCATGCGCTGTTGTCGATCTGGGTGCCGGGCAACGATCCGCTGCACAAGGTTACGATCATCCCGCGCGGCCGCGCCTTGGGCCTTACCATGATGCTGCCCGAACGCGACAAGCTGTCGACGTCCAAGCGCGAGATCGAAGCCAAGCTTGTGATGGCCTTCGGCGGACGCGTGGCCGAACAGCTGATTTTCGGCGAAGAAAACGTGACGACCGGCGCCGTGGGCGATATCCAAATGGCGACGGGTTGGGCCAAGCGCATGGTCACCGAATACGGCATGTCCGAAAAACTCGGGCGCGTGCGCTATTCGTCGAACGAGCAGGAAGTGTTCCTGGGCCATTCGGTGACGCAGACGCAGAACATGTCCGAAGCCACCGCCGAGACGATCGATTCGGAAGTGCGGCGCATCATCGAAACGGCCGAAGTCCGCGCGCACGAGCTGCTGTCGAGCCGCATCGACGACGTGCACAAGCTTGCCAAAGCGCTGCTCGAGTTCGAAACGCTGTCGGGCGACGAGGTCAACGCGCTGTTGCGCGGCGAAGAAATCGTGCGCCCTGCCGCCGACGATCCGCCGCCGACGACCAAGCCCGGCGGGCGCCGCGGCTCGGTGCCAAGCTCCGGTGGCGGCAAGCCTGCGGGCGGCTTCGACCCGCAACCGCAGCCGGGCGCTTGATCCAAGGTGGCATTATGTCCAAACCGCCTGTACCAGACTGGATCGACGACGATTTCGACCGCGCCTTGCCTGCGATCATCGCAGCTGCGGGCGAGGATGCGCGCATCGGTTGCGATGTTGCCGAGGCACGCGTACTCGACATGGTTCGCGAAGCGACAAATCGCGCGTTGAAAGATCCGCAGTGGAAACGCTTCGTCCGCCGCTGATCTGCATCGCGGGACCCAATGGGTCGGGAAAGACCACGGTAACCGCAAGGTTGCGGGACAGCGACTGGGGAAGGGACGTGCTCTACGTCAATCCCGACGACATCGCCCAGCACGAATTTTCGGGTTGGAATGACCCGGACAGTATCAAGAAGGCGGCCGATCTTGCCGAACTTCGCCGCCGCGAAGCTGTCGCACAACTTCGGCCGTTGGCATTTGAGACTGTTTTGTCGACGGACGAAAAGCTCCAGTTCATTCTGGGCGCGCGCAATCTCGGATATTTTGTGCGGCTGTTTTTTATCGGCACATCGGGCCCCGAAATCAATGCGGCTCGCATCGCCGCACGCTACGTCAAAGGCGGTCACACGGTGCCGATCGAGAAAATCGTTTCACGTTATGCCAAGTCGATGGCGATCGCAGCCGTCGCCGCGCCGATTGTGGATCGGTTCTACCTTTACGACAATTCGGTCGATCGCGTCGATGCGCGCCCGGTCTTACGCGCGAGCGACGGTACGCTGGCAAAAATCTATGGCGACATCCCGCAATGGGCCGAACGGATATTTGCCTCGCTCGAACGTCCGTCGTGAAGCCCGTACGTTTGTTGTCCCGGCGCTTGCGGTTTGATCGGATCGGTTTGTGTCCGACGATTTGAAATCGATGTTCGACAGAACGGCCGTCGCGTTTCTTGCGGGAAACTTGGCGGCCGTTTTGCCGTCGTTCCCTGCCGAAAAATTCGTCGAGGATGTCGTTGCCGATTTGCCGGCGCTTGAGCTCAAGGCGCGCTCGGCGCGCATCGCCGACGGCATTCGCGCGAGCTTGCCGGGCAGCTTTCCGGCAGCGCTCGAATGGGTGCTCAAGAGCTTGCGCCAAGACATGCCGACGGACGAGGCGAGCGGGATGGGCTCGTTTCGGTTTTTGCCGCTCGTCAATTTTGTCGGCCGCCACGGGCTCGACCATCCCGAGGAATCGCTTGCGGCCCTGCCGATCCTCACGCGATTTTTCAGCGCCGAGTTCGATATTCGGCCCTTCGTGCTGCGCCATCGCGATCTGGCGATGGCGCATGTCGAACGCTGGGCGGACGACGGCGATTGGCGCGTGCGGCGGCTGGCCAGCGAGGGCATTCGGCCGCGTCTGCCCTGGGCGATGCGCTTGCCCGAATTTATCGCCGATCCCGCACCCGTTCTCGCCATTGTCAACCGGCTATGCGCGGACCCGAACGAAATCGTGCGCCGGTCGGTTGCCAACAATCTCAACGACATTGCCAAAGACAATCCCGGTGCCGCGATCGCGGCCGCAACGGCCTGGTGGAAAGACCAAGCCGCGCGCGGCACGGTGCGGCATGGATTGCGCACGCTCGTCAAAGACGGCAATGCGGCGGCGCTTGCGTTGCTCGGTTTCAAGGGCGGCGCGGATCTGTCGCTGACGACCTTCGTGCTCGCGCCAAAATCGATCAAGCTCGGCCAAGCCGTGACGTTCAAAACGCAGCTTACCAACCGGGCGCGTTCGCCCGTGCATCTGTCGATCGACTATGCGGTGCACCATCGCAAGGCGAACGGCGGCGCCACGGCCAAAGTGTTCAAGTGGGCCGTGCGCACGCTGGCCCCCGGCGAGAGCTGCACGCTCGAAAAGCGCCACGCGATCCGCCCGATCACGACGCGGCGCTACCACGCGGGCGCGCACGCGATCGCGCTGCTGGTCAATGGCCGCGAATTGGCGCGCGCCGATTTTATGCTGCGGCTTTAGCAGATCACGCGTCCGCGCCGGTCGCGCCAGCACGCGCGATGGCCGCCCCAGCCATGGAACGGCGACGGGCCAAACCGGCTATAGGGGTAGAAGCCATAGGGCGCCCGCGCGAACGGATAGGGGTACGGATCGTAATAGAGCGGGGCCCGTCCGGCGCCGTAGCCCGTGCCGCTGTAAATGCCGAAACTCGATCCGCCGCCCGACGTCACGCAGCCCGTCAACGACAGCAGCATGGCGGCGGCAAGGGCAAGGTGTGGGCGCATCCTGGCTCCCGCATCGAAATGAATTTTCCGAACAACGCGGCGGCGATTCGGGCTATTCCATTTGCATGCGCAGATTCGAACGCTTTGTCCTCGATCGGCCGTTGGTCATGGGCATCGTCAACGCGACGCCGGACTCGTTCTCCGACGGCGGCGATTTTTTCGATGCGCCCGGCGCCATCGCGCACGGGCTGCGGCTGCGCGCGGAAGGGGCCGATATCCTGGATATCGGCGGCGAATCGACGCGGCCGGGTGCCGATATGGTGGCGCCGCTCGAAGAACGCCGCCGCGTGGTGCCGGTGATCGAAGCGCTGGTCAAGGCGGGCGCGGTCGTGTCGATCGACACGCGCAATGCCGCGACCATGGCGGCCGCCCTCGATGCCGGGGCCGCGATCGTCAACGACGTGACCGCCCTTGCGGGCGACCCCGATGCTTTGGCGCTGGTCGCCGCGCGCAAGGCCGCCGTCGTGCTCATGCACATGCAGGGCAAGCCCCAGACCATGCAGGCCAACCCGGTCTATGCCAATGCGCCGCGCGAAATTGCCGCCTATCTGGCTGCGCGCCTGGCCGCGTGCCGGGCGGCCGGCATCGCGCCCGATCGGCTGTGCGTCGATCCCGGCCTCGGTTTTGGCAAGACAGTCGCGCACAATGCGCAGATTTTGGCCCATGTGCCGCTGCTGCGCGCCTTGGGTGCTGCAGTTCTGATCGGGGCGAGCCGCAAGGCGTTTATCGGGGCGCTTTCGCAAGGCGAGCGACCCAAAGAGCGGTTGCCGGGCTCGCTGGCGGCCGGTTTGGCGGCCGTTGCGGGCGGTGCCGATATCTTGCGCGTGCATGACGTGGCGGCGAGCGTCCAAGCGCTCAAGGTTTGGCGGGCGATCGACGACGCGCGGGCGGCTACGTGACTTTACCCGCCCTGCGCCAGCGCCTATAAGCGGGGACGATGGCAAAACTTTTCGGCACCGACGGAATTCGTGGACAGGCCAATTCCTGGCCCATGACGGCAGAGATGGCAACCAAGGTCGCCATGGCGGCGGGTCGTTTGCTGCGCCAGGGCAACCACCGCCATCGCGTGGTGATCGGCAAGGACACGCGCCTGTCGGGCTATCTGTTCCAGCCCGCTTTGACGGCCGGATTCGTGTCGATCGGCATGGACGTTGTCATTCTGGAACCGTTGCCCACGCCCGCCGTTGCCATGCTTACCCGTTCGCTGCGCGCGGATTTGGGCGTGATGATTTCGGCCTCCCACAATCCGCACCGCGACAACGGCATCAAATTGTTCGGCGCCGACGGCTACAAAATCTCCGACGAAATGGAAGCCGAGATCGAGGCGTCGATCAACAGCGCCGACGGGCTGGTCGCCCCCGATCTGCTCGGCCGCGTGCGCCGTCTCGACGACGGGCCCGGCCGTTATATCGAATTTGCCAAGGCGACCTTCCCCAAAGGCTTGCGGCTCGACGGGCTCAAGATCGTCGTCGATTGCGCCAACGGCGCCGCGTATCGCGTGGCGCCCACGGTGCTGTGGGAGCTGGGGGCCGAAATCGTGCCGCTCGCGGTCGACCCCGACGGGCTCAATATCAATCGCGGCTGCGGGGCGACGCATATCGAGCTGCTGCAACAAGCCGTCGTGGCGCACGGCGCCCATATCGGTCTTGCTCTGGACGGCGATGCGGACCGCTTGCAGATCGTCGACGAAAAAGGCCGCGCCATCGATGGCGACCAGGTGCTGGCGGCGATCGCGCGCAACTGGGTGCGCGACGGCCAGCTGCGCGGGCGCAATGTGGTGGCGACGGTCATGTCGAATTTGGGGCTCGAGCGCTGGCTCGAGGGCCAGAACCTCAAGCTCGCGCGCAGCGCCGTCGGCGATCGCAACGTGCTCGAAATGATGCGCGCGCTCGATGCCAATCTGGGCGGCGAGCAATCGGGCCACGTCATCTTGGCCGACTATGCGACCACGGGCGACGGGCTTATCGCCGGGCTCCAGGTGCTGGCGGCGCTTGTCCAGTCGGGCAAAGCCGCGTCCGACGTGGCGCATGTCTTCGATCCTTATCCGCAGCTTTTGAAGAACGTGCGCTTCCAGGGCGCGCCGCCGCTCGACGATGCCCGCATCAAAGCCGCGATCGCGGCATCGCAAGCCGCGATTCAAACCGACGGGCGTCTGCTCATTCGGAAATCGGGCACCGAACCGGTCGTGCGCGTGATGGCGGAAGCCGGCAGCGACGCGGCGGTAACGCAGGCGGTCGATCGCATCGTCGAAGCGATGGTGGCGGCTGGCGGCACGCTTGCGGGCGGCACCAAGGCCAGCGCGGCGCCGGCCGGTACGCCCGCGTCCGATGTCAGTCTGCCCAACTATATGCGCCGCAAGCGCGACTCAAGCGCGGCGGCGGGGCAGTAGCATGCAGGGCCGCATTCTGATCGTAGCGGGTTCCGATTCCGGCGGCGGCGCCGGGGTCCAGGCCGACATCAAAACCGTCACGGCGCTGGGCGGCTACGCCGCTTGCGCGATCACCGCGCTCACGGCGCAAGACACGACCGGCGTGCACGGCGTGCATGCAGTGCCGCCCGCTTTCATCGCCCAGCAGATGCGCGTGGTGCTGGACGACATCGGCGCCGACGCGATCAAGACCGGCATGCTGCACGACAGTGCCACGATCAATGCCGTCTGCGACGTGCTCGACGATGCGGGGCGCGGCATCGCGCTGGTAGTCGATCCGGTTATGTACGCCAAAGGCGGCCACCCGTTGCTGAAGCGCGACGCGATCGAAACCTTGAAGCGCCGGCTGATCGTGCATGCCACGATCCTGACGCCCAATCTGCCCGAGGCCGAAGCGTTGTCGGGCCGCACGATCCATACGGCCGACGAGATGCGCCATGCGGCCGAAACGATGCTCACGCTCGGCTGCAGTGCGGTACTGCTCAAAGGCGGGCATCTCGACGGCAACCGCCTGGTCGATATTCTGGCAACCGACCAAGGCGTGCGGGTTTTCGAGAGCGCGCGCATCGCCACGCGCTCGACGCACGGCACGGGCTGCACGCTGGCCTCTGCCATTGCGACGGGGCTGGCACAGGGGCTGGCGCTCGAATTGGCGGTTGTGCGCGCACGCGACTATGTGCGCCGCGCCATCGAAACGGCGCCGGGATTCGGGCGCGGCCACGGTCCGCTCAACCACGCGCACGGCGTGGTGCTTTAGACCATCCGCAGGCTGCCGATGGGCGGCTCTTCCAAAATGTCCACAAGCGTGCCGATCGCGCGTTCGACGGCAGCGTCTTCGGCCGGTGCCACGAGCGCAAGGCGTACCGCGTGCGGCACGGGCGCTCTGCCGATCGCAAACGCGTTGGCGGGGGCGACGCCCACACCGCGTTTGCGCGCGACGTCGGTGAATTCCTCGCGCCGCCACGGCTCGGGCAGTTTGAGCCAAACTTGCGTGGCGCTGGGGTGGCCGACGAATTCCTGGCGCGCCAGCAACCGGCTCGCCATTTTCTGGCGCCGCTCGGCATGCGCTTTTTGCCAGCTCGCTGCCTTGGCGACATCGCCGCTGCGAATAAGGCGCGTCGCCAGTTCGGCCGTGATCGGCGTGGTCATGTAGCTCGACGCGCGAATGGCGGCCGATATGCGCGTCAAGATCGGTTCCGGCGCGTGCACGTAGCCGACGCGCAACCCCGGCGCCACGCTCTTGGACAGCGAGGTCAAAAACACGCCGAGCTCGGGCGCCAAGGCGGCTAACGGCGTGTTGCCCTCGTCGAGAAAGCCGTAGATGTCGTCCTCGACGATCGCCACGTTGTAGCGGCGGCAAATCTCGGCGACCGCTTTGCGCCGGACCAGCGGCATCAGGCTTGTCGTCGGATTCTGGAAAGTGGGAACCGTATAGATCGCCTTGGGCGCATGCTGGCGGCACGCGGCTTCGAGCGCTTCGGGCATCAGCCCGTCTTCGTCGAGATCGACGCCAACCAGCCGCACGCCCAAAAGATTGGCGATCGATTTCATGCCGTAGAAGGTCAAGGCTTCGGTCAGCACCACGTCGCCCGGCCGCGCCAATGCGGCGATCGACAGCATCATGCCGTTCTGCCCGCCCGTGACGACCGCCACGCGCGCGGGGTTCGCCGCCAGTCCGCGTCGTGCGATCCACTCGGCCCCGGCTTCGCGATGCGCGGTCACGCCGAAATTGGGAACGTAGCCCAGCAGCGGCACAAGGTCGGCTTGCGCCATATCGCCCAAATGGCGCTGGATCATCGACGCCACCGGCCCCGTCACGGCAGGCAGGTTGCGCGACAGGTCCACATAATCGTCGGTCGTTGGCGTGCTCGACGGCATGGCCGCCGTCAGCGGGTCGCCGATGCGCTCGCGGATGAATGTGCCGCGCCCGACTTCGCCCGCAATCAGCCCGCGTCGCTCGGCCTCGGCATAGGCGCGCGTGACGGTGCCCACCGTCACATGCAACCGCCACGCGAGTTCGCGGTGCGTTGGCAGGCGCTCGCCCGCTTTGAGACGGCCGGCCGAAATATCGGCGGCCAATTGGTCCGCGACGGCCAGATAGCGCGGGCCGGTGCGTTCGGCGATGCTGGGAAGCCAAGTTGTCATGGTGACAATGTATTGATTGACCCCATATTGTGTCAATGCCAGGTTCCAGATGCGAACAATATTGGTGACATTCTACTGTCAATCCGGAGAAAGAGGAGGTTTGTATGGGTACAATGCAGCAAATCGGTCCCGCCGGGGCCGGTCCGATCGAACAAGCCATCGTTCAAACGCGCGACGTGTTGGTTGCGGTCGTGCGCAATGTCGATCGCGCTTTGCTGGTTGTCGTCCACACGCTCTTCACATGGCAGGAACGTGCGCAACAGCGCAAACAATTGGCCGAGATGGGCGACCATCTGCGCGCCGACATGGGCTTGACGCGCGCCGATGTGTGGCGCGAAGCCGAAAAGCCGTTCTGGACGAAGTGACGCGCCGATGCTGACGGCGGCTTTGCCGATCGCGGTCTTTGCCGTGGCGGCGTGGTGGTGGCCGCGTTTGCCCCATCGCGCCGCCATGGCGGGCGCATGCGCCGCGTTTGCGGCAGCGCTCGCGATCGGACAGAGCGCAGCGGCGATCGAGGCGATCTTGCGCACGCTTTGGATCGCGGGCCCGATGGCGCTTGTTATCGTTGCGGGCATGGTGCTGCGCAATGCGGCCCCGCCCACGGCGACGGTCGATGCGGCCGGCATGGCCGACGCGCGCGCCCAGCATCGCAAGCTTTACAGCGCCTGTTTTTTGCTCGGACCGTTTTTCGAGAGCGCGGTCGGTTTTGGCATCGGCACGATGCTGGCTCTGCCGTTCATTCTTGCGGCGGGGCGCGGCGGGCTGCAGGCGGTCGCCCTTGGCATGCTCGCGCAATGCTTCGTGCCGTGGGGCGCTTTGGCCATCGGCACGATGGCGGCAGCGGCGATCGCGGGCCTTGATCCGCTTGCGCTGGGGATCGCTGCGGCCAATTCGACGGCGCTGCTGCTGCCCGCATTTTTGCTCGTTTTCTGGTGGCTGCTGCGCGACGTGCGTTTGCCCGCATCGCAATATGCCGAAGACGCGCTGTGGCTCGGCGCCACATGGCTTGCCGCGCGCGTGGCCAGCGAAATTCTGACGCCCGACATTGCCGGATTGGCCGCGATCGGCGCCGTGCTGGCCGCGCGCGGTTTTCTGGACGGGGCCAGGCTCGATGCGGCCTTGTGGCGCCGCTTCTGGCCGTATCTCGTGCTGGTGCCGTTGCTTGCGGCCGTGCGACTGGTCCCGGCCGTCGGCGACGCGTTGCAGACGTGGCGCCTTGCGACGGCGGCCGATCTTGCGCCCTTCGCGCCGCTGCATCACGCATCGTTCTGGCTCGGGTTGGTGGCGTTCGCCGCGTGTCTTGCGGCCCGGCAGAATCCGCTGCAAGCGACGCTTCACGCCGCATGGACTGCGCGCACGGCGCTGCTGGCGGGCTTCGCTTTTGTGCTGTTCGGCGAAATGCTGGCGCGGCCGGGGTTTGCGGGCGCACTTGTCGGCACGGTCGAACAAACCTTCGGCACTGCTGCGCTTGCCATCGCCCCGATGCTGGCCGCATTCGGCGGCGCTATGACGGGTTCGGCCCTCGCGGCGAACGCTATGGCGCTGCCGCTGACGCTGCCCATGTGGGATAACGACGCGCTCGGCGGAACCGGTCTGCAAACGGCGATCGCGTCGGCGTTCACGGCGCTGTCGCCCGCGCGCGTGGCCCTTGCCGTCGCGTTGGTTGGGCTCGCGGGCGGGCTTGGGGCTGCCTATCGTTCGCTCGTGCCGTTGCTGTTGGCGCTTTGCATCGCTTCGACTTTTGCGTTCCTCGCCGAAAGGATCTGATCCGCCGTGTATGTCCCCGCTGTTTTTGCAAGCCCGCACGACGAAGCGACCCTGTCGCTGATCGAGCGCAACGGCTTCGGCCAATTGGTCACGCATGGCAGCGACGGGCTGCTCGCCTCGCATCTGCCGCTGCAGATCGACCGCGCGCGCAATCTTCTGGTCGGCCATCTCGCGGGCCCGAATCCGCAGGCCGACCATCTGGCGCAGGCGGCCAAAACCGGCACGCAGGTGCTGGCGATGTTCGAAGGTCCGCACGGCTACGTGTCGCCCGGCTGGTACGTGCCGACCAACAAATCAGTACCGACATGGAACTACACGGCGGCACATGTTTACGGCGTGCCGAAACTTGTCACGGCAAAAACCGAGTTGCACAAGCTCGTGCAGAGTTTGGCGGACCAGTACGAAACGCAAGGCTGGCATATCGACGCCCAAGACCCAGCCTATATCGACACGATGCTGGGCGGGATCGTCGGCTTCGAAATCGCCATCGCGCGCATCGAAGGCAAGTTCAAGCTCTCGCAGAACCGCAGTGCGGCCGACCGCACGCGCGTGATCGACGCCTTGATGGCGACGGGCCACGCGCACGACGCGGCGCTTGCCGACGAAATGCAACGCCACGGCAAAAAGGAAACCTGAGCGATGCGCCTTCCCATCTATCAGGTCGACGCGTTCGCCGATCGCGTGTTCGCAGGCAACCCGGCCGCCGTCGTGCCGCTCGACGTGTGGTTGGCGGACGAAACGATGCAGGCGATCGCGGCCGAAAACAATCTGGCCGAGACCGCGTATTTTGTACCCACCGCCGACGGTTTCGATCTGCGCTGGTTCACGCCGACGGTCGAAATCCCGCTCTGCGGGCACGCGACGCTCGCCAGCGCCTTCGTGCTGATGACCATACTGGAGCCGCAGCGCCGCGACGTGCGCTTTGGCAGCCGATCGGGACCGCTTTCGGTCGTGCGAAAAGGCGATCTTTTCGAACTCGATCTTCCCGCGCGCACGCTGGAAGCAGCACCCGATGCTGCCGCGATCGCGGCGGCCTTGGGCGGCACGCCTGCGGGCGTGTGGCGCTCGGCCAATTTCAACATGGCGCTCTACGAAAGCGCTGGGGAGATCGCAGCCCTCAAGCCCGATCTGCGCCGATTGGCGGCAACCGAGCTTGGCTGTTCGATCGTGACCGCGCCGGGCGAAGCGGGAGCCGATTTTGTCTCGCGCTTTTTCGGGCCTGGCGTTGGCATCGACGAGGATCCCGTCACCGGCTCGGCGCATTGCACGCTGGTGCCCTACTGGGCCAAGCGCTTGGGCAAGTCAAAGCTTGTGGCGCGTCAGATCAGCGCGCGCGGCGGCACGCTCTATTGCGAAGACGCGGGCGCGCGCACGCGCATGGCGGGCGAGGGCAAGCTCTATCTCGAAGGTTTCATCCATATCTGAAACGGGAACCGATCCGATGCGCCTGCCACTCTATCAAGTCGATGCGTTTGCCGAGCGGCCATTTGCGGGCAATCCTGCGGCGGTGGTGCCGCTTGCCGAATGGCTGCCGGACGAAACGATGCAGGCGATCGCAGCCGAAAACAACCTTTCGGAGACGGCGTTTTTTGTGCCGCAAGACGACGGGTTCGGTCTGCGTTGGTTCACGCCCAAGATCGAAGTGGCGCTGTGCGGCCACGCGACGCTCGCCAGCGCTTTTGTGATCATGGCGATTCGAGAGCCCGCGCGTTCGGCCGTGCGTTTCCACACGAAGTCGGGCGCGCTTGTGGCCATGCGCGCGGGCGATCTCTATTCGCTCGATTTTCCCGCGCGCGGCCTCGAAGCGGCAAGCGATCCCGATGCGGTCGCCGCCGCTTTGGGCGGCAGGCCCGTGTCGGTGTCGCTGTCCGTCGACCGCTATATGGCGCTCTACGAGACCGCCGACGAGGTGCGCGCGCTCAAGCCCGACTTCGAAAAGCTGCTGGCAACCCGGCAAGGGCGCGCGATGGTAACGGCGCCTGGCGACGGGTCGTGCGATTTTGTGTCGCGCTATTTCACGCCTTATGCCGGCATCGACGAGGACCCCGTGACCGGTTCGGCGCATTGCACGCTCGTGCCCTATTGGGCCAAGCGGCTGGGCAAGCGCAAATTGCTGGCACGCCAGATCAGCAAGCGCGGCGGCACGCTGCATTGCGAGGATGCGGGGCCGCGCACGATCATGGCGGGACAGGCCCAGCTTTATCTGGAGGGTTTCATCCATGTCTGACACGGCGACGATTCGCCCGGCAAACGGCGCTAGCGACATCGCGACGGTCGCTAGCTTGTTCCGCGCCTACCAGATCGGTCTCGGCGTTTCGCTGTGCTTCCAGGATTTCGATGCGGAACTTGCCAATCTGCCGGGCGAATATGCCGAGCCGACCGGGTGCATCTTGTTGGCCGAACGCGCGGGGCGCGCGCTTGGCGCTGTCGCGTTGCGCCCGATCGACCGCGATACGGGCGAAATGAAGCGGCTCTATGTGCGCGACGACGCGCGCGGTCTTGGGCTCGGTCGCAAGCTTGGCGCTGGCATCATGCAGGCGGCGCGCGAACGCGGCTATCGGCGCATGCGCCTGGACACTTTGCCCAAGCTCACGGCTGCAATCGCGCTTTACGGGCAGCTCGGCTTTCGCGCGATTCCGCCCTACAACGACAATCCGTTGCCGGGCGTGCTGTTTTTCGAGGCCGAGCTATGACGCAGTGGGCGCGCGACGACGGGTATTGCGTTTCCAACGACAAATCGCGTCTCGATCTCGACCGCGTCCATCGCTGGATCGCGGTCGAATCCTATTGGGCGCAAGGCATGCCGCGCGACATTTTCGAGCGCTCGGTCGCGGGCGCTTGGTGTTTTGGCATCTATGCGCCGGACGGCACGCAAGTCGGCTTCGCGCGCTGTATCACCGACGGCGCGACGTTCGGGTATCTTGGCGACGTCTATGTGGACAAGGGGCATCGCGGCAAGGGCTTGGCGAAATTTCTGGTCGCAACGATCTTGGCCCATCCCGCGTTGCAGGGCTTTCGGCGCTGGAGCCTGGTGACCAGCGATGCGCAGGCGCTCTATGCCAAATTCGGCTTTGCGCCGGTCGCCGAGCCGTACCGCCACATGGAAATGCGCGCGATCCATGCTTACGTTTGAAACGCTCGCAGCGCTCGTCGTGTTTTCGTTCGTGACCTCCGTCACGCCGGGACCCAACAATCTGATGTTGCTGTCGTCGGGCGTGAATTTCGGGTTCAAGCGCACGATCCCGCATATGCTGGGCATCGGAATCGGCTTTGCCGCGATGATCGCGGCGGTGGGGCTCGGGCTTGGCACGCTGTTCGAAGCGCTGCCCTGGCTGCATGGCGCGATCAAGATCGCAGGCTTCGTCTATATGCTGGTTTTGGCTTGGAAGATCGCCAATTCGGGCGAAATCGGCGACGGCAACGCCAAAGCACGGCCGATGCGCTTCCTGGCCGCTGCCGCATTCCAATGGGTCAACCCGAAGGCTTGGGCGATGGCGCTGTCGGCGCTTGCCGCCTATACGCGGCCCGATGCGTTCGTCGAAAGCGTGTTCGCGATCGCCGCCGTCTTTGGCCTTGTCAATCTGCCCACGGTTTCGATCTGGGCCTTGTTCGGCGTGGGCTTGCGCCGCTTTTTGTCGGACCCCAAAACGATCCGTCTTTTCAACTGGAGCTGTGCAGCCCTGCTGGTGGCCTCCCTCGTGCCGATGCTCGGCGGATAGTTTTGGGGCTCCCCTGCGTGCGTCGTCGGCGCCGGAAAAGCGGGCGCAAGTTCCGGGTGGAAGGGCGCGCCGCAAGCTCCTATCTTCGCGGACATGAGCGACTATTCCCGCATCGAAAAAGCCTTGGCCTATCTTTTGGCCCATGTCGACGAGCAGCCCGATCTGGACCGCGTGGCGGCCGAAATCGGACTTTCGGCGTTCCATTTCCAGCGCCTGTTCACGCGGTGGGTCGGGGTCAGTCCAAAAAAGTTTTTGCAGTATCTCAGCCTCGGCCGCGCCAAAGAATGCCTTGCCCAAGCGGGCAGCGTGCTGGATGCCGCGTACGCTGCGGGCTTGTCGGGGCCGGGGCGTTTGCACGATCTGTTCGTCGCGCACGAAGCGCTGACGCCGGGCGAATACAAATCGCGCGGGGCAGGCCTTGAGATTGTCTATGGCTGGGCAAAGTCGCCGTTCGGCGACGCGCTCGTTATGGCCAGCGCGCGGGGATTGTGCGGGCTGGCGTTTGCCGCAGCCGACGCGGCTGCGCGTGCCGAAGCGCTGGCCGACATGAAGGGGCGCTGGCCGGCCGCGCGCTACCGGGCGGACGATGCTGCCGTCGCCAAGCTGGCAGCGCATCTGTTCGACGGCAAAGGGCACGGACCGCTTCGCCTCGTGCTCTATGGCTCGTCGTGGCAGATCAAAGTGTGGGAAGCGCTGCTCGCGATCCCGTCGGGGCAGCTTGTGTCCTACGACGACATCGCATCCGTCATCGGCGCCAAACGCGCGAGCCGGGCGGTCGGAACCGCCGTCGGCGCCAATCCAATTTCGTGGCTCGTGCCGTGCCATCGCGTGATCCGCAAGTCGGGGGCGATCAGCCACTACCATTGGGGGCGCCCGCGCAAGCTTGCGATGATCGGCTGGGAAGCGGCCCACGCGGATCTGGCGGCCGACGCGCGCCCCGGCTAAAATCGGGCGCATGAAAACCAACAGCTATCTCGACGACCTTGCGATCGGCGACCGCTTCGAAAGCGGCGGCTATACGTTCACCGAATCGAGCATCGTCGATTTTGCGTTTCTCTACGATCCGCAGCCCTTCCATATCGACCGGCCGGCGGCCGACGCCTCGCATTTTGGCGGGCTCATCGCGTCGGGCTTCCATACGCTCGCGGTCGCGTTTCGGCTGATCTACCAGACCGGTTTTGTGCGCGACGCGTCGATGGGCGGGCCGGGCATGGACGAATTGCGCTGGCTCAAGCCCGTGCGCCCCGGCGACACGCTGCGTTGCCGCGCCGAAGTGGTCGAAGTAACGCCGTCGCGCTCCAAACCCGATCGCGGCATTTTGAAACTGGCGCTGACCGCGCTCAACCAGGCCGACGAGGCGACGATGACCGTTACCTTTATCATTCTGTTGAAACGCCAAGCGCCATGAGCCGCGATCATCGTCTGCGCGATGCCGAAATCGGCGATGTCGGCACCTTGCTGCATTTCATCAAACAGCTTGCGAGCTACGAGAAGCTCGACCACGAGGTCGATGCGAGCGAAGATTTGCTGCGTCGCTGGATGTTCGGGCCCGAGGCGGTCGCCGAAGCGATCCTCGTCGAACTGCCCGACGCTGACGGCGGTTTCAGGCCCGTCGGCTTCGCGCTCTTTTACCGCAGTTTCTCGACCTTCATGGGGGCGCCCGGTCTCTATCTCGAAGATCTGTTTGTCGACGCGGCCGCGCGCGGGCTTGGTCTTGGCAAGGCGCTGATCGTGGCGGGCGCCAAGCGCGCGGTGGCGCGCGGGTATCGCAAATTCCATTGGCAAGTTCTCGATTGGAACCAGCCGTCGCGCGATTTCTATCTCGCCATGGGGGCCAGCGAAAGCGCGCAATGGCTGAATGTGCGCATCGACGATGCGGCTCTTGCGGCCTTGGCAGCAAAGTAAGCCGCGTCGGCGCCAGACCCTTTGGCGTCAAGCGCGCCTGATCTCGAGCACGGCTCCTTCGTCGGCCAGCCGCAAAACGGCGAGCAGATCGTCGCGTGCGAGCGCCACGCAGCCGGCGGTCGGCGCATAGTCTGCGCGCGCGACATGCAAGAAGATGGCGCTGCCCAAGCCCGCGACCGGCGGGGCGTCGTTGTAACCGAGCGGTACGACGATGTCGTACACGCCGTCCATGCGCGCCAAGCGTTCGGGATGGTCGCTGCGCGCCGTGCGAATCATACGGTTGTAGTGCGCCGATGCGGGATCGTCCTCCCACGCCATGTCGGCTTCGATGGGGCGAAACCAGTCGCGCAGTTTTTCCGGCAGGGCCAGGCGGTCGGCGCGATAGAAACCGCCGCGCAACGCAAAACGCCCGGCTGGCGTAGCGCCGTCGCCCTCGCGTTTTTGCGGGGCCGCAACGATGCCAGAGCGGCCCAGCGCGCAGTCGAACGCTAATTCGCCCGCCGAAAAAATGCCCTTCGAACCCGCGCCCGTGACGATCATGGCGCCAAGTCTAGCCGACGATATTGTAGCCCGCATCGACATAGTGCACGCCGCCCGTCATCGCGGCGGCAGGGTCGCTTGCCAAGAACGCGGCGAGCGCGCCGATTTCGTCGGCGGTGACGAGCCGCTTGCCGGGACTTTGCGCCTTGGCGCGTTCGACCAGCTCGTCGAAACGATCAATGCCCGACGCCGCGCGCGTCAAAAGCGGACCGGGCGAAAGCGCGTGCGCGCGGATATCTTTGCCGCCCAATTCGGCCGCGACCGCGCGCATGCTGGCCTCGAGTGCCGCTTTGACCGGCCCCATCAGGTTGTAGTTCTCAACCGCCTTTTCCGCCCCGTAGAAACTTACCGTCAGCAGCGTGCCGCCATTTGCCATCAGCGGCTCGGCCAGTTTTGCCATGCGGATGAAGCTGTGGCACGACACCGCCATCGCCTGCAAAAAGCCCGTTTCGCTGCAATCGACGACGCGCGCGTGCAGATCCTCGCGCGGCGCGAAGGCGATCGAATGCAAGGCGACGTCGAGCCGTCCCCAGCGCGCGGCGATCGCATCGAACGCGGCTTCGAGCGAGCCCGGCACGCGCACGTCGCAGGGCCCGAGCAGCACCGCGTCGAGCGGCTCGCCGACGGCTGCGACATGCTGTCGCGCCTTCTCGCTGAGATACGTCAACGCGATCTCGGCGCCGGCCGCGCGGAAGGCGCGCGCACACCCGGCCGCGATCGAATCGCCGTTTGCGACGCCTAAAATCAGAATCTTTTTGCCCGCAAGCATGCCGCTTTTTTCCATGGGTCCGAACAATGCCTCCGAATCGTGACGCTTTTGCGGCGTCCAATTTAAAGGTTGCGCGGGCAGATGCGAATCCTTAGGTTCCGCCCCGGGCCAGGACCTCCCAACAGGTCCCGGCTCTTCTGAAAGGAAGAGCTTACAATGACAAAGAGCAAACCGACGACGCGCCCCAATTGCGCGAATTTTTCATCCGGCCCGTGCGCCAAGCGCCCCGGCTGGACCCTCGAAGCCCTCAAAGACGCCGCTCTTGGCCGCTCGCATCGCTCGAAATTGGGCAAAGCGAAGCTCGCCGAGGTGATCGAACGCACCCGAAAAGTGCTCCAGATCCCGGCCGACTATCGCATCGGCATTGTGCCCGCGTCGGACACGGGCGCTTTCGAAATGGCGATGTGGTCGCTGCTGGGCGCGCGCGGGGCCGATCTCCTGACATGGGAATCGTTCGGCTCTGGCTGGGTGACCGATGCGGTCAAACAGCTCAAGCTCAAGGATACGCGCACGATGGAAGCGGCCTACGGCACGCTGCCCGATCTTGCCCGCGTGAATTTCGACAATGACGTGGTGTTCACCTGGAACGGCACGACCTCGGGCGTGCGCGTGCCGAACGGCGACTGGATCGCGTCCGACCGCAAGGGCCTCACGATTTGCGATGCGACCTCGGCCGCCTTCGCGATGCGTCTGCCGTGGGACAAACTCGATGTCACGACGTGGTCGTGGCAAAAAGTGCTCGGCGGCGAAGGCCAGCACGGCATGCTTGTACTGAGCCCGCGCGCGGTCGAACGCTTGACGAGCTACACGCCGCCCTGGCCGATGCCAAAGATCTTCCGTCTCACCCAAGGCGGCAAGCTGATCGAAGGCGTGTTCAAGGGCGAGACGATCAACACGCCCTCGATGCTCGCGGTCGAAGACGCGCTCGACGGGTTGGTATGGGCCGAAAAAATCGGCGGGCTCGACGCGCTCGTGAAGCGCTCGGAAACCAACCTTGCGGCCATCGAAGCGTGGGCCGCGCGCACGCCGTGGGTGGGCTTCCTTGCGGCGGACAAGGCGATACGCTCGTGCACGTCGGTCTGCCTTGTGGTCGACGATGCCGATGTCGCCAAGCTCGATGCGGACGGCAAAGCTGCCTTCTCGAAAAAGATGGTGGCGCTGCTTGAGGCCGAGAAGGTCGCCTTCGACATCGACGCCTATCGCGACGCCCCGTCGGGCTTGCGCATCTGGGCGGGTGCCACGGTCGAAACCGCCGATCTCGAGGCTTTGTTCGGCTGGCTCGAATGGGCCTTTGCCGAAGCCAAAGCTGGGCTCGCGAAGGCCGCCTGAACCCCCTTTTTCGTCGTCTCTCATCGTTTCGCGTTCGAACGCGCAAGGAATCCGCCATGGCCAAAGTTCTAATCTCCGATGCCCTCAGCCCGCGTGCCGTCGATATTTTCAAGGCGCGCGGTATTGAAACCGACATGAAAGTCGGCCTCAAGCCCGACGAACTCGCATCGATCATCGGCAACTACGACGGGCTTGCGATCCGCTCGGCCACCAAAGTGACGAAGGAAATTCTCGCCGCCGCCCCGCACCTCAAGGTCATCGGGCGCGCAGGGATCGGCGTCGACAATGTCGACGTGCCGGCCGCCACCGCGCGTGGCGTGGTGGTGATGAACACGCCCTTTGGAAATTCGATCACCACGGCCGAACACGCGATCGCGCTGATGATGGCGTTGGCCCGCCAGTTGCCCAGCGCCGACCGCTCCACCCAGGCCGGCAAGTGGGAGAAGAACCGCTTCATGGGCGTGGAGATTTCGGGCAAAACGCTCGGGCTCATCGGTGCGGGCAATATCGGTTCGATCGTCGCCGACCGCGCGATCGGGCTGAAGATGAAGGTCGTCGCGTTCGATCCGTTCCTAGCGCCCGAGCGCGCGCAGGCGATGGGCGTGGAAAAGGTCGATCTCGACACGCTGCTGGCGCGCGCCGATTTCATCACGCTGCACACGCCGATGACCGAGCAGACCAAAAACTTGATCGACGCCAAGGCGCTCGCCAAGACCAAAAAGGGCGTGCGCATCGTCAATTGCGCGCGCGGCGGGTTGATCGTCGAAGAGGATCTCAAGGCGGCGCTCGACAGCGGGCAGGTTGCGGGTGCGGCGCTCGACGTGTTCTTGACCGAGCCTGCGAAGGAAAATCCGCTGTTCGGACGCGAGGACGTGATCTGCACGCCGCATCTGGGCGCTTCGACCGGCGAAGCGCAGGAAAACGTGGCGCTGCAAGTTGCCGAGCAGATGTCGGACTTTCTGCTCACCGGCGCCGTCACCAACGCCGTCAACATGCCGTCGGTCTCGGCCGAAGACGCGCCCAAGCTCAAACCCTACATGCAGCTTGCGACGAATCTCGGTTCGTATTTGGGCCAGTTGCAGGACGAAAACGTCACCTCGATTTCGATCGAATACGAAGGTGCCGTGTCGGCGCTGAACACCAAGCCTCTGACGGCGTGCGTGCTCGCGGGATTTTTGGGCGCGCAGCTTGAAAGCGTGAACTCGGTTTCGGCCCCGGCGGTGGCGCGCGAGCGCGGCATTGCGGTGACCGAAGCGCGCCACGACCGCGCATCGGACTATCCCACGCTGATCCGCGTGACGGTCTCAAGCCAGGGCCAAACGCGCAAGATCGCAGGCTCGCTGTTCGGCAACGCCAAGCCGCGCATCGTCGATATCGCGGAAGTGCCGCTGGAGGCCGAGTTCATGCCGCACATGCTGTACGTGCGCAACCAGGACAAGCCGGGTTTCATCGGCTCGATCGGGCGTCTGTTCGGCGATGCGGGCATCAATATCGCCTCGCTCAATCTGGGGCGCCAGACGCGCGGCGGCGAAGCGATCTGCCTGATCGCGGTCGACCAGCCGATCGGCGAAGCGATCTTGGGCAAGATCCGCGCATTGCCGCAAGTGCTGCGCGCAAGGGCGCTGCGGTTCTAACGCTGCACGCATGCAACCGCCCGCTTCGCAAGAGGCGGGCGGTTTCTTTTTCGGCCCATTTTTAGCGGAACGATTCGCAAACACGCCGATTTTGGCGGCCCTGCCGTGCGGTTTTGTGTTTTGGATCGGGGCGCCAAAATGGGCTACAAGCGTGCGCCGATCGTGCTGCTCTTGAGGATTCGATGAACGAACTCGTCACCCGCGCCTTGCTGCCGGCGGGCCTGCGCGACGCGCTTCCCCCCGAGGCCGACCAAGAGGCCGAAGTGGTGTGGCGCGTCACCCAGGTATTCGCGTGCTACGGCTATGCGCGCGTCAAACCGCCGATGGTCGAGTTCGAAGAATCGCTGCTGGCGGGAAGCCAGGCCGGCATGTCGCGCCATTGTTTCCGGCTGATGGATCCCGACAGCCAGCGCATGATGGCCTTGCGCGCCGACATGACGCCGCAGGTCGCGCGCATCGCCGTCACGCGCCTTGGGGGCGAGCCGCGTCCGCTGCGCCTGTCCTATGCGGGGCAGGTATTGCGCGTGAAGGGCGACGGGCTGCGGCCCGAGCGCCAGTTCGGCCAAGTGGGCGCCGAGCTTATCGGCGCGGACGAGCCCGCGGCCGATGCCGAAATGATCGCGATGTCGGCGGCGGCCCTTGCAGCCGTCGGGGCTGCGCGCGTGTCGATCGATCTGACGATCCCCTATCTGGTGCCTGCGATCATCGGCTGGAGCCAAGTGCCGCCGGACGTTGCGGCAACCCTGCGCGCCGCCCTCGACCGCAAGGATGCGGCCGAAGTTGCAGCGCAGGGCGGCAAGGTCGGCGCGATGCTGGCCGATCTGTGCGCCGCCAGCGGTCCTGCCGGTGCGGCGCTGGCCAAACTCGAAAAACTGGAGTTGCCGCCGACCGCGCGCAAGGAAGTGCAGCGTCTGCGCGAAGCGGTGCGTCTCGTGTCGATCGCCCAGCCCGGACTGGACCTGACAATCGACACGGTCGAACGGCGCGGCTTCGAATACCAGAAGGGCCTGTCCTTCACGTTCTTCGCGCGCGGCGTGCGCGGCGAACTGGGCCGCGGCGGGCGCTATCTTGCGGGCGAAGATCTGATGGAAGGCGCGGGGGAAACAGCCACCGGCATGACCCTGTTTACCGACACGGTCTTGCGCGCGATCCCCTTTCCGCTGAGCGCGCCGAGCACCTACGCGCCCTTCGGCACGTCGCCCGATCTGCTGCGCGATCTGCGCGCCGATGGGCACCGCGTGCTCGAAGGTTTTTCGGCGCCCCGCGACACCGAGCTGGAAGCGCGGCGTCTGGGGTGCAGCCATATCGTTCGCGACGGCAAACGCGTCGCCCTTGGGGAAAAAACGCCATGACCAACGTGACAGTCGTCGGCTCGCAATGGGGCGACGAAGGCAAAGGCAAGATCGTCGACTGGCTCAGCGAGCGCGCCGAAATCGTCGTGCGCTTCCAGGGCGGACACAATGCTGGCCATACGCTGGTTGTGGATGGCGTCACATACAAGCTTTCTTTGTTGCCGTCGGGCGTCGTGCGGCCGGGCAAGCTTGGCATCATCGGCAACGGCGTGGTCGTCGATCCGTGGCATTTGATGAAGGAAATTGCCGCGATTCGCGCCAAGGGCGTGGATGTCGGCCCCGACAATCTGCGCATCGCCGAGAACGCAACGCTGATTTTGCCGCTGCACGCCGAAATCGACCGGCTGCGCGAGGAAGCGCGCGGCCTTGCCAAGATCGGCACGACCGGGCGCGGCATCGGGCCCGCCTACGAAGACAAGGTCGCGCGCCGCGCGATCCGGCTGTGCGATCTTTCGGACCCCGCCACGCTCAAGGCCAAGCTCGACGAGCTGCTGCGCCATCACGATGCGCTGCACAAGGGCCTGGGTTTTCCACCGGTCGATCGCAAGGCGCTGGAGCAGGCGCTGGCCGATATCGCTCCGCAATTGCTGCCCTACGCCGATCCGGTGTGGCCGTTCCTGGACGAAGCCGTGCGCAAAGGCCGGCGCATTCTGTTCGAAGGCGCGCAAGGCGCTTTGCTCGACGTCGATCACGGCACGTACCCGTTTGTGACCTCGTCGAACACGGTGGCAGCGCAGGCCGCAACCGGTGCTGGCGTGGGGCCGCATGCGGCGGGCTTCGTGCTCGGCATCACCAAGGCCTACACCACGCGCGTTGGCTCGGGCCCGTTCCCGACCGAGCTGACCGATGCGGTCGGGCAGGGCCTGGGCGAGCGCGGCCACGAATTTGGCACGGTCACGGGCCGCCCGCGCCGTTGCGGCTGGTTCGATGCGGTGCTCGTGCGCCAAAGCGTGCGCGTGGGCGGCATTCGCGGCATTGCGCTCACCAAGCTCGACGTGCTCGACGGCATGGACGAGCTCAAAGTATGCATCGCTTACGACATCGACGGGCGGCGCTACGATCGCTTGCCTGCCGCCCAGCATTTGCAGGCGCGCGCGACGCCCATCTACGAGACCATGCGCGGCTGGAAGGAATCGACGCGCGGCGCGCGCAGCTGGGCCGAACTGCCGGCGGCGGCGGTCAAATACATCGTGCGCATCGAAGAACTGATCGGGTGCCGCGTGGCAATGCTGTCGACCAGTCCCGAGCGCAACGACACTATTTTGACCGAAGATCCGTTTGCGGGATAAGCTTTTCGTCCTAGTTAACGATTTGTGAATCATTTCGAGGCAAAATAGGCGTTCGACTCCAAACGGCTTGTTCGCAACAAAGCCACGCGAACGGGGCAACACTGCAATGGCCGAACCGGCAAATATCGTCGATCTGCCTGCCAAGGAAGCGCCGCCGACGGCCGTACATGGGCCGAGCGTGGAGCTTGGCAATCGGTTCCACATTTATCCGAACATGCCGGTCCCCGACATGTCGACCGCATCGGTGCGCGCGTTTTCTGCGATCGACACGCGCGACGACGGCGTGCCGCGCGTCGCCCTCATTTGCAGCAACGATTTGCTGCCGCGCCTGGAAATGGCCAAGGCGCTCAAGACGGTCGACCGGCCGGGCTTGCTGCGGCTTTACGATTTCGATCTGGTCAATTGGCCCGGTACCAAAGGCAAGCGCCCGGCGCTGATCTACGATTTTCCCGAAGGCGGGCCGCTATGGTCGGGCAAAGCGCCGCGCGACAACTGGCCTGCGGCGAAGATCGTCAGCCATATTCTCAATCCGCTGGCAGTCGGCCTTGGCGAGATGTTTTTGCGCAGCGTAACGCACCGCGCGTTGCGTCCCCAGAATCTGTTTTGGCTCGACGAGGCGCGCACGCGCGTCGTGATGGGGCCATGCCTGCAAGTGCCCGCAGGGTACGACCAGCCGGCCGCGTTCGAGCCGCTGGCAGGCGCGATGGCCGATCCCGAAGCGCGCGGCAACGGCACGCGCGCCGACGACATGTTCGCCTTCGGCATGACCCTGCTCGCATTTGCGCAAGGCTCGCTTCCGGGGGCCGGCCTCGATCCGGACGAGGCGATCTACCGGCGCATCGACACCAATTCGTTCGACGCCTTGGCCGACCTCAACAAACTCCCCGCGACCTTGATGGAAGTGATGCGCGGACTGACCAACGACTGGGAGCCCGATCGCTGGACGATCGAGCATCTGCGCGGCTGGATCGAGGGCAAGCGCCAGCAGATCCCCTCGACCGCCCCGCAGATGTCGCGCGCGTCCCAGGGCTACAAATTCGCCAAGCGCGAGCACAAAAACACGCGCACCCTCGCCCACGCGATAGGCAAAAATTTCGAACAGGCCGCCAAGGAACTGCGCAACGGCGCCATCCCGATGTGGCTGCGCTCCTCGCTTGGCGACCAGAAGCTGCACGACCGCGTGATGTCGGTGGTCAACGAGCCGACCGGCGATCCCAACGCCACCTTCAACGACGCGACCATCGTGGCGCGCGCCTGCATCGTGCTCGACCCCATGGCGCCGGTGCGCTTTCGCGGCCACAGCGTGACCGCCGACGGGCTGGGCCCGGCGCTCGCGGCCGCCATGCGCAAACCCGGCAACGGCCCGATCTTTGCCGATCTGATCCGTTCGCGCGTGCTGGGGACGTGGACGCATTTCCATAAACTGGCGGGCGGAAAAAAATTGCCCGCCAACGGCATTCTGGACCGCATCGGTCGCTGGATCGCCGATCCGTCGCCGGGCAATGGCATCGAGCGGTGCCTTTACGAGCTCAATCCCAACCAGCCGTGTTTTTCGGATGTCGCGTCGGGCATGTGGGTCTCGGAGCCCGCCCACGTCCTCGAAGCGCTCGAAGCCTCGGCCGGGCCCGACCGCAAGCCCGTCGATCGGCATCTGGCCGCTTTCCTGTCTTCGCATGCGGGCGCCAACACCGCGCAGATCAAGGCGCTGATGAATCCCGAGCAGGTCGATGCGCATGGCGGACTTGCGATCGTCGAACTGATGGCCGATCTGCAGGAAAAATTCGGGCCCCCGTCGGTCCCGCGTCTGACGGCGTGGTGCGCGGGGCTGGTGCGCCAGTTCGTCGATACGCTGCACAACCTTCCGCTGCGGACGTTGCAGCTCGAACAGCTCAACAAAGTGTCCGAAGAAGGCAATCTCGGCAAGCTGCTGGAATTGGTCGACAACGAAAAGATGCGCGACCAGGACATGCATGCGTTCCAGAACGCCAAGGAAAGCTATGCGAGCGCCGAACTCGAAATCGGCGAACTGCGCAACGGCGGCAAGATCCGCACGACGCTTGCGATCCATGCGGGCAAGGAAGCGGCAGCGCTCACGGCCGCAAGCCTGTCGGGCGTGGTGGGCATCGGCTCGCTGCTGCTGCGGGTGTTTTGATGGCGCGCCCGCCCAAACCCCGCCCCAAGCCCAAGAAACTCGGCGAGCGCAGCCCGATGGTGCTGGCGACCGGCGGCGTGGGCGTGCTTTCGATCGTCGCGTGGCTGGGCTTCAGCGTGCCGTGGCTTTGCGTGTTCGTGATCGCCGGGTTTCTGCCGGCCATCGCTGCGTATTTGAGCGATCCGTCGCGCCGGAAATTCGACACCGTCGCCGTCGGCACGCTCAGCGCCGGCGCTATGCTGCCTTTCGTGCTCGACGGGCTGGCGAATGCGGGGCGTACGGGCGGGCGCGAAATTCTTGCCAATCCGTACGCGTGGATCTCCGTCTATGTGGCGGCGGCGTTCGCCTACGCGCTGTCTTGGCTGTTCCCGATGGTGGTCAACGTGCTGTACGAAAACCGCGAGCAGGCGCGTATCCGCATGCTGGAGCGGCGCAAGGCGCAGCTCGAAACCGAGTGGGGCGAATCCGTGCGCGGCGACCCCGACAAACTGCCGCACTGAAATTGCCGCGTTGAATCGGTTCAGGTCAGGCTGGGCGGGCGGCCGACGGCTTCGTCGGCCACGCTTGCCTTGACCGCGCGCTGCAGTTTTTCGAACGCGCGCACTTCGATCTGCCGCACGCGTTCGCGGCTGACGCCGAATTTTTGCGACAGATCCTCGAGCGTTGCGGGCTCTTCGTTCAGCCGCCGCGCGACCAGGATTTCGCGTTCGCGCGGATTCAGCTGGCCCAGCGCTTTTTCGAGCAATTTTTGGCGCCGTTTGGCTTCCTGGTTCTGGCCGAGTTTGCTTTCCTGGCTCTCGGTATCATCGACCAGCCAGTCTTGCCATTCGCCTTCCGCATCGCCGCGCACCGGCGCGTTGAGCGAATGGTCGGGCGCCGCCAGGCGCCGGTTCATCTGCACCACGTCCTGCTCTGGCACGTTGAGCTCGGTCGCGATCTTGGCGACCATCTCGGGGTGCAGATCGCCTTCGTCGAGATGGCGCAGCTGGCTTTTGATTTTGCGCAGATTGAAAAACAGTTTTTTCTGCGCGGCCGTCGTGCCGATTTTGACGAGCGACCAGGAATGCAGGATGTACTCCTGGATCGACGCGCGAATCCACCACATCGCGTAGGTTGCAAGACGAAAGCCGCGCTCGGGCTCGAAGCGCTTGACGGCCTGCATCATGCCGACATTGCCCTCCGAGATCAGCTCGGCCACGGGCAGGCCGTAGCCGCGATAGCCCATCGCGATCTTGGCCACCAGCCGCAGATGCGAGGTCACCAGGCGGTGGGCTGCGGCCGCGTCTTCGCGTTCACGCCAGGCTTTCGCCAGCATGTATTCTTCGTCTTGCTCGAGCATCGGAAACTTGCGTATCTCTTGCAGATAGCGCTGCAAGTTTCCGTCCGCACCGAGCGCTGGAATGGGCCCAGGCAAGCGTTCTACCCCCGACGCGAATTCAACGATCCCCAATCTTCATTCTACGCCGGGCGGCCTTGCATGCCTAGCGTGGCCGCAGCCTTTCGCAAGCGGGCCGCCAATTCCACAAGGTCGGGCGCGTAATTGCGTTCGAAGCGCAGCGCGCGCCCGTCGTCGGGATGAACAAATCCAAGGATAAACGCATCGAGGGCCTGGCGCCCGAAGGTCGCCAGTTCGGCATCGATCGCGGAGGCGCTGGCTTTGGCCTTGCGTCCGTAGATACCGTCGCCTGCCAATGGACAGCCGATCGACGTTAAATGCACGCGAATCTGGTGCGTGCGGCCGGTCGCCAGTTTGCATTCGACCAGGGCCGCGCGATCGGAAAAACGCTCGCGCGTTTGGTAGTGGGTGAGCGCCTGTTTGCCGCCGCTGCGCACCAGCGCCATGCGCTGGCGATTGGCGGGATCGCGCCCGATGGCGCCTTCGATATCGCCTTCGGCGGGACGCGGGATGCCGCGCACGATTGCGGCATATCGCCGCTCGACCGAATGGGCGGCGAATTGGGCCGCGAGGTGGCGATGCGCCTGGTCGGTTTTGGCTGCGACGATAAGACCGCTTGTGTCCTTGTCGAGCCGATGCACGATGCCCGGCCGTTCGACGCCGCCAATGCCCGACAACGAGCCCGCGCAATGCGCCAGCAGTGCGTTGACCAGCGTGCCGTCGCGGTTGCCGGGTGCGGGATGCACGACAAGCCCCGGCGGTTTGTCGATCACGATCAGATGCGCGTCTTCGAAGACCACGTCGAGCGCGATGTCCTGCGCCGCCTGGCGGGCAGGGGTGGCGTCGGGCAGGGCCAGGACAAGATTTTCGCCCGCTTTGACCTTGCGCGAGGGCTCCGTTATCGTCGTTCCTTCGATGCGCACATGGCCTTCTTCGATCAGCGCCTTGAGGCGGCTGCGCGAAAAGCCCGACCGATGCAGCGCTGCAAGCGCTCGGTCGAGCCGCTCGCCGGCCAAATCGTCGGGAACCGTCGTCGCAAAGATTTCCGGGGTGTCTTCCATCCCTTGCTTGGTACCCGACACGAGGTTCTAAATCCACCGATGCGCGCGTTGAAAGCCGTTGTCTGGTCGCTGGGGGCGCTGTGCGTCGCGGCCTTTTGCGTTTTGATCTATCTGGTGGTCGCGCGCGTGGGCGCCAAAAACGCGTCCGAAATGCCGGCGCAATCGGCGGCGCCGCCGTTGGCGGGGCTGCGTTGGAACGATGTGTCGTTGGGCCAGCCGGCGGGCGCGCGCATCGTTGCGATCGTGCCGGTCGGCGGATTTTTGGCGGTCCAGATCGAGCGGCCGGGCGGGATCGGCGCTATCGTGATCGTCGATCCGGCGAGCGGCCAGATTCGCGGCCGCATCGAAACAGGAGCCTCCGCGCAATGAATTTTGCCTCCGACAACACGGCCCCCGTCCATCCCAAGATTTTTGCGGCACTCGAATCTGCCAACGCGGGCCACGCGATGGCCTATGGCAACGATGCCATCGCCAAGCGGGTCGAGGGGCAGTTTGCCGCTTTGTTCGAACGGCCCTGCACCGTATTCCCGGTCGCGACGGGCACCGCCGCCAACGCGCTGTCGCTGGCGGCCATGTGCCCGCCTTGGGGCTCCATCTATTGCCACCCGCAGGCGCATATCGACGACGACGAATGCGGCGCGCCCGAATTCTACACGGGCGGCGCCAAGCTGGTCGGCGTCGAGGGCGCGCACGGCAAGATCGCGGCGCAAGCGTTGGACGAAGCGCTTGCGGGCGCTGGAACGCACGGCGTGCACCATGTGCTGCCGTCGGCCGTGTCGCTGACAAACGCGACCGAAGCCGGGACCGTCTACAGCGTCGCCGAGATTTCGGCGCTTGCCGACGTCGCGCATCGCCACAAGCTCAAACTCCATCTGGATGGCGCGCGCTTTGCCAACGCGCTGGTGCGCCAGAACGCCTCGCCCGCCGACGCCACGTGGCGGGCGGGCGTGGACATCCTGTCGTTCGGCGCCACCAAAAACGGCTGCATGGCGGCCGAGGCGATCGTGGTGTTCGATCCGGTCTTGGCCGAGACGCTCGCCTTTCGGCGCAAACGCGCGGGCCATCTGTTTTCGAAGATGCGCTATCTGGCAGCTCAGCTCGAAGCCTACCTCGACGGCGATCTGTGGCTTTCGTTGGCGCGCCATTCCAACGCGCTGGCAGCGCGCCTGGCGGCAGGGCTTGCGGCCTTGCCGGGTACCAGGCTTGCGCATCCGGTGGAAGCCAACGAAATCTTCGTCGATCTTCCCGAAACGGCGGTCGCGGCCCTCGAAAAAGCGGGTTTCATCGTCTATCGCTGGAACGGTCCCGGCACCACGTTGCTGCGCTTCGTGGTGTCGTGGTCGTCGCGCGCGGACGATGCGGACAAGCTTGTCGCGACGGCGCGTGCCGCCCTGCAATCCAACTAGGAGACTGCCATGGCGCGCGTCAGCGACATCGAAGCAACCGATCTTTCCGGCGAGGCGCGCTTGGTGTACGAGCGCATCCAGCGCGACTACGGGCCGTTTGGCAACATGCTGCGCGTCTTCGCGCATCGCCCGCCGGCGCTCGAACATATTTTCGGGCTGCTGCTGCGCTCGGCCGCCGACGCGATCATTTCCAAGCGCCATCTTGAAATTGTGCTGCTGACCGCCTCGAAAGCGGCCGCGTGCCACTATTGCGTGTCGCACCACGAGCCGCGCCTGGTCGAGCAGGGCATTTGCGCCGAAACGGCCGCGCGCATTTTGGAGCCCGACGTGCCGGGTCTCGACGAGGTTGACCGGCTGGTGCGCGACTACGCGCTGCAGGTCACGCGCGAACCGGGGCGCGTATCGGGCGCTTTGTTCCAAAGCCTGCGCGGCCATTTCAGCGAAGAGCAGGTCGTGGAGTTGACGTTGCGCACGGCGCTGTGCGCCTTTTTCAGCCGGTTCAACGAAGCGCTCGATATCCAGGTCGAAGACGACATGCTCGCCCCCGAACTAGTCGCGCGCTAGACGCGCGCGCAAAACCAGCAACGGAACGAGCGCCAGCACGCCGATCGCGAACGCGATCCACAAGGTGGCATCGAGCCCCGCGGTCTCGAGGCCGATGGCGAAGACGAAGGGTGCGCCGGCACTCAGTACCGTGCGAATGGCGGCCAGTTTGCCAAGGCGCGCCGCATAGCCTTCGCCGCCGAACAGCGCCAGCGGCACCGTGCCGCGCACGATGCTGGACAGGCCCTGGCCGATGCCGGTCGCCGCCGCGAACAGCGCGCCCGCGACAAAAGCTGGAACCGGCAGCATCAAGGCGCCCAGTGCCAGCGGCAAGGCCGCGCCCGAAACAAGCGCGACTTGCAGCGGATGCAGATGGCGCCAGAACAGCGCATCGACCAGCCGGATCGCGACTTGCGCCGGGCCCATCACCATCGAGACCAGGAATGCCGCTTCGCCCAGATCCAGCGCGCGCAGCACGGGCACCATGTGCACGCCCATCGCGGCGATCAGCACGCCGCTCAGCGCAAAACTGGTCGCGACCGCCCAGAACGCGAAGCGCGCCTGCGCTGGGGGCAGTTGCGCTAGTGCGGGGGCGACCGGTGCGCGGGCGGCCGATGTGGCGTTTGCTGCCATCCGTTTGGCGTACCGCCCGATCCACAGATGCAAGGGCAGCGCGATCGCAAGATGCAGCGCCGCGAACAGCCCAAGGGTCCAACGCCAGTCGATCGTTTCGACCAGCCAGCCCGTCAGCGGCCAGAACAGCGTCGATGCGAAGCCCGCGATCAGCGTCAGGCGCGTGATCGAAAACCGCGCGCTCGCTCCGCCCATCAGCGCCAGCGTGGCGAAAGCCGCATCGTAGCAGACTGCAACCGCCACGACCTCGCACAGCACGACCAAGGCCGCAAAGACGGCGAAGTTCGGTGCCAGCGCCAGTGCCGTAAGCGCTGCGGCCGCAACAAGGCTGCCCGCCGCCATGACGCGCGGCGCGCCCAACCGATCCATCGCCCGGCCGAGGCGCGGCGCGAACATGCCGCCCGCCAGCATGCCGACGGAGAACACGGCAAACAGCGCCGACGGCGCCACGTCGAACGTTGCCGCGACCGCCGGAACCAGAATGGGATAGGCGTAATAGAGCGAGCCGTAGCCCAGAATCTGCGTGACGCCGAGCGCCGCGACGACGGGGCCAAGCTGCCGTTCCTGGCTCAACGCGGTTCTACCGTCTGGCCGTCTTCTTTGGTGAAGCTGCCAGGCTTGCGCGCCAGAATTTCGCACACGATTTCGGACGGGCGCGCGAGCCTGGCGCCCAGCGGCGTAACGACGATCGGCCGGTTGACCAGAATGGGATGCGCGACCATCGCGTCGAGAATCCGCGCATTGTCGACGGCGGGATCGAGCAGGCCCAGTTCGCCAGCGGGCGTGCCTTTGTCGCGCAGGATGTCGCGCGGACCGCACTTCAATCTGTCGAGCAGGTCGAGCAGCGTTTCGCGCGTCCAGCCGGTTTTCAGATATTCGACGACGGTGGGCGCGTAGCCTGCCGCCTCGACCATCGCCAGCGCATTGCGCGACGTGCCGCAGGCGGGGTTGTGGTAAAAAACGATCGCGAACGGCTCTTTCATCCTGTCTAGACCTTAGACTTGGCGGGCGCCAGCAGCCAGCCGAAAAATCCGGCCGCCGCAACGGCGCCAAGCAACTGGGCTGCGATAAACAGGGGCACGCTCGGCGGCGCGATGCCCGCGAACGTATCGCTCAACGAGCGCGCGAACGTGACCGCAGGATTGGCAAACGAGGTCGAGGCCGTGAACCAATAGGCCGACGTGATGTAGAGTCCGACCAGCACCGGGATCGCATCGGCACGGAAGCGCAGGCCGCCCAGGATCGTCGCGACCAGCCCGAACGTCGCCACCGCTTCGGCCAAACCTTGCGCTGTGCCTTCGCGCAATTTGCCCGACACTTGCAGCACGGGTTCGGCGAACATCGCGTGCGCCAGCCACACGCCCGCCACGGCGCCCGCAGTCTGCACTGCCAAATAGACGAGCGCGTCGAGCCGCGAAATTTCGCCGCGCAGCGCGAACACGAGCGTGACGGCGGGATTGAAATGCGCGCCCGATACCGGCCCGAAGACCGTGATCAGCACGACCAATCCCGCCCCCGTCGAGAGCGTGTTGCCAAGCAGTGCTATCGCGTCGTTCCCGCCCGACAATCGCGCCCCCATGATGCCCGACCCGATCACGATCGCGAGCAACAGGGCGGTCCCCAAAAATTCGGCGACGTATTTTTTGACGGGCGAGAACGGCATGGTGCGGCGACTTTCAGGCAGGCGCGTGGTTTTTGCCGAGCGCGTCGATCTCGCGCTGGACTTCGAGCTTCGACAAAGTCGCCAGCGGCAGGGCCGAGAAGATGCGGATGCGGCGCTCGATCATGCGATAGACGTCCGCCGTGAAGGCGGCCTTTTCGGCATCGCTGCCCGACGCGCTCGACGGATCGGGGAAGCCCCAATGCGCTGTCATCGGCTGGCCCGGCCAAATCGGGCAGACTTCGCCCGCCGCCTGGTCGCACACGGTGAACACAAAATTCATCTGCGGCGCGCCCGGCACGGCGAACTCGTCCCACGCCTTCGAGCGGAAGCCCGACATGTCGAAGCCCGACTTGGCGAGCAGGCTTGCGACAAACGGATTGATCTTGCCGCTGGGTTGGCTGCCGGCGCTGAAAGCCTGGAAACGGTCGCCGCCGAAGCGGTTCAGCAGCGCTTCGGCCATCACGCTGCGCGCCGAATTGTGGGTGCACAGGAACAGGACGTTTTTGCGGTTCTCGGCCATGGATGCCTCCTAGCAGCAAGCGGTTTTGGTGGTTGCGATCTTCGGTCCGCAGCACGAGGCGGCGGCAGCGGGTACGGGTGCCGGGATGGCGTCGGGCTTGCGCGGCGCGCTGTAGGTCGTGGCGTCCCCATGCGTGCGGAACGCTTCCCAGCGGATGCCGGAGGGATCCACGGTCCACGCTTTTTCGGATTCCGCGTAGCAGCAGGTCGCAGCGCCTTTGTCGTAGGTCGCGTGGCCCGCCGCCTCCAGGCGCATCGAGAGCGCGTCGAGATCGGCCGTATCGTCGACCTGGATGCCCAAATGGTCGAGACCCGGGGCGGCCCCGCGCGCCGAGATCGCAAAATTGACGCGCGGCTCGTCGAGCATCCATTTTGCGTAGTCGGCCTTCGCCACGCTGGGCGGCGCGCCGAACAGGTCGCCGTAGAATTTGGTCGCGATCGCCAGATCGTCGACGCTGACATGGATGTGCATGCGTTTCATGGACGCGCTCCGATACGTTTGGCGTTGGATTTGAATTTCGCGGGCACGGGCGGCGCGCACGCCGCCGGATTTCCGGCACAGCAATTGTCGGTCAGGTACCCGACCAGCGCGTTCATCGCCTCGAAATCGGCGGCGTAGCGCACGGCCCGACCGTCGCGCGCAGGCGCCGTGAGGCCCGCTTGCGTCAGATCGCGCAGATGGAACGACAAGGTCGGCGGCGGCACGTCGAGCTTGCGGGCCAAGTCGCCCGCCCCCATGCCCGCAGGTCCCGCTTGCACGAGAGCGCGAAAAATCTGCAGTCGCGTTTCGTGCGCAAGCGCGCCCAAGGCGGCGATGGCGTCTGTCATTTCCATATTTCTAGAAATATCGAATCGATAGCCTGCCGTCAAGGGGCCGGCCAAATTTTGCGCGCGCTATTGCGCTGTCTCTGCGTTTGCAGGCTGTGCCCAACCGCCGCCCAGCGCTTGGAACAAAGCGACCATCGCCTGGTAGTAGCCTTGGCGTGCTTGAGCCAGCGCGTCGAGCGCGGTGAAATAGCTGCGCTGGGTATCGCGCAGCGTGACCGAGTCGATCGAGCCGACGCGGTACTGCGCTTGGGCCGCTTCGAACCCGACGCGCGAGGCGTCGGTCGCAGCACTTTGGGCGTCGAGCTGTTCGCGCGTGCGCCGAATGCCGGAGAGCGCGGTCTCGACGTCGGCAAAAGCCTGCACGACAGACTTCTGGTAGGTCGCCGCCAGTTCCTCGAAGCGCGCCTGCTGCAAACGCTGCGCGCCCTCAAGTCGACCGCCCTGAAACAAGGGCGCGGTCAACCCGGCCGCCAGCGAAAAAATCTGGGACGTCGGATCGAACATGCGGGCAAGGTCGGACGATTGGTAGCCCGCCGCACCGGTCAGGCTAAGGCTCGGGAAGCGCGACGCCAGCGCGTTGCTAACGTCCGCGTTCGCGGCAACCAACCGTGCCTCGGCGGCGGCAATGTCGGGTCGGCGGCGCAGCAATTCCGACGGCAAGCCTGCGCCGATGCGCGGTGCGCGCAATTGGCCAAGCGGTATTTGTGCGATTTCAAAGCGCGGTGCCGCACCCAGCAACACGCCCAAAGCCTCGTACTGTTGGCCGAACTGGCGCTCGAGCGCGGCGATCGCGGCGCGCTGGCCTTCGACAATGCTGATCTGGGGCGCGATGTCGATAAGGCTTGCGGTCCCCACCGCCTCGCGCGCGCGAATCGCGGCAAGGATGCCTTCGGCGTCGGCAAGCGACTGGCGCGCATAGTCGAGCCGTTCGCCGAAACCGAGCAGCTGGAAATAGCCGGTCGCGACGTTGGCGACCGTGGTGAGCGCCACGGTCGCGCGGTCGAACCGGCTGGCCGCGAGCGCGGCTTCGGCAGCGTCGGCGGCCGCGCGGTTTTTGCCCCAAAAATCGAGCTCGTAGCTCGCCTGCAATTGCAGATCGTAGCGCGACGACCAGATCGGCCGGGGCACGGTGCCGGCCCTTGTCGTCGAACCGGTCGGCGCCGATTGCTGGCGCGTCGCATTGCTTGAAAGGCTCGTGCTCGGCAGCAACGGCGCGCCGGACACCTGCGCCTGGGCGATCGCCTGGCGGATGCGCGCTTCGGCGGCTGCTAGATCGAAATTGCCTTCCTGCGCGGTCGCGATCAACCGGTCGAGATCGGCCGAGCCGAACTGCTCCCACCAGTCTGCTTCGGGCCATACGATTTCGATGGCGGGATCGGCCGTGGCGGGCGGCGGGGCGGGGGTTGCCGGTGCCGCGCGGAAAAATGCCGGCAATTCGACGATCGGGCGCAGATAATCGATCTTCGCAAGGTCGCACCCGCCCAGCAGCAACGCGAGGGCACCCAAAGCAAAAAAGCGATTCATTCGGCGGGACTCGCAAGGGGCTGAAGTTTTTGGCGACCGCGCAGGGCCAGATAGATTGCGGGCGTGGTGAACAGAGTCAGAAGCTGGCTTGTCGCAAGCCCGCCGATGATGGCGATGCCGAGCGGCTCGCGCAATTCCGCACCCGCACCGCCGCCGATCGCAAGCGGCACCGCGCCCAGCATGGCCGTAAGGGTGGTCATCAAAATGGGCCGCAGACGCGCCGCGCATGCCGCCAGAATCGCGCGCTCGGGATCCAGCCCCTCCTGCCGTTCGGCCGCGAGCGCAAAATCTACGATCATGATCGCGTTTTTCATCACGATGCCCATCAGCAGGATGATGCCGATCACGCTGACAAGGCTGAGATTGGTGCCCGTCGCCATGTTGGCCAGCAGCGCGCCCATGCCCGCCGAGGGTATCGTCGACAAGATCGTCACCGACTGCGTCCAGCTTTCGTAAAGAATGCCGAGCACCAGATAGATCGCGATCAGCGACGCCACGATCAGCAGCGGCACGCCGGAGTTTTGCTGGCGGCTGATGCGCGCGAAGCCCGCGGCCTCCACGCGCATGCCGCCCGGCATGCCAAGGCCCGCCGCAATGTCGCGCACGCGCAAAATCGCGTCGTTGAGGGCCGCGCCTTCGGGCAGGTTGAAGCTGATCGTGGACGAAGGGAACTGGCCATCATGCGCGATGCTGATCGGCGTCTGGCCGATTTCCACGCGCGCGACGGCGGAGAGCGGAATCTGGGTTCCGTTGGCGCCTTTGAGAAAAATCTGGTCGAGGTCGCGGGGGCCGCGCTGTTGTTCTGGCAGCGCTTCGAGCACCACGCGGTACTGGTTGCGCTCGCGATACATGGTCGAGACCAGGCGCTGGGAATAGGCGTTGTTGAGCGCCGTCGCGATTTCGGCCGGCTGCACGCCCATGCGCGCGGCCGCGTCGCGGTCGATGGATATGCGCGCTTCCAGCCCTGCGCGTTCGAGGTCGCTCGACACGTCCTGGAATTCCGGCTCCTGCTGCAGCGCGCGCACCAGGACTGGAACCCACGTGCCAAGCTCGCTTGCCGACGGACCGAGCAGGGCCACCTGGAACTGCGCGCGTCCGCCGCGCCCGCCGAACTGGATGTCCTGTTCGGCCGACAAAAAGACCTGCACGCCTTCAAGGCGCGCGAGCTGCGGGCGCAGCCGCGCGATCACCTGGTCGACCGACACGCCGCGTTCGGCGCGCGGTTTGAGGGCGATGAACATCTGGCCCGTGTTGGCCGCGCTGAAAAAACCGCCGCCCGTGATGCCGCCCACGCTTGCGACCGCCGGATCGGCGCGCACGACGCGCACGGCCGCATCCATGCGCTGGGTCATCGCGCGAAACGACGTGTCGGGCGAAGCGCGCGCGAAAGCGCGCATCAGGCCCGTATCCTGCTGCGGCACGAAGCCGCCTTTGGGGGCGACGATATAAAGCTGCACGGTTGCCGCGATGGCCAGCAGCGTTGCCAGCACGGCCGTGCGCCGCCAGCGCAGCACGACGCCAAGCGCTTGCACATAGGCCGCCGTCAGGGCGCCAAAGCCGCGCTCGAACAGCCTGTCGAAGCGCGTGGGCGCGCGCTCGCGCGCGGCGAAGCGCGCGCAGATCGCGGGCGTCAGCGTCAGCGACACGACGCCCGACACCAGCACCGCCAGCGACAAGGCAAGCGCGAATTCGCGAACGAAGCGCCCTTGCAGTCCGCTCATGAACAAAAGCGGGATGAAGACCGCGACCAGCGCCAGCGTCATCGACACCACCGTGAATCCGATCTCGCGCGTGCCTGCGATGGCGGCATCGAACGCCGACAGGCCGCGCTCGCGATGGCGCGCGACGTTTTCGATCACCACGATCGCATCGTCCACGACGAAGCCGACCGAGATCGTCAGCGCCATCAGCGAAAGATTGTTGAGGCTGAAGCCGAGCCACCACATGCCCGCAAACGTCGCGGCCAACGACAAGGGCACGGCGACGCACGCGGCCAGCGTCGCGGCCATGCGGCGCAAGAACAGCCCCACCACCGCCACCACCAGCGCCACCGACACGACCAGCGTGAACTGCACGTCGCGTACCGACGCGCGGATCGTCGCGGTCTGGTCGAAGATCGGCGCGACGTCGATGCCCGGCGGCATCCAGCGCGACAATTCCGGCAGAATGGCGCGCACGCGGTCCACTGTTTCGATCACGTTGGCATCGGGCTGGCGCAGAATCTGGACCAGCACCGCGCGCTGATCGCCGTACCATGCCGCCTGGCGTTCGTTCTCGACGCCCGCAAACACGTTGGCAATGTCCCCCAGGCGCGCCGTGCGGCCGTTGGCGGCGCGCAGCAGGATCGAGCGATAGTCGTCGGCGCTGCGCAGCCCGCCGTCGACTGCGATCGTCATATGGGTGTCTTGCGTGTCGATGCGCCCGGTCGGCTGGTCCACATTGGCGCCGACGATCGCCAGGCGCACGTCTTCCAGCGACAAGCCCATCGCGGCCAGGCGCTGCGTGTCGGCCTGCACGCGGATGGCAGGTTTTTCGGCCCCCATCACGTTGGCTTGCGCAACACCTTCGATCTGCGCCAAGCGCTGCGCCAAAATCGTGTCGGCTGCATCGAACACGGCTTGCGTGCCAAGGCTGCGCGATGTCAGCGCCAAGATCAGTACCGGGCGCTGATTGGGGTTGGCTTTGCGGTAGCTTGGCGGCTGCGGCAGGCCGGCCGGCAGATCCGGGATCGCCGCATTGATGGCGGCCTGCACGTCCTTGGCGGCATCGGACGGCCGACGCGAAGGATCGAATTGCAGCACCACGATCGACGAGCCGAGCGAACTTGTGCTGGTCATTTCGTTGACGCCCGAAATGGTTCCAAGATGGCGCTCAAGCGTAGCGGTCACGCTCGCGGCCATCGTTTCGGGATCGGTGCCGGGCTGGTTGGCGCGCACGAAGACGACCGGCAGGTCGGTATTGGGCAAAGGCGCCACCGGCAGATCGAAATACGCGACCATGCCCGCCAGAAACAGCCCCAGCGACAAGAGCCCCGTGCCGATCGGCCGCCGGATGAAGGGGGTCGAAAAGCCCACGGCTAGGACGCGCTGGCGGCGATGGCCGCAGGTTGCTTGGCCGCCTTCAGCCGCTCGAACCACAGATAGATGACGGGCGTGGTGTAGAGCGTGAGGAGCTGCGAGAGCAGCAAGCCGCCGACGATGGCGATGCCCAACGGATTGCGCAGCTCCGAGCCCGTGCCGCTTTCGATCGCCAGCGGCAACGCGCCCAGCAAGGCGGCCATCGTCGTCATCATGATCGGCCGGTAGCGCAGCCGACACGCTTCCCGGATCGCGGCATGCGGCAGCTTGCCGTCGGTGCGCTGCGCGTCGAGCGCGAAGTCGATCATCATGATGGCGTTTTTCTTGACGATGCCCATCAGCAGCACGATGCCGATCAGCCCGATCAGCGAAAGATCGAGGCCCGCCAGCAGCAGCGCCAATAGCGCGCCGATGCCCGCCGACGGCAGCGTCGACAAGATGGTCGCGGGATGGATCAGGCTCTCGTAGAGCACGCCAAGGCAGATATAGATGACGACGATCGCCGCCAGAATAAGCCAGGGCTGGCCTGCCAGGGCGCGCTCGAATTCGGCGGCATCGCCTGCAAACGCGCCGGTGATCGACGCGGGCAACCCAAGGGCGCGCTCCACGCCGACGATTTCGTCGAGCGCCTGGTCGAGACTGGCGCCCGCCGCCAGATCGAAACTGACCGTCACGGCCGGGAACTGGGCCTGCCGGTTGATCGCCAGCGGTGCGGCCGCGCGCTCGACGCGCGCGAGGGCGGCGATCGGCACTTGGGCGCCGTTGGCGCCGGGAACGCGCAGCGTGCCGATGGTCGCGGGATCGCTTTGCAGTTCGGGCACCAGTTCCATCACCACGCGATACTGGTTGGTCTGCGCGTAGATGGTCGAAACCTGGCGCTGGCCGAACGCGCTGTAGAGCGTGTCGTCGAGCGCCTGCAGGCTCACGCCCAAACGCGAAGCGGCGTCGCGGTCGATGGACAGGCGCAACTGGCGTGCCTCGGTTTGCTGGTCGCTGGCGATGTCGCGCAGCACCGGCGACAGGCGCAGCCGGTCGACCAGCAGCGGCGCCCATTGCGCAAGCTCGGCCCCGTCGGGACCGGAGAGCGTGTACTGGTAGAGCGTGCGGCTGGCGCGCGCGCCGATCTGGATGTCCTGCACGGGGTGCAGATGCACGCTGGCGGGCAGCGCGCCAAGCCGCGTGCGCAGCCGCTCGGCGATCTGCGCGGCCGATGCGTCGCGCTCGGCCCGCGGCTTCAGCACGACCGTCAGGCGCACGGTGTTGCCGGTGCCAGCCGACGTGCCCGCACCTGCAAACCCCGTGACGGTCGCAACGTCCGCATCGCCCAACACCAGTTCGGCCGCCTCGATCTGCAAGGCCGCCATGCGCGCAAAGCTTGCATCCTGTTCGGCATCCAGCGTGGCGACGATGACGCCCGTGTCCTGCTGCGGCAAGAACCCTTTGGGCATCCAAACATAGAGCGCGACCGTCGCCACGAGCGAGGCGAACGCGACCAGCAGCACCAAGCGTCCGCGGGCCAGCGCCCAATCGAGCGAAACCATGTAGGCATCGAGCGTGGCCTGGAAGCCGCGTTCGAGCCACAGCGCGAGGCGGCCTTCGCGCGCGTCGCTTTTGGGTTTGAGCAGGCGCGCGCACATCATCGGCGTCAAGGTCAGCGACACCACGGCCGAGACGATCACCGCGATCGACAGCGTGACGGCAAATTCGCGGAACAGCCGCCCGACGATGCCGGTCATGAACAGCATCGGGATGAACACTGCGACCAGCGACACGGTCAGCCCCACGATGGTGAAGCCGATTTGCGAGGCGCCCTTGTAGGCGGCCGCGAGCGGGCTTTCGCCTTCTTCGATGTGGCGCACCACGTTTTCGATCATCACGATCGCGTCGTCGACGACGAATCCGGTCGCCAGCGTCAGCGCCATCAACGAAAGATTGTCGAGGCTGAAACCGCACAGCGCCATCGCCCCGAACGTCGCCGCGAGCGAGACCGGCAGGGCGACGGCCGGTATGGCGGTCGCCCGCCAGCTGCGCAAAAACAAAAAGATCACGAGCACGACCAAGCCCGTCGCCAGCGCCAGCGTGAACTGCACGTCGGCCACGCTGGCGCGGATCGTGGCCGTGCGGTCGGCGACGATTGCGATCTTGATGCCCGGCGGGATCGCGCGTTCGAGGTCGGGGATCGCGCGTTTGATGCGGTCGGCCGTGGCCACCACGTTGGCGCCGGGCTGGCGCTGGATTTCGAGCAATACGGCAGGCCTGCCGTCGAGCGTTGCCAGCACCTTGCTGTTTTCCAGCCCCTCGACGATATCGGCAACGTCGCGCAAGCGCACGGGCGCGCCGTTGCGAAAGCTCACGATTACGTCGCGATACTGGGCGGGGTCGGTGATCTGGTCGTTGGCGGTGATGGTGAAGGCCTGCGACGGCCCGTCGAAACTGCCCTTGGATTGTTTGGTGTTGGCCCGGCCCAGCACCGCACGCACGTCCTCGAGCCCCAGGCCATAGGCGTTCAAACGGCGCGGATCGATCTGGATGCGCACGGCGGGTTTCTGGTCGCCCTGCACGCTCACGCGCCCGACGCCGGAAATTTGGCTGAGTTTCTGCGCAAGCACGCTGTCGGCCGCGTCGCTGATGCGCACGACGGGCAGCGTGTCGGATGTCAGCGCCAAGCTCAGGATCGGCGGATCGGCCGGGTTCACCTTGGCATAAACCGGCGGGTAGGGCAGGTTGCGCGGCAAGAACCCGCCCGCCACGTTGATCGCGGCCTGCACGTCTTGCGCGGCGTCGTCGATATTGCGGCCCAGCAGAAACTGCAAGGCAATGGCGCTGGTCCCGTAGCTGGAGGTCGAGGTCATCGTCGTCAGTCCCGCGATCTGGCCAAGCTGGCGTTCGAGCGGGGCGGTGACGAGGGCGGCGATCGTCTCGGGATCGGCGCCGGGCAGGCGCGTCGTGACTTGGATGGTCGGGAAATCGACCTCCGGCAGCGCCGACACCGGCAGCGCCCGGTAGCCCAAAATGCCGGCCAGCACGACCGCCACGGTCAGCAACGTGGTGGCAACCGGCCGGGCAATGAAGGGCGCGCTGATTTTCATTTCCCGCGCTCTACGATGGCGGGCGCGGTGCGGCTGCTGGCGGCGGCGGTCCGCGCCGCGGGCCGGCCTCGCCGTCGCCGACCAGCGAAATGGCGGCACCGTTGCGCAGCCGGTCCTGGCCGCCCAGCACCACACGGTCGCCCGCCGCAAGCCCGCTTGCGATCGCGGCCGTCTCGCCTTCGATCTGCTGCACGCGGATCGCGCGCATTTCGGCCGTCATGCCTGGCCCCACGACAAACGCGAAGGGGCCATCGGGACCGTATTGCACCGCCGCCGCCGGGATCAGGATCGCGTTTCGGATCGCCCCCAGCGCCAGACGCACATTGGCAAAGCCGCCCGGCCACAGGTCCAGCGCTTCGTTCGGGAACACGGCCTTGAGCTTGACCGTGCCGGTTGCGGGATCGATCTGGTTGTCGACGAACTCGACGCGCCCGGTATCCAGCGCCGTGCCGTCGGCGCGCAAGGCGCGCACCTCCAGCGGTTCGCCCGCGCGCAGGCGCTTGTCGATTTCGGCAAGGCGCTGCTGGGGCAGCGTGAAGACGATGCTGATCGGGCGCAGCTGCGTGATCGTGACGATGCCCGCCGGATCGTTGGCGCGCACGATGTTGCCCGCATCGACCAGCCGCAGCCCCAGCCTGCCCGAAATCGGCGCAGTGACGTTCGTGTAGGACAGCAAAATGCGCGCCGCCGCGATCGCCGCATCGTCGGATTTGAGTAGCGCTTCGAACTGCGCCACTTGGGCGCGCGTCGTGTCGAATTGCTGGCGGCTGGCGAAATTCTGCTGCATCAGCGTGCTGTAGCGTTCCAGATCGCGCTTGGCATTGTCGAGCTGGGCTTGGTCTTGCGCGCGTTTGGCGATGGCCTGGTCGAGCTGGGCTTGGTAGGTGCGCGGATCGATCTGGGCCAGCAGGTCGCCCTCTTTGACGTCCTGCCCCTCGCGAAACGCGATCCGCACCACCTGCCCGTCGACGCGGCTTGCCACGACCACGGAATTGTAGGCCTGCACCGTGCCAAGCCCGTCGAGCGTGATCGCCAAATCGCCCGCGCGCGCGGTTGCCGCCCGCACGACCGGCGCTGGCGGCCCGCGCCGCTGCGGCGTTGCGGCTTCGACCGGCGCGGGCGTGGCCCACGGCAATGCGCCGCCGCTCGCATACCACCAGCCGCCGCCCGCAAGGGCCGCAATCCCGATCGTCGATAGCCAAACCCAACGCCGCATGCGCTGCCAACTTTCCCGTCTAAACCGTTCAGACAGTCAGTCTAGCGCAATCGCCGCCCAAGCCGAGGTCTGTCGCGTTCCAATATGTGACAGAGCGGCGTATCGGAATACCCCTAGCGCCTAAACCGCCTGTCCGGCTTTGAAGGTGGCGCGGGCGGCCGGGCGCGCGACCACGGCATGGGCGACCGCTTGGCCGTCGACCAGCACGAAGTCGGCCGGACAGCCGGGGGCGAGGCCGTAATCGCCAAGGCCCAAGGCGCGCGCCGCGTTGGTCGTGCAGGCGGCGAGCGCCATTTCCAGCTCGTCGTCGCGTCGGCAATTGTTGCGCAGCCCGATCAGCATTGCGCGTTCGAGCATGTCGGCATTGCCGTAGGGGCTCCAGGCGTCGCGAATGCCGTCCGAGCCGCCGCACAGCACCACGCCCGCCGCCGCGCATTCGCGCAAGCCCGGCACCGGGCGGCTGGCGGCACCCGTCGTCATCACCGCGATATCCTCGCGCGCGAGTAGGTCGAGGAGCGTGCGCGCATAGGTCTGGTCCGCCATGCCGAGGCAAAACGCGTGGCCCAGCATCACCTTGCCCTGCATGCCAAGGGCGCGCGTGCGCTCGACGATCAGTTCGAGCGAAAAGGCGCCAAGTTCGGCGGGCTCGTGCAGATGGATGTCGACGGGCTTGGCGTGTTTTTGCGCGAGCCCGAAGACGACATCCAGATGCCCCTTGGGATCGCGGTCGATGGCGCTGGGATCGAGCCCGCCGACCGCATCGGCGCCTTCGGCCAAGGCCGCATCCATCAACGCGGCCGTGCCGGGGCGAATCAGCAGACCCGATTGCGGAAAGGCCACGATCTGGATGTCGATTTTTTGGGCGAGTTTGGCGCGCGTGGCGGCGACGCCGCGAATGCCGCCGAGCCCCACCTCGGTATCGACATCGACATGGCTGCGGATATGCGTCGTGCCCATCTTCGAAGCTTGCAGCGCCTGGCGTTCGGATTGGCGCGCTGGATCGATATCCAGCGTTTTGCGCAAGGCGCGCTCGCCCTCGATCTTGTCGATCAGGCGCGGGCCCGACGAATGCGGATGCCAATCCATGCCCCACAAGGTTTTGTCGAGATGCGTGTGCGCCTCGACCAGGCCCGGCAGCATCAATCGTCCGCCGCCGTCGATCGTGGCGGTGCCCGGCGGCGCCACGGGATTGCCGAACGCGGCAAAGCGGCCGTTTTGCACGAGCACGTCGCACGGGGCTTGGCCGTTGGGGCGGATATTGGCGACAAAAAGGTCCGGCATTTGCTTCGTCTCCGACGTTGCGGGCAGATCGCTACTTGACTCGACCAAACAAACATTGAAACTTGTGAAACACAAACGAAACGAAAAAGACGGGGGTCCGACATGACGAATTTCAAACCGCTGCTCGCTTTGGGCATGGCGGCGTTCCTAGCCGCTGCGGCGCCGACAAGCGCGCAGACGCTGCGTTGGTCCTCGCAGGGCGACATCGCCACGATGGACCCCTACGCGCATACCGAGAGCTTCACCTCCAATATGCAGCATCACATCTTCGATCCGCTGGTGCGGCGCGACCGCAACATGCAGATCGAACCGGCGTTGGCGACGTCGTGGCGCGTGGTGGCCCCCGACCGCTGGCGCTTCGTCTTGCGCCGCGACGTCAAATTCCACGATGGCTCCTCCTTTACCGCCGACGACGTGGTGGCTTCGATCGCGCGTCTGCTCGATCCCACCGCGCGCGCGCGCGGCAACCTTGCCAACGTGATCGCGGCCGAAAAGGTCGACGATTTCACGGTCGATTTTGTGCTGCGCGGCCCGTATCCGCTGCTGCTCAACGACCTCTCCGGCATTTTCATCATGAGCCGGACGTGGATGGCGCGTCACGACGCGCTGAAGCCCGGCAACATCACGACCGGCACCACCACCTACGCCTCGACCAACGCGAACGGCACCGGCCCCTTCAAGCTCGAGACCTACCAGCCCGATGCGCGCACGGTCATGGTCGTCAACGAAGCCTGGTGGGACAAGCCGCAGCACAATCTGAAGCGCATCGAGTTCCGCCCGATCCGCTCCGACGCCACGCGCGTCGCGGCGCTGCTGTCGGGCGAGCTCGACATGATCGCGCCCGCACCCTTGCAGGATCTGGCGCGCATCGGCCAGGCGGCCGGCTTCAAGGTCGTCGAAGAACCTTCGCTGCGTCTGATCTTCCTTGGCATGAATTGGCGCCCCGAGCTGATCGCGGATCCGGGCAAGAAAAACCCGCTGCTCGACGTGCGCGTGCGCCAGGCGCTGTGGCACGCGGTCGATCTCGACACGATCCAGCGCCGCATTATGCGCGGCAAATCGCGCACGGTCGGCCTGCTTGTGGCGCCGCCCGTTCCGGGCTATTCGGCCGATCTCGACAAGCCGCTCGCTTTTGACGTGGATCGCGCGAAGGCGCTGCTCACGGCGGCAGGCTACCCGAACGGCTTCAAAGTGGGGCTTGCCTGCCCCAACGACCGCTACATTGCCGACGAACAGACCTGCGTCGCCATCGCGGCGATGTGGACGCGAATCGGCGTGCAGGTCGATCTCAAGATCGAAGGCCGGGCGACCTACTTCCCGCGCGTCGATCGCGCCGAGACCGACATGTACATGCTGGGCTGGGCAACGCTGCCGCCGATGGACAGCTACAGCGTGCTCTCGGCGATCCTCGCTTCGCGGCGCGGCACGTTCGGCGGCAACAACCCCAACGGCATGGTCGTCCCGCGTCTCGACGCGTTGGCCGACGCGGCCGGCACCGAACTCGACGAGCCCAAGCGCCGCGCGATGCTGACCGAATCGCTGAAGATCGCGCGCGACGAAGCCTTGTTCATCCCGATCCACCAGCAGCCGGTGGCCTGGGCGATGCGCAGCGCCCTCGAGGTGCCGGTGTTCGCGGACGAGTATGTCCGCCTGTGGTTCGCGACGCTGAAGTAGGGGTGGCAGCACTTCTCCTCGGCCGGCTTTTGCAGGCACTGATGGTGATGGCGGCAGTGACCGCCATCGCCTTCGGCATGTTCCGTTTCGTGGGCGACCCCGTGCTGATCATGTCGCGCGAGGACGCAACCCCTGCCGAGCGCGCGGAACTGCGCCAAGCGCTCGGCCTCGACGCGCCGGTGATCGTGCAGTACGCCAAGTTCGTCGGCCGCGTTGCGGTCCTCGATTTTGGCATCAGCTACCGCAACCAGCGCCCGGTCGCATCGTTGCTGGCCGAACGTTTGCCCGCTACGCTCGAACTGGTGGCGATCGCGATGGCGATCGCGTTGGGACTCGGCATTCCGCTTGGCGTGCTGAGCGCGCTGCATCCCAAAGCGTGGTATTCGCGCCTGGTCCAGGGCGTGTCGCTGCTCGGCATTTCGATGCCCACCTTCGTCACCGGCATCGGACTCATCATGGTTTTTTCGGTCGGCTTGCGCTGGCTCCCGTCCTTCGGGCGCGGCGATATCGTGGCGCTGGGGTGGTGGACGACGGGGCTGCTGACGCAAAGTGGCCTCAAATCCCTGGTCCTGCCCGCCGTCACGCTGGCGCTGTTTTCGATCACGCTGATCATGCGTTTGGTGCGCGCCGAAATGGCCGATGTGCTGTCGACCGACTATATCCGCTTCGCGCGCGCGCGCGGCCTGCCGCCCCGCCACATCCATTTCACGCTGGCCTTGCGCAACGCGCTGATGCCCGTGATTACGGTCGCGGGTTTGCAAGTGGGCGCGCTTGTCGCGTTCGCGATCGTGACCGAGACGGTGTTCCAATGGCCCGGCATGGGGCTTTTGTTCATCCAGTCGGTCAGCTTCGTCGATATCCCGGTGATGTCGGCCTATTTGCTGTTCGTGGGCTTTCTGTTCGTCGCGATCAACATGTCGGTCGACATTCTCTACGCCATCGTCGATCCGCGCCTGCGCGGCGGTGCGCGGTGAAGCGCATCCCCGCCAGCGTGGCGCTTGCGGCCCTGGTCGCGCTCGCTTTGATCGCGGTGGCGCTGGTCGCACCCTGGATAGCGCCCGCCGATCCGACCGATATCGGCTCCTACAATCTGATCGATTCGGAACTGCCGCCGTCGTTCGTGGCCGACGGCGATCCGCGCTATTTCCTCGGCACCGACAACCAGGGCCGCGATCTTCTGTCCGCGATCATGTACGGCGCGCGCGTCTCGATCCTGATCGGCGGCGGGGCCGTGCTGCTGGCAGCCGTCTTCGGCGTGGCGCTCGGGCTGATCTCGGGCTATTTCGGCGGCTGGATCGATGCCGCCATCATGCGCGTGGGCGACGTGATTTTGAGCCTGCCGACTATCCTGCTGGCGCTGCTGGTCAGCGGCCTCGCGCGTGCGCTCATCCCGAACGCCGCATCGGCCGCGTGGGCGCCGTTTATCCTGATCGGCGCCATCGCGATCCACGAATGGGTGCAATATGCGCGCACCGTGCGCGCCGCCACGATGGTCGAATCGCGCCGCGAATACGTCAAGGCCGCCAAAGTCATCGGCCTGCCGGCATGGCGCATCCTGCTGCGCCATGTGCTGCCCAATGTGATGAGCTCCGTGCTGGTAATCGCGACGATCAATTTGGCGGGCGCCATCCTGACCGAAGCGACCCTGTCGTTTCTTGGCGTCGGCATGCCGCCGACATACCCGTCGCTCGGCACGCTCATCCGGATCGGCAACGAGTTCGTCTTTTCGGGCATCTGGTGGATCGCGTTTTTCCCGGCACTCACGCTGGTGATCGGCGTGCTGGCGGTCAATATCGTCGGCGATTGGCTGCGCGACCGCTTCAACCCCAAGCTGCGGTCGCTGTCGTGAGCGCGCTGGCGCTTTCCATCCGGGGGCTGTGCGTCGACTATCCGCTCGAAGACGGGCGCGTGGTTGCGGCGGTCGACAGCCTCGATCTCGACATCGCACCCGGCGAAATCCATGCGCTGGTGGGCGAGTCGGGGGCCGGCAAAACCACGGTCGGCAACGCGCTGATGGGCTTGCTCGAAGCCCCCGGCCGCGTGCGCGCGGGCAGCGTCGCGATCGCTGGACGCAACGTGGATTTTAGCACCGGCCTCGCCAGCGGCATCGTGCAGGGACGCGATGTGGGCGCAATTTTTCAAGATCCAATGACGAGCCTCAACCCGCTCTTCACGATCGAAGACCAGATCGGCGAAACGTTGCGCTTCCATCTTGGGCTCGATCGCGACGCCCGGCGCCAGCGCACGCTCGAACTGCTGCGCGCGGTCGGCATTCCCGAGCCCGAGCGGCGCTTGAAGGCCTATCCCCATCAATTGTCGGGCGGCCAGCGCCAGCGCGTGGTGATCGCGGCCGCCTTGTCGTGCGGCCCCAAATTGCTGGTCGCGGACGAACCCACGACGGCGCTCGACGTGTCGGTGCAGGCCCAGATTCTCGATCTGGTGCGCGGGCTCGTGCGCGAACACGGGCTTGGCGTTCTGCTGGTCACCCACAATATGGGCGTGGTCGCGGAAGTGGCCGAGCGCGTGACCGTCATGCGCCACGGCAAATGCGTGGAAAGCGGCCCCGCTGCAAAAGTGCTGGCGACGCCAAGCCACGCCTATGTGCGCGGCTTGATCGCGGCGGTGCCGCGCATCGACAAACGCTTGCGCCGGTTCGAGACCGTCGGCGACGAAACGCCGGATGCGGGCAATGCGCGCCGCGAATTGCGCGACCGCTACAAAACGGCGGCGGGACCCTTGCCGCAAGCCGCCCTCGTCGTCGAAAATTTGGTCGTCGAATACGGCGCGGGCAAACTGTTCGGGCTCGGCGGCAAAAGCGGGTTTCGCGCGGTGGACGGCGTATCGTTCGAGGTCGCGCGCGGCGAAATCTTCGGCATCGTCGGCGAATCGGGCTGCGGCAAAACGACGGTCGCCAACGCGATCGTCGGCCTCGTGCGCCCGACCGGCGGCACGATCCGCTTTGCGGGCCAGGCTTTGGGCGCCAAACCGCCGCGCGGCCTCAAACGCGCCTTGCAGATGATTTTTCAGGACCCGTACGCCTCGCTCAATTCGCGCATGCAGATCGGCGCCACCTTGGCCGAACCGATGCGCTTCCACGGCGTTGCAGCCGACAATGCCGATGCCGCAGCGCGCTCGGCCATGCTGCTGCGCGCGGTGGGGCTCGATCCCAGTGCGGCCGAGCGCTATCCGTTTGCGTTTTCGGGCGGCCAGCGCCAGCGCCTGTCGATCGCGCGCGCGCTTGCAAGCGAGCCGCAGCTTGTCGTGTGCGACGAGCCGACCTCCTCGCTCGACGTTTCGGTGCAGGCGCAGATTTTGAATCTGCTCAAGGATCTGCGCGACGCGACGGGCCTGACATTGCTGTTCATTTCGCACGATCTGGCGGTCGTGCGCCAAATGTGCGACCGCGTTGCGGTCATGCAAGCGGGCAAAATCGTCGAACTCGCCGATTGCGAAACCCTGTTCGCCGATCCGCAGCACGCCTACACCAAAAATCTGCTCTCGCTGGTCCCCAGCGTGGAGCGTATCGGCCACCGTCTGGGAGCATTGCCATGATCGATCTGATTGTCGCGGGCGGCGTCGTCGCCACGCTCGATTCCAAGCGCACCGTTTTCGACGACGGCGCCGTCGCGATCCAGGGCGACCGCATCGTCGATGTGGGCCCAAGCGACGCTGTCAAAGCGCGCCACACCGCCAAACGCACGCTCGATGCCAAAGGCAAGGCTGTGATCCCTGGCCTCATCGACGCGCACGCGCATGCGGGCCACGGCCTCATCAAAACCATGGGCGGCGGCGATTCCGATCTTTGGTACGACGCGTGCGAGAAAGCCTATACGGTCGGCTCCAGCGACGCGTTCTGGCACGCTGAGGCGCAGTTGGCGGCGCTCGAACGGCTGCGCTTTGGCGTGACCACGGGCGTTTCGCTGCTGGGCGGTGGCGATACGATCATGCGCACCGACGATCCGTCGTTCGGCGCTGCCCACTGCAAGGGCGTGCTGGGCGTCGGCACGCGCTCGATCGTCGCGGTCGGCTCGACGCGCCCGCCGCATCCGCGCGTCTATGCCAAATGGACCGGCAACACCAAGCGCGAATACCAGGTCTCGTTCGAAGACCAGTTGGCGACCTGCAAGACGCTGATCGACGACTGGCATGGGGCCGGCAACGGGCGCATCGGCATTGCCATCATCACGCCAACCTTGCGGCCCGAACATCTCGACAAGCTGCCGCCTGCCGAGATTTCGGCCGCCATCGACCAAGCCCTCGAAATGCGCGCGCTCAGCCGTGCGCGCGGCGTGGTGTTCACCCAAGACGGCCACACCAAAGGCAGCGTTGCCTTCGCGCACAGCCACGGGTTGCTGGGGCCGGACGCGCTGCTCTCGCACTCGACCGATCTGACCGACGAAGAAGTCGCGATCTGCGCGCAAACCAAATCGGCCATCGCGCACAACCCCAGCGCCATCGCTTCGGTTTACGGGCGGTGCCCGGCGCCCGAACTGATCGATGCGGGGGCGACCGTGTGCTTGGGGTCGGATGGCACAGCACCCGACCGTTCGGCCGACATGTTCCGCCACATGCAGCAATGCATGCACTATCATCGCCGCCATTTTCGCGATGCAAGCTGGCTGCCGCCGGGCCGGGTGCTGGAGATGTGCACGATCAACGGCGCCAAGGGGCTCGGCATGCAGGACCAGATCGGCTCGCTGGAAATCGGCAAGAAGGCGGATCTGACGCTTGTCAATCTGCGCCGCGCGCATATGTATCCAGCCAACATGCCGCTCTATCGCGTCGTGTGTTTTGCCAACGGCAACGACGTCGATACGGTGATCGTGGACGGCGTGGTGGCGCTGGAAAACGGCAAAGCGATGCTCGTGGACGAGGATGCCGTACTCGACGCGGCTGAGCGCGAAACCCAAACGATGCTCGACCGTTTGGGCCTGCATCATCTGCTGGAAATGCCCACCCATTTCTGGCGCGCAACCAAAGCGCCGGGGAAGAATTAGGCAAGGCGGGTGTAAATATTCCATTGTAACCTTGAAAGGTATAATTACATTGTTCTTGTTTTAAACCAACAAAAATGCTTCACTTTCGCTATCGCCTTTTGCGGGCGTGCGCTGTTTGACAAGTGAAGAAAGATTTTGGGCTGCGGGCGCCGTTGGTGCGTCGCCAAAAATCGTCGGCGTGGTTACATGCAAGCAATATCAAGTCGATAAATAGGTAACGGTCGCCTGTTGTCGCGGCCCCGTTACCTGATTTTCAGCACGCTGCATTTAGGCAAAGGGTTTGATCGCAACGCCTGCTTCGTCCAAGCGACGGCGTACGGCTTTGGCCATCGCGACGGCGCCCGGCGAATCGCCGTGGATACAGACCGTGTCGATGCCAAGGGAAATTTTCTTGCCCGTTACGCTGACGATCGCGCGTGCTTCGACCATCGCGAGCACGCGGTTTGCGACCGTCTCGGGGTCGTGCAGCACGGCACCCGGCTTTTTGCGCGAAACCAGCGTGCCGTCGTCTTCGTAGGCGCGGTCGGCATAGATTTCGCGCGCGAGTTTCAGGTTCGCTTTTTCGCCCGCCCGTTCCAGCGCTGTCAGCGGGATGACGACGAACACCAAATCCGCGCTGACCGCTTTGATCGCGGCGGCCAAGGCGCTGGCGAGGGCATCGTCGACGCACGCCATGTTCGACAGCGCGCCGTGCGCCTTGACGTGGGTCACGCGGTGGCCTGCGAACGTCGCGACCGCCTGCAACGCGCCGATCTGGTACGCGACCAGATTTTCGACTTCGCGCGCACTCAATCCCTGCACCGGGCGACGCCCGAACCCTTGCAGGTCGGCAAATCCGGGGTGCGCGCCGATCGCAACATTGCGCGCTTTGGCGCGCTCGACCGTCGCGCGCATATGGTCGGGATCGCCCGCGTGGAAGCCGCATGCAACGTTGGCGCTGGTCACGATGTCGAGCATCGCGCCGTCGTCGCCCATGTTCCACGGGCCGAAGCTTTCGCCCAAATCGCTGTTGAGGTCGACCTGCATGGTGTGTCTCCGTCACAGATGCGGGGCGAGCGCATCGACCGCCTCGCCCGCAAGATTGGCCCCCAGCAGCGTTTCGCTGGTGGGATGTCCTTGCACCATAGTCTGGCGCGACGCGGGCAGGGCGGCAAGCTGGCGGCGCCAGCTGCGCGCGATATCCTGGGCCGCTTCGATGGAAACGGCTTCGAAGCGCACGATCGTGCCCGCCGGCGTTTGCGCAAACCGCCCCAGATCGGCCGAAATGATCGCGGCGATTTTGGGGTAACCGCCGGTCGTTCCCCGGTCGGCCATCAGTACCAGCGGCTGGCCGTCGCCCGGCACCTGGATCTGGCCAAGCGCAATGCCGTCCGAGACGATGTTGTGGCCGCGCGCGGCGACGATCTTGGGACCGAGCAGGCGGTAGCCCATGCGGTCGGACGCGGGCGAAATTTGCCAGTCGGCGGCAAAAAATTCTTCCAGCGCAGCGTCGCCAAAATAATCGTCCTGCGGCCCCAGAACGACGCGGATCGCGGACGCGCCGGGTACGGTGATCGGCAACCGAAAGTCGCGTGCGCCCGCAACCGCCCTTGCCACCGCCAGACGGTCGCCGGCTTTCAAAGGGCGCGGCAGCGGGCTGCCAAGGTCGGCCCGCGCATGCACCGAAAAGCTGCCGAACATCGGCGTGCCGTCGATGCCGCCCGCGATCGCCAGCATGCTGAACGTGCCGCCGCGCGCCGCCTGCAAGCGCAGCGTTTCGCCCGATTTGAGGACGAAGCTCTCGCCCATCGCCACGGTGCGCCCGCCAATGTCGGCGGTGCGTGCGGCCCCTGTTAGGGCCAGGCGAATATCGCCGTCGGCTGCCGAAAATCGCGCGGGAAATGGACCGATCTCGATCGCGGGCGCGAGCGGGGCGTTGCCGACCAAGGCGTTGGCGGTCTCCAGCGCCGTGCGGTCCATCGCCCCCGCCGAGGAGAGCCCGAAGCGCAGATAACCCAAGCGCCCGCCATCTTGCACCGAGGTCGCAGGGCCCGCCTCGTCGATCGCAAGAACGCTCATGCGGCAACCAAGCGGGCGACGGGCTCGCCCCGCTCGGCCGCGCGCTCCAGGGCGGCCCACTCGCTCTTGGCGATGTCGAAGAAGCGCACGCCGTCGCCCGGTTCCATCAAAAACATCGGCGTGCGCGCCGGGTGGAAGTTTCGCATCGGCGTGCGGCCCAGCACATGCCAGCCGCTGGGGGCGGCTTGGCACTGCACGCACGCCTGCACGCCGCCGATCATGATCGCCCCTGGCGGCGTCACTGCGCGCGGGGCTGCGCGCCGCGGTGTGGCGATGCTCTGGTCGAGCCCGCCCAGATACGCAAAACCCGGCGTGAAGCCGATCATGTAGATGCGGTAGTCGGCGCCGGCATGGCGTTTTGCGACCTCGTCTGCGGCGATTCCGTGTGCGGCCGCCACATCGTCGAGATCGAAGCCCATCTCGCCGCCGTAAACGACCGGGATGTGCCAAACGCGGCCCGAAGCCGCTTGCGGTTTGGCGTCCGCCGCCAGTTTTCGGAGTGCGGCCGAAAGTTCGCCGTAGCCGATCGCGACCGGATCGTACTGCACGAACAGCGCGCGGTAGGTGGGGATCGTGTCGGTCACGCCCGCAAGCTTCGCGCCCGCTACCGCCCGGTCGAGCCCGAGCACGGCGGCATTCAGGTCCGGATCGACGCTGTCGCCGAACTCGACCGTCAGGGCCGCGTCGCCGTAGGGCCGGATGCGCAAAGCGGAAGCAAGGATCGTCATCGCGGCTCCGAACAAACCACAGCTCCGCTGTGCCGTCCAATCCGATCGGGCAGCTTGGTGTCGTCAATCCGGGGGCGGGCGTATAGGCTCGCTGGCACTCTCCCAAAAAAAGGAACGCTGGATGCAAAAGATGCTTCTCGCTTTGGCCCGAACGCTGCCGCGCGTCGCGCCGTGACAAGCGTGCGCGCCATGCCGATCGCCGCAGCGTCGTTCGTTTCGTTCCCCTGGAAGAACGGCCGCGGTGTCACGACCGACATCGCCGCCGCCTACCGGCCGGGCAGTGCGCTCGGCGATTGGGCCGGCACGATTTGGCGTTTGGGCCGTACGTCGATCCCGGTACCGGGCCCGTTTTCGGATCTCGCCGGATTCGATCGCTGCCAGCTTGTCCTGCGCGGACGGGGGTTGCATTTGCGCGGACCCGGCGGGTTCGAGCGCACGCTCGCATTTCCCGACAGCCCGGTACGCTATCCTGGCGAAGGCCCGATCGAAGCCGATCTTGCCGACGGCCCGGTCGAGGTTCTGAACCTCATCGCCCGGCGCACGCACGCCGAGATCGATCTTGGCGTGCCGCGCATCGGCGCGCTGCAAACGCTGCGCGCCGGTATCCATATCCTCTATGCGCCGTCGGAACGTGCGTCCCTCACGGCAGGCGCTGGCGCCTATTCGATCGAACCCGGCGACGCGCTGCGCCTCGATGCCGCAAATGCCTTCGATATCGTTGCGACAAGCGGGCGATTGATGTGCGCGTCGATCTTTCCCAGGTAATCAGCCCTTCAGCACCGGCGCCTGCGCATGGAACGGCACGACGCGCTCGAACGCGGCACCCAGCGCGAACAGGGTCGCTTCATCGAAGGCGCGCCCGGCGATCTGCAGACCCAAGGGCAGCCCGTTGCGATCGAAGCGCATCGGCACCGACAAGGCGGGCAGACCCATCGCGTTGAAGGGCCGCGAGAGGCGCGTCATGCGCCCCAAGAACGCGGGCATCAACGGACCGTCGGCGACGTCGCCGTCCGCGATCGTCGGGATCGGCGTGTTGAGCGTGGGCGCCAACAGCGCATCGACCTCGCCGAAGATTTCTTCACTGAAGCGAGCGAGCATCGCGGCGCGGATGCGCTGGGCGTCGATATAGGCAATCCCCGGCACGGCCAGACCGGACATCAGGCGCGCGCGCACTTGCGGCGAATATTCGTCGAGGCGGCTTTCCATCCACGGCCGATGGGCGGCGGCGGCCTCGCACGCGGTCGTCAAAGCGCCGGCCGCGTTGACGGCTTCAAGGTCGGGGAGTTTGACGCGTTTGATCTCGACGCCGAGTTTTTCGAAGATCTCGGCGGCATTGTCCCACGCATCGCCGACGTCGGAATCGAGGTCGGCGTCGAAATAGCCTTCCGGAATGCCGAGCCGAAGCCCGCGCACCGGCCGCATGCAGGCGGCTTCGTAGTCGGCCACCGCCACGTTGGCGGCCGTATGGTCGTTTTCGTCGGGGCCTGCGATGGCGGCGAACACGCGCGCGCAGTCGCGCACGGTCCGCGCCAGCGGGCCGACCGTGTCCATGGTCCAAGACAACGTCATGGCACCGTGGCGGCTCACGCGGCCCCAGGTCGGTTTGATGCCGACCAAGCCGTTGCACAAAGCCGGCATGCGGATCGACCCGCCGGTGTCCGAACCCAATGCCGCAAATGTGAGGCGCGCCGCGACGGCCGCCCCCGAGCCCGAGGACGAGCCGCCCGTAATGTAGTCGGTGTTCCAGGGATTGCGCGCATGGCCGAAATGGTAGTTGTGGCCGGTGGGGCCGAACGCAAACTCCGCCATGTTGAGCGTGCCAAGATCGACGGCACCTGCAGCATCGAGGCGGGCCAAGGCCGTTGCGGTGGTTTCGGCCTTCCAGTGGCGGCGAATTTGCGAGCCGCATGTCGAAACGCGGCCCTTGCGGTAATACATGTCTTTGTGCGCGAGCGGCACGCCGTGCAGTTTGCCGGTGGCCGCTTTGCCGTCGGCGGCCTTGGCGGCGGCCAAAGCGCTCTCCGCATCGAGGGCGATGAAAGCGTTGAGCTTGGGCTGCCATGCGGCGGCGCGCGCGATCAGGGCCGTCGTGATTTCGAGGCTCGAAATTTCGCGTTTGGCGATCGCGTCGGCGATATCGACGAGCGTCGCGAGGGTCGGGTCGCTTGGAAGCTTGCTCATTTTGCACCGCGCGCAAGATTGCGGGCAAGGTTCGAAGGTTCGGTATCGAACGGCAGGGCTTGTGCGGCAACAGTTTCGATCGCGGGCGCCAACTGGGCGGCGATGCGTTTGGCCTGTTCGGCCGTCACTTGGATGTTCAGCAACGCCGCCATATGGGCAGCGGTATGTTCGTCGAGCTTGGCCATGCGGCTCCTCCAGTCAAAGACCGGAGGAGCTTAGCAAAACCTGTACCCAAATACGAAGTTCCGCGTTTAGGCGGCGCGCCGCTGCGGCTGGTTTTCGCCCGGCATTTCGAGGCGCGGGATCGTCTGGCGGATCAGGCGTTCGATGTCGCGCAGGAACGCACGCTCGCTCGGATCGCACAACGAAATCGCCATGCCTTCGGCCCCGGCGCGTGCCGTACGGCCGATGCGATGCACGTAGCTTTCTGCGACGTTGGGAAGGTCGTAGTTGATGACGTGGCCGACCGCATCGACGTCGATGCCGCGCGCGGCAATGTCGGTCGCGACCAGAACGCGGCATTGGCCGTTGCGGAACGCGGCCAAGGCGCGCTCGCGCTGGCCCTGGCTTTTGTTGCCGTGGATCGCGTTGGCCGGGATGCCGCCTTTTTCCAGATACTCGGCGACTTTGTCAGCGCCGCGCTTGGTGCGGGCGAACACGAGCGTGCGCGTGGTGGCGATCTTGGTCAGGATTTCGGAGAGGATCGCGCGCTTGCGCGCCCCGTCGCAGAGCACGACGCGCTGTTCCACGCGGTCCGCTGTTTTGGCGACCGGCGTGACTTGGACGCGCGCGGGATTGCGCAGCAATTCGCCCGCGAGATTGCCGATTTCCTTGGGCATCGTCGCCGAGAAAAACAAGTTCTGGCGGTTCTGCGGCAGCAGCGCCACGATCTTGCGGATGTCGCGCATGAAGCCGAGATCGAGCATCTGGTCGGCTTCGTCGAGCACGAAGATTTCGGTCTTGTCGAGCTTCAACGTGCCCTGCTGGATATGGTCGAGCAGACGGCCGGGGGTCGCAACGACGATATCCACGCCGCTTTGCAGCTGGCGCGCCTGGGGTCCGAACGACACGCCGCCGTAAACGACCGCGCCGCGCACGGGCAGCGTGCGTCCGTAGGTCTTGAAGCTGTCGGCGATCTGGCTTGCCAGTTCGCGCGTCGGCGAGAGCACCAGCACGCGCGTAAGGCTGCGGCCCAAGCGCACTTGGTTGGCAACCAGGCGGTGCAGGATCGGCAGCGCAAAAGCGGCGGTCTTGCCGGTGCCGGTCTGGGCGATGCCGAGCAGGTCGCGGCCCGCGAGCACTTCGGGGATCGCTTGCTGCTGGATCGGCGTCGGCGTCGTGTAGCCTTCGGCCTTGACGGCGGCGAGCAGCGCGGAATGGAGTTTCAACTGGTCGAAGGCGCTCTGCACGGCTTCGGTTTGGGGAGCGTTTTGGTTGGTTTCGGTCGGTTGGGTCACGTGGTTCTCATTTTGAAAAAACAGCAACAACTCGCGCGCAAGACCGGTTGGACCGGTTGCGCGAAGGCGGGGCTACGGGTTTTGCGAACGCCCGTGCGTGTCCGGGCGAGGTGTATTTAAAACCGAGGGCGGGTCGCGATCCCAATTTGACGTCGAAATTCGCGCTCACGCAGGCCGTCGGCCATTGGCTGCCCAAGGCAGCGCGAGCGGATGTATGCGCGTCGCACCGAAATATGTCAAGCGAAAGCGGCGGTGATGCGCACGGTGCGGTTCTTTGCTACGATTTTATCATGTCATTCGATTTCGAACCGCGTTCGGCTGCTTTCATCGCGGATCCGTATCCGGCGCTGGCGCAAGCGCGTTTGCATGCGCCGCTGTTCCGCTCGGCAGCTCTCGGCGGTTGGGTTGCCGCGCGTCATGCCGATTGCAAGGCGCTGCTGAAGGACCCGCGCCTGTCGGCCGACCGCATGTCGCCGTTTTTCGGGCATCTGCAAGGCCAGGCGCGCGAGGGCGTGGCGACGCTCGAGGCGATGATGAAACGCTGGGCAGTGTTCGTCGATCCGCCGGTCCATACGCGCCTGCGCGGGCTGATGAACAAAGCCTTCGGGCCGCGCGCGATCGAAGGTCTCGCGCCGATGATCGCCCGCCGCGTCGATCGCTTGATCGACGGGCTGGAAGGGCAGAACCGCGTCGATTTTATCCGCGAATTTGCGTATCCGCTGCCCGCCTTCGTGATCGCCGATCTTTTGGGCGTGCCCGAAGAAGATGTCGATTTGCTCAAGCAATGGTCGGACGATCTGGGGGCGTTCGTTTTGACCGCACGCGCGAGCCCCGACAAATACACGCGCGCCGAAGCCGCCGCCAAACAAATGCAGCTCTATTTTGGCGATCTTGTCAAAGCGCGGCGCAAGCAGCCGGGGGTAGATGCCGCATCGTGGCTGATCGCGTCGGCCGATGCCAATGCAAGCATGGATGCGGACGAGCTGACGGCGAGCTGCGTCCTGCTGCTGTTTGCAGGCCACGAGACGACGACGCATTTGCTGGGCAACGGGCTGTGGGCGCTGCTCTCGCATCCCGAGCAGGAACAAACGCTGCGCCGGCGCGTCGACGACGACGCCTTTGTCGAGGGTGCGGTCGAAGAAATGCTGCGCTGGGACGGGCCGAGCCTCGCCCAGGTGCGCGTCGCATCCCAGCCGATCGACTGGAACGGCGCGGTGCTCGCCACGGGCGATCGCGTATTTTTGATGCTTGCGGGTGCGGCGCGCGACGACGCCGTATTCGCCGATGCCGATCGCTTCGACGTAGCGCGCGATGCGGGCGCGCACATGGCTTTTGGCTACGGCATCCATTTCTGCGTCGGCGCGCCGCTGGCACGTCTGGAAGGACGCATCGCCTTTCGCCGGTTGCTGAAGCGCTTGCCAAGACTTGCGCTGGCGGCCCAAAAACTGGAATGGTCCGATAATCTGGTGGTGCGCGGGCTGCACCGGCTGGAAATCGAAATCGGCTGAGGGCTCTCGACGGTGCGCGATTTCATCAAAGTCTATTTCCCGATCGTCGCGATGGTGCTCGCGGGTTTCGCGTTCGCGTGGCATTTCGTCGATCCCGCACCGCCCGCGAGCTTCGTGTTCGCGTCCGGCGAACCCGGCAGCGCGAAGACCGAATTCGCCGAACGCTACCGCGTTTTGCTGGCGCGCGAGGGCGTCACGCTCGACGTGCGCGAAACCAGGGGAGCGCTCGACAGCATGCGTCGCATGGGCGGCGACGCCCCCAGCGTCGATGCCGCGTTCATCCAGGGGGGCGTCGGATCGGAAGAGGGCTTCCCCGGCCTCGCGACGGTAGCGAGCGTTTTCTTCGAGCCCGTGTGGCTCGTGCTGCGCGCGGACCTGGCGGTGGCAAAGCTCCACGATATCCGCGGACTTCGCGTGGGCGTGGGGCCGGAAGGGTCGGGTACGCAGGTCCTGGTGCGCCAGATGCTGCGCGCCAACGGGCTCGACGCGGCGCGCGATATCGCGCCCTCCATCCTTGGCACCGATGCGGCGTTTGCCGCCCTGCGCGACGGCCAGATCGACGCGGCCTTTTCGGTTTCGGCCAACCCGCCGCCGGGCCTTGCCGACATGCTGGCCGACGGCCGGTTTCGGCTGTTCGGCTATCGGCGCCACGAAGCGTATCGGCTGCAGTTTCCCTTTCTTTCGTCGGTCGTGCTGCCGGCGGGCGGGCTCGATCTTGCGCGCGATCTGCCGCGCGAGGAAACGATCCTGCTGGCCCCGGCGACCCAGCTTGTGGTGCGCGAAGATCTGCATCCGGCACTGGTCGGGCTATTGGTGCGCGCCGCCCAGCAGGTCCACAAGCAGCGCCAGCTTTTTTCGCCCGCCGGAACCTTCCCGACCACGCGCTACAACGATTTCGACCTGCACGAGGACTCCGTGCGGCTGTTGGAGCGCGGCCCCAGTTTCCTGACGCGCATTTTGCCCTTTTGGGCCGCCGTTTTGGCCGAGCGCATGGTCGTTTTGCTGATCCCGCTTTTGACGCTGCTGATCCCGCTGGCGCGCTTGGCGCCGCCCGCGTATCGCTGGCAGGTGCGCGGAAGGATATTTAACAAATACAAAGAACTGCGCCGGATCGAGCGCAATCTTCGGGATATCGAAGACCGGGCGGCGCGCGCAGTCTTGGTGGCCGAACTTGAAAAATTGCAGCAGGAGGCCGAGGCGCTGAAGGTGCCGACGTCCTACGCCGACATTTTATATAATTTGCGCCAGCACATTCGCTTCGTGCGCGAAATCGTTGCGCCGCGTTGATTTTTCAGTCTTTTATTTCAGAGGCTTAGAGGAAACCGTAAACGCGATAGCCGGGCCGTAAACACTTCGGTAAGGACATTGCGTGTAGACGTGGTGTGGAATTACGGTGCGATGTGCCGATTGATCCTCGGCGCAAACAGAATGGAGAACGCCGATGGACGATCTGCTGCGCGACTTTTTGACCGAGACGAACGAGAATCTTGGCGTACTCGACACCGAGATTGTCCGCCTCGAGCAAAACCCCAACGATCCGGGGCTCGTCGGCAGCATCTTCCGCATCATGCACACGATCAAGGGTACCTGCGGTTTCTTGGGCTTGCCGCGCCTGGAAAAAGTGGCGCATGCGGGCGAAAATCTGCTCGACAAGATCCGCGACGGCATCCTCAAGCCCAACGCGCAGGCCGTGACGCTGATCTTCGAAGCGCTCGATCGCATCAAAAGCCTGCTCGCGGTGCTCGAGCAGACCGAAGCGGAACCCGAAGGCGAAGACACAGATCTCATCCAGCGCCTCAACGATTACGCGTCGGGCAAAACCGACCCGACGGCAGCGCCGCCCAAGGCCGCCGATGAGGCCGCTGCCCCGGCAGCCCAGGTAGCCGCGCCCGTCGCTGCGGCCGAACCCGAGCCCGACGAACATGGCTTCGTGCCCGTTCCGGCCGCCAAGCCGTCTGCCCCCAAGGCGGCCGAACCGCGCGGCGAAGTGGGCGAGTCTGCCGTCGCCGCTTCCTCGATCCGCGTCAATGTCGACGTGCTCGAAAATCTGATGACGATGGTCTCCGAGCTGGTGCTGACGCGCAACCAGTTGCTGCAAATCCTGCGCTCGCAAAAGGACAGCGAGTTTTCGGTGCCGCTGCAGCGCCTCAACCATGTCACGTCCGAACTGCAAGAAGGCGTGATGAAGACGCGCATGCAGCCGATCGGCAATGCGTGGTCGAAATTGCCGCGCCTGATCCGCGATCTCAGCCACGAGCTTGGCAAAAAAATCGATCTGATCATGCACGGGCAGGACACCGAGCTCGACCGCCAGGTGCTCGAACTGATCAAGGATCCGCTGACGCATCTTGTGCGCAATTGCGCCGACCACGGGCTCGAGCGTCCCGAAGATCGGCGCGCTGCGGGCAAGCCGGAAATCGGCCGCGTCAATCTCAACGCCTTCCACGAAGGCGGCCACATCATCATCGAAATTTCGGACGACGGTCGCGGCCTCAATATCGAGAAGATCAAGCAAAAGGGCATCCAGAACGGCGTCGTGAGCGAGGCGGAAGCCGCCTCCCTCAGCGACCAGCAGGTCGCCCAGTTCATCTTCAAAGCGGGCTTCTCCACGGCCGCCGTGGTGACCTCGGTTTCGGGGCGCGGCGTGGGCATGGACGTGGTGCGCACCAACATCGAAAAAATCGGCGGCACGGTCGAGCTGCGCTTCCAGCGCGGCAAGGGCACGGCGTTCGTCATCAAGATTCCGCTCACGCTCGCCATCGTCTCGGCCCTTGTGGTCGAGTGCTCGGGCGAGCGTTTTGCGATTCCGCAAATCAGCGTGCTCGAACTTGTGCGCGCCCAAGCGGGCTCGGAAACGACGATCGAGCGCGTCAACGATTCGCCGTTCCTGCGCCTGCGCAACCGCTTGCTGCCGCTCGTCAGCCTGCACGACATGCTGCGCTTGGGCGAGGATCGCGGCGTCGATCCCGACCAGAGTTTCATCGTTGTGACGCAGGTCGGCACCTATACGTTCGGCATCATGGTCGATCGCGTGTTCGACACCGAGGAAATCGTCGTGAAGCCGGTGGCGCCGATCTTGCGCGACATTTCGATGTTCTCGGGCAACACGATTCTGGGCGACGGCTCAGTGATCATGATCCTCGATCCCAACGGCATTGCCGCAGCTTCCGGCGAAGCTGCGACCATGGGCGAGCAGGGCGCCGCCACCGAAGCCGAGCATAAGAGTGCGGGCGAGTCCGAGCGTATCGCGCTTCTGGTCTTCCGCGCAGGCGGTCAGGCGCCAAAGGCCGTGCCGTTGTCGCTTATCGCGCGTCTCGAAGAAGCCGACGCGACGACGATCGAATTCTCCGACGGCAAACCCGTGCTGCAGTATCGCGGCAAGCTGATGCCGTTGGTGACGATCGATCCGTCCTATGCGGTGCGTACCGAAGGGCGCCAGTCGATCCTGGTGTTCGCCGACCGCAACCGCAACATGGGCCTGCTGGTCGACGAAATCGTCGATATCGTCGAGGAACGTCTGGCGGTGGAAATGAACAATGTGCGCCCCGGCATGGTCGGTTCGGCGATCATTGCAGGCAAGGCGACGGACGTGATCGATACCGCGCACTATCTGGGGCTGGCGTTCGGCGATTGGTTCGGCAAGGGCGACACGCCCTTTGGCGTTGCGGGCGGTTTGCGCCGTCTGCTGCTGGTCGACGACAGCCCGTTCTTCCGCAACCTGCTGCAGCCGATTCTGTCGGTCGCGGGTTTCGAGGTGACGACCGCCGAGACCGCGACGGCAGCCATGGCGATGTGCGAAGCCGGCCGCGAGTTCGACGTCATCGTCTCGGACATCGAAATGCCGGGCATGAGCGGTTTCGAATTCGCCGAGGCGCTGCGCAAGACCGAGCGTTTCCGCGAAACGCCGATCCTTGCCATGTCCTCGCACACGCACCCGCAAGACATCGAGCGCGCGCGCCGCGTGGGCTTCACCGACTTCATCCCCAAGCTCGACCGCGAAGGGTTGCTGGCCTCGCTCAACGAACTGGGCGCCGCCAACAACCGCGTCGCTGCCCAGTAACCGCCGGAATCAGGAGAGATCGACATGAGCAATGCCCTCGTTCCGGCCGAAAAAGCCAACGCCATGAAAGCGGCAGGCGCCGGCGTCGCCAACGACTTTGTCACCATGACGGTTGCCGACCAGCTGTTCGGCATTCCCGTGCTGACCGTGCAAGACGTGCTCGGCCCGCAGCGCATTACGCGCGTGCCGCTGGCACCGCCCGAGGTTGCAGGCGCTTTGAACCTGCGCGGACGTATCGTGACGGCGTGCGATGTGCGTCGCCGCTTGGGCCTGCCCGCGCGCGACAAGGCGAGCCCCGGCATGAACGTGGTCGTCGACCACAAGGGCGAGCTTTACGCGCTGATGGTCGACAATGTGGGCGAGGTCTTGTCGCTTTCGGCCGACAGCTACGAGCGCAACCCGAACACGCTCGATCCGCGCTGGCGCGACGTTTCGGGCGGCATTTACCGGCTCAAAGGCAAGCTGATGGTCGTGCTCGAAGTAAGCCGCATGATGACGTTCAAGCGCGGCCTGACGGAAGCCGCCTAGCCGCGCAGCCCAATCTCAGGGCATGCCGACGGCGGCGTCGAACCCGGCAGCGGCAATGCCGGCCAACGCCGCGGTTTCGTCCTGCGGGCCGGTATCGCCCGAAATGCCAACGGCGCCCAGCGTGACGCCGTGTTTGCGGATCAAGACGCCGCCGGGCGAAGGCACGATGCGCCCTGCACTTGCTGCCGAAATCGCCGCGATGAAGGTTGGCGATTTTGTCGCGCGCTCGGCAAGTTCGCGTGTGCCAAAGCCCATGCCGAGGGCGCCCCATGCTTTGCCGTAGGCAATTTCGAAACGTAGGATGCCCGAATGGTCCTCGCGCTTGGCGACGATCACGTGCCCGCCCGCGTCGAGTACAACCAGCGTCAGCGGGGCGAGTTCCAGGCGTCGGCCTTCGGCAAGAGCGGTATCTGCGAGGATCGATGCGGCGGCGAGCGTAAGAACGGTCATCGAAGGCCTTCGCGATATTGGTGCCGGTTGAGGGGATTGAACCCCCGACCTTCGGTTTACAAAACCGCTGCTCTACCGCTGAGCTAAACCGGCAATCCATTTAAAATCAGCTATTTAGCGGGCGTTACGAAATCGATCTCTTGCGAGAGTGGGACTCTAGAGTGGGACTTTGCTGGATGAACTCTTCCGCTGCAAGGCCGGAGGTGGAGCGCATTGCTAACACCGCAGCGCGTTTTGCCCCATCTGCGACCCGCGTGTAAAGAGCTGTCGTGGCCGCGGATTTGTGGCGGGCCAACCCCTGCGTCACGGCGCTGCTGGCGACCATCGCCACTTGGGTGACGTAGGTAGCTCGAATATCGTGGAAGCGATAACGGCCCTCAAGCCCAAGACGCCGCAGCGCATTTGTCCATGCCCCTTGCAACGACTGTATAGAGCGCGCTTTGCGATCTCCATTGGGCGTGTAAACGACAAGAAAATCCTTTGCCGAGTTTCGCTCCCTCGCGAACAGTGCGAGCCATGCGAGCAGCTGCATCGCTTCGTGATTGGCGATTTGAAGCTCGTCACGGTTTGCTTTGGTGACTTCAGCGGGCAGTCGGAGCGCCTGTTGTTCCCACTCGATCCAATCAACGCGGGCCTTACAAACCTCGGCAAGACGCAAACCAAAAAGACGCGCGAGTGCGGCTGCTTGCCATAAATGATCTGGCGATGCGGGATCGGACTCAATCTGTGCAAGGACCGCAAGTGGCACAGGGTTGGGAATGCGTTTGGGCTCAGGCAGGCGCTCGATTTGGGGCATGTGGGGAAGAAGGGGCTTGCCATCCCGGTCACGCATCCGATTTGCTAACCGAAGAACCGCCGAAAGTTGGTCCAGGTATCTGTTCACGCGGCCAGCAGACCGTGTGCGCCCAAGGTCTTTCCAATGATCGCTTGCTTTCCTATCGTTCGCCGGTTGCGGACCACCCCGCCACTTTCGCACCACCTGACGGCGCGACCACGCTCGGTATTCCATCCAACGGTCTGCAACTTGGGAGATAGGGGTGGTAGAGCCGAAAAATTTCAAGAGCTCTTTCAGTGCATTCTTGATGTCGGGCCAATTGCGGAGATGAATCGCCTCTTCTGAGCGCGCTGCGACGGCTTGCGCAAATGTGTAAACTTTTCGTGTCTGCTTTTCTTTTTCAGTCTCAATGCGCGCGGCAGCTCGAGTTGCCGCCTCGCATGCGACGGCTGCCCGTCTTGATGTGCAATTTGTGCCGTCAGGCGCTCGGCACTGCCGCTTATAGCGCCGACCGCTCTCAATGAAATCGTAGACCCAGACGTTCGATTTCTTATCAAGAAAAACAGTCATCTGCGTCTCCCAATTTTTTCAAACTATCCCTAAAGATTTAAGCCGTGCAAGTGCCGCCTGATGCGCTGGCGTAACTGATTGCTTTGACTCCGACTTTTCTCGAGGCACTTGGCACTTCGCCTCATACTGGCCTGAGCCCGTGAAACCCGCCCACTGAGAAGTGTAGAGTCCGCCCAAAGAGAGGAGCGGACGATGAAGAAGAGCCGGTTCACGGAAGAGAAGATAATCGAGATCCTGAAGCTGCACGCGGCCGGCGGGAAAGCCGGCGAGCTATG
>CAMDLT010000002.1 GCA_945901855.1 Asaia bogorensis | reverse complement strand
AAGCCTGCTCCGCACCGCCGCAGCACGCACCATCGACGAACTCGAAGCCGCGATCAAAAATACCCTCCCGGCATTCAAGCCCGCCGAATGCGCGAACTACTTCAAAGCGGCAGGATACAGCTCTACGTGATCGGAATCGGCTCTAGACGTCGGTAAACTTCGCCGGGCGTTTTTCCAAAAATGCCGCGACCCCTTCGCGAAAATCGGCGGTCGCGAACAGCGCGGCAAATGCTTTGCGCTCAAACAGCAGCCCCTGGTCGAGCGGCACGTCGCGCGCCGCCCGCACGAGTTCCTTGCCCAGGCGCACCGCGATCGCGGGTTTGGTGGCGATCTTGGCGGCCAATTCGACGCCGCGCGCGATGCACATCTCGTCGGCAACCACTTCGGCGACGAGCCCGGCCTGCTTGGCCTCGGCCGCGTCGATGAATTCGCCCGACAGCACCAATTTCATGGCGAGTTGGGCACCGGCAACGCGCGCCAAGATTTGGGTTCCGCCTGCCCCCGGCAGCAGGCCCAGATTGATTTCGGGCTGGCCGAACTTGGCGCTCGCAGCGGCGACGACGATATCGGCATGCATGGCCAATTCGCATCCCCCGCCCAGCGCCAAACCGCACACGGCCGCGACGACAGGTTTGGGGAAGCGCCGAATTCGCTGCCAATGGCCGACGCGCGCATCGCCAAGCGCGCCGACCGTATCGCGCGTCGCGAGTTCCTTGATGTCGGCGCCGGCCGCAAAAATCTTGGGCCCGCCCGTGATCACGACGGCTCCCACGGCCGCATCGGTGGCGGCGGCATCGAGCGCGTCCGCGATTTGGCCAAGCAAAGATGTGGCAAGCGCGTTGCGCGCGGCCGGCCGGTTGAGGGTCAAACGCAGCACGCCCAAGGCGGGCGTGTCGTGCAGCAATTCGGGTTCGGCAATCATAGGGACAAGCCTACCACAAAACGAAACCCCCGCCGGGCGGGACCCGGCGGGGGATGGATCGAATGCCGTAAGGGAGCGACCCTTTACGCCACGTCGGAGGCGATCGATTGGCTCGTCGTCCGCACATGGCCAGCTTCGAATTTCTCCAAAGCGGTCACGGCAAGCCCCGGCCTGAAGCCGGAATAGAACGATCCTATACGCACTGGATCACCTCCTTTCGCAGCGGCGCCCGGTCCGCGATCCCGCGCGGACGTCGTGTCGGGGGCCGGAAGGGCGAATTGGGCCGCCCACCCTACCGATCGACCGGGATGCCAAGAGGTCCCGAATCGGCCGGACTATCGACTTGAGAATCATGCGGGAATCGGACTCTTGCGGTCAAGCCCCGGATTGTGATGGTTATGCTAAACGCCCAGATACCGATGCTGCAGCTCGGGCGCTGCCGCCAATTCGGCCGAACCGCCCTGCCAAACAACGCGCCCTTTTTCGATCACCACATGGCGGTCGGCGAGCTTCAAAAGCGCGTGCAGATTCTTGTCGATGACCAGGATCGACTGGCCCTCGGCCTTGAGGGCGGCCAGGCAGCGCCAAATTTCCTGGCGCACGAGCGGTGCCAAACCCTCGGTTGCTTCGTCCAGAACAAGCAACTTTGGATTTGTCATGAGCGCCCGGCCGATCGCCAGCATCTGCTGCTCGCCGCCCGACAGCTGGTTGCCCATATTGTTCGCGCGCTCGGCCAGACGCGGGAAATAGCCGTGCACTTTGTCGAGCGTCCAGCCGCCCGCGACCGGTCTTGCCGTCGCGATCAAATTTTCGCGTACCGTGAGGTTCGGAAAGATCTGGCGCCCCTCGGGCACTAGCCCGATCCCGGCTATGGCGACGCGGTAAGCGGGCAAGCCTGTTAGAGACTGGCCCTCGAAGCGCACGGTGCCCGCGCGCGGCTTGATCAGCCCCATGATCGAACGCACGGTCGTGGTCTTGCCCATGCCGTTGCGGCCCAGCAGCGTGACCACCTCGCCCGCCTGGACCTTGAAGCCGATGCCAAACAGCACTTGGCTAGCCCCGTAGCTCGTTTCGATATCGGCAAGCTCAAGCATCGCCGTCTCCCAAATAGGCCGCGCGCACGTCGTCGTTGGCGCGAATCGCCTCGGGGCTGCCTGTCGCGATCACGCGCCCATAGACCAGCACGCTGATGCGGTCGGCGAGCGCGAACACCACGTCCATGTCGTGCTCGATCAGCAGAATCGTTTCTTCGCCCTTGAGCTTGGCGAGCAGGGCAGTCATGCGTTCGCTTTCGTCCTTGCCCATGCCGGCCATCGGCTCGTCGAGCAGCAGCAGGCGCGGGCGCGTGGCGAGCGCCATGGCAATCTCGAGCTGGCGCTGTTCGCCGTGCGCCAGGTTGACGGCACGCACGCTGCCGCGCGTGCCCAAGCCGACACGCTCTAAGATCGCCTGTGCGGGATCGCGCAGGCTTCTGTCGGCGCGCGCGGACGCCCAGGCGCGGAACGAATGGCCGTCCCGTGCCTGCACCGCCATCGCGACATTGTCGAGCGCCGAGAAACCTTTGAAAATTTGGGTGATCTGGTAGGAGCGCGCGATACCAAGCCGCGCGCGCCGATCGACCGGAAGCGCGGTCACGTCGTGCCCGGCAAAATCGATCGTGCCGGCATTGGGCACGATCTCGCCTGCCAATTGCGCGATCAGCGTGGTTTTGCCCGCGCCGTTCGGGCCGATGATCGCGTGGATTTCGCCCGTGCTGATTTCAAGCGATACGTTGTCGGTCGCGATCAGGCAGCCGAACCGTTTGACAAGGCCCGTGACGGTCAGGAGCGCGTCAGTGGCTGTTGCCATCGCGCTCCTCCTTGGGCAGGAACCAGCCGAAAATGCCGCGCCGCGCGAACAGCACGAGCAGCAGCAGGATTGGCCCGAAGACGACCATCCAATGTTCGGTATAGTCGGGCAGCGTCTTTTCGAGGAACAGGAACGCAAGCGCGCCGACGACGGGTCCGATCAGCGTGCCCATGCCGCCCAGCACGACCATGACGATCAGATCGCCCGAGCGCGTCCAATGCATGATCGAGGGGCTGATATAGCTCTCGTTCGCCGCGAACAACGCGCCCGAAAGTCCAGCCAAAGCGCCGGCGAGCGCGAAGCAGGCCAGCTTGTAGCGGAACGTCGCGAAGCCAAGCGCTTTCATGCGCCGTTCGTTCTCGCGGCAGCCCTGCACGACCAGTCCGAAGCGCGAATTGACGAGACGGCGCACGCCAAAGAGCACGGCGCACAGCACGACGAATACCAGGTAATAGAACGCGACGTCGTTCTCGGTATCGACGATGCCCAGCACGACCGTGTCGCCGGGGAAGCGCAGCCCGTCGTCGCCGCCATAGGCGCGCAGGCTGACGAAGAAAAAATAGACCATCTGCGCGAAGGCGAGCGTGATCATGATGAAATAGATGCCGGTCGTGCGCAGGCTGAACAGGCCGATCAGCAAGGCGAGCAAGCCCGAACCCAATACGGCCAGCGTCCAGGTGACGAACACGTTGTGCGTGCCGAGCATCATGCCAAAGATCGGCACCTCGCGCGCCGCATGCCAGTTCAAGATTGCGACGATATAGGCGCCCACGCCGAAAAATGCCGCATGGCCGAGGCTGACCATGCCGCCATAGCCCAAGATCAAGTCGAGGCTGACGGCGGCGATCGCGAAGATCAGAATGCGGCGAAACTGCGCGATCTGGTAGTCCTGTTCGGTCGCGATCGCCAGCAGCGGCAGCACGGCAAGCGCCGCCAGCAAGACGATCGTGAACCAAGTGCGTCGGTCGAGATTGAGGCCCATCACGCTCTCGCCGCGAACAGGCCCGAAGGCTTAAAAAACAGCACAAGCGCCATCAGAATATAGATCGCCATTTCGGCCAGCGCCGTGGGCAAACCCATCTGTGCCGGCACGATGCGCCCGAACGTATCGACGATCCCCACGATCACAGCCGCGAAGAACGCGCCGCGAATCGATCCGATGCCGCCGATCACGATCACCACGAAAGTCTTGATCAGCATCGCGTCGCCCATGCCGATCTCGACAACGTAGATCGGTCCCGCCATCGCGCCCGCCAGGGCCGCGAGCGCAGCCCCAAGCCCAAAGACGAGCATGTAGAGAAATTTGATATCGACGCCCAAGGCGCCGACCATCTCGCGGTTGGATGCGCCCGCGCGGATCAGCATGCCAAGGCGCGTGCGCGCAATAAGCCACCACAGCCCGAGCGCCACGGCGAGCCCGACTGCGAGCACCGCCAGACGGTAGATCGGGTAGGGCGCGCCCGGAATGAGTTCGACGCGGCCCGCCAGGAACGGCGGCACGTCCATGAAAATCGAAATCGGACCCCAGATGATCTTGACCGACTCGTTGAAAAACAGAATGAGGCCGAAGGTCGCAAGCACCTGGTCCAGATGGTCGCGCGCATAGAGCGTGCGCAGCGCGATCGCCTCGACCAGCAGGCCGACGACGAACGTCGCGAGGATAGCAAGCGGCAGGCCGAAGGCGAAGCTGCCCGTCCATTGCGTGAAGGTGGCCGCGAAAAACGCGCCCACCATGTAAAGCGAACCGTGCGCCAGATTGACCATGTTCATGATGCCGAACACGAGCGTAAGGCCCGCAGCCATCAAAAACAGCGTCACGCCCAGCTGCAGGCCGTTGAGCGTCTGTTCCAGAAAAAGAAGCGCTGTCATGTCGGTATCATTCGCGAAAAACGCCCCTGCCGCATGCGGGCGGCAGGGGCGGCTTGTTTCACTTCATCTTGCACTGGCTGGCATAGGCGTCGGCATGGCCGGAGAAGATGATGCCGCGCATCTGGTTCACAAGACGGCCCTTCTCGTCCTTGCCGATCTGGGTCAGGTAGTAATTCTGGATCGGGAAGTGGTTGGTGTTGAACTTGAAGGGACCGCGTACCGACTGGAAGTTCGCGGCACGCAGCGCGTTGCGGAAAGCATCCTTGTTGGCGATGCTGCCGCCCGTGGCTTTGAGCGCCGCGTCGATCAGCATGGCGGCGTCGTAGCTTTGCGCGGCGTACGGGCTGGGGATGCGGTTGTATGCCGTTTCGAAATCGGCCACGAACTTCTGGTTGGCTGGGTTGCCGAGGCTCTCCGACCAGAAGGTCGATGCGAACATGCCCAGAGCCGCATCGCCCACGCCCGGCAGAATCGTCTGGTCCGAGGTGAAGGACGGCGCGAACAGCGGGATCTGCTGCATGAGGCCGAGCTGCGAATACTGGCGGATATACGCGACGCCCATGCTGCCCGGATAGAAGATGTAGGTGGCTTCGGGGCGCGCGGCGCGCAAGGCCGCAAGTTCGGCCGCGTAGTCGGTCTGGCCGAGCTGCGTGTAGACTTCCGCCACGACTTCGCCCTTGAAGAAGCGCTTGAAGCCCGCGAGCGCGTCGCGACCGGCCGGATAGTTCGGCGCCATGATATAGGCGCGCTTGATGCCGGCGTTCGTCATGTGCTGGCCCATGGCTTCGTGCGTGTTGTCGTTCTGCCACGAGGCCGAGAAGAAGTTCGGGTGGCAATCCTTGCCCGCCAATTCCGAGGGACCCGCATTGCCCGACACCAAGAACACGCCGCGGCGTTCCTTGAGTACGGTGTCCGACAGGGCAAGCATGATGTTCGAGAAAATCACGCCGGTGACGATGTCCACGCGGTCGCGCTGGACCATGCGTTCGGCCAACGCCTTGCCGGCATCGGGGCGGAACTGGTCGTCGCCGACGATGAGTTCGGTGGGAACGCCGCCCAAACGGCCGCCCGCATGGCGGATGGCGAGATTGAAGCCGTCGAGCATGTCGCGGCCCAGGCCCGCATTGGGACCCGACTGCGTGGTGATAAGGCCGATTTTGACGCCCTGCTGGGCGCTGGCAGGCGGTGCCAGAACGGCGGTGGCCGTCACGGCCAGCGCGGCAAGAACGAGTTTGAGTTTCATGTTTCTGCTCCCTGTTTTTTTGATCGTGGTTGGAGTTTCGCAGGCGAAGTGGGGGGCGGCAAGGCTAAGGCTCGGCTTTCGAGGTCGCGCGCAGCTTAAAGCGCTGCACCTTGCCGGTTTCGGTACGTGGCAAGGCTTCCAGGAACTCGACCGCGCGCGGATACTTATACGGCGCGATCGTCGCTTTGACGTAGTCTTGAAGTTCTTTGATCGTGGCGGGGTCCGCGTGTTTTGCGTCGCGCAGCACGATATAGGCTTTGACGATCGTGCCGCGATCGGCGTCGGGCACGCCGACGACCGCGCACTCGCGCACCTTGGGATGGTCGATCAGCACGCTTTCGACCTCGGGGCCCGAGACGTTGTAGCCCGCTGTCACGATCATGTCGTCGGTGCGCGCCTGGTACCAAAAATAGCCGTTTTCGTCCATTTTGTAGGCGTCGCCGGTCAAGTTCCAGCCGTCTTGGACATAGCTTGCCTGGCGCTCGGCATCGTCCAAATAGCGGCAACCCGTGGGGCCGCGTACGGCCAGGCGCCCAACTTCGCCAGGCGGCAATGGATTTCCTTGGTCATCGACGATGCGCGCCGCATAGCCCGGAATGGCGCGGCCCGTGGCACCTGCGATCATGTCCTCGGGCGCGGAGGCCACAAAAATATGCAAAAGCTCGGTTGCGCCCAAACCGTCGATCAGCTTGATGCCCGAGAAACGCTGCCACAATTCGAACGTCGCTTTGGGCAGATGTTCGCCCGCCGACACGCCCTTCTTGAGAGTTGCGAACGCGCTTGCGGGGGCATTGTCGGCCATCATGCGATAGGCGGTCGGGGCCGTGAACAGGATCGTGGCTTTGCCGTCCGCAATGATCTGCGGCAAGGCGTCGGGCGTCGCGCGCTCTGCCAGCAGCGTCGACGCCCCATAGCGCATCGGAAACGCGGCCAGTCCGCCAAGCCCGAACGTGAAGGCGAGCGGCGGCGAGCCCGTGAAAATGTCGTCCGGCGTCGGTTTCAGCACGTAGCGCGGAAACGCGTCGCAGATCGCCATCACGTCGCGATGGAAATGCATCGTTCCTTTAGCCGGCCCCGTGGTGCCCGACGTGAACGCGATCAGCGCCACATCGTCGGCCGATGTCGGGCAATTCGCAAAACTTTCCGGCATGGCCGCAGCGCGTTTTTCGAGCGAGTCGCCGGCATCGCTGTTGAAATAGACGATGTCGCGGCAGATCGGTTCGGCCGCCTTGGCTTTTTCCATCTCCTCGGCCAAGCGCGCGTCGCACATCGCCAGCGACACGCGCGCTTTTTTCAGGATGTAGGCCAGTTCCTTCGCGCGCAGCAGCGGCATGGTCGCAACCGCAATGCCGCCCGCTTTGAGCACGGCAAACCAGCTTGCGACCATCTGCGGATTGTTGGCCGCGCGCAGCAGCACGCGGTTGCCGGGCTTGAGGCCGCAATCGCGCACCAGCACGTTCGCGATGCGATTGGCGCGCGAAAGCAAATCGCGATACGTCCATATATCGGTGCCGAAACGGATGCACGGCCGATCGCCCCAGCCGCGTTCGATCGCGCGGTCGAGCAGTTCCGCGCCCGCATTCAAACGCTGCGGATAATAGAGTTCCGGCAACGCAAAAAACATTTCGGGCCATGCCGATTGCGGCGGCAAATGCGTGCGCGCGAAATCGTCCGAATGCGCGGATTCAAACATGGGCAGGCCCTGCCGTCTCGAATTGCGGGATCGCGGGTTCGACCGACACCACGTTGGACGGCGCGCTGTGGCGGCCGTTTTCGTCGTAGGCAGTCACGAAGTAGCTGTAGCCAAGTCCGCCGAGCACCAACTTGTCTGCGTATTTGGTACTTTTCACCGCCTCGACGATCGACGCGTTGCCGCCCGCTTCCGCGCGATGGATGTCGTAGCCCGCGATTTTGCCAAGCGCTTTTTTCCATACGAGGCGTACGACGCCGTGCTCAAGCGTGGCGCTCAACTCGGCCGATCCGTCGGGCCAGAGCGGGGCAGGGCGCGCCGGATCGTCGATGGGGGCTTGTGCCAGCCCCTTGGGCCACAGAAAACAGCTGACGAGCTTGAAGTTTTCGTCGAGCTGTTTGCAGACGTTGCAATAGATGCAGCGCAAGATCGCGTCGTTTTGTCCTGCCGCCACTTTTTTGACCCAATCGGGATCGGCCAAAAGCTGGCGCGCCATGCCGATCATGTCGGCTTGGCCGGTCGCAAGCAGGCGTTCGGCGTCGACGGGATCGCTGATCTTGCCGACCGAGGCCACAGGCACATCGAAGCCATGCTGGTTGATATACGCCTTGATGCCCGCCGCCAAATGGGCGTGCGGCATCGCGGGATACGCATCGCCCGGCATGCAGCGGTCGCCCGAATAGCCGGTATAGGGGTAGAGGGGCGAGCCTTCTTTGTGAACGGCATCTTCGAACTTGCCGCCGACCGACAGCGAGATGTAGTCGACGCCCAATTGCGCCATGCGCAGCGCAATGCGCTGGCTGTCGGGCAGGGCGTAGCCATCTTTGATCGCTTCTTCGGCAAGGAAGCGCACGCCAACGGGCCAGTCGTTTCCGACCGTCTGACGCACGCGCGCCATCACGCGGCCAAACAAATGCAACCGCCCTTCGAGCGTTCGGCCGTCATACGCGTCGCGCCGCGGATTCCGGCGCGACAGGAACGAAGATAGCGTGTAGGCGTGGGCCGAGTGCAGTTCGACGCCGTCGTAGCCTGCCTCGCGCGCGCGCGCCGCGGCGGCACCGAACGCTTCGACGATCCCGTCGATTTCGTGGGTATCCAGCATGTCGATCGTCTGGCGCCAGCCAGAGCGCGCGACTTTCATGAAATGGATGATCTGCGGCACGACCTTCGAGGGTCCTGCATCGTGCACGCGCTTGACGAGGTCGCGATGCCCGGCCACGAAATCGTCGCGCGACAGACGCAGCAGCGGCCCGGATTTCGCTTCGTGCACGGCCGTGGCTTCCACGACGATCAGACCGACATGGCCGATCGCGTAGCGCACATAGCGATCGACGATGCCCTCATTGACGAAACCGTCTTCGCCCGACAGCCGCGTGACCATCGCGGGCACGATGACGCGATTGGGGATCGTCATCGTTCCGATGCGCAACGGTTCGAGAATTTTCATGGCGCGGACTCCTTGTCGAAGGCAGCCAGCGTCTGGCCCGCAATCACGAGCTTCTGGATCTCGCTGGTACCTTCGTAGATGCGAAGCGCGCGCACCTCGCGGTAGAGCCGCTCGACCACGTTGCCGCTGACGACGCCCTGGCCGCCATGGAGCTGCACCGCGCGGTCGGCGGCGCGCTGTGCCATCTCGGTCGCGTAGAACTTTGCCATCGAGGCTTCGCGCGTGACGCGCACGCCCTGAACGTCCTTGGTCCAGGCGGCGCGATAGACCAGCAAGGCAGCCGCGTCGATCTCGGTCGCCATGTCGGCGAGCGTTGCTTGCGTGAGCTGGAAATCGGCAAGCTTGCTGCCGAACGCTTCGCGCTGCTTCGAATAGGAAATAGCCTCGTCGAGCGCGCGGCGCGCGAAACCGAGCGCCGCCGCCGCGACAGTCGAGCGGAAAATGTCGAGCGTCGACATGGCGATCTTGAAGCCGTCGCCCGCATTGCCCAGCAAGGCGTCGGCCGTGACCCGTGCGTTGTCAAAACGCAAGGTTGCCAGCGGATGCGGGGCGATCGTCTCGATCCGCGCTTCGATCGTCAGACCCGGCTGGTCGGCCGCAACGACGAAGGCGGAGAGACCCTTGGCGCCCGGCGCTTCGCCGGTGCGCGCGAAGACGATGTAATGGCCCGCAATGCCGCCGTTCGAAATCCAGGTCTTGCGGCCGTCGAGCACGAAGCCGTTGCCGCTGCGCGTGGCCGTCATGCGCAGGGCCGAGGCGTCCGATCCGCCTTCGGGTTCGGAGAGCGCGAACGCGGCCAGGCTTTCGCCCGTGCGTACTTGCGGCAGATAGGTGCTCTTTTGGGCGTCGCTGCCAAACAGCACAATCGGCCCAGTGCCGAGGCCCTGCATCGCAAAGGCAAAATCAGCGAGGCCCGAATGGTAGGCCAGGTGCTCGCGCGCCAAGCACAGGCTGCGTACGTCGTGCTTTTCGCTGGGCACGGCGATGTCGAGGAAACCTGCCGCAGCGAGCGCGCGCGCGAACATTTTGGTCAGCGCGTCTGGATCGCCATGGTCGTGGGCTTTGGGCTCGATCGTCGTGCGCCCAAACGTGCGCAGGCGTTCGGCCAGCGCGCGATGGCGATCGTCGAAGAACGGCCAAGCGAGGAACGAGCGGTCGGGCATCAATTGCCCTCGAAGACGGGTTTTTGTTTGGCGACGAACGCATGGTAGGCGCGTTCGAAATCGCCCGTCTGCATGCATATCGCCTGCGCCTGCGCTTCGGCTTCGATGGCTTGCGAGACGCTCATGTTCCATTGGTGGTCGAGGGCGGTCTTGGTCATCGCATGCGCGAAAGTCGGACCTGCTGCGAGATCGGCTGCGAAACTCTGCGCTTGGGCCAGCAGCGTTTCGGGCGCGCACAGCCGGTTGAAGAACCCCCAGCGCTCGCCTTCGACCCCCGACATGCTGCGCCCGGTATAAAGCAGTTCGGCGGCCCGTCCTTGGCCCACGATACGCGGCAAGATGCTGCAGGCGCCCATGTCGCAGCCCGCGAGACCGACGCGCACAAACAGATACGCAACTTTTGCGCGCTCGGTCCCAAAGCGCAGATCCGCCGCCATCGCGATAGCACCGCCGGCACCGACGCACACGCCGTCGATGGCCGCGATCACCGTTTGCGGGCACGCGCGGATCGCGCGTACCAGATCGCCGGTGAGTCGCGTGAAGCGCAGCAAGTCGGGCATTTCCATGCCCACCAGCGGCCCGATGATTTCGTGCACGTCGCCGCCCGAACAGAAATTTCCGCCGGCCCCAACGATCACGACGGCCTTAACATCGCGGCTGTCGACCAGATTGCGGAACAGATCGCGCAATTCGGCGTAGCTCTCGAAGGTCAGCGGATTTTTGCGTTCGGGACGGTCGAGCGTCACGGTCGCAACCTTGCCCGCGATCGACCATGCGAAATGCTGGGGCTTGAAGGCGGCGGCATCGAAAACGGGCAATGTCATGGGGCGGCTCCGGCAGCGGAAATCTTGAGTTTGGCGAGCAGGGCCAGCAGGCGCTTGAGTTCGCCGTCGTCGAGGGCGGCGAAGGCCTCGTCGATCCAGCGCTCGTGCGTGGGCAGCATCGCTTCGAACGTCTCCAAGCCCTTGGCCGTGAGCTTGGCGCGCGCCGAGCGGCGGTCTTTGGACTGGGCCTGGCGCACGACAAGTTTGTCGGCGACAAGCGCATCCACCAGCCCCGTCACATTGCCCGCCGACACCATCATACGTTTGGAGAGTTCGCCCATCGTAATGCCGTCCACGGCACCATCGCGTTGCGCGCGCGAGAGCTGCGAGAGCACGTCGAACCGCGGCAGCGTGATGTCGTAGCTTTCGCGCAAGCCCGCGCGCACGCGCCGCTCCACAAGGCTTGCGCAGGTCAGCAGGCGCAGCCAGACGCGCAATTGCAGATGTTGCGAGGTTTTGAGTTCGGTCTCGCGGTCCATCGCGGGCTTCACAATTCGCCGGCGGCAACGGTCAAGACCGTGCCCGTAACGCCGGCAGCCGCAGCCGAGCACAGGTAGGAAACGGCGGCGGCCACTTCGTCGGGCGCGATCAGCCGCCCCATCGGATTGGCGGCTGCGTATTTTGCTTTGACGCTTTCGGCGTTTGACCCCGTGCGTGCGGCAACATCCGCGGCGGCGGCGGCAAGCATCGGCGTATCGGCAAACCCCGGACACACCGCGTTGACGGTGACGCCGGTTGCCGCGAGTTCGACGCCGAGCGCGCGCGTGAGGCCGACGAGCCCATGCTTGGCGGCGACGTAGGCCGAGACGTACGGGTAGCCTTTGAGCCCGGCCGTCGACGCGACGTTCACCACGCGACCCCAGCCGCGCTCGACCATGCCGGGCACCGCAAGACGCGTGGCGCCGTACGCGGACGTCAAATTGAGGGCGAGCATGCGCGCCCAGATCTCGGGCCCGGTCTTGGCAAAGCGCGCCGTTTCGGCGCCGCCGGCATTGTTGACCAGAATGTCGATCGGCCGGCGCGCCTGCGCTTTTGCAAAGGCGTTCGCCAAGGCATCGGCGTCCGTCACGTCGCACGCAAGCGCATCTGCCGCCAACTCGTCGGCCAGCATGGCCAGTGCTTTTGGATCGCGTGCCAGCAATGTCACATGGGCGCCCTTGGCTGCCAAATCGCGCGCGATCGCGGCGCCAATGCCGCGCGACGCCCCCGTCACCAAGGCATGACGACCGACAAACAAAGCAGGTGCGGCAGACGAGGGGCGCATGCGAAGCCTCGCGACGGAGATATTTTAAGTCTAAAGTATCTCCGTCGTCGCGGCAAGCGCCATCAATTCGGATCGAGCCGGGCGAGGAATCCATTGCGTGCGTCGGTCAAGATATGGACGCGGCCAGCGGCATCGACGCGCACATCGCGGATGCGCGATCCAAGCTCGGCCAGCAGCCGTTCCTGATGGTTGGTGCCGTCGGGACGCAGTTCGACGCGGTAGAGAGCGCGGCTCACGAGTCCGCCGACCAGGAACGACCCCTGCCAGCCCGGAAATGCGGCCCCTTGGTAGAGCACCAGGCCCGACGGGGCGATCGAGGGTGTCCACACCACGCGCCCATCGACATAACCCGGTCGCGAAGTGGCCTCGCCGACCGGGGTACCGATGCCGTAATTGCGGCTGAAAGTGATGGTCGGCCAACCGTAATTTTGCCCGCGATCGAGGCGGTTCAGTTCGTCGCCGCCTTGGGCACCGTGGTCGGCCCCCCAAATATTTCCTGCGGTATCGAGCACGAGACCCTGGGTGTTGCGGATCCCGAGCGCAAATATCTCGGGCCGAATGTCGGTGCGACCGACAAAAGGATTGTCGCCCGGCACCTTGCCGTCGGGTTCGAGGCGGACGAGTTTGCCGTTCAGATCTTGCCCGTCTTGAGCGCGCCGTTCTTCGCCTCGATCGCCGGTGGTGAGATAGATTTTGCCGTCGCGTCCGAATGCGATGCGCCCGCCAAAATGCCGCCCCGTCGTGCCGACTGGGGCCGAGTCGAACAAGGTTTCGACATTCTCGAGCCCTGCCGCCCCCAAGCGACCGCGCGCGAGGCGCGTCAAAGCGCCGCTGCCGACGGGAGCCGCATAGCTGAAATAGACGAGCCGGTTTGCGGCAAAATCCGGATGCAGCGCCAAATCGAAGAGGCCGCCTTGCCCGTTCGCCCAGACCGGCGGAACGCCGGCAAGCGGGGCAGGCGACAGTACGCCATTTTCGACGATACGCAGTCGACCCGGCCTTTCAGTCACAAGAATGCGGCCGTCGGGCAGAAACGCGAGCGCCCAGGGATTTTCAAGCCCTTCTGCCAGACGCACGACCCGGTAAGTCGCTTTCTCGGACTGGACTTGGGCGAGCGCCGCATTGCCCGTGCAGCCGGCGATCAGCAATCCTGCGAGCGCGCTCCTAAAACGAAGCTGCCGAGTCGATACGCGATACTTGCGTGTGGCCGGTGCGGATACCGCCACATAGGTGCCGGGTGCAATCAAGGATTTTAACCTACCAACCCAGAAGCGGTTCATTTGACGCTCCCATTTTCTTTGGCCATCGAGTGCAGCGATTTTTGACGCGATTCGACAATCTCATTTGCGTCGGCATTTGGCGACTGCAAAAAATATATCGGGGATTCCCATTCGCACGCGTCGGTCGAGGCCAAAAACCGACTGGCCGAAGCGGTTTCAATCAGTTCGGCGCGCCATCGCAGGGTACGTTGCCCGGGGCACGTGGGGCAAAAACAGCGCCGCCCGGCGCACGGTAACGGCCCCGTACAGGACCCGATAAAGCAAGCCGATGGCCGGATTCGTCTTGGTGTCGCGCGTGCGCTTGCCGGTCAGATCGAAACCCGACCGCTTCGCAATGCGCGCGCCATAGAGGCGATGGCAATCATCGTCGCTGCCGCCTTCGGCCTCAAGCAGCATCACATTGCCAAGTGCCGGACGCATGTCGAGCGGTTCGCGCAACGCCGCTGGCGGCGGATCCCATTGAAGCCCCGTACCGCTACCCCGCTTGCCGCCATGACGCGCGTGAGTGGCATAAAGTCGCCTGCAATTGCGCCTTCGACTATTTGCGCATCGTCCGTGACGAATCGACGCTCCATCCGAAAAGCTAGGCAACAACGCCGACGACATGGCGCATTTCTGAACAAAAAAAGGCCCCGCAGAAATGCGGGGCCTTTCGATGTGCGACAGTTTTGGTACCGTTAGCGGAAGAGGCCCAAAAGCACCGTCGGCTGCTGGTTGGCGATCGATAGCGACTGGATGCCAAGCTGCTGGCGAACCTGCTGGGCCTGGACCTGGGCCGACGCTTTGCCGATATCGGCGTCCACGATCGCGCCGAGACCGGTCGTGGTCGCGTCGACGATCGAGTTCACGAAAGCCGACTGCAATGTCAGCGAGCGCGATTCGGCCGCGTTGGCGCCAAGCGACGTGGCGACTGCCTGCTGGAACGTGCTGAGGTTCGCTAGACCCGACGCGGCATCCGACGCGGTGGCAACGATGTTCGCCGTCGTGGCAAACGCGTTGAAGGCCGCATTGACCGTCGACTGGGCGCTGAGCGTCAGCACGGTCGCGTTGGTATCGGCCAAGAAGGTCTTGGCCGTCGACGCCGCCGACAGCAGATTGGTGCCGTTGTAGTTCGCCTGGCTGATGAAGTTGGCGACCTGGGCTGTCAGCGCGTTGAAGTCGGCCGTGTAGATCGTGCGCTGATTGGCATTGATCGATCCGTCCGCAAGCTGCGTGATTTTGGCTTGCAGGTTGCCGATCAGGTTCGAAATGTTGGTCAGTGCCGCCTGGGTAACGGTGCCGATGCCGACGCCGTTTGCCAGCGACGCCTGAATGGCGCCGTAAGCTTGCAAGTTGCCGCGAATGCCTTGCGCAACCGAAAAGGTCGAGGCATCGTCGGAAGCATCTGCGACGCGATAGCCGGTCTGAACCTGCTTCGACGCGACGTTCAGGCCTGTTTGGGTGGCGCGCAACGAAGCCAAAGCAACATATGCACCGACATTGGTGTTGATAGAGTTCGACATTGGATTTGTCCTTCCTTCTGAAACGGATGAAATCAGCTTCTGCTGACAATCGAGACCATAACCGAGCAAAATTTGAAAGTCACTACAATTTTATCCATCGATTTTGGTGATGGATGATGAGGAAAATGTCGCTTTTTGCCAAAAAATCAGACTTAAGCATCTGTAATAAATGAGATATAATAGATTTTAAACAAGAAAGACAGTTACCTTCCACTTTATGCATATCAAATATGCAAAAAATGCATGTCATTTATAGGTCGACGAAGCGGGTTTGTCGGATTGACGGCGCTGGGTAACACTTGTAGGAGAAGCCCCCCGAGAGCCGGAACATTGGCTGGCGCGCGGGCGTGGTGAAACTGGTAGACACGCGAGACTTAGGATCTCGTGACGTAAGTCGTGGGGGTTCAAGTCCCTCCGCCCGCACCAGCCTTCAGCCCGTTGCCGCCAATTTGCAACCCGTCTCCTTCCTTTTATGTTGGATGCCATGCAAGTCACCGAAACCCTGAATGACGGTCTGAAGCGCAGCTATAAGGTCATCGTGTCGGCAACCGACATTGCCGCCAAGGTCGAGCTCGAACTCGACGACCTGTCCAAGAAGGTTCGGCTGCCGGGCTTTCGGCCTGGCAAGGCGCCCAAGGGCGTGCTCAAGCAGCGTTACGGCCAGTCGGTGATGGGCGACGTGTTGCAGCGTGCGGTGCAGGATTCGTCCAATCAGGCGATCCTCGAGCGCGGCTTGAAGCCTGCGATGCAGCCCAAGATCGAGGTCCTCGAGTTTGCCGAGGGCAAGGATCTCGAATACAGCCTCTCGATTGAGGTCCTGCCCGAAATCGTGCCGGTCGATTTCAAGACGATCGAGCTCGACCGTTTGAAGGCGGAGCCCGGCGAAACCGAGATCGCCAAGGCGCTCGATAGCTTGGCGCGTTCGCAAAAACAGACCAAAAAGATCGACGAAGATCGTCCCGCGCGGAGCGGGGACACGTTGGTCATCGATTTCGAGGGTTTTTTGGACGGCGTCGCTTTTGCCGGCGGCAAGGGCAGCGACCATGCGCTCGAACTCGGCTCCAACCAGTTCGTCGCCGGTTTCGAAGACCAATTGATCGGCAAGCGCGTAGGCGAGGCGTGCGACGTCAACATCGTGTTCCCGAGCGAGTACGTCAATGACAAGCTCGCGGGCAAGCCCGCGCTGTTCAAGGTGGCCGTCAAGGAACTGCGCGAGGCGGTGCCGCTCGAACAGAACGACGAATTTGCCAAGGGTTTGGGGTTCGACGATCTGGAGACGCTCAAAAAGGCCGTCAAGGACCAGCTTTCGCGCGAACTTGTGCGCCATTCGCGCGCCAAGATGAAGCGCCAGTTGCTCGACAAGCTTGCCGACACGCACAGCTTCGAAGTGCCGCCCAGCATGGTCGAGCTCGAATTTGGCCAGATCTGGGGCCAAGTCGAAGAAGAGCGCAAGCGTGGCGTGGAAGACGCGGCCAACAAGGGCAAGTCGGACGACGAGATCAAAGCCGAATATCGGGCGATCGCGGAACGGCGCGTGCGGCTCGGTTTGCTGCTGGCCGAAGTTGGCCGTGCCAACAATGTCGAAGTCGGCCAGGAAGAAGTGAACCGGGCGCTGGGCGAGCAAGCACGTCGCTATCCCGGCCAGGAACGCCAAGTCGTCGACTATTATCGCAACAACCCGGATGCGCTCGCCCAGCTGCGTGCGCCGATTTTCGAGGAAAAGGTCGTCGATTTTATCGTCGAACTCGCCAAAGTCTCGGAAAAGGAAGTGTCGGCCGAAGAACTTACAAAAGACGCCGAAGCCGCCTGAGCGGCGATGCGCCTGCCCATCGGCGGCCGTCGCAATTTTGCGTCGGCCGCCGTTTATTTTTGCCGGATCACTTGATCGTTTGCGCAACCCCAGCCTAGATATAAGGACAGGCCGTTCGCGCCGCGCAGTTTTTTTGGGGAGCCCGCCAATGTCGTTCGACGTCCAAATGAATACTCTCGTGCCGATGGTCGTCGAACAGACGGCGCGCGGCGAACGTTCCTTCGACATCTACTCGCGCCTTTTGAAAGAGCGCATCATTTTTCTCGTCGGACCGGTCAATGACGGGCTCTCGAGCTTGATTTGCGCCCAGCTGTTGTTTCTGGAAAGCGAGAACCCGAAGAAGGACATCTCGCTGTACATCAACTCGCCGGGCGGCGTCGTCACGTCGGGTCTCGCAATCTACGATACGATGCAGTATATCCGCCCCGACGTTGCGACGGTGTGCATCGGCCAGGCTTCGTCGATGGGCTCGCTGCTGATGTGCGCGGGCGCAAAGGGCAAGCGTTTCTCGCTGCCCAATTCGCGGATCATGGTTCACCAGCCGTCGGGCGGCGCGCAAGGCCAAGCGACGGACATCGAGATTCAGGCGCGCGAAATCTTGAGCCTGCGCAAGCGGCTCAACGAAATCTACGTCAAGCATACGGGCCAACCCGTCGAAGCGATCGAAGCGGCACTCGAGCGCGACAAGTTCATGAATCCCGACGAAGCCAAAACCTTCGGTATTATCGACGAAGTGGTGGTGACGCGTCCCCCGCGCCCCGAAGAAAGCAAGGCTGCCTAAGCTGGGCGCGTCCGGCTTGTCAGGCGGGCGCGGGAGTTCTATGTTTTTTCTGGAGGCTGGGGAGGTTCCCTTTGGCCGCCAAACGATCTACCGGCGCCTGCGGTTGCCGCCGATGCCGGTGAGGGCTAACATCCAACCAAGTCCGGATTCCCATTGGGGGGATCTGCCGGACGGAGCGGTGACGGAATGAACAAGTCCTCGGGCGATTCGAAGAACACGTTGTACTGCTCGTTTTGCGGCAAAAGCCAGCACGAGGTCCGCAAGCTGATCGCGGGCCCGACCGTATTCATTTGCGACGAATGCGTCGAATTGTGCATGGACATCATCCGCGAAGAGCACAAGACCACGCTGGTCAAATCGCGCGACGGCGTGCCGACGCCCAAGGACATTTGCCAAGTTCTCGACGATTACGTGATCGGCCAAGACCATGCCAAACGCGTGCTGTCGGTCGCCGTGCACAATCACTACAAGCGCTTGTCGCACGGCACCAAGGGCGCCGAGGTCGAAATCGCCAAGTCGAACATCATGCTGGTCGGTCCGACGGGCTGCGGCAAAACGCTGCTGGCCCAGACGCTTGCGCGCATCATCGACGTGCCGTTCACGATGGCAGACGCGACGACGTTGACCGAAGCCGGGTATGTCGGCGAGGACGTCGAGAACATCATTCTGCGGCTCCTGCAAGCGGCCGACTACAACGTCGAACGCGCCCAGCGCGGGATTGTTTATATCGACGAAGTCGACAAGATCAGCCGCAAGTCCGAGAACCCGTCGATCACGCGCGACGTTTCGGGCGAGGGCGTGCAGCAGGCTTTGCTAAAGATCATGGAAGGCACCGTCGCATCGGTGCCGCCGCAAGGCGGGCGCAAGCATCCCCAGCAGGAGTTCCTGCAGGTCGATACGACGAACATTCTGTTCATCTGCGGCGGCGCGTTTGCGGGCCTCGACAAGATCATCGCGGCGCGCTCGCGCGGCACGTCGATCGGTTTCGGCGCAGACGTGCGCGGCCCCGACGAGCGCACGACGGGCGCCATTTTGAAGGATGTGGAGCCCGAAGATCTGCTGAAGTTCGGCCTGATTCCCGAATTCATCGGCCGTCTGCCGGTCGTTGCGACGCTGACCGATCTTTCGGAAGACGCGCTGATCGACATTCTGCAGAAGCCCAAGAACGCGCTGGTCAAGCAGTACCAGCGGTTGTTCGAGATGGAGGGCATCAAGCTCGCATTCTCGGATGACGCAATGAAGTCGATCGCGCGCAAGGCGATCGCCCGCAAGACGGGTGCCCGCGGCCTTCGCTCCATCATGGAAGTGATCTTGCTTGATACCATGTTCGAATTGCCGGGAATGACCGGCATCGAAGAAGTCGTGATCAACAGCGAGGTTGTCGAAGGACGCGCCAAGCCGTTGCACGTGCATGGCGAACGCCCGCCCGCCCAGGTCGGCACATCGGCTTGAGCCCGCCGGGACTTGACCGGTCGTGCGCTGCCGCCCAAGTCATAGGGGAGGCAGGCGCAGGTCCGGCCGACAGTCTCCGGTAAAAAGCAAACGAGGAAAGTCGTAAGCGCATGGATACCAAACGCGGCACGCTTTATCCGGTTCTTCCGTTGCGCGACATCGTGGTTTTTCCGCACATGATTGTGCCGCTCTTCGTTGGGCGCGAAAAATCCGTGCGGGCCCTCGAAGACGTGATGAAAGACGACAAGCAGATATTGCTCGTTGCCCAGAAAAATGCCTCCCAGGACGATCCGCAGACCGGCGATATCTACGAGGTCGGTACGATCGGCACCGTGCTGCAACTGCTGAAGCTGCCCGACGGCACCGTCAAGGTGCTTGTCGAAGGCGGCGCGCGCGCGCGCGTGACATCGTGGGGCGACAATCCGTCGTTCTTCCAGGCCTATGCCGAACCGATGCCCGACCGCGCCGGCACGGTGTCGGAAATGGAAGCGCTCGTGCGTACGGTCGTCAGCCAGTTCGAGCAGTACATCAAGCTCAACCGCAAAATCCCGCCCGAAGTGCTCGTTTCGGTCAACCAGATCGACGACCCAGGCAAGCTTGCCGACACGGTCGCATCGCACTTGGCGCTCAAGATTCCCGAAAAGCAGGAATTGCTTGAGCTCGATACGGTCGCCCAACGGCTCGAGAAGATCTATGCCTCGATGGAAGGCGAAATCGGCGTTTTGCAGGTCGAAAAGCGCATCCGTAACCGTGTCAAGCGGCAGATGGAAAAGACGCAGCGCGAGTACTATTTGAACGAGCAAATGAAGGCCATTCAAAAGGAACTCGGCGAGACGGACGACGGCAAGGACGAGGGCGCCGAAATCGAGGAGCGCATCAAGAAAACGAAGCTCTCCAAAGAAGCGCGCGACAAGGTCTATGCCGAGCTCAAGAAGCTCAAATCGATGAGCCCGATGTCAGCGGAAGCGACAGTCGTGCGCAACTATATGGACTGGATCCTGTCGATCCCGTGGAAGAAGCGCACCAAGGTAAAGCGCGACGTCAAAGCGGCAGGGAAGGTTCTCGACGTCGACCATTACGGGCTTGAGAAGGTCAAGGAACGCATCCTCGAATATCTGGCGGTGCAGGAACGCACGGTCAAACTGCGCGGGCCAATTCTGTGCCTTGTGGGGCCGCCGGGCGTGGGCAAGACGTCGCTCGGCAAATCGATCGCGAAGGCGACAGGGCGTAATTTCGTTCGCATGTCACTGGGCGGCGTGCGCGATGAAGCCGAAATCCGCGGCCATCGGCGCACCTATATCGGGTCGATGCCGGGCAAGATCGTCCAGGGCATGAAAAAGGCGAAATCGTCCAATCCGCTTTTCTTGCTCGACGAGATCGACAAGCTCGGCTCGGACTGGCGCGGCGACCCGTCGTCGGCCCTGCTCGAAGTGCTCGATCCCGAGCAGAACGCGACCTTCGCCGACCACTATCTTGAGGTCGATTACGATCTGTCGGACGTGATGTTCGTGACCACGGCGAACACGCTGCGCATGCCGCAGCCGCTGCTTGACCGCATGGAAACGATCCGCCTGTCCGGCTATACGGAGGAAGAAAAGATCGAGATCGCGCGCGGCCATTTGATCCCGAAGCAAGAAGAGCTGCACGGCCTCAAAAAGGGCGAGTGGTCGATCAACGACGAGGGATTGCGCGATCTGATCCGCTACTACACGCGCGAAGCGGGTGTGCGCAGCCTTGAACGCGAAATCGCAGGCCTGACGCGCAAGGCCGTCAAGGCGATCCTGGTCGAAGGCGTCAAGAAGGTCCAGGTCACGCCCAAGAACCTCGAAAAGTTCGCGGGCGTGCGCAAATTCCGTTGGGGCGAGATCGACGGCGAAGACATGGTCGGGCACGTCAACGGTCTGGCGTGGACCGAAGTGGGCGGCGAAGTGCTGTCGATCGAAGCTGTCATGTCGCCCGGCAAGGGCAAGATGACGATCACGGGCAAACTTGGCGACGTAATGCAGGAATCGGTGCAGGCGGCGCATGCTTATGTGCGCAGCCGCGCGGCGAAGCTTGGCATCAAGCCGCCGCTGTTCGAGCGGCGCGACATCCATGTTCACGTGCCCGAAGGGGCAACGCCGAAGGACGGTCCTTCGGCGGGCGTCGGCATGGCGACCGCGATCGTGTCGGTGCTGACCGGAATTCCGGTGCGCCGCGACGTGGCGATGACCGGCGAGATCACGCTGCGCGGACGCGTGTTGCCCATCGGTGGCCTCAAGGAAAAACTCCTGGCGGCTTTGCATGCGGGAATCAAGACCGTTCTGATCCCGAAGGACAACGAAAAGGACCTTGCCGAGATCCCGGAGAACGCCAAGAAGGCGCTCGAAATCGTTCCGGTCTCGACGGTCGACGAGGTTCTGGCGCGCGCGCTGATTCGCGTACCGGCGGCAATCGAGTGGATCGAGCCTGAAATCGAAAACGTGCCTGCAAAAAAGGCCGAGGGCGATGCCACCGGGTTGATGACGCATTAGTCGGTTGCAAAACAGCAACAGGGGCCGCCGATAGACGCAAAAATTTGCGGACCATCGGCGGCTCCTTGTCGTTTAAGTACGTCATATTTGTTGTCAAGTTCGAAAAGCTGTGGATACGCGCGCGCGCGCGATTGACGGCGCGCGCGCGAGCTTCTAGAAATTGCTTCTGACATTAATTTTTGCGGAGCAACCTTCGCTCGTGAACAAAAACGATTTAATCGCCGCAGTTGCGGCCAGGGCCGAAATGTCGAAAGACCAGGCGGCCTCCGCGCTCGAAGCGGCGCTCGAAACCATCGCGCGACAGCTGCGCAATGGAGAGGACGTCAAGCTGTTCGGCTTCGGAACGTTTTATGTTGCAGAGCGCAAGGCCAGTGCCGGGCGAAATCCTCGCACCGGCGAGAAGATACGCTTGGCCGCTAGCCGTAGCGCCAAATTCAAGGCTGGCAAATTTTTGCGCGATGGGTTGAATTGATATCTCCCGAACGGTTTCAAGTCGGGGGGCGGTTAGCTCAGCGGTAGAGCATCTCGTTTACACCGAGGATGTCGGGGGTTCGATCCCCTCACCGCCCACCATTTCAGTTTGGGACAGGCTGCCATGAAGATCGACGGCAAACCCTATCGCACGATCTGGCCGGCCGCCGACGGCAAGTCGGTCGAAGTTATCGACCAAACCCAGCTACCGCATCGATTTGCCGTGGTGCAGTTGCGCGATCTTGGGGCCGCGGCGCACGCGATCAAGGCGATGGTCGTGCGCGGAGCCCCCTTGATCGGCGCGGCTGCGGCTTACGGCATGGCGCTCGGGCTTGACGAAGACGCCTCGGATGCGGGTTTACAACGCGCCTACGACACGCTGGTTGTCACAAGACCGACGGCGATCAATTTGCGCTGGGCGCTCGATCGCGTGCGCGTCCAGATGCTGCCGCTGGCCGTCTCGGCGCGCGCCGCCGCTGCTTGGCGCATGGCGGCCGAGATTTGCGACGAGGATGTTGCCATCAACCATGCGATCGGTCGCAATGGTTTGGCGCTGATCGAGCAGGCGGCAGCACGCAAAAAAGGGGCGGGACCGGTCAATATCCTCACGCACTGCAATGCGGGTTGGCTTGCAACGGTCGACTGGGGCACGGCAATATCGCCCATCTATATGGCGCACGATGCTGGCATTCCCGTGCATGTTTGGGTCGACGAAACGCGGCCGCGCAATCAGGGCGCTTCGCTGACGGCGTGGGAACTCGGTCGGCACGGGGTTCCCCACCATATCGTTGCCGACAATGCCGGCGGCCATTTGATGCAGCACGGGCTGGTCGATCTTTGCATTGTGGGAACCGACCGCGTCACCGCGCTTGGCGACGTGTGCAACAAGATCGGCACGTATCTAAAGGCGCTGGCAGCGCACGACAACGGCGTGCCCTTTTACGTGGCGCTGCCAAGCCCCACGATCGACTGGACGGTCCAAGACGGCGTTAAAGAAATCCCGATCGAAGAGCGCAGCCCCCTCGAAGTGACCCGTATCGCCGGGCGCTTGCCCGACGGCAAGGTGGTCGAGGTCGATATCGCCGCGCCCGGCAGCCCGGCACGCAACGACGCGTTCGATGTGACCCCCGCACGCTTGGTTACCGCATTGATCACCGAACGTGGGGTTTGTACGGCCACGCCGACGGGCTTGGCCGGACTTTTCCCGGCCGCAACGACCGGAGGCGCTTGACGCGAACCCGCCAGCCCGCTAAACACGCCGAGCTTTCGATCTGAGTCCCCGCGCGGGCGTAGCTCAGTTGGTTAGAGCGCCGGCCTGTCACGCCGGAGGCCGCGGGTTCAAGTCCCGTCGCTCGCGCCACTCGGTCGAAAGCCCTGATTTTTAAAAGACGCCAAAGCCTGTCATCGGATCCGATGGCAGGCTTTGTTGCGTTGCGGTAACTAAGCGCCAGGAAAGTGCAAAACGGGCGCGCCGGGTTCCGTTAAGGTTCGAAATCGCGCGCTTAAAGCGTGGCAAAAAGCGTTGCCTTAGCATATATGGGAAAGACTAATCGGATTCTGGCCAGGGGGTTTGGGGATCCAATGGACTCACATGCTGCGCTCTTGCGCGAATATCTGCCCATCCTGATGTTTTTGGGGCTCGCCATCGCCCTGTCGCTCATCATGGTTTTGTCGTCGCTGGTTATTGCGCGCCAAAAACCCGACGCCGAAAAGCTTTCGGCCTACGAGTGCGGCTTCGAAGCCTTCGACGATGCGCGCCGCAAGTTTGACGTACGTTTTTATTTGGTCGCGATCCTGTTCATCATTTTCGATCTCGAAGTGGCATTTTTGTTCCCCTGGGCCATTACGCTTGGCGAAATCGGCATGTTTGGTTTCTGGTCGATGGTCGTCTTTTTGGGCGTGCTGACCATCGGGTTTGTCTACGAATGGAAAAAGGGAGCTCTCGAATGGGAGTGATCGAAGCCCACGGGCCCGGTCCCCTGCCGCCGGGCGAGGCGCAGGACGCGCTGCTCAAGGCTGCAGTCGACGACATCCAGGAAAAGGGTTTTGTCGTCGCCCAGCTCGACAAACTGGTTGGTTGGGCGCGCACGGGCTCGTTGTGGCCGATGACGTTCGGGCTGGCATGCTGTGCCGTCGAAATGATGCACTCGGCTGCCAGCCGCTACGATCTCGATCGGTTCGGCATGGTCTTCCGCCCGAGCCCGCGCCAGTCGGATGTGATGATCGTCGCCGGTACGCTCACCAATAAAATGGCGCCTGCCTTGCGCAAGGTCTACGACCAGATGGCTGAGCCGCGTTGGGTGCTGTCGATGGGCAGTTGTGCCAACGGCGGCGGCTATTACCATTATTCGTATTCGGTGGTGCGCGGCTGCGATCGCATCGTGCCGGTGGATATCTATGTGCCGGGCTGTCCGCCGACGGCGGAAGCCTTGCTCTACGGCATTATCCAGCTGCAAAAGAAAATCAGGCGAACGACGACGATTCTGCGTTAGGGGACTTTGGGGGAAGCATCGGCATGGCGGTCTATGTGGATGAGGGGCTTGGCCCCCTTTGCGACAAGCTGAAGTTCGATCTTGGCGCCGACATTCTGGCGATCGGGATCGAAAAGGGCGAGTTGTGCGCGACCGTCGCGCGTGCCTCGATCTTGCGCGTCCTCAAGCATCTGCGCGACGACGAAGGGTGCCGCTTTGGTGCGTTGATGGATCTTTGCGGCGTCGATTGGCCAGAGCGCGCCCAGCGTTTCGACGTGGTCTACAATCTGCTGTCGATGCGCCACAACCGGCGCATTCGCATCAAGCTTTCGACCGACGAAAACACGCCGGTCGAATCGGCGGTCGACCTGTTTCCGGCAGCGGGCTGGTTCGAGCGCGAAGCGTGGGACATGTACGGCATTTTCTTCGCCAACCATCCCGATTTGCGCCGCCTGCTCACCGACTACGGTTTCGAAGGCCATCCGCTGCGCAAGGATTTCCCGCTCACCGGCCATGTCGAAGTGCGCTACGACGCGGCCCAGCAGCGCGTGGTTTACGAACCCGTAAAGCTGACGCAAGATTTCCGTTCGTTCGACTTTTTGTCGCCCTGGGAAGGCCTGGGTCTTGCCCAACTCGGCCAACTGCCGGGCGACGAAAAAGCCAAAGCGCCTGCCGCTCCCGCATCCCCGCCAAAGGCTTGAGAGACGATGGCCGATCCAATTGCGATTTCAGATACCGGCGACGGGCAAGTTCGCATCAAGAACTATTCGCTCAATTTCGGGCCGCAGCATCCGGCCGCCCACGGCGTGCTGCGTTTGGTGCTGGAACTTGACGGCGAAGTTATCGAGCGCGCGGATCCGCATATTGGGCTGCTGCATCGCGGCACTGAAAAGCTGATCGAGTACAAGACGTATCTACAGGCGGTGCCGTATTTCGACCGGCTCGACTACGTCTCGCCGATGAACCAGGAGCACGCCTACGCGCTTGCGACCGAAAAGCTGCTGGGCATCCAAGCGCCGCCGCGCGCGCAGTATATCCGCGTTCTCTATGCCGAGATCGGCCGCATTCTCAATCACATCTTGAACGTCACGACGTTCGCGCTCGACGTGGGCGCCATGACGCCGCTGTTGTGGGGCTTCGAAGAGCGCGAAACGCTGATGGAGTTCTACGAGCGCGTGTGCGGTGCGCGCTTGCACGCGGCCTATTTCCGTCCCGGCGGCGTGAGCCAGGATCTGCCGGCAGGGCTCGCCGACGACATGCTCAAATTCATCGACCACTTCCCCAAAGTGCTCGACGATATCGAAGGGTTGCTCACCGAAAACCGGATCTTCAAACAGCGGACTGTCGATATCGGCATCGTGTCGAAGGCCGATGCGCTGGCGTGGGGCTTTTCGGGGCCGATGGTGCGCGGCTCCGGCATTCCGTGGGATCTGCGCAAGGCGCAGCCTTACGATGCCTACGAAGCGCTCGATTTCGACGTGCCGATCGGCAAGAACGGGGATTGCTACGACCGCTATCTCGTGCGCATGGACGAAATGCGACAGTCGTTGCGTTTGATGAAACAGGCGATCGAGAAAATGCCGGGCGGCCCGGTCAAAACCGACGACCGTAAGGTGGCTCCGCCGCCGCGCGCCGACATGAAGCGCTCGATGGAAGCGCTGATCCACCACTTCAAGCTCTATACCGAGGGCTACCGCGTGCCGGCGGGCGAAACCTACACGGCCGTCGAAGCGCCCAAGGGCGAGTTCGGCGTCTATCTGGTCTCCGACGGTACCAACAAACCCTATCGCTGCAAAATTCGCGCACCGGGTTTCGCGTTTTTGCAAGCGATGGATTTCCTCGCCAAAGGCCACATGCTGGCCGACGTCGTGGCGATCATCGGATCGCTCGACATCGTTTTCGGAGAGATCGACCGATGAGCGGCGGCACGTCCCACGTCGAACAGCCTGCGAGCTTCGCCTTCAGCGCCGAAAATCTGGCGTGGGCACAGAAGATCATCGCCAAATATCCGCCCGGCCGCCAGGCAAGCGCCGTGCTGCCGTTGCTCGACCGCGCCCAACGCCAGCACGACAATTGGCTGCCGCGTGCGGCGATGGACTATGTCGCAGGCTTGCTCGATATGGCCTCGATCCGCGTCTACGAGGTTGCGACATTCTATTCGATGTTCAACCTTGCCCCTGTCGGCAAATGGTTTCTGCAAGTCTGCACGACGACGCCGTGCTGGCTTCGGGGCTCCGACGAGATCATGGCGGCGTGCGAGCGCAAGTTGCACATCAAGGGTACGGCCGACGCGAGCTTCTTGAATTCGCCCGATGGCAAATTCACCGTGCGCGAGGTCGAGTGCTTGGGCGCTTGCGTCAACGCGCCGGTCATTCAGGTCAATGACGATTTCTATGAAGATCTCGACGGGCCGCTTACCGAAAAATTGATCGACGCGCTCGCGGCCGGCGCGCCGCCGCCCAAAGGCTCGATGGCGGGCCGTCAAGGCGCGATGCCTGCGGGCGGACGCACAAGCCTGTTCCCGACGACTGTCGGCGGAGCCGAATAATGCTGCAGGACAAGGATCGCATTTTCACGAATCTTTACGCCGATGGCGACTGGGGCCTGGTCGGCGCCCGTGCGCGCGGCGATTGGGACGGCACGAAGGAACTGATCCTCAAGGGTCGCGACTGGATCGTCAAAGAGATGCAGGACTCCGGCTTGCGCGGGCGCGGCGGGGCGGGTTTTCCGACGGGCTTGAAATGGTCGTTCATGCCCAAGACCACGCCCGACGGCAAATCGCTCGACGGACGTCCGCACTATCTTGTGGTGAACGCCGACGAGTCGGAGCCCGGCACCTGCAAAGATCGCGAGATTTTGCGCAACGATCCGCACAAGCTCGTCGAAGGCTGCCTGCTTGCGGGCGTCGCGATGGGCGCGCACGCCGGCTATATCTATGTGCGCGGCGAGTTCTACAATGAAGCATCGCATCTCGAATTGGCCGTTCAGCAAGCCTACGAAGCGGGTTTGCTCGGCAAAAACGCTTGCGGTTCTGGGTGGGATTTCGATCTTTACGTGCATCGCGGGGCGGGCGCCTATATCTGCGGCGAAGAAACGGCGCTGATCGAAAGCCTCGAAGGTAAAAAGGGCCAGCCCCGCTTGAAGCCGCCATTTCCGGCCGGCATGGGGCTCTACGGGTGCCCGACGACTGTGAACAATGTCGAGACGATGGCCGTTGCGCCGACGATTCTGCGGCGCGGTGCGGCGTGGTTTGCAGGCTTCGGCCGACCCAAGAACGCCGGCACGAAACTGTTCTGCATTTCGGGCCACGTGAACAAGCCCTGTACGGTCGAAGAGTCGATGAGCGTTCCCCTCAAGGAGCTGATCGAAAAGCATTGCGGCGGCGTGCGCGGCGGCTGGGACAATCTGCTTGCGATCATTCCGGGCGGCTCGTCGGTGCCCGCGCTGCCGAAATCGATTTGCGACACGGTGCTGATGGATTTCGACGCGCTGCGCGAGCATCGCTCCGGCTTGGGGACGGCCGCGGTCATCGTGATGGACAAGTCGACCGATATCGTGAAAGCCATCGCGCGCCTCTCGCGTTTCTACATGCACGAAAGCTGCGGCCAGTGTACGCCGTGCCGCGAGGGCACGGGCTGGATGTTCCGCGTCATGCAGCGCATGGTCAAGGGACAGGCGGAACTGGCCGAAATCGACATGCTCGAAGAAGTCACGCGCCAGATCGAGGGCCATACGATTTGCGCGCTGGGCGATGCGGCCGCGTGGCCGGTACAAGGGCTGATCCGCAATTTCCGTCCCGAGATGGAAGCGCGCATCAAGACATACAAAGCGGCCGCGCAGATCGCGCGCGCGGCGGCAGAGTAGAGAGCGGAAACGAAGATGCCGAAACTCACCATCGACGGCGAAATTATTGAAGTTCCGGCCGGCATTACCGTGCTGCAGGCGTGCGAGCTGGCGGGCAAGGAAGTGCCGCGCTTCTGCTACCACGAGCGCCTGTCGGTCGCGGGCAATTGCCGCATGTGTCTGGTCGAGATGGAAAAGAGCCCCAAGCCCGTCGCGTCGTGCGCGATGCCGGTTGCCGAGGGTCAGGTGATCAAGACCGATACGCCGCTCGTCAAGAAGGCGCGCAACGGCGTGATGGAGTTTTTGCTGATCAACCATCCGCTCGATTGCCCGATCTGCGACCAAGGCGGCGAATGCGATCTGCAGGACCAGGCGATGGCCTATGGCATGGATCGCGGCCGGTATCTGGAAAACAAGCGCGCCGTGCCCGACAAGGAAATCGGCCCGCTCGTCAAAACGATCATGACTCGCTGCATCCATTGCACGCGCTGCGTGCGTTTCTCGACCGAGGTCGCGGGCACCGAGGAACTGGGCGCCGTCTTTCGGGGCGAGCACATGGAGATCGACACCTACATCGAAAAGGCGCTGACGAGCGAGCTCTCAGGCAATATCGTCGATCTTTGTCCGGTCGGCGCGTTGACCTCCAAACCCTACGCGTTCAACGCGCGCCCGTGGGAGCTGCGCAAGACCGAAACGATCGACGCGTTTGACGCGCTTGGGGCCAGCATCCGCGTCGATGCGCGTGGCCCCGAGGTCCTGCGCGTGCTGCCGCGCCTCAACGAAGCGACCAATGAAGAATGGATCGGCGACAAAACGCGCCACGCCATCGACGGGTTGCTTCGCCAGCGCCTTGACAAGCCCTATGTGCGCAAAGACGGCAAGCTGGTCCCGGCAAGCTGGCAAGAGGCGCTCAGCGCCGTTGCGGCCAAGCTCAAAGCGACCGCACCGGCCAAGATCGCCGCAATCGCGGGCGACATGGCCGATTGCGAAGCGATGGCGGCTCTCAAGGATTTGATGGCGTCGCTGGGCTCGCCCAATCTGGATTGCCGCCAGGACGGCGCCAAGCTCGATCCGACGCAGCGTGCGGGATGGCTGTTCAATTCGGGCGTCGCAGCCATCGAAGATGCCGACGCGATCCTGCTCATCGGCACCAATCCGCGTTGGGAAAGCCCGGTGCTGAACGCGCGCATTCGCAAGCGCTACCGCATGGGCGGAGTTAAAATCGCGGCGATCGGTCCGCAGATCGATCTTACCTACAAGTACGAATATCTGGGCGCCGGGCCCGCAAGCCTCGCCGATCTTCTTGCGGGCAAAATTGCATTTTCCGAAACGCTCAAGAACGCCAAGAAGCCGATGCTGATCTTGGGGCAGGGCGCTTTGGCGCGTGCCGACGGCGCCGCCGTACTGGCGCTGGCGCGTAAGCTTGCGGATGCGTTCGGCCTCGTCAAAGAAGGTTGGAACGGGTTCAACGTTTTGCACACGGCGGCCGCGCGCGTGGGCGGGCTTGAGCTTGGTTTTGTGCCGCAAGTGGGCGGGCGCGACGTTGCTGGCATACTCGACGGCGCTTCGGTGGGCGCGATCGAGTTCGTCTATCTTTTGGCCGCCGACGAGATCGACATGTCCAAACTCGGCAAGGCCTTCGTTGTGTATCAAGGCCATCATGGCGATGCAGGCGCTGCGCGTGCCGACGTGATTTTGCCGGGTGCTGCCTTCACCGAAAAGAACGCGACGTTCGTCAACATGGAAGGCCGCGTGCAGCATGCGCGCTTGGCGGTGTTCCCGCCGGGCGAGGCCAAGGAGGATTGGAAAATACTGCGCGCTTTGTCCGATTTGGCCGGAAAGAAATTGCCTTACGATACCCTGGCGCAAGTGCGTGCGCGCCTTGCAGCGATCTCGCCCGTTTTTGAGAAGCTCGACGAGGCGCAGCCGGGCACGTGGGCGCCGTTCGGCCACGAGGGTACGCTTGACACGGCCGCTTTCGTTTCGCCGATTTCGAACTACTACATGACCGATCCCATCAGCCGTGTGTCGGCGACGATGGCGGCATGCACGCAAACCTATCAGGCAAGCCGTGGCGGCAGGACGGGCACCCATGGTTGAGGGCAGCTTCTGGAATATGGCGCTGACCGGCGGCATCATTCTGGCGCAGATTCTTCTGGTGACGATCCCGCTGCTCGTGTCGGTCGCGATGTTGACCTATGCCGAGCGCAAGGTGATCGGCGCCATTCAACTGCGCAAGGGACCCAACGTGGTGGGGCCGTTCGGATTGCTGCAGCCGTTTGCCGATGCGCTCAAACTACTCGTTAAAGAGACGATCGTGCCGACGGGCGCCAATCGCATCGTCTTCATGATGGCGCCGATGCTCACGCTGCTGCTTAGCCTCGTCGCTTGGGCTGTCATCCCGTTCGACCAGGGCTGGGTGTTGGCCGATATCAATGTCGGCATCCTGTATCTCTTTGCGATTTCGTCGCTCGGCGTCTACGGCATCATCATGGCGGGCTGGGCGTCCAACTCGAAATACGCGTTCTTGGGCGCGATGCGCTCGGCCGCCCAAATGGTGTCCTACGAAGTCTCGATCGGCTTCGTGATAATCACGGTGCTGCTGTGCGTGGGATCGCTCAATCTCTCCGACATCGTGATGGCGCAGAAAAACATGTGGTTTTTCATCCCGCTGTTCCCGATGTTTGTGATCTTCTTTGTCTCCGCGCTCGCAGAAACCAATCGCTCGCCGTTCGATTTGCCCGAGGGCGAGTCCGAAATCGTCGCCGGCTATTTCGTCGAATATTCGTCGATGAGCTTCGCCATGTTCTTCATGGGCGAATACGCCGCGATGATTTTGATGAGCGCGATGACCACGATCCTGTTCTTGGGCGGCTGGCTGCCGCCCTTCGACGTGGCGCCGCTCAACTGGCTGCCGGGCATTTTCTGGTTCGCGCTGAAGATCGCGCTGTGCCTGTTCGTGTTCTTGTGGGTGCGCGCGACGATGCCGCGCTACCGCTACGACCAGCTCATGCGGTTGGGCTGGAAAATCTTTCTGCCGTTCTCGCTGTTTTGGGTCGTTGCGACGGCCGGTGTGCTGATGGCCACCGGCTGGATACCGCGCTAAGGCAAGCGGGAGAAGGGACGTACAAAATGGCTTCCGGTCTCGAAAAAAGCGCCAAGGCGATGCTGCTGTCCGAACTCGTGTCGGGCATGGCGCTGACCTTGAAGTATTTCTTCAAGCCCAAGGTGACGCTGAACTACCCCTACGAAAAGGGGCCGATCAGCCCGCGCTTTCGCGGCGAGCATGCGCTGCGCCGCTACGCAAGCGGCGAAGAGCGTTGCATCGCCTGCAAGCTTTGCGAGGCCGTGTGCCCGGCACAGGCGATCACGATTGAGGCGGAGCCGCGCGCCGACGGTAGCCGCCGCACGACGCGCTACGACATCGACATGACTAAGTGCATCTATTGCGGCTTCTGTCAGGAAGCCTGCCCGGTCGACGCGATCGTCGAAGGTCCGAACTTCGAATTTGCGACCGAGACGCGCGAAGAGCTCATGTACAACAAAGACAAGCTACTTTCGAACGGCGACCGGTGGGAGGCTGAAATCGCGCACAGTCTCGCGGCCGACGCGCCGTATCGCTGAACCCGGAGACGGTCGAACGCCCATGCTCACCGCCATCGTCTTCTACATCTTCTCCGGCATCCTCGTGGCCTCGGCCGCAATGGTTGTCGTCTCGCGCAATCCCGTGCACGCGGTGCTGTTTTTGATTCTTTGTTTCTTCAACGCAGCCGGACTATTCGTGTTGATGGGGGCGGAATTCCTGGCGATGATCCTCGTGGTGGTCTATGTGGGCGCGGTCGCGGTGCTGTTCCTGTTCGTCGTCATGATGCTTGACGTCGATTTCGTCAAATTGCGGGAAGGCTTCGCGCGCTATTTGCCGGTGGGATCTGCCGTCGGCCTCGTGCTCGCAGCCGAACTTGTGTTCGTGCTTGCGCCCTGGGCGTTTTCGGCCTCCGTGCCCGAGGCGATCGCGGTTCCAATCCCCGATCCCGGCCAGATCCACAACACCCGCGCCCTCGGTCTCGTGCTCTACACGGATTACGTCTATCTCTTCCAGGCGGCGGGCCTCATTCTGCTCGTGGCGATGGTGGGCGCCATCGTGCTGACCTTGCGCGATCGCGAAGGCGTCAAACGCCAATCGATTCCGCGCCAGGTCGCGCGCACCCGCCACGAAGGCGTGGAAACCGTTTCGGTCAAAACGCGCGAGGGGGTCGACGTCTGATGGAAATCGCTCTTGGCCATTATCTGACGGTTGCGGCGATCCTGTTTACGCTTGGGATTTTCGGCATCTTTTTGAACCGTAAAAACGTCATCGTCATTTTGATGTCGGTCGAACTGATGCTGCTCGCGGTCAACATCAATTTGGTCGCGTTCTCGACGCATCTTGGCGATCTCGTCGGGCAGATTTTTGCCATCTTCGTGCTGACGGTCGCGGCCGCCGAGGCAGCCATCGGGCTTGCCATCCTCGTCGTGTATTTCCGCAATCGCGGCACGATCGAGGTCGAAGACATCAACATGATGAAGGGTTGAGGACCATGTACGCCGCCGCAGTTCTGCTGCCGCTTTTCGGGTTCGTGCTGGGCTCGCTCGCTTTGATGTCGTCGTCGGCCCCGGCCGTGCGCGACCGGGCGGCGCAGATCGCCACGACAGTTTGCGTGTGTTTGGCGGCCTTGTTTTCGCTCGTTATTTTCTACCAAATCGGCATCCAAGGACAGACGCGCACGGTCGAGCTGTTCACCTGGATCGAATCTGGCTCGTTCGTCGCGAACTGGGCCTTCAAGTTCGACGCGTTGTCGGCGACGATGCTGTGCGTCGTGACGATCGTGTCCTCAATGGTTCACATCTATTCGATCGGCTACATGTCCGAGGACAAGTCGATCCCGCGCTTCATGTCGTATCTGTCGCTGTTCACGTTCTTCATGCTGATGCTCGTGACGGCCGACAATTTCATCCAGATGTTTTTCGGCTGGGAGGGCGTGGGGCTCGCCTCGTACCTGCTGATCGGATTTTGGTACGACAAGGACAGCGCCAACGAAGCCTCGATCAAAGCATTTCTGGTCAATCGCGTCGGCGATTTTGGCTTTGCGCTCGGCATTTTTGGCGTCTTCATGATGTTCGGCTCGGTGCAGTTCGCCGACGTGTTTGCGGCCGTCCCGCAGGTGGCCGGCCAGACCATGACGTTCCTGTCGTGGGAGTTCGATGCGCTCACGGCGCTGTGCTTGCTGCTGTTTGTGGGGGCATGCGGCAAGTCGGCGCAGCTGTTCCTACACACCTGGCTGCCGGACGCGATGGAAGGTCCGACCCCCGTCTCGGCGCTGATCCATGCCGCGACGATGGTGACGGCCGGTGTCTTCATGGTTTGCCGACTTTCGCCGATGTTCGAATACGCCCCTACTGCCCTTGCCGTCGTGACGGTCGTTGGCGCATCGACCGCTTTGTTTGCGGCCACGGTCGGGCTGGTGCAGAACGACATCAAGCGCGTGATCGCGTATTCGACCTGCTCGCAACTCGGCTACATGTTTTTTGCGGCGGGCATTTCGGCCTACCCGGCTGCGATGTTCCATCTGACCACGCACGCGTTTTTCAAAGCGCTGCTGTTCTTGGGCGCGGGCTCCGTGATCCACGCGCTCCATCACGAACAGGACATGCGCAAAATGGGCGGCAATGTCCATTCCCGCATCAAGCAGACCTACTATCTGATGTGGATCGGCTCGCTTGCTTTGGCGGGTATCGGCATTCCGTTTGTCGGCGGATTTGCAGGCTTCTACTCCAAAGACATCATCATGGAGAGCGCTTGGGCCGTCGAGACAGGTGTGGGGCGCTACGCGTTCTGGCTCGGCATGGCAGCGGCGAGCATGACGGCGTTCTATTCTTGGCGCCTCATTTTCATGAGCTTCCACCGCGCCCCTTCGACCGACCATCATGCGGTCGAGCATGCGCATGAAAGTCCGCTTGTCATGATGGTACCGCTCTACGTCCTGGCGTTTGGCGCGGTTTTCTCGGGCGTTGCGCTGGCGTATCTGTTTGTCGGCGACGGGCGCGCGGAATTTTGGGGCGCGTCGATCCTCACGCTCAACGACACGCTCGAACACGCGCACCATGCGCCGCATTGGATCCCGCCGCTGCTGGTGGCGATCAGCGTGGGCGGGATCGGACTCGCTTACGGGTTCTATATCCGCGACCCTGGCGTGCCGCAGCGGCTGCGCAAGGAGTTTGAGGGGCTTTACCAGTTCCTTTTGAACAAATGGTATTTCGACGAGCTCTACGACCGTCTGTTTGTTAAACCTTCGTTCGTGTTCGGCCGCTTCTTCTGGAAGCAGGGCGACGGTCTTGTGATCGATCGTGGCGGACCCGATGCGTTGGCGGCAGGCGCTTTGCGCCTGGCCCAGCGCGCGAGCTGGCTGCAGAGCGGATATCTCTACCACTACGCCTTCGCGATGCTGATCGGCATCGTGATCCTTGCCACCTGGTACGTGCTGCGCGCGGGCCATTGAGAGTGCCATGACAGACTGGCCCATCCTTTCCCTTGTGACGTTCCTGCCGCTGGCGGGTGCCGTCTTCATTTTGGCCCTCAATGGCGACGAAGCCAGCGTGGCGCGAAACGCGCGTTGGGCCGCCTTGTGGACCTCGCTTGCTGTCTTCGTCCTGTCGCTGCCGTTGTGGTTTGGTTTCGACCGTTCGGCCGCAGGCTTCCAGTTCATCGAACGCCATGTCTGGATTCCGGGCTACGGTATCGGCTACCACATGGGCGTGGACGGCATTTCAGCCCCGTTCATTCTGCTCTCCACATTTTTGACGCCGCTGTGCATCCTCGCGAGCTGGCATGTGACGAGCCGCGTGCGCGAATACATGGTGGCGTTCCTGGTGCTCGAAACCTTCATGGTCGGCACGTTCGCTTCGCTCGATCTGCTGCTGTTCTACGTTTTCTTCGAAGCCGTGCTGATCCCGATGTTCCTGATCATCGGCATTTGGGGCGGCAAGCGGCGCGTTTACGCCGCCTTCAAATTCTTCCTCTATACGTTGGCGGGTTCTGTGCTGATGCTGGTCGCGATGCTTGCGATCTACTGGCAGACCGAGACCACCAACATCGTCGATCTGCTCGAGTACGACTTTCCGCCCGAAATGCAGACGTGGCTTTGGATCGCGTTTTTCGCCTCGTTTGCCGTCAAGGTGCCGATGTGGCCGGTCCACACGTGGCTGCCAGATGCGCACGTCGAAGCGCCGACCGCAGGCTCCGTCATTCTGGCGGGCGTGCTGCTCAAGATGGGCGGCTATGGCTTGATCCGTTTCTCGGTTCCGATGTTCCCGGTCGCGAGCGAGTTGTTCACGCCGTTTGTGTTCACGCTGTCGATCGTGGCTGTCATCTACACCTCGCTGGTGGCGCTGGTGCAGGAGGACATGAAGAAGCTGATCGCCTATTCCTCGGTGGCGCATATGGGGTTCGTCACGCTCGGCATTTTTGCCGGCACGCGCCAGGGCGTGGAAGGCGCGATGTTCCAGATGATTTCGCACGGCGTGGTGTCGGGCGCTTTGTTCTTGTGCGTGGGCGTGATCTACGACCGGTTGCACACGCGCGAGATCAAGCGCTATGGGGGCCTCGTGCACCGCATGCCGGCCTACGCGGTCGCGTTCATGGTCTTCACGATGGCCTCGGTCGGCTTGCCGGGCACGTCCGGATTTGTCGGCGAGTTTTTGGTGCTGACCGGCACGTTCCAGGCATCCACCTGGGCTGCGGCACTGGCATCGACCGGCGTAATTCTGGGCGCGGCTTACATGCTTTATCTCTACCGGCGCGTCATTTTCGGCAAACTCGTGCATGACGATCTGCAGAAAATGCCCGACCTCGATCTGCGCGAGAAGCTGATCTTCGCGCCGCTGATCGTCGCGACTTTGTGGCTCGGCATCCAACCCCAGCCGGTCCTCAACATGCTCGGGCCCTCGGTGCAGGGCATCGTCGAGCGCTACCAAGTGGCGCGCGAACAGCACCGCCTGAACACCCATACCCACGCAAATGCCGCCGCGCTGGAGCAAGCCCGATGAACGATTTTCTGCTTGCAGCCGCTTTGCCGGAATTGCTGCTCGCCGTTTCGGGCCTGGCTCTGCTGATGTTCGGCGTCTTCGCCGGCCCCAACTCGACGCGTACGGTTTCGTGGCTCGCCATCGGCGTGCTGCTTGTCGCGAGCGTGCTGGCGCTAACGCCCGAATCCAGCCGCGTGACGGCGTTCTCGGGTCTGTTCGTGGCCGATCCGTTTTCGAGCTTCGCCAAGGTCTTGGCGTTTCTTGCGACCGCCGCAACAATTTGGCTCGGTCTCGAATTCAACGAGCGCGAGGGTTTTGCGCGTTTCGAGTATCCGGTGCTGATGCTGTTTGCGGCGCTCGGCATGGCGATGATGGTTTCGGCGAACGATCTTATGTCGCTCTATATGGGTCTGGAGCTTCAAAGCCTTTCGCTCTACGTGCTGGCCGCGATCCGGCGCGACAGCGTCAAGGCGACCGAAGCGGGCCTCAAATACTTTGTGCTCGGCGCCTTGTCGTCGGGCCTTTATCTGTACGGCGCTTCGCTGATCTACGGATTTTCGGGTACGACCAATTTCGAGGTGCTGGCCGCCACGATGATCGACCAAGCGGGCGATGTTCCGCTCGGCGTCATGTTCGGCATCGTGTTCGTGTCGGCGGCTTTGGCGTTCAAGATTTCGGCGGCCCCCTTCCATATGTGGACGCCGGACGTCTACGAAGGGGCGCCCACGCCTGTGACCGCCTTTTTTGCGGCGGCACCGAAGATCGCGGCGATCGCTTTGTTTGCGCGCGTGCTGGTCGAGCCGTTCGGCCCGCTTGCCAAGGATTGGCAGCAGATCGTGGTCTTTATCGCGATCGCCTCGATGTTGATCGGCGCGTTCGCGGCGATCGCCCAGACCAACATCAAGCGCCTGATGGCCTACAGTTCGATCGGCCATATTGGCTATGCGCTGGTCGGCCTGTCGGCGGGCGACGAGACGGGCGTGCGCGGCGTTTTGGTCTATATGGCGATCTACCTTGCCATGAACTTGACCGCGTTCGCCGCGATCTTGTGCATGAAGCGCGAAGGCAAGATGGTCGAGACCATTTCCGATCTCGGCGGCCTTGCGCGCACCCAGCCATTGGTCGCGGCAGCCTTGGCCATCGCCATGTTCTCGATGGCTGGTATTCCGCCGCTGGCGGGTTTCTTTGGCAAGCTCTACGTTTTCCTGGCGGCGGTATCGGCCGGGCTCTACGCGCTGGCCGTGATCGGCGTGCTCGCCTCGGTCGTCAGCGCTTTCTATTATTTGCGCATCGTCAAGATCATGTATTTCGACGAAGCGACGGGGGCTGGGTTCGATCGACGTCTGGATGCAGGTCCTGCAGCGATCTTGAGTGCGGGCGCGCTCTTCACGCTGCTGTTTTTCGTCTGGCCCGCGCCGTTGGTCGGTGCGGCATCGATCGCAGCGGCCTCTTTGTTCGGCGGATGAGCGCGATCCTCGAAGCTCCGGCCCTTCCGCCCGCCTACCGTCCGGTCGCGTTCGAGAGCGTCGGATCGACCAACGACGAAGCGCGCAAACTTGCGATCGCGGGCGCCGAAGACGGCACGCTTGTGTGGGCCCGCGAACAGACGGCCGGGCGCGGACGCCAAGGCCGCGATTGGTCTTCGCCAGTCGGCAATCTGTATCTTTCGCTGGTTCTGCGCCCCGACTGCCCGCCGCGCGAAGCGGTACAGCTTTCGTTTGTGGCGGCGCTTGGCGTCGCTGGCATGGTCGGCGCGCACGTTCCGCCGCTGGTTCCGCTGCGTTTCAAATGGCCCAACGACATCCTGCTCGGCAAGGGCAAGATCGGCGGTGTTTTGATCGAGGCGGAAGGGCAGGGCGAGACGCTCGACTATATGATCCTTGGCGTTGGCGTGAATCTCGCCTCGCACCCGGAAAATGCGCGTTTCCCTGCGACGAATATTCGCGCCGAGACGGACGAAAAAGTTTCGCCGGAGGAAGCCCTGCAAGGGTTCGCGCGCCATTTTCTGGTCTGGACCAATCGCTGGATGGAGGACGGTTTCGCCCCCATCCGGGAGGCTTGGCTCGCGCGCGCGGCATTTTTGGGCGAGACGATCGAGGTGCGCCTGCCGAACGAAACCTTGAACGGTCGCTTCGTCGATCTCGATGCCAGCGGCGCGCTTTTGCTCGATACGGCCGCGGGCCGTCGCATCGTGACGGCAGGCGACGTGCATTTGGCGGGCGGCTAGCGACATGCTGCTGGTCGTCAATTCGAACAATACCAACACCGTCTTCGGCGCGTTCGAGGGCCAGGCCAAGCGCGCCTCGTGGCGGATATCGACCGACCCCAAACGCACGGCCGACGAATATGCGGTGTGGCTTACGCATCTGATGGCGCTGGAGGGAATGGCGCTGAACCAGATCGAGGGCGTGGTGATTTCGAACGTCGTGCCCCAGGCGATGTTCAATCTGCGCGATTTTTGCCGTCGCTACGCCAAGGCCGATCCGGTCGTGATCGGCGAGAAGGGCGTGCGCTACGGCATCGAGATCAAGATCGACCGGCCCGAGGAAGCGGGCGCCGACCGTATCGCCAACGCGGTCGGGGCGCGCACGCGCTACAAGATGCCGGGCGTCGTCGTGGATCTGGGCACGGCCACCACGTTCGACGTGCTGGACGCCGAGGGCAATTACTGCGGCGGCACCATCAGCCCCGGCATCAACCTTGCCTTCGAAGCGCTTTACATGGGGGCCGCCAAGCTCCCGCGCATCGAAATTCGCCGGCCCGCCAAGACGATCGGCACCACGACCGTGGGGGCCATGCAGTCGGGCATTTTTTGGGGCTATGTCGGCCTTATCGAAGGGCTCGGCCGACGCATCGAAGACGAACTCGGACTGAGCCCGACCTTCGTCGGCACGGGCGGCCTCATCTCGATCGTCGCCGAGCACACCAAGCTGATCGACCATGTCGATCCGGATCTTACCTTGAAGGGATTGGTCGACATTTACGCGCTCAATCAAGTTCGATGAACAAGGATCCGGGGCTCTATTTTCTGCCGCTCGGCGGTTCGGGCGAGATTGGGATGAACCTCAATCTCTACCGCTATCGCGGCAAGTACCTGATGGTCGATCTGGGCGTCACGTTCGGCGAGGGCACGGGCGCCGGCGTCGACGTGATCATGCCCGACCCCACCTTCATCGCCGAACATCGCGACGATCTGCTGGGTCTGGTGTTGACCCACGCGCACGAGGACCATTTGGGCGCCGTGCAGTATCTGTGGCCGTTTTTGCGCTGCCCGATCTACGCGACCGGTTTCACCGCCTCCTTCCTGAAGCGCAAATTGCAGGAAACGGATTTCGCCCGCGACGTGCCGATCCACACGCTCGAACAGGGCGCCAAGTTCAAGCTCGGCGATTTCGAGATCGAGTACATCCACATCACGCACTCGATCCCCGAGCCGAACGCGCTTGCGATCCGCACGCCGGCCGGCACCATCCTGCACACCGGCGATTGGAAGCTCGACGATGCGCCGCTGCTCGGCCCCGTGACGGACGAAGCCGCCTTCCGGCGCGTGGGCGATGGGGGCGTGCTGGCGCTGATCGGCGATTCGACCAACGCGATCAAGGAAGGCACGTCCGGCTCCGAGGGCAGCGTCGCGGTCGAACTCGAAAAGCTGATCCAAGCCGCCCCCCAGCGCGTGGCGGTGGCGTGTTTTGCCTCCAACGTCGCACGGGTCGAAACGATCGCGCGCGCGGCCAAAAAGGCGGGCCGCGAATGCGCGCTGGTCGGCCGTTCGCTCTGGCGCATCTACGAAGCCGCGCGCGAAAACGGCTACATGCGCGATCTGCCGCCGTTTTTGAGCGAGAGCGACGCGGGCTACGTGCCGCGCGACCGGATCGTGATGCTGTGCACGGGGTCGCAAGGGGAACCGCGCGCTGCCCTCTCGCGGATCGCCGAAGACCAGCACCCGCATGTCGTTCTGGAAGAGGGCGACTGGGCACTGTTTTCCTCGCGCACGATTCCGGGCAACGAAAAGCCGGTCGGGCAGTTGCAGAACCAGCTGATGCGCCTGGGCGTCAAAGTCATCACCGACCGCGAGGCGGCGATCCACGTGTCGGGCCATCCGTGCCGCGACGAGTTGACGGCGATGTACCAGTGGATTCGCCCGCGCGTGTCGATCCCGGTGCATGGCGAGGCGATGCATATGCGCGCCCACGCCCAGTTGGCGCGCGACTGCCAGGTGCCGTATGCGCTGGTGCCGGAGAACGGCCAGATCATTCGCCTCGACGGGCCCGACGGTCCGCAGGTGGTGGATCATGTGCAGGCCGGGCGCTGGGCGGTGGATGGCGATCGTCTGCTGCCGATGGACGGCGCGATCGTGCGCGGCCGCGCCAAGCTGCTGTGGAACGGTGCCGTGGTCGCGACCGTGGTCGTGGACCGTCGCGGCCGCTTGATGAGCGATCCGCGCATTTCGGCTCCGGGGCTGATCGATCCAGATGCGCCCGACGAGCTTGCCGACGATCTGGTCGAGACCGTGCGCGGGGCCGTATCGCGCTGCCCGGACAAAGCCAGCGACGAGGTTTTGGCCGAAGCCGCGCGCCGCGCCATCCGCAAACTGGTCAACCAGCGCCGAGGCAAAAAGCCGCTGGCCGAGATCCACGTCGTGCGGCTTTAGGGCTGGCGACAATCGGTTACCAAGAGCGTCGGTCGCCAATTTATCCCGCTGAAAAACCACGATTGTCGCCTCGCCGACGATTTCGGGTGATGCGCCCAAAAATCGCGGCAACGGGACGTCTTTTTCACGATGTCAAACAGCGCAGACCTCATTTAAGGTCATAGTTCCTAGTTTGGCATATTTAGCATTATTTGAAAAGACGTTTCAGGGTTGCGCAGGCTCGTCAATGTCGCCGCCAATGCATAGCGCAGACATTGCTGGGTTCTGGCCGTATGGTTGACGGTTGGTCGAATCCAGGGGGGCTCGGCGCAAAATGGCGGGATTTCGGCGAATTTGGTGGCCTGCGGCCTGTAGGCGGCGGGTTTTTCGGGCGTGCTCGCGCGCGACAAACTCAGCGCGAGTACCCATTAGGTTGCCCGATGCCGAGCGCGGCGCCTTCTACCATGTGAAAGCGGCCAGCATCTACCAACGCCACGGCCGTGACGTGGCGGTCCAAGTCGGCGGCCCGCAACTCAACAATCCGCAGCTTTTGGCGGCATTTTGCTGAGGCGCAAGGAGACTCTGGAAAAACGCCGCGCTGAGGCGACGCCCCAAGGGGCCGCTCCAGTTGGTGTGGCGACTGTCGCATCGACGCTGATTTCCGCACGGCAAACGGTCGCCTTGCAGCCCTTTGCGGCACGCGTCTTGATACCCGTCATCGTCGCCAAACGAAGCGGCCAAATTGATCGTCCCGACCGCGTCAAACAGCGTGACCGAATTCACCTTATCGATCAATGCGCCCATTTCGAATGCGCATTGCAACGCAGCGTCCGAAAAGGGCTTACATATCGTTGAGTTCTGCTTTGCGCGCCGCAAAGTCGTAGACGGCCAAATGCTTGCGCAAGGGCGAGCTGCGTACGCCTTCGGCCGCCAGCAGCGCGGCTTGGCGCTCGACGCCGCCGGGCAGTTTCGGATTGAGAAACCCGCCGCTTTTCAGCACGCGCCACCAGGGCGTGAGTGCATCCACGGCCACGCCGGAAGCCCGGCGCTCTTCGGCGGCGCGCGCGCACATATTGGCAAAGATTGCCGTCGAGACCGGACAGGCGACGGCGACCTTATGGCGCTTGGCAAGGGCCTGGCGCAGATCGTCGAGCGTGGCGACTTTGCCGGGTTCGATTTGCCTTATCAGCGCGTCGATTTCAGCCGGGCTCGAGACGACCATGGCCCCGCCCTTGGCCTCGCGATAGCCAGGGGCACCCGGCGGGATCTGATGCACGATATGCGGGATACGCCCGCCTTCCAGATGTTCGATTGCACTGCGTTTGCGCGCCATGGCCAGCCTCGTCTTTGCGATGTTGTTGGGCCGACGCTTAGCGCGACCTTCGGCCAAGGGGAATAAGGCATGTTTGTTCGCGCGCCGTTCGTCCGTCACGACGCGCTGGCGCGGCGTGACGGCGGCGCAGGAGTTGCTGGCAGCCGGGATTCCGGTCGCCCAGGCGCTTGCCATGGCAGATCCGATCCCCCGGCCATTGTCGGCGAACCGTCGGCGGGAGGGGATCCCCGAGGGGGCTGCCGCGCGTCACGTTCTGCTGGCCGCGCGCACGCCCAACGAAGCGATGTGCCGCCCGCAGGCCGACCGCATCGTGCTGCATGCGGGGCGGCGCGTGACAAGCGGCGTGCCCGGCTATGCCGAGCTCGACGCCGTGATGTGAGGAGTGGTATCTCTCCTGCCATGATCGGACGTTTGAACCATGTCGCCATTGTCGTGCCGGATTTGCCGGCGGCGACCCGCACCTACGAACGCACGCTGGGCGCCAAGGTATCGGCCCCCATCGATATGCCCAGCCACGGCGTCACCACCGTGTTCGTCGAGCTTGCGAATACCAAGATCGAGTTGCTGCATCCGCTTGGCGCCGCATCGCCCATCGCCAAGTTTTTGGCCGAGCATCCGTCGGGCGGCATGCACCATGTCTGCTACGAGGTCGACGACATTCTGGCCGCGCGCGACCGTTTGAAGGCCGAGGGCGCGCGCGTGCTGGGCGACGGCAATCCCAAGATCGGCGCGCACGACAAGCCCGTCCTGTTCCTGCATCCCAAGGATTTTTGCGGCACGTTGGTCGAGCTTGAACAGGCATGAGCGCGATTACTGGCATCGCGATGTATGTGGTGATTTGGTGGATCGTGCTGTTTGCGGTGCTGCCGTTCGGCGTGAAGCCGACGACCGAACCCGGCGGGCGCGGCCAAATGACCGGCGCACCCGAGCGCCCGATGATGCTCAAAAAAGTCGTGTGGACGTCTGCCTTGGCGGCGCTCGTGTGGCTGGCGATTTTTGCGATCGTGCAGTCGGATTGGCTGCCGGTGCGCGATACGCTGACCGTGCCGCCGGTCCCCCGTTAGAGCCCCGGCCAAACCCAAAGGCCTTCAAAGGCCCAAGGACGCCAAAAACCCAAGGCCACAAAAAACCCAAGGTCACCAAAAACCAAAGCCCGGCGCCCCTGACGGGCAACCGGGCTTGGCGGCGGTTTGCTCCTCCCTAAACTTGGACCGTGTCCTACCGAAACCGTGTCGCGTGCCCATAAAATGAGCCGTCCGCGCCGAACGTGGTTCATGTCCTCTTTTCCGAGGATCTCAGTAGCCGGAGTATAGCCAGCGATTCGCGGGAGTCACGATATTTTTGGCTATTCGACCGTGTACGAACGAAATCTTCTTGCGCCTTGGCTTTCCGATCGGGCCACATTTGCGCGACTGCCCTTAAAAAAGTCAAAATAATGTGGTTTTGTAACATTTGAAAAGGGGTGCTCAAACCATGGGCAGAAAAATCTGGTTGCTGGTGGGCGTGCTGACGGCCGTCGCGGTCGGCGACTCGTATGCGCAAACGGCCGAGATCAAAGCGACCCCCGCCGATTGCCGACGCGTGCTGGTCGAACACCGCCCCGCGGCGGATGTCGCGTACCAGCCCGGCGTGGATGTGCGCGGCCGTCCGGTGGCGGGGGCCGATCTCAATCCCGCCCCGCAATTTCGCGTGCCCGAGACGGTCGCCTTCGACATCGCGGTCGATTTGAAGAAATTCGGCATCGCCAGTGCCTCGCCGCTGTTCCAGCCGAATTTCAAGCTCGGCGACGTGCGCATGGACGTGGGCTCGGGCCGCGTGCTCTATAACGGCCAGCCGCTTGGCAACCTTGAACTCGAAGCGCTGCGCGATGCGTGCCGCGCGCAAGGTTTGGCAAAACCCTAGGCTTTGGTTAGGGTCCCGCCAGAATTTCTCCAGACAAAGGGTTCGACGTCCCATGCGCCTCACGCGCTTTTTCATGCCCACGATCAAAGAAAATCCCAGCGAGGCGCAGATCGTTTCGCACCGCCTGATGCTGCGCGCAGGGCTGATCCGCCAGGCGTCGGCGGGCATCTATTCGTGGCTGCCGCTCGGGCACCGCGTGCTACGCAAGATCGAGCAGATCGTGCGCGAGGAGCAGAACCGGGCGGGCGCCATCGAGATGCTGATGCCCACCATCCAGTCGGCCGATCTGTGGCGCCAGAGCGGGCGCTACGAGGATTACGGCAAGGAAATGCTGCGCATCGTCGACCGCCACGAGCGCGAGATGCTGTACGGCCCCACCAATGAGGAGCTGGTCACCGAGATTTTTCGCAACGCGGTGCAGAGCTACAAGGACTTGCCGCTCAATCTCTACCATATCCAGTGGAAGTTCCGCGACGAGGTGCGCCCGCGCTTCGGCGTGATGCGCGGGCGCGAGTTTCTGATGAAGGACGCGTATTCGTTCGACATCGACGCGACGCGCGCGCGCGCAGCCTACAACCGGATGTTCATGGCCTACTTGCGCACCTATGCGCGCATGGGGCTCAAGGCCATTCCGATGCGCGCCGACACGGGACCGATCGGCGGCGATCTCAGCCACGAATTCATCATTCTGGCCGAAACGGGCGAGTCGGAAGTCTATTGCGACGCGTCGTGGCTGGAAAACGACATGCTGTCGGCCGACATCGATTTTTCGGCCGATTTGCAGCCGACGGTCGAGAAAATTCTGTCGAACTACGCCGCGACGTCGGAGATGCACGACGCCGCCAAATGCCCTGTGCCGCCCGAGCGGCTGCGCAAAGCGCGCGGCATCGAGGTCGGGCACATCTTCTATTTCGGCACCAAATATTCGAAGCCCATGGGCGCCAATGTCGTCGGTCCCAACGGCGAGCAGGTGCCGGTCGAAATGGGCTCCTACGGCATCGGCGTGTCGCGCCTGGCCGGCGCGATCATCGAGGCGAGCCACGACGAAGCGGGCATCGTGTGGCCCGATGCGGTGGCGCCGTTCGACGTGGCGCTCGTCAATCTGCGCGTGGGCGACGCCAAGTGCGACGAGGCCTGCGCCGATCTTTACGCCAAGCTGCAGGCGGCGGGCAAAGACGTGCTCTATGCCGACACGGCCGACAGTGCGGGCGCCAAGTTCGCCACGATGGATTTGATCGGCCTGCCTTGGCAGCTGGTCGTGGGGCCGCGCGGCATCGCGCAGGGCAAGGTCGAATTGAAGCGCCGACGCACGGGCGAGCGCGTGGAGATGTCGATCGACGAAGCGCTCAATCGCCTGACGGGGGCTTGATGGCCTGGTTCGACGCGTTCGAGCGGACGGTGGCGCTGCGCTATCTGCGCGCGCGCCGCCAGGAAGGGTTCATCTCGGTCATCGCGGGGTTTTCGCTCGGCGGAATCGCGCTCGGCGTCGCGACGCTCATCATCGTGATGGCGGTCATGAACGGCTTTCGCGCCGAGCTTTTGGGCCGCATCCTGGGGTTGAATGGACATCTGACCGTCTACGGCCAGGGCGTGCCGCTTGAGGATTGGGACGGCGCGGCGCGCCGCATCCGCGCATTGCCGGAGGTGCGCGATGCGTCCCCCCTCGTCGAAGGCCAGGTCATGGCGACCGCCAACGGCGTCGCGGGCGGTGCCTTGGTGCGCGGCATCGCCCCGGCCGACATGGCACGGCGCGCCTTGGTGGTCGACAACATCAAGCGCGGCAGCTTCAAGGATTTCGACGGCGACGATGCCGCGATGATCGGCGCGCGCATGGCCCAGCGCCTGGGGCTTGGTATCGGCGACCGCATCACGCTGATCTCGCCGCAGGGCAACGTTACCGCGTTCGGCACCATGCCGCGCTTGCGCGGCTTTCGCGTGGCCGCGATCTTCGAGGTGGGCATGCACGAATACGACAATTCGTTCGTGTTTTTGCCGCTCGAGTCGGCCCAGCTCTTTTTCCGCCAGGAAGGCCAGGCGACGGGGATCGAGGTGTTCGTCGCCGATCCGCAGCGCGTGTGGCTGGCGCGCGGCGCCATTTTGCAGGCGGTCGGCCAGCCCGCGCGCGCCTACGACTGGCAGCAGGCCAATTCGAGTTTCTTCAACGCGGTCCAGGTCGAACGCAACGTCATGTTCTTGATCCTGACGCTGATCATTCTGGTGGCGGCGTTCAACATCGTCTCGTCGCTGATCATGCTGGTCAAGGACAAGACGCGCGACATCGCCATTCTGCGCACGATGGGGGCGTCGAGCGGCGCTGTCTTGCGCATCTTCTTGATGGCGGGCACGGCGATCGGGGTGCTGGGCACGCTCGCGGGGCTCGGGCTCGGGCTGCTGTTCAACGCCAACATCGAGTCGATCCGCCAGCTTTTGCAGGCATTGACCGGCACGCAGTTGTTTTCGCCCGAAGTCTATTTCCTCGCCCAGTTGCCCTCCAAATCCGACCCGCGCGAAGTGGCCGAAGTGGTGCTGATGGCATTGGGCCTGTCGTTTCTGGCCACCATATATCCGGCGTGGCGCGCGGCGCGCCTCGATCCGGTCGAAGCGCTGCGCTATGAGTGACGCCGTGCTGCAGATCGCGGGCTTGCATCGGCGCTTCAAGCAGGGCGGCAGCGAATTGCATGTGCTGCGCGGGCTCGATCTGACGCTGCATGCGGGCGAGTGCGTCGCGCTGGTCGGGCCGTCGGGTGCGGGCAAGTCGACGCTGCTCCATTGCGCGGGCCTGCTCGAGCGGCCCGACCAAGGGACGATCCGGATTGCAGGCGAAGATTGCGCGGCACTCGACGATGCCGGGCGCACGCGCATGCGGCTCAAGACGCTCGGTTTCGTCTACCAGTTCCACCATCTGCTGCCCGAGTTCTCCGCGCTCGAAAACGCGATGATGCCGCTGCTGATCGCGGGCGAAAGCCGTGCCGCCGCCGCCGCGCGCGCGGGCGAGTTGCTGGCGCGCGTTGGGCTTGCCGCGCGTGCCGAGCATCGGCCGGGGCGGCTGTCGGGCGGCGAGCAGCAGCGCGTGGCGATCGTGCGCGCAGTTGCCAACCGGCCGCGCGTGCTGCTGGCGGACGAGCCCACAGGCAATCTCGATCCGCGCATCGCCGCCGACGTGTTCGACGCGTTGCTCGATCTCGTGCGCAACACGGGGCTGGCCGCCTTGATCGCAACGCATAACCCAGAGATTGCAGGCAAAATGGATCGCATTTTGCGAATGGAAGACGGTATTCTAATTGAAGAAAATCGCCCCACCTCTTGACGCAAGCGGGCGGGAGTTGAACAATTGTATTCTCCGTTGCGACTCGAGAATTGGACTCCCATGAAAATCCATCAGGCATTTGCGATCGCGTTTGTCACCTTGTTGCTGGGTGCGTGTGGCCTGACAAGCCAGACCGCTTCGACGGGCGCGCAAACGTCCGGCAATAGCGGCAATGCGACGCCGGGCCCGGGATTCACGCGCTTCACCGACATTCCGATGCCCGCGAACAATACGATCGATCTGGAGCGGTCGCTGATTTTGGGCACCGACCAGCAATGGACGGGCCGCCTGGTCATCACGTCGGGCAGCAATGTCGCCGACATGTACGAATTCTATCGTCGCGAGATGCCCAATTTCAGCTGGAGCGAGGTGACGACCGTGCGCGCGGCCAACAGCGTGCTGGTATTCGAGCAGGGCGCGCGCGTGGTGACGGTCCAGATCACCCCCTCGCGCGGGATCACGGGCGGGTCGATTGTCGATGTTACAATGACGCCGCGCGGCGGTATCGCTGGGCCGCCACAACGCACGAGCCAAACGATTGCTCCGGCCCCAGCTCTGGCACCGGCCCCGGCACCAGCTCCGGCACCGGCACAGGCGCGCGGCGCTGCTGCCCCGCGCGCGGCGGTCGACTCGGCGCCGCTGCGCTAAGTTTCGGCCGGCACGGTTTTATTGCCGTGCGCGCCCGCGAATTCACGCCCGACGCCGAGCTGCGTTTTGCTGCAACGCGCCATATTTTCGCAGATCCAGCGACGTTCGAACTCGGGGCCGACTATCGGCTGGCCCATTTGCCGTTGGTCGCACCGGGCCATCCGCTTGCGATCGGATCCGTGCCCGGCAAAGACTATCGCGACGGACGCTACGCGACCCCGCGCGACGCGCTGGCCGTGCACGTGCCCGCAACACTGCTTGACGACAGCCCCGTCTTTCAGGCGATCGAGGCCGAACTGAAGGCGTGTGCGGTCGGCCGCGCGATCGCCTGGGATAGCGGGCGCCGCCGCCGCGACGTGCTGCATGCGACAATCGCGGGGCCGTTCGATCCGGCGGCTGCCGATGCCTGCATGCGCGCAGCACGGGCGCGGGGGGCGGGTGCCGGGCCAGCGATCCGTTTGGGCGGCCCGTTCGTTGGCAACCGCAACCACGGGCGCATCTATCTGCGCGTCTATCCCGAGCGCATCGACGGCGCGGACGCTTTTGCGGATTTGCAGCACGCGGTCGGCGCGCGCGTAACGGGCTTCTACGCGGTCGGCCTCTGGCATCTCAAGGACAATCTCGATCCGTCGGCGGCAGCCGCCCTCGCGGCCTGGCTCGAGCGCCATTGGACGGCCGAGATCGCGATCGTGCCGCAGGCGCGGCTCGGCATGCTGCGCACGACCGACGATCTGGCCCTCCACAGCCCCGAATGGCGCTGGATCGACAAGGCGGGCGCTTAGGCCGCGCGAACCGAGGCCGTACTGCAGATTCCGCCGCCCGTTCGATTGAAGCGGTAGATTTGCGCCCGACGGCGCGCTAGGAACATGCGATGCCCCATGCTTCGTTTGTCCATCTGCGCGCCCATTCGGCCTATTCGCTGTCCGAGGGCGCCATCAAGGTCAAAAAGCTCGTCGAATTGGCGCGCAAGAACGACATGCCCGCGATCGGCATCGCAGATACGGGCAATCTGTTCGGCGCCCTCGAATTTTCGGCGACCGCCGTCGATATGGGCGTCCAGCCGATTATCGGATGCAACCTTGGAATAAGGCGCGAAACCGACGGCGGGTTGGGGAGGCAGGGCAAGGCGCCCGAACCCGACCGGCTGCTGTTGATCGCGCAGAACGAAACGGGCTGGGCCAATCTTTCCAAGCTCTCCAGCCGCGCGTATCTGGAAACGCCCGGCGGCGAAACGCCGCAAGTCTCGCTTGATCAGGTCGCGGCCCTATCGGAAGGGTTGCTGTGCCTGACCGGCGGCATTGGCGGTCCCGTCGGACGCTTGCTGGCTGACGGCCAGGCGGAGGCGGCGGCATTGCTGCTCGACCGGCTGCAGGCGGCGTTTGCGGGCAGGCTCTATGTCGAGCTCATGCGCCACGGGCTGCCGGCCGAAGCGCGCATCGAGCCGGCGCTGCTCGACCTTGCCTACGCGCGCGATCTGCCGTTGGTTGCGACCAACGACGTCTATTTTGCCGACGAGAGCATGGCGGCCGCGCACGACGCGCTGCTGTGCATTGCCGATGGGCGCTTTTTGGCCGACCAGGAGCGCCGCCATTCGACGGCGGGCTGGCGGTTCAAATCGTCGGGCGAAATGCAGGCGCTGTTTTCGGACATTCCCGAGGCGATCGCGAATACGCTGGTCGTGGCCCGGCGCTGCGCCTACTGGGTCGGCGGGCGCAAGCCGATCCTGCCGGCGTCGACACGCGCCAAAGACAGCTCCGAAGCCGACGCATTGCGCGAACTGGCGCGCGCCGGTTTGGAGAAGCGACTGGCCTCGCATGTCTACACAAACGACATGGACGAAGCGGCGCGCGAGGCGGCCGCCAAAATCTACCGCGCGCGGCTCGATTACGAAGCCGACGTGATCGTGAAAATGGGCTTCCCCGGCTATTTCTTGATCGTCGCCGACTTCATCCAATGGGCCAAGGACCACGGCATTCCGGTGGGGCCGGGGCGCGGCTCGGGCGCCGGGTCGGTGGTTGCATGGGCGTTGACCATTACCGATCTGGACCCGCTGCGCTTCGGGCTGCTGTTCGAGCGCTTCCTCAATCCCGAGCGCGTGTCGATGCCCGACTTCGACATCGATTTTTGCCAGGACCGGCGCGACGAGGTCATTCGCTACGTGCAGCGCACCTACGGCGAAGACCGCGTGGCGCAGATCATTACTTTCGGCAAGCTCCAGGCGCGCGCCGTGCTGCGCGACGTTGGTCGCGTGCTGGGCATGCCCTACGGCCAGGTCGACCGCATCTGCAAGCTGGTGCCAAACAACCCGGCCAAACCCGTCACGCTCAAAGAAGCGATCGACGGGGAAAAGCAGCTTCAGGAAATGATCGAGGCCGATCCGTCGGTCAAACGCCTCTCCCAGATCGCGCTGCATCTGGAGGGCCTCTATCGGCACGCCTCCACGCATGCGGCGGGCGTCGTGATCGGCGACCGTCCGCTCGAAGATCTGGTGCCGCTCTATCGCGATCCGCGTTCGACCTCGCCGGTCACGCAGTTCAACATGAAGGACGTTGAAAAAGCCGGTCTCGTCAAATTCGACTTTTTGGGCCTCAAGACGCTGACGGTGCTGAGCCGCGCTTCCGCGCTGATTGCGCGCAAAAACGTGACGGTGGATATCGACCGGCTGCCGCTCGACGATGCCAAGACCTACGCGATGTTGGCGCGCGGCGACACGGGCGGGGTGTTCCAGCTTGAAAGCACGGGCATGCGCGATGCCGTGCGCCGCCTGCGCCCCGACCGCATCGAAGACATCATCGCGCTCGTGGCGCTCTATCGGCCGGGCCCGATGGACAACATCCCCAAATACATCGCCGTCAAACAGGGCTCGGAAAAGGCCGACTATCTGCACCCCAAGCTCGAAGGCACGCTCAAGGAAACCTACGGCGTCATCATCTACCAGGAACAGGTGATGCAGATCGCCCAGGTTCTGTCGGGCTACTCGCTCGGCGGCGCGGACCTGCTGCGCCGCGCCATGGGCAAGAAGGTCCAGGCCGAGATGGACGCGCAACGCAAAGTGTTCGTCGACGGCGCCGTCGCCAACGGCGTGGACGAAGCCAAAGCCTCGCAGATATTCGATCTGGTCGACAAATTTGCGGGCTACGGCTTCAACAAAAGCCACGCCGCCGCCTACGCCATCGTCGCCTACCAGACCGCATGGCTCAAGGCCAACCATCCGGTCGAGTTCTTCGCGGCGTCGATGACGCTCGACATGTCGAATACCGACAAGCTCAATCTGTTCCGCCAGGAGGTCGACCGGCTCGGCTTCAAGACGCTGCCGCCCGACATCAACCGCTCCGAAGCCGTGTTCTCGGTCGAATATCCCGACGGGCATGCGGGCAAAGGCTGCGTGCGCTACGCGCTGGCGGCCGTGCGCAATGTGGGCCTTGCCGCCATGGAAGCGCTGGTCGCCGAGCGCGCCGCCAACGGCGCGTTCAAATCGCTGTTCGATTTCGCGCGGCGTTTGGATGCGCGCCAGGTGAACAAACGCCAGCTCGAAAATCTGGCGAAGGCCGGCGCTTTCGACACGCTCGAGCCCAACCGGGCGCGCGTGCTGGCCGCGATCGAAACGATGCTGCGCCTGGCGCAGGCGACGTCGGAGGAAAAAGCGTCCAACCAGATGAACATCTTCGGCGGGCCTGCGGCGGGCAAATCGGCCGATCCGCCGCTGCCGCAGGTCGCCGACATGAAGCTCCATGAAAGATTGCAGGCGGAATTCGAGAGCGTAGGTTTCTATCTGACGGCGCACCCGCTGGACGCCTACGCGGTGGGCTTGAAGCGGCTGGGCGCCGTGCGCTCGGTCGATCTGGCGCGAAGCCTGCAGGCGGGCGCGTCGAGCCGCGTCAAACTTGCCGGCACGGTGCTGAGCGCCAAGGAGCGCACCTCCGCCAAGGGCAACAAATTCGCCTTCGTGCAATTGTCGGACGCGGGCGGCACGTTCGAGGTGATGGTGTTCTCCGAACTGCTCGCCAAGGCGCGCGAGCTGTTCGCCTCGAACAAGCCGCTGCTCGTCACGGCCGACGCGCGCGTCGAAGGCGAGACCGTCAAACTGCTGGTAAGCGACATGCGCGCGCTCGACGAGGTGGTGGCGAGCACGTCGGCTGGATTGCGCGTCTCGTTGGCCGATGCGGGCGCGATCCAGGGCCTCAAGGCCCTGATCGCCAAAGCCGCCAAGGGCAGGGGGGCGATCCGCATCCAAATCCACACCGCACCCGGCGAGGCTGTCGATATCCGCCTCAAAGAAAGCCTCGCCATCACGCCCGAACTGCGCCGCGGCCTTGGCGATGTGCCGGGCATTTTGGAAGTGGCCGAGATCTGATCGATCACCGCCTGCGATTGCCGTTCGTCAGGAAACCTCCTATAATTTTCGAATAATGCCTTTCTTTCGCGCGAGACCGGAGTGAATACAGGTACGGCCGACACGCTGATGCAGCGCTTGCAATCGATCGTCGACAAACTTGCCGCCGATCGACCCGAGGAACGGCGCGTGGCGGTCGAGCATCTCTCGGAATTCGTCGCCACGATCGGCAACGACGCCGAAACCCTGCGCATCCGCGCCATGGCGGTCGGACTCGTGCGCGCCATCATTCGCGAGATCGAATCGCCGTTGCGCCTGCTGGTAGCCGAGCGTCTGGCGCAAGACCCCAATATCGCTCCCTCGATCGTCAAATTGCTGGCAGCGGACGAAATCGAAGTGTCGTGGCCGATCCTTGCGGGATCGCCGGTCCTCAGCGAAGGCGACCTCATCGATGTCGCCAACAAGGGGACCATCCAGCATCGCGTAGCGATCGCGGGACGCGCCGACGTGGGGCTGGCGCTCAGCGACGCGTTGATCGCGTTTCGCGAGAAGGACGTCGTGGGCACGGTACTGGCCAACGAGCGCGCGCAAATCTCCGAGGCAACCTATGCGGTGGTCTGCGAGATGGCGCGCCAATGGCCGGAGCTCGAAGATCCGCTGTCCCAGCGCGGCGATCTGCCGGTCGCCATTGCCTACGAAATGCTGAGCTGGATCACCGACGCGCTGCACGGCTATCTCTACAAGCGCATCGCGATGGCGCCCGATGCGCTGCGCGAAATCGTCGCGGCGGCGTCCGACAAGGTTGCCGCCGACATTGCCGCCAAAGACGGCGTGGTGCCGGGCATTTTGGGCGCCATGCTCGGCAATTGGGGCACTTGGGCCGAGGATCAGGTCGGCGGGTTCGTCCGGCTTGCGGAAGCCGGTCGGCTGGATCTGTTCGAGGTGGCGCTGGCCGAACATCTGTGCGAGCCGCTGCGTCTGGTGCGCAAAGCGTGCCGCACGGCCGATTTTGGCGAACTTGCCACGATGTGCCGGGCGAACGGCATGTCGAGCACGAATTTCGAGACGATCGTGATGGCGCTTGCGCAACTGCACGACCATGGCGGTCGGCCGGTCGCCGCGGCCATGCGCTCGTTCGATTCGCTGTCGCTCGCGCAAGCACGCGGCGCGCGCGCCATCGTGCCCGGATATTGAGGGCGATGGCTTTCGGTCCCCAGATCGTGCGCTTTGCAGCCGGCTCGATCGTCTACAACGAAGGCGACCGCGGCGACCAAGCGTGCTTGGTCAAAGCAGGCGAGGTCGAGATTTTCCAGATGCGCGAGGGACGCCGGGTCGAGATCGCGCACGCGAAAGCGGGCCAGATCTTCGGCGAGCTCGAAATGGTCGACGGATCGAACCGCATGGCCGACGCGCGCGCCATCACAAATGTCGAGATCGAAATCATCCCGCGATCGGCATTTTTGAGCGAATTGATGGTTCTCGATCCGAAGATCCACACGACGCTGCTCGAACTGATCGCGTTCGTGCGCGCGACGGATCCGCTGGCACCGGGCGAGCCGGGCGACGGCAGGAGCGCCGAAATGGCCGCATTTTTGCGCGGCGTCGCCTTTGGGCAGGGATTTGCCCAAGTAAAAAGTCCGTTCACGCGCACGATCAGCGAGTTGCTTATGTATTACGCCGGGCGGCGCGTGCCGCATTAGGGCAGGCGCCGCGCTCCTTGTCGGCGACAAGCGCCGGGCTTGCAAAACGCGCCCAGTTGGCGTATCTCCCCGCTCGCGTCGAGACATTGGGTCTTGGCGACAAACCCTCACGCGGGGCATTTGCGGTCTTTGGCGCCATAGGCCAAGGCCCGTTCCGGTGCCGGTTCCTTCGGGATCCCGGTGCTCGCTCCGCGGCGGATCAACCGGAAAAAGGAAAAATCGCTCATGGCGATGCCCGTCTATTCGATGCGCCAGCTTTTGGAAGCCGGCATTCACTTCGGTCACCAGACGCGCCGTTGGAACCCCAAAATGGCGCCGTTCCTGTTCGGCGTGCGCAACGGCGTGCACATCATCGACCTGCAGCAGACCGTGCCGTTGCTCGACCGCGCCCTTCAGGCCGCGCGCGACGTGTGCGCGGGCGGCGGCCGCGTGCTGTTCGTCGGCACCAAGCGCCAAGCGCAGGAACCGATCGCCGAAGCCGCCAAGCGCTGCGGCCAGTATTTCGTCAACCACCGTTGGCTCGGCGGCATGCTGACCAACTGGAAGACGATTTCCAATTCGATCAAGCGCCTCAAGGAAATCGACGAGCGCCTGTCGGGCGACTTGCCCGGCGGTTCGGCCTCGGGCGGCCTGACCAAGAAGGAATTGCTGTTCATGACGCGCGAGCGCGACAAGCTTGAGCGTTCGCTTGGCGGCATCAAGGAAATGGGCGGTCTGCCCGACATGCTGTTCGTGATCGACACGAACAAGGAATCGATCGCGGTCGAAGAAGCGCGCCGCTTGAACATTCCGGTTATCGCCGTGCTCGATTCCAACAGCGACCCCAACGGCGTGACGTATCCAATCCCGGGCAACGACGACGCGTTGCGCGCCATTTCGACCTACTGCGAGTTGATGGCGAACGCCGTGCTCGACGGTTTGCAGGCCGAAATGAAGGCTGCGGGCGTCGATGTGGGTGCAGCGGTGGCGCCGCCATCCGTGCAGATCGCCGCCGAAGCGCCCGAAGCGGTGCCGGCAGCGGCACCGGCCGCCGAAGCGATCCCGGCCGACAAGGATGCGGCGGAAGCCGCTGCCGCCAAAAAGCCTGCCGCACGCAAGAAGAAGGACAAGCCGACGGCCGCATGATCGCGGCCGGACGCGTCTTTTTTGAACTCGAACACGGGATGATTTGACATGGCCGAAGTGACGGCAGCTCTGGTGAAGGAGCTGCGCGAAAAAAGCGGTGCGGGCATGATGGATTGCAAGCGCGCCCTGTCGGAAAACGACGCCAACATCGAAGCGGCCGTCGACTGGTTGCGCAAAAAGGGCCTTGCGGCGGCCGCCAAAAAGGCGGGCCGCGTGGCCGCCGAAGGGCTTATCGGCGTTGCGGCCGGCGGCACGTCGGGGGCGATGGTCGAAGTCAACTCCGAAACCGACTTCGTCGCGCGCAACGATGCGTTTCAAGACTATGTGCGCGGCGTGACCAAGACCGCGCTGACTGCGGGCGACGACATTGCAGCGCTCGGCGCGGCGGCACACCCTGCGGGCGGCACGTCGACCGACGCGCTGACGGCCCTCGTTGCCAAAATCGGCGAGAACATGTCGCTGCGCCGTGCGGCCGTGCTGACGGTTTCGGCGGGTGCGGTTGCAACCTACGTGCATAGCTCCGTGGCGCCGGGCCTTGGCAAGATCGGCGTGCTCGTGGCGCTGGAAAGCACGGGCGATGCCGAGAAGCTGAACGCCCTCGGCCGCCAGATCGCCATGCATATTGCAGCGACCAACCCGCTGTCGCTCGATATCGGTTCGATGGATCCGGCCGCCCTCGCGCGCGAGAAGGCGATTTTGAGCGACCAGGCGGCGGCGTCGGGCAAGCCCGCTGCAGTCGTCGAAAAAATGGTCGAAGGGCGCATTCGCAAATTCTACGAAGAGTCCGTGCTGCTCGAGCAGGTCTATGTCGTGGACGGCGAGACGCGCGTGAAGGACGTGGTCGCCAACGCGGCCAAGGAAATGGGCGTGCCGGTCAAGCTTGCGGCGTTCCGTCGCTTCGGCTTGGGCGAGGGCATTGAGAAAAAGGAATCCGACTTTGCGGCCGAAGTGGCCGCGCAGTTGAAGGCCTGACGCGACGATGGCCGGTCTTTCCAGACGAAAGACCGGCCGTTTCCTTTCGCAGGAGCGGTCCCAAAATGGCTGAGGCTCCCAAGACCAAATACCGGCGCGTGCTCTTGAAGGTCTCCGGCGAGGTGATGGCCGGGGCCGACGAGCGCGGCCTCGATCCCGGCACCATCGACCGCATCGCCGCCGACGTCAAAGAAGTGACCGACCTTGGCGTGCAGGTGTGCCTGGTCATCGGCGGCGGCAATATCTTTCGCGGGCTTTCGGGCGCCAAGCGCGGCATCGAACGCGCCAACGGCGACTACATGGGCATGCTCGCCACCGTCATCAACGCGCTGGCGCTGCAAAACGCGCTGGAGGGCGTGGGCGTTGCCACGCGCGTGCAGTCGGCCATCCCGATGGCCAGCATTTGCGAGCCCTATATTCGCCGTCGCGCGATGCGCCACATGGAAAAAGGCCGCGTCGTTATCTTCGGTGCCGGGACCGGCAATCCGTTTTTTACCACCGACACGGCCGCCGCCTTGCGCGCGTCCGAAATGGGCTGCGACGCGCTGCTCAAGGGCACCAAAGTGGACGGCGTCTATTCCGCCGACCCCAAGAAAGACCCAGCCGCCACGCGCTTCGAACAGCTGACCTACCGCGACGTAATGGAACGCGATCTGGGCGTGATGGACGCTGCCGCGATAGCGCTTGCACGCGAAAACCACATTCCTATTCTAGTCTTCTCCATCCAGAAGCCCGGCGGATTCGCCGAGGTCATGAAGGGGATCGGCCGCTTCACGACCGTGTGCGACTGAGACCGACCTGACCCGGCCCGACCTGAACCGGCCCGAACGAACGAGGAAAAAACCATGTCCGCCACCGCAGAGATCGACGATCTGAGCCGCCGCATGACGGCCTCGATCGACGTGCTGAAAAAGGAATTTTCGGGGCTGCGCACGGGGCGCGCGTCGGCAAGCTTGCTCGATCCGGTGACGGTCGATGCCTATGGCAGCCAAATGCCGCTCGCCCAATGCGGCACGGTCGGAACGCCGGAGCCCCGCATGCTGACCGTGCAGGTGTGGGACAAGGGCCTGGTGAAGTCGGTCGAGAAGGCCATCCGCGACGCTAATCTGGGCCTCAACCCGATGGCCGACGGCCAGCTTATCCGCATCCCGCTGCCGCCGATGACCGAAGAGCGCCGCAAGGAACTGCTCAAGATCGCCAAGAACTATGCCGAAGCCGCGCGCGTGTCGGTGCGCAATGTGCGTCGCGAAGGCATGGACGCGCTCAAAGAACTGTTCAAGAAAAGCAAAGTCACCGAAGACGACAATCGCAAGCGCCAGACCGACATCCAGACGCTGACCGACGATTTCATCAAGAAAGTCGACGAAGCCATCGCGGCCAAGGAAAAGGACATCATGGCCGTCTGACACGGCCAAGGTCCGCGCCCCTCGATGTCGAAAGATTGCTCCCCGACGCCGCGACATGTGGCGATCATCATGGACGGCAACGGGCGCTGGGCCAAGGCGCGCGGGCTGCCGCGCGTGGCGGGCCATCGGCGCGGGGCGGATGCGGTGCGCAACGCCGTGCGCGCGGCCGGCGAATTGGGGGTGCGCTACCTGACGTTGTTCGGATTCTCGTCCGAAAACTGGCGCCGTCCCGCCGACGAGATTTCCGACTTGATGGGCTTGCTGCGCCATTTTCTGCGCGCCGAACTGGCGGAACTGCACCGCCAGGGCGTTCGCATCCGCATTATCGGCGAGCGCCAGCGCCTGCCCGACGACGTGCGTTTGCTGGTCGAGCAGGCGGAGGCGACGACCGCGGCCAACACGTTCCTCGATCTGATCGTGGCGCTGTCCTACGGGGCACGCGCCGAAATCGTGGGGGCCGCACGCCAATTGGCGCAGGCCGCGAAGGACGGAACCCTGGACCCCGCCGCGATCGACGAGGCGATGTTTGCCGCGCGGCTGTTTACGGCCGACATTCCCGATCCCGATCTGCTGGTCCGCACGAGCGGCGAAAAGCGCGTGTCCAACTTTCTGCTCTGGCAGTGCGCCTATACGGAGTTCGTGTTTCTGGACGTGCTCTGGCCCGATTTCGGGCGCGAAGCGCTCGAAACGGCGATCGCCGAATTCGGCCGGCGCGAACGGCGTTACGGCGCGGTGGTGGGGTGATACAAATCGCGCCGCTGCGCATGCGCGATTTGCGCCAGCGCGCGCTGTCGGCAGGGGTGCTGCTGGCGCTCGCGATCGCGGGGCTGTTTTCGGGCCCTGAAGCTTTTGAGCTTATGGTTGCAGTTGCGGGCGCCATCCTGGCATGGGAATGGACGCGGCTGGTGGGCGAGGGGCGCTTCGGCGCGACGGGCATGGTCGTCGCCGGCTGCGTGCTCGCAAGCGGTGCGGCTGCGGCCCTGACCCGACCGGGGCTGGGGGTGGCGCTTTCGGTTGTGGGCGTTGCTGTCGTTTACGCGTTCGCGCGGTTGAGCGGGCGCGACCGGCGACGCTGGCTCGCGGTGGGGCCTGTCTATATCGGCGTGCCGGTCGTCGCGTTGATCTGGCTGCGCGGCGACAGCCAGGCGGGGCTCGAATCGATTTTGTGGTTGATGGCGACGATCTGGGCAACCGATACGGGCGCTTACTTCGCCGGGCGGCTGATTGGCGGTCCCAAATTGGCGCCGCGTTTTTCGCCCAACAAAACCTGGGCGGGGTTGCTGGGCGCGATGCTGGCGGCGGTATGCGTGGGCGGCCTTGCTCACCTGCTGGTTCCCCAAGGACCGTCGGCGGCGGCATTGGCGCTGGCAGGCGCGGTGCTGGCGGTGGTCGCGCAAGGTGGCGATCTGTTGGAGTCGGGGGTCAAACGCCATTTTGGCGCCAAGGATTCGAGCGGTCTGATCCCCGGCCATGGCGGTCTGTTCGATCGCGTGGACGGTCTGCTGACGGCGGCGGTCGCACTTGCCGCGTTCCAATGGCTCACCGACGGGCATATGCTGTCATGGCCATGACAAGCGTCACGATTTTGGGATCGACCGGATCGGTCGGCAGCAACACGGCCGAATTGGTCGCAGCCCATCCGGCGCGCTTTTCGGTCGAAGCGCTCGTTGCCAATCGCAATGCGGCGAAGCTTGCCCAGCAAGCGCGCGCCTTGCGCGCCAAACGCGCGGTTGTCGCCGACGAAACCATGTATGCCGATCTGCGCGACGCGCTCGCGGGCTCGGGCATCGAAGCTGCGGCCGGTGCCGCCGCGATCGTGGAAGCAGCCCATATGCCCGCCGACTTCGTGTGCGCGGCGATCGTGGGGGCGGCAGGCCTGCCCTCGACGCTGGCTGCGATCCGGCGCGGCGCTACGATCGGGCTTGCCAACAAAGAAACGCTGGTGTGCGCGGGCGCCCTTGCGATGGCCGAGATGCGCCGGTACGGCGCCACGTTGATCCCGGTCGACAGCGAGCACAACGCGATCTTCCAGGTGCTCGATTTCAAGAATCTCGAGCGCGTGGAAAAAATCGTGCTGACGGCTTCGGGCGGGCCGTTCCGCACGTGGCCGATGGCGCGCATGCGCGACGTGACGCCCGCCCAAGCGGTCGCCCACCCCAACTGGTCGATGGGCGCCAAGATCTCGGTCGATTCCGCGACGATGATGAACAAGGGCCTCGAAGTGATCGAGGCGTTCCACCTGTTCCCGGTGGGCGAGCCGCGCCTGGAGGTGATCGTGCATCCGCAATCGGTCGTGCACTCGATGGTTGCGTATGTGGACGGCTCCGTGCTCGCCCAGTTGGGCACGCCCGACATGCGCACCCCGATCGCGGTGGCACTTGCCTGGCCAGATCGCATGCCGACACCGGGCCCGCGTCTCGATCTCGCTGCGATCGCCAATCTGGCGTTCGAAAAACCGGATATGGAGCGGTTCCCGGCTCTCGCTTTGGCCCGATCGGCCTTGCAGGCGGGCGGTGCGGCACCGACCATCTTGAATGCCGCCAACGAAATTGCCGTGGCGGCGTTCCTCGCAGGCCAGATCGGTTTTCTTCAGATCGTCGAATGCGTCGAAGCGGTGCTTGGCGCGTACCAGCCGCCGCCGCCCGCCGACCTCGACGACGTTGCGGCGATCGACGCGCACGCGCGCGTGCGGGCGCGCGAGCACATCGCATGAGCTTGTCTGCGCTATGCCGGCATCATGTCGTTGGACGTTTCGCTTGCGTCGCGGCGGCATTGGTTTTTTGGACCTTCTTGGCGTTTCCCGTCGCCGCTGCTGAGCGCGCGGCACCAAGCTTTCTGGCCGCGTCGCCCGCGCGTTTTGGCGATTTCGACGCGATGCTTGCTGCGCGCCAGTTCCGGCTGCTGGTGCCCTACAGCAAAACGCATTTTTTCATCGATCGCGGCCGCCAGATGGGCGTTGCCGCCGAATTCGGCCGCGAATTCGAAGCGTGGCTCAATCGCCGCTATCCCAAAGACGGTCTGCCGATTTCGGTCGTCTTCCTGCCTGTCCCGCGCGACCAGCTGTTGGACTGGCTGATTGACGGGCGCGGCGATGCGGTTGCGGGCAATCTTGCGATTACGCCCGAGCGGCGTTTGCGCGTCGATTTTGCGGCGCCGTGGCTGACAGGCGTCGACGAGATACTGGTGACAGGTCCAAGCGCGCCGCGGATCGAGCGGCTGGAAGATCTTGCGGGCCGCGAGGTGCCGGTGCGCCCCGGCACCAGCTTTGCCGGCAACCTCGACGCGCTCAACGTCGAATTTGCGGCGCGCGGCCTCGCCCCGATCCGGATCCTGCCGCTGTCTGCGCGCCTGCAAGCTGAAGATATTTTGCAGATGGTCAATGCGGGCCTGCTGCCGTGGGCGATCACGGACCAGCATTTGGCGGCCGTGTGGTCGCGGGTACTGCGCAAGCTTGTCGTGCGCGCCGACATCGCGATCAAACGCGGCGACGAAATCGCCTGGGCGATCCGCAAGGAATCGCCGCTGCTGTCCGCCGAACTTGCGGCGTTTTTTGCCGAGACGCGCAGCGGAACGCTGTTCGGCACGACGATCCGGCGCCGCTATTTCGAAAACACGGCGATGCTGCGCAATTCGGGCGGCGCGGCCGATGCGGCGCGCTTCGCAAAACTGGTGGAAAGCTTCAAGCGCCACGCCGCCACGCATGGCTTCGATCCGCTGATGTTGGCCGCCCAAGGCTACCAGGAATCCGGCCTCGACCAGTCGCGCCGAAGCGGGCGCGGCGCGGTCGGCGTCATGCAGTTGCTGCCCGCAACGGCCGCCGCCGACCCCATCCGCATTCGCGGCGTCGAGCGCGATGCCGATCTCAATATCCGCGCGGGGGCGGCGTACATGGCCTAATTGCGCAAACGCCACGTCAATACGCCCGGTCTCGACGAAGTCGAACGCACGTTGCTGACCTTTGCGGCCTACAATGCGGGGCCCGGCAATCTTAGAAGATTCCGGCGCTTGGCGGCCGAAATGGGCTATGATCCCAATGTCTGGTTCGACAATGTGGAAGTGGCGGCCGCGCGCATCGTTGGCGACGAAACCGTCCGGTACGTCGCCAACATCTACAAATACTATATCGCGTACGAGCTTGCGGCGCGCGGCGCAGCGCCATAATTGCTCCGCAAAGTTTTGGTCCCCTGGCGACGTCGGTTCGGTGTATGAACGGGCGCTTTGAAATTCTTTCGATGCGAGTGTGGCGATGGTCGTTTTCGAGTATTTGCTGCCGTTTCTGCTGGTCCTAAGCGTGCTGATCTTTTTCCACGAGCTTGGCCATTTTTGGGTGGCGCGGCGCTGCGGGGTGAAGGTCGAGGTGTTTTCGATCGGCTTCGGGCGCGAAATCGTCGGCTGGAACGACAAACACGGCACGCGCTGGAAAATTTCATGGCTGCCGCTGGGCGGCTACGTCAAAATGTACGGCGATGCCGATCCGGCATCGACGCCGGGCGCTGAGATCGCGGGCATGGACGCCGCCGATCGCGCAGTGTCGTTCCACCACAAAACCCTGGCCCAACGCGCCGCCATCGTGGTCGCAGGGCCGGCCGCCAATTTCCTGCTGGCGATCGTGCTGCTGGCCGGCACCTTTGCGTTTGTCGGCCAGCCCTTTACGCCCGCGATCGTCGGGGCGGTGCTGCCGGGGTCGGCGGCCGAGCGCGCGGGCGTGCAGGCGGGCGACAAGATCGTCACGATCGATACCACGCGCATCGAACGCTTCGAGGAGATCCAGCGTTTTGTGCAGCTCAATCTCGATCGGCCCACGCTGCTCGGCATCGAGCGCGACGGCAGCACGCTCGCTTTGCCGATCGCGCCGACGATCGTCGAGGAGACGAACCGGCTGGGCCAGACGACGCGCGTCGCCAGGCTCGGCATTCGCGGCCAAGGGGTTGCGTTCAAAACCCACGATCCGGCGACCGCGATCTGGCGTGCGATCGGGGAAACTTGGTCGCAGACAACCGGCACGCTGAAGGCGCTTGGCCAAATTTTTGCGGGCACGCGCGGCACCGAGGAACTGGGCGGACCGATCCGGATCGCCCAAATGTCGGGCGAGGTGGCGCAAGGCGGCATCGCGAGTCTGATTGTATTCATGGCGGTCTTGTCAATTAACCTGGGCCTTATCAATTTGTTCCCAGTTCCGATGCTCGATGGCGGCCATTTGGTGCTTTATGGCCTGGAAGCGCTGCGCGGCCGTCCTTTGCCGCCCCGGGCCGTCGAATACGGTTTCCGAATTGGTTTCGGCTTGGTAATAAGTCTGATGGTTTTTGCCACTTGGAACGACCTCGTCCACACGGGCGTGGTCCGCTTCTTGGTGGGATTGGTCTCGTGATCTTGGCCTAGGGTTTGGGGTAAGCTTCGCGACTGCGCAGGCACGACTCGACACTCTGGCAATTATGGAACGGTTGGCAATGGCGTTTGCGATACGGCGATGGGGTTTTGCGGTCTTGGGGCGTGCCCGGTCGTTTGCGGTGGCGTTGGGATTGGGCGCGATGTCGCTGACGCTCGTCGGCGCGCCGGCAGAAGCCCAATTCGCGACGCGGACGGGCGTGATCGCCGGGCCGGTCAGCGAAATTCGCGTCGAAGGTACGCAACGCATCGCGCCTGAAACCGTGCGCGCCTACGTGACCGCCCAGCCCGGTGCGGTTGCCGATGCCGACGAAATCGATCGTTCGCTCAAAGCGCTGTTTGCAACCGGCCTGTTTGCCGACGTGGTCATTCGCCAGGACGGCGGCGCGCTGGTGGTGCGAGTGGTCGAAAACCCGATCGTCAATCGCATCGCCTTCGAAGGCAACCGGCGCTTGAAGGACGAAAACCTGACGAACGAGCTGACGCTGAAGCCGCGCACGGTGTTCACGCGCGCGCGCGTCCAAGCCGACGTCAAGCGCCTGCAAGACATCTACCGCGCATCGGGCCGCTTCGCGGCCACGGTGGAACCCAAAATTATCCAGCTGTCGCAAAATCGCGTCGATGTGGTGTTCGAGATCGACGAAGGCCAGATTACGGGCGTGCAGCGTATCAATTTCGTCGGCAACCGCAGCTTCGCCGACGGCACGCTGCGCGAGCAGATCCAGACGCGCGAATCGCGTTGGTTCCGCTTTCTGTCGAGCGACGATGTGTACGATCCCGACCGGCTGTCGTTCGACCGCGAATTGCTGCGCAAATACTATCTGTCGGCCGGTTACGCCGATTTCCGCATCGTTTCCGCGATCGCCGAATTGAGCCCCAATCGCGAGGGCTTCTATGTCACCTTCACGATCGAAGAGGGCGAGCGCTACCGGTTCGGCAAGATCGACGTCACCTCGCAGCTGCGCGATCTCAAAAAAGAACAGCTTGTCGGTCTCGTCACGGCCGCCGAAGGCGCCTGGTACGATGCCAACAAAGTCGAAGCGTCGGTCACGGCGCTCAGCGACTTTGCCGGGACGGCCGGCTATGCGTTCGCCGAAGTGCGCCCGCGCGTGACCCGCGACCGCGACACGCGCACCGTGTCGATCGTTTTCGAAATCCAGGACGGACCGCGCGTGTTCGTCGAGCGCATCAACATCGTCGGCAATTCGCGGACGACCGACAAGGTAATCCGGCGCGAGATGGCGCTGGTCGAAGGCGACGCGTTCAGCACCGCCAAGCAGCGCCGCTCGCGCGACCGCATCCGCAGCCTGCAATTCTTCGAGCGCGTCGAAGTCACCAACGTGCCCGGCGAAGCGCCGGACCGCACGGTGCTGAATGTCGAGGTGCAGGAGAAATCGACCGGCGACCTCAATTTCGGCGTTGGTTTCTCCTCGTCCGACAACGTGTTGCTCGATGCCTCGATCCGCGAGCGCAATTTGCTGGGCCAGGGCAAGGACCTCAAACTTGGCGGGACCGTGTCGCGGCGGCGCAACCAAGTCGATCTGTCGTTCACGGATCCCTATTTCCTCGACATGGACATGTCGGCCGGGTTCGATCTGTTCCGTACGCGGCGCAATCTGCAGCGCGAAGCGGGCTACGATGCGATTTCGACCGGCGTCGTGCTGCGCAACGGCTACCGCCTGGGCGAATATCTGTCGCAAGGGCTCAACTACACGCTGCGCAACGACGACATCACGCAGATCGCGTTCGGCGCATCGACCATCGTGCAGGATGCGGCAGGCTCGGTCACGCAAAGTTCAGTCGGCCACATCACGCTGCTCGATCTTCGCGACGATCGCCTGGATCCGACCGACGGCTATTTCGTGCGTCTCAAAAACGACATTGCCGGGGCGGGCGGCGAAGCGAAGTTCTTCCGCACGGTCGCAACGACCGGGTTCTACTATCCGTTCACGTCCGAATACGTGGCATCCCTGCTGCTCGAAGGCGGACATATTGCTGCCTATTCCGACGACCGGGTGCGTCTGCAAAGCCGCTTCAATCTAGGCGGCGACAATTTCCGCGGCTTCCGTACACAGGGCCTTGGTCCGCGCGACCGCGAGTCCGGCGGCGCTTTGGGCGGCAACTACTATTACACGGCAACCGCCGAGATGAGCTTTCCCACGGGTTTGCCAAAGGAATTCGGGCTGCGCGGTTTGTTCTTCTCCGATGTCGGCACGCTTACTTCGTTCGACCGTCCGCCGCCGGGCCGTCCTGGCAACACGGCCGCGGTCGACGATTCGGGCGCATTGCGCGCGTCGGTCGGGGTCGGCGCTTTGTGGCGCTCGCCGTTCGGCCCGGTTCGCGTTTCCTATGCCAAAGCGGTGGCCAAGGAAGAATACGACCGCACCGAATCGTTCCGTTTCGGCGTCGGTTCGCGCTTTTAGATTTTCCCAGAAGGTTCTTCGAGATGGAAAAACAGACGTTTCTTGGGCCGCGCGCGGCGTTCGTCGCGGCCGTTCTTGTCGGCGCCGGGATCTTCGCGCTCGCAACGTCCGCTTGGGCCCAGCAACCCGCCCAGCAGCGCCAAGCGCCCGCCCAACCGCGTGCCGCCCAGCCCGGTGCCGCACCGGCTGCGCCCGCGCTGTCGACCGAGTTGCCTCCCAAGGGGACCGCGACCGTGTTTTTCGACGTCGATAGCGTTATGCGCGTTTCGACCGCGATGCAGAACGTCAATGCGCAGGCCGAACGCGCGCGCAATTCGCTTCAGGCCGACGCCACGCGCCAAGAGGGCGATCTGCGCCGCCAGGAAGAAGAACTCGTCGGCCAGCGCGCGACGCTGTCGCAGGATGCCTTCAACCAGCGCCGCCGCGATTTCGAGAACCGCGTCCAGACGATCCAAACGCAGTTGCAGACGCGCCGACGCAATCTCGAGCAGAATTACGGCGAAGCGGTGCAGAAGATCCAGCAGGCGCTGACCGAGTCGGTCATCGAGGTGATGAACGAGCAGGAATACCAAATCGTGCTGCCCAACTCGTTCATCTTCGTGGCGCGCACGCAACTCGACATCTCGGGCGAAGTGGCGCGTCGGATCAATCGTCGCCTGCCGACCGCCGCGATGGCCAACTAGGCTCGCGCGCGGGCGATGGCCGATCGGCGGTTCCATGCGTATGCCGGTGCGTTGGCACTGACGCGCATCGCCCAAATTGCCGAATTGGAACTGCCGCCGACGGCGGACGGGGCGCGCACCTTCGACGGCGTTTCCGCGCTCGATGCTGCGGGGCCTGGGCATATTACGTTTCTTGAAAACCGCAAATATCTTTCGGCCCTTGTAGCGACCAAGGCAGGGGCTTGTTTGGTGCATCCCGCGCTCGCTTCGCGCGTTCCCTCGGGTTGCATGGCGCTTGCCACGGCCAATCCCTATCGCGCGTATGCGCGCGTGGCTGCCGCCTTCCATCCGTCGGCAAAGATACAAGCGGGGGTGCATCCCACGGCCTATGTCGATCCAACTGCCGAACTGGGTCCGGGCGTATCGGTCGGCCCCAAGGCGGTCGTGCTGGCGGGCGCCAAGCTTGGCAGCTTTGTCGAAATTGGCCCGAGCGCCACCATCGGGGAAAATGTCGAACTGGGCGAGCGCGTGGTCGTCGGCGCCAATGCCACGATCAGCCACGCGATCGTGGGTCCGCGCACGCGGCTTTACCCCGGCGTGCGGATCGGCCAGGACGGTTTCGGTTTTGCGATGGGGGCTGGGCTGTTCGTCAAAGTGCCGCAGCTTGGCATCGTGCGCATCGGCGCCGATTGCGAGGTGGGCGCCAACAGCTGCATCGACCGCGGCAGCGCCAGCGACACCGTGATCGGCGACGGCACCTGGATCGACAATCTGGTTCAGATCGGCCACAACGTCAAAACTGGCCGCCAATGCGTGATCGTCGCGCAAGTCGGCATCTCGGGTTCGTGCGAGCTGGGCGACGGGGTCATGGCGGGCGGCCAGGCGGGCATTGCGGGCCATTTGAAGGTGGCCTCAGGCGCCAAGATTGTCGCACAATCGGGCGTGCATCGGGACGTGGCCACCGGCGAAGCGGTTGGCGGCTCGCCGGCCGTTCCGGTGGGCGAATGGCGCCGCCAATCGGCCGCTTTGCGCCGTCTGGCGCGACCGGCAAAAACAAACGAGACGAACGAGAGCGAATGATGGATTCCCCGACACTGCCGAGCGAGGCACCTACGACGATCGATTTGCTGCGGATCATGGAAATGATCCCGCACCGCTATCCGTTTTTGATGATCGATCGCGTGGTCGATGTGGTCCGCGACCACAGCGCCGTCGGCATCAAGAATGTCACTTTCAACGAACCGCAATTCCAGGGCCATTTCCCCAGCCGGCCGATCATGCCGGGCGTGCTGATCGTGGAAGCGATGGCGCAGACTGCGGGCGTGCTGGTGGTACATACGCTTGGCTCCGATGCGGAAGGCAAGCTCGTCTATTTCATGACGATCGACGAGGCGCGTTTCCGCAAGCCCGTGACGCCCGGCGACACGCTGCACATCCATGTCACCAAGCTGCGCTCGCGCGGCAACGTGTGGAAGTTCAAAGGCGAGGGTCGGGTTGGCGGCGCTTTGGTCGCCGAAGCGGTCTTTTCCGCCATGATCATGGACCGATGATGGATACCGGCGCTGCACAGGCGGCCACGTTCGTCCATTCGCACGCCATCGTCGAACCGGGCGCCAAGCTCGGTGCGGGCGTGCGCGTAGGGCCGTTCTGCACGATCGGCAAGGACGTGACGCTGCACGACGGCGTCGAGCTTGTGAGCCATGTGGTGATCGCGGGCGAAACCGAACTGGGGGCGCGCGTGCGCGTGTTTCCGTTCGCCTCGCTGGGCCATCCGCCGCAGGACCTCAAATTCAAGGGCGAGCGCACGCGTCTTGTCGTGGGCGAAGACAGCGTCATACGCGAGCACGTGACGATGAATCCCGGCACGTCGGGCGGCGGCGGTTTGACCCAGGTGGGCGCGCGCTGCTTGGTGATGGCAGGCGCCCACGTCGCGCACGACTGCAAGGTCGGCAACAACGTTGTGATGGTCAACCAGGCGACGTTGGGCGGGCACGTGCATGTCGGCGACTTCGCCATACTGGGTGGCATTTCGGCGGTCCACCAATTCGTGCGTATCGGCAAGCACGCGATGATCGGCGGCATGACGGGCGTGGAGGGCGACGTTATCCCCTACGGCATCGTGATGGGCGACCGCGCGCGCCTGCAGGGCCTCAACATCGTCGGCTTGAAGCGTCGCGGCTTCAGCCGCGAGGAGATCCACGATCTGCGCACCGCCTACCGCCTGCTGTTTGCCCAAGAAGGCACGATGGCCGAGCGGCTCGACGACGTCGCCGAACTCTACGGCAAGGCGCAGGCGGTGATGGACATTCTGGAATTCATTCGCGGCGCCAACAATCGCCCGATCTGCCTGCCCAAGGTCGACGCGGCTTTGTGAGCGGGCGCATGGCCGCCAAGCTCGGCATCCTGGCGGGCGGCGGCACGTTGCCGCGATCGGTTGCCGATGCCGCGGCCGCGGCGGGCCGCGATGTGCATATTCTGGCGTTCGACGGGTTCTGCGAAACTTCGACGCTCGTGGGTTTTGCGCACACGCGCGTGGCGCTCGCCAAAGTCGGCCGTCTGTTCGCGGTCTTGCGCGAAACCGGCTGCCGCGACGTCGTGCTGGCAGGCCCCGTCCGCCGGCCGACATTGGCCCAATTGCGGCCGGACTGGACCGGTTTTTGGATCGCGCTCAAACTTCTGCCCGTGTGGGGCGGGGATGCGTCGTTGCTGTCGCGCGTGCTCGCTTTGATCGAAGCCGAGGGTTTTCAGGCGGTCGGCGCGCACGATATCGCACCGGATCTGCTGGCCGAAGCGCGCATCTACGGCGCTTGCATGCCTGACGCCGCGGCACGCGCCGATATCGCGCACGGTCTTGCGGCGGCGCGTGCCTTGGGGATGCGCGAACGCGGCCAAGCCGTGCTGGTGCGCGATGGCCGCATCGTCGGCAGCGAGACGCGGGGCGGCACGGCCGCTTTGCTGCGACAGCCTGGGATTGCCGGTTGCGTGCTGGCCAAGGCCGCGATGCCGGGGCAGGACCGGCGCGTCGATCTGCCGACCGTCGGGGCTGCGACGGTCGCGGCGGCTGCCCAAGCGGGGCTACGCGGCATCGCGTTGGAAGCGGGCAACGCGCTGCTGCTCGAGCGCGACGAAGCGGTCGCGGCAGCCGACCGGGCCAATATTTTTGTGGCGGGCGCATGCGCGAAAAACTGATCTTCCTGGTGGCGGGCGAACCGTCGGGCGACAATTTGGGCGCCAAGCTGATGGCGGCCTTGAAGCGCGCGGCCCCGGACGGGGTGCGGTTCGCGGGCGTCGGCGGCGAACGCATGCAGGCGGAAGGACTTGCGAGCCTGTTTCCCCTCTCCGACCTTTCGGTCATGGGTTTGGCCGAAGTGGTGCCGCGCTTGCCGACGATTTTTGCGCGGCTGCGCCGAACGGCCGAAGCGATCGCGCAGATGCGTCCCGACGCGGTCGTGCTGATCGACGCGCCCAGCTTCGGGTTGCGCGTTGCCGATCGCGTGCGCGGACTGGGCATTCCGGTCGTGCAGTATGTGGCGCCGCAATTGTGGGCGTGGCGGCCGGGGCGCGCCAAAAAACTCAAGGGCCGCATCGACGCGATGCTGGCGCTGCTGCCCTTCGAGCCCGAATTTTTCGCCAAGCTGGGGCTTGCCTGCACGCATGTCGGCCATCCCGTTCTCGAAGACGGGCTGCTGGCGGGGGATGCTGCGGCGTTTCGCTTGCGGCACGCGATCGCCGCCGACGACAAAATCGTCGTCGTGTTGCCCGGCAGTCGTGCGGGCCTGTTCGGCCGGATGGCGCCGATATTTGCCGCGACCGCGAAGCTGCTGGCGGCCCGGCGCCAGCACCTCGTCTTTGTGCTGCCGTACGTCGCGAACACCGACGCGCAATCGGCCGCTTTCGCAAAAACGCTGCCGGGCAAGGTCGTGCGCGTGCTCGATGCCGCCGACAAGCGTGCCGCGTTCCGCAGCGCCGATGCCGCCCTCAGCGTGTCCGGTACTTCGACGCTCGAACTTGCGGTGGCCGGGTTGCCGACGGTCGTGGGCCACCGGGTCAACGCGATCTCGGGGTATCTGGCGCGCAAGATGATCCAGGTGCCGTTCGTCGCGATGCCCAACGTCATTGCGGACCGACAGATCGTGCCCGAACTGCTTCAGGGCAACTGCACGCCCGCAGCGCTCGCCGCCAAAATCGAAACGCTGCTGGACGACGCGGATGCCGCACGGCGCATGCGTGCTGACCTTGACGCCGTGTGCGACGCGTTGGGGCGCGGCGAACTCGCCAAGGGCCCCGGCCATCTGCCGTCCGACCGCGCCGCCGCCGCGGTACTGGCCGCGATCAAAGCCCGAGCTTAGCCCAGCGCTTGCGGTGTTCGCGGATCGCGTCTTCGATCTGCAGCGCCACATCGAGCGCAGCGCGGCCGTCTTCGCCCGTGACGTGCGGTTTGTGTTCGCCGCGGCAGGCGCCAAGGAAGCTCGCGATCTCGGCCTTCAGATCGTCGCCATCGGGATAGTCGCGCTCGATGCGCTCGATCGGCGGCAATCCCGGCATCATCGCGGGCAGCAGCGTGCCGAGCAGAAACCCTGCTTTCCCGCGCCGCATCGCCACAAGCTTGCGTTTGGCCAAATCGATCGACACGTAGCTCTCGTGCCCAAAAACGCGCATCTTGCGCTCGGTCTTGAGGCTCACGCGGCTTGTCGTGATGTTGGCAACGCACCCATTGGCAAAGCCCAGCCGCACATTGGCGATATCCTCGCCCTGCGTCACGACGGGTGCTCCCACGGCCATCACGCTTTCCACCGGCGCGCCCACAAACGCCAGGATCAGGTCGATGTCGTGGATCATCAGATCCAGCACGACCGACACGTCCGTCGCGCGCGGATTGAACGGATGTATGCGGTCGCACTCGATATAAAGCGGCGTCTGCACGAATTCCTTGGCGCCCAACCGGTCGAGCAAGAAACGCTGCAAATGCCCGACCTGCAGCACTGTGCCGCGCGCGGCGGCGGCCGCGATCAGCCTGTCGGCTTGGTCGCGCGTATCGGCGATGGGCTTTTCGATCAGCACATGGATGCCCGCTTCGATCAGCCCGAGCGCCACATCGAAATGCAGCGACGTCGGCACCACGATCGAAACGGCATCGACCTTGCCGATCAGATCCTTTGGGTCGGCAAAGGCTGCGATCTTGTGCTTGGCGGCGAGGGCCGCGCGCGCATCCGGGTTGGGATCGACGATCGCGACAAAATCGCTGTCGGGGAGCGCTGCATATTTGTCGGCATGGAAGCGGCCGAAATGGCCGCCGCCGATCACGGCGGTGCGGAGCTTTTTCATGGCGTTTGGTAGCGCGTTTTTGGGGCTGGCGCAAAGGCCGCAAGGTCGCCATGCTTGCGCTTTGGAACCGGGAGGATTTGACCATGGACGGCGAATTTCGCATGCTGCACACGATGATCCGCGTCATGGATCTCGACAAATCGATCGCGTTCTATTGCGAACGGCTGGGCATGGATCTGCTGCGGCGCAAAGACTATCCGGACGGCAAGTTCACCTTGGCGTTTGTGGGCTATGGCGACGAAAACGCCAATGCGGTGATCGAACTCACACACAATTGGGGCCGCGCGGAACCCTACGATCTGGGCACGGGCTTCGGGCACATCGCTTTGGGAGTCAAAGACATTTACGGCACGTGCGCGAAACTGGCGGCGGCCGGCGCCAAGATCCCGCGCCCGCCCGGCCCGATGAAACACGGCGGCAGCGTGATCGCCTTCGTCGAAGACCCCGACGGCTACAAGATCGAGCTTATCCAACGATAAGTCGGAACATTTTGCGCCATACGCCGAGGTGCACTCGACGATTTATTCGCCGCGACAAAAAGATATGCTCGCAACACTTGCGAGCCCGGCGCCTTAAGTTGCCTACGCCCACCAGATCGCGACGGCCAGCGCCGCGATCGCCAGCGGCCCGAGCGCAAGGCGCAGCATGTAACCCAGCGCGGGGCGGTTGTCGTTGCACGCGGGCGGCAGCCGACGGCGGCCGAGCAGCACGGGCGGAATGGCGCTGGCGGCGCGGGCGGCGTCGCCCGCGTTCGTGCGCATTTGCCCGGCTCCGTGTTTGGCCATCGCCGCCGACCCCGTTTCAGCGCTTGGCCATCGGCACGAACGGGCGATGCGGCGCGCCCGTGTAGAGCTGGCGCGGTCGGCCGATCTTGTTTTCGGGATCTTCGTTCATCTCGTTCCACTGCGCGATCCAGCCCACCGTGCGCGCGAGCGCGAACAAGGCCGTGAACATCGCGACCGGGAACCCCATCGCCTTCAAGATGATGCCCGAATAGAAGTCGACGTTCGGGTAGAGCTTCTTGGAGATGAAGTATTCGTCGCTCAGCGCGATGCGCTCGAGTTCCATCGCGATATCGAGCAGCGGGTCTTTGACGCCGAGTTCGGCCAGCACCTCTTTGCAGGTGGCTGCCATCACCTTGGCGCGCGGATCGTAGTTTTTGTAGACGCGGTGGCCGAAGCCCATCAGGCGCACGCCCTCGCTCTTGTCTTTGACGCGGCGGATGAAGTCGGGGATGTTGTCCTTGGTGCCGATTTCGGCCAGCATCTTCAGCACCGCTTCGTTGGCCCCGCCGTGCGCTGGACCCCACAAAGTAGCGATGCCCGCCGCGATGCAGGCATAGGGATTGGCGCCCGAGGAACCCGCCAGACGCACGGTCGAGGTCGAGGCGTTCTGTTCGTGGTCGGCGTGCAAGATAAAAATCTTGTCCATCGCCTTGGCCAGGATCGGATTGACCTTGTAGGGCTCGCACGGCACGCCGAACGTCATTTGAAGGAAGTTGGCGGCATAGGCGTGGTCGTTGCGCGGGTGCATGAAGGGCTGCCCGACCGAATATTTGAATGCCTGCGCGGCGATCGTCGGCATCTTGGCGATCAAACGGTACGAATCGATCATGCGCTGGTGCGGATCGGAAATATTGAGGCTGTCGTGATAGAAGGCCGAAAGCGCCCCGACCACCCCGCACATGACCGCCATCGGGTGCGCGTCGCGCCGGAAGCCCGAGAAGAAGCGGTTGATCTGCTCGTGCAGCATCGTGTGCAGCGTGATGTCGCGCTCGAACGATTTTTTGTTTTCGGGCGAGGGCAGTTCGCCCTTCAAGATCAGATAGGCGACTTCCATGAAGTCGCAATTTTCGGCAAGATCCTCGATCGCGTAGCCGCGATGCAGCAAGATGCCCTTGTCGCCGTCGATATAGGTGATCGCCGACTTGCAAGCGCCCGTCGACATGAAGCCCGGATCGTACGTGAAATAGCCCGTATCGCCGTAGAACTTGCGAACATCGACCACTTGCGGGCCGATCGAGCCCGAGAGAACCGGCATTTCGAACGTCTTGCCGGTCTGGTTGTCGGTCATCGTGACGGTCGGCTTGGCCTGGGTCATGTGGTTCTCTCGCGTTGATGTTCGCAGTTGCAGTATAGGAACTCAGGTTCCGGGTTTTTGCAAGACTCCCGCGTCAAACCGTTCCCAGCGCGTCGTCGATGCGCGCCAAGGTCTCCGGTTTGCCGAGAATGGCGATCACTTCGAAGACCGGCGGCGAGGTGCCTTGGCCCGACAAAGCCCCGCGCAAGGGCTGGGCGAGCGTGCCGAGCTTGACGCCGGCCGCTTCGCTTGCGGTGCGAAACGCGGCTTCGAGATCGGCGGCGGTCCATGCGTCGGCCGCCGCCAAAATGTCACGTGCCTGCCGCAAATGCGCGATCCCGTCGCCCGCAAGCAGCTTCTTGGCGCCGTCGTCGAGCGCAAGCGGGCGCGATTTGACATAGAAAACCGCCGCCTTGGCGAGTTCGAGCAGCGTTTTGGCGCGCGCCTTGAGCCCGCCCATGCCTGCCAACAGGCGCGTGCGGGCGACCTCGTCGATGGCCGTTCCGGCGGCCGCTTCGATCAGCGGCGTGGCCGCTTCGAGGATGCGCGCGTCGCTGGCGTTGCGCATATAGTGGCCGTTGACGCTGTCGAGTTTTTTGAAATCGAATCGCGCCGGGCTGCGGCCGATGCCGTCCAGATCGAACCATTCGATCGCCTGGGCCGTGTCGATGAACTCCGCATCGCCATGGCCCCAGCCCAATCGCAATAGGTAATTGCGCATCGCTTCGGGCAGATAGCCCATGTCGCGATAGGCATCGACCGCGAGGGCGCCGTGCCGTTTGGAAAGCTTGGCGCCGTCCGGTCCGTGGATCAGCGGGATATGCGCGTAGGTCGGTGTTGGCCAGCCCAAGCGTTCGATGAGCTGCATCTGGCGCGCGGCATTGTTGAGATGGTCGTCGCCGCGAATGACGTGCGTGACCCCCATGTCGTAATCGTCCACCACGACCGACAGCATGTAGGTGGGCGTGCCGTCGGCGCGCAGCAGCACCATGTCGTCGAGCTGTTCGTTCTTGACCGTGACGTCGCCCTGCACCTGGTCGCGGATGACGGTTTCGCCATCCTGGCGCGCTTTGAGGCGCACGACGGGCTTGACGCCATCGGGCGCGTCCTTGGCGTCGCGGTCGCGCCAGCGCCCGTCGTAGCGGATCGGCTTGCCTGCGGCCTTCTGGGCGCTGCGCATTTCTTCGAGATCCCGGGGGCTCGCGTAGCAGAAATAGGCGCCGCCCTTGGCCATCAATTCGTGCGCCACGGCCGCATGTCGGTCCATGCGCGCAAACTGGTAGACGACCTCGCCGTCCCAGTCGAGGCCGAGCCACTTCATGCCGGCCAAGATCGCCTGGGTGGCTTCGGGCGTCGAGCGTTGGCGATCGGTATCCTCGATACGCAGCAGGAACGTGCCGCCGGTGTGTTTGGCGTAAAGCCAGTTGAACAAAGCGGTCCGCGCACCCCCGATATGCAAATAGCCGGTGGGCGAGGGCGCGAAGCGGCAGACGGGTTTTTGAAGGTCGTTGCGGTTCATGGGCAATGCCAGTTACATCTGTAGGTAAGGGGAGCCCCATCGGGCGGAACAAGAACGCGTCTCTCTATCACGAGGCCGCAGCGATGCACAGGCCGCTTGCCGCAACCGCGCCGTTTCACAGCGGCTTTGCGGCGGCAAAGGGGTTCTGGCTTCGTACGCAGGAAATGGAACGCTCCCAGCTTTCGCTGTGGCTGCCCGTGATGCTGGGCAGCGGCGTTGCGTTCTATTTTTCGCTGCCGCGCGAGCCGGAGTTCTGGATCGCACCGGCGTTTTTTGTCTTTGCGGCGACATTTGCGGTCTTGAGCCGGGCGAATGCCGCCGCCTTCACGCTGGCGACGGCATTGGCGGCGACGGCGCTTGGTTTTGGCGTGGCGCAATTTCGAACGGACGACGTTGCAGCGCCCGTGCTCGACCAGCGGCTCGCGTCGGTCGCGGTCGCGGGGCGCATCGTTGCGATCGAACCGCGCGCGGAAGGGGTGCGGTTGCTCCTCGACCGGCTGTCGATCGCGGGCCGCGATCCCGCCCGAACGCCCGAGCGAATTCGCGTGCGCGTGGATACGGCCGACGGCTTGGCGCCGGGCGACGAGATACGCTTGGCGCGCGTGGCGTTGCTGCCGCCGCCCGGACCCAGTGCGCCGGGCGCGTTCGATTTTGCGCGCCAAGCGTGGTTCGAGCAATTGGGCGCGGTCGGCTCGGCGCGCGGCGCGCCCGAGCTCGTCGCGCGCGGCGAAGCGTCGGATCTGCGCTTGGCGATGAACGCGCTGCGCGCGCGCGTGGTGGCGCGCATCCGCGCAATCCTGCCGGAACCGGCGGGCGCCATCGCGATCGCGCTGATCGCGGGCGAACAGGGGGCCGTCTCAAGCGAAGCCTTGGCGGCTTTTCGCGACTCAGGATTGCAGCATATTCTGTCGATATCGGGGCTGCATATCGGCATGGTCGCGGGCATCGTGTTTTTTTCGGTGCGCTTCGCCCTGGCGCTGCTGCCGCGCGCCGCGCTTTATTGGAACACCAAAAAGATTGCGGCCGTCGCGGCGTTTTTGGCGATCACGTTTTACGCGGCGTTTGCCGTGCAGAGCGTTCCAACGCAGCGCTCGTGGCTGATGACGGGCGTTGTGCTGGGCGCGATCTTGATCGACCGTCAGGCGATCACGTTGCGGCTGGTCGCGTGGGCGGCGGGTTTGTTGCTGCTGGTCATGCCCGAAGCGCTGGCATCGGCAAGTTTCCAGATGTCGTTTGCGGCCGTGATAGCGCTTGTCGCGGCGTGGGAGGCGACGCGCGGGACGTTCGCGCGCTTGCGCGCTTCGGGCAATTGGCGCGGGCGGGTGGGCGTGTGGCTGCTGGGCACCGTCATGACCTCGCTGGTCGCAGGCATGGCGAGCGCGCCGTTTGCGCTCTACCATTTCAACCGTTTCACCGTGTACGCGCTGCTCGCCAATTTGCTGGCCGTACCGCTCACCGGTTTATGGGTGATGCCCTTGGCGTTGGCGGCGGGCTTGCTGCTACCCTTCGGGCTCGAGGCTTGGGCGCTGGTGCCGATGGGCTGGGGCATCGATGGTTTGCTTGCTATCGCTGAACGGGTTGCAAGCCTCGACGGGGCGGTTGCCTTGCTGCCGGCCATGCCGATGGCAGGACTTGTTGCGGTCGCGGCGGGATTGTTGTGGCTGTCGCTGTGGCGCAGTGCGTGGCGCATTGCAGGCATCGTGCCGGCGCTTGCCGGGCTTTTGAGCATCGGCAGCGTCGTGCCGCCCGATATCCTGGTTTCGGGCGATGGCCGCTTGATGGCAGTGCGCGATGCCGAGGGTCGCTTGACGCTGTCGGTGCCGCGCGGCGATCGTTTTGCGCGCGAAACCTGGCTGCGGCGCGACGCGCAGGAAGAAGCCGAGAACTGGCCGCGCAACGGCGTTACGGCCGACGGCAGGCTCGAATGTCGTCCGAGCGACTGCGTCTATCGCGCAAACGGCAAAAGCGTGGCGATCGTGCGCCAAGCGCGCGTGCTGCCCAGCGCCTGCCGCGAGCGCGATCTGGTAATCGCGACGGTCAATCTGTTCAATGTATGCCGGGCGGCGGCGGGCCGGACGGTCGATCGCTTCGATCTATTGCGCGACGGCGCGCACGCGATCTGGATCACGCAAGCTGGGATCCGCATCGAGACCGTGCGCGATGCGCGTGGCGCCCGCCCGTGGGTTCCAGCGATCCCCGAACGCCCGCCGGGCAGGGTGCAACCGGTCGAACTGCCTGCTGCGCCGAACTAGAGCGGTTGCCGCTCGCATTGGTTCGCGGCAACCGTTCCTGGCATCTGTGTTGTCGCATTTTCCGGCTCGTCAGGCGATTTGACGTGACTTGAAAATGCCCGAGTTCAGTGGAAGCGGCGCATGAGGCCAACAAGCTTGCCCTGCACGCGTACGCGGTCGGGACCGAAAATGCGCGTCTCGTAAGCTTTGTTGGCGGGCTCGAGCGCGATCGAGGCGCCCCGGCGACGGAAGCGCTTCAGCGTCACTTCCTGTTCGTCGATCAGCGCCACCACGATCTGGCCGTTGTCGGCGACGTCGGATTTTTGGATCAGCACCGTGTCGCCGTCCAAGATGCCGGCTTCGACCATCGAATCGCCGGCCACTTCGAGCGCAAAATGTTCGCCGCGGCTCAGCATTTGCGGCGGCACGTCGACCGTATTGGCATTGTCGCGCATCGCTTCGATGGGAACGCCCGCCGCAATGCGGCCATAGAGCGGCAGCTTAATGACCTCGACCCCAGCCGGGGCGAAGATCGTCGGCGACGCGCGAAACTCGTTCTTGACCACATGCGGACGGAAACCGCGCGCATTCTCGCCGCCAGCCCCGCCCGGTGCGGCGACCAACGCCGGCCCCGAGGCGGGTTTGTGGCCCTGGGCCTGCAGATTGTCGGGCAAGCGCACGACTTCGAGCGCACGCGCGCGATGCGGCAGGCGGCGGATGAAGCCGCGTTCTTCGAGGCCCGTGATCAGGCGATGGATGCCCGATTTCGATTTGAGACCGAGCGCATCCTTCATTTCGTCGAACGACGGCGGCACGCCGACATCGGTCAGGCGCTGGTTGATGAGCAGCAGCAACTCGTATTGTTTGCGGGTCAGCATGGGCAACACCTGTCTATTTGCGCGCAGCCGCGGACGGCCGGGCTTGGATGGTTCCGGTGCGGGCGCGAGAGGTGGGAAAACCCAAGCGCTAGGGGCGCTTGTGCGTACTATCCACAACATCCCGTAAACGAAGCCGCAACAGACACGGACAGTTCTAGTTTAGTTCGACAATCCCGTCAAGGCTTATCCACAGAACGGCGCCAACGGCACGATTTGGATCGGGTCGCCTGCTTTGGCGGGCGGGGCAAGCGGCGGGCGGATGGCGAGGGCGTCGGCTTGCGCCAGCACATGCACCATCGAGCTGTCCTGGCGCTGGAACGGCGTAACTTTTAGGTTGCCAAATTCATCATGTTCAATCTTCGAGCGGAGATAGTCTTCGCGCCCGTCGTTGGCGCCAAGATCGCAGCCGAGCTTGGCGATGCGGGTCGGCGGGCCCCTGTCGGCGTGGCCCAGAAGTGCCGCGATCGCAGGGCCCAGAAACAGCACCGCGCAGACGAGCGAAGAGACCGGATTGCCGGGCAGGCCCAGCAAAGGCACGTCGCCGTATCGCCCGAACATCAGCGGTTTGCCGGGGCGCATGGCGATCTGCCAGAAATCGAGCGCGAGGCCCGACTGGCCCAAGGCCGTGCGCACCAGATCGTGTTCGCCGACCGACGCGCCGCCGCTGGTGACAAGCAGGTCGGCGCCGCGCGCACCGGCGGCGATCGCTTGCAGCGCTTGCGCATTGTCGGGCGCGATCGGCAGTTGGATCGCATCGCCACCTGCCGCCTGCACGAACGCGGCGAGCGCTGCGCCGTTCGACGATACGATCTGGCCGGGCAAAGGCAACGAACCGGGGAGCAAGATTTCGTCGCCGGTGGACAAAATCGCCACGCGCGGGCGGCGGCGCACATCGAGCCAGGCATGGTTCGCGGCCGCTGCAAGCCCGATCTGACGCGCGTGCATCACGGTGCCTGCGGGCAGCAGCTTCTGGCCCAGCGCAAAATCGAGACCGGCCGGCCTTACGAACCGTCCCAACGGTTCGCTTTGTTTGGCGCGTACATGGTCGCCCTCGGCGTCGGCGTTTTCTTGAATCAGAATCGTATCGGCACCGTCGGGTACGATGGCGCCGGTAAAAATGCGCACGCACTCGCCCGACGAAACGCGGCCCTTGAACGGGTGGCCTGCCGGGGCGGCGCCGATCTGGCGCAGCATCGTCGGCGCATCGGCAATGTCGGCCGCGCGCACGGCGTAGCCGTCCATCGCGGAGACGGCCAACGCGGGCTGCGTGAGCTTGGCGACCAGATCGTTTGCGAGCGTGCGCCCGTGGGCGACGGCGAGCGCGACGGTTTCAGCCCCGACAGGCGCAAGGGCGCCAAGAATGCGTTTGCGGGCGTCGGCGACGGGCAGCATCAGGCTTGCTCGAAGACGCCCGACTTGCCGCCTTCCTTGCGAACCAGACGCACGGCGTCGATGCGCATCGACCGGTCGACGGCTTTGCACATGTCGTAGACCGTGAGCGCTGCGACCGAGACGGCCGTCAGCGCCTCCATCTCGACGCCGGTCTGGCCCGCAAGTTTGACCGTCGCTTCGATTTCGACCGCGTTGGCGGCTGGATCGAGCGAGAGTTCCACTGTCACGCTTGTCAGCATCAAGGGATGGCAGAGCGGAATGAGATCGTGCGTCTTTTTGGCGCCCATGATGCCGGCAAGCCGGGCCACGCCCAAAACGTCGCCTTTTTTGAAGCCATGCGCTTCGATCAGACGCAGCGTATCGGGCGACACGATCACGCGCCCGCGCGCGGTCGCGCTGCGCTGGGTATGCTCTTTGGCGCCGACATCGACCATCACGGCGTTGCCGGCCGCATCGAAATGGGTGAGCTTGCCGGTCATGCGAGCAGGCGGCGCGTGGCCGCCTCGACGTCCGGTTGCAGCATCAGGCTTTCGCCGACCAGAAAGGCGGCAGCGCCCGCAAGCGCGAGCCGCGCGATGTCGGCGGGCGTGCGGATGCCGCTTTCGGCGACCAGCAAGCGGCCGGCGGGAACGCGCGGTGCCAGCTGCTCGAATGTCGCCAAATCGACCGCCAAGGTTTTGAGGTTGCGGTTGTTGACCCCGATCAAGGTCTCGGCGCCATTGGCGCCGGACGCGGGCAGGGCGAGCGCGCGCGCAAGTTCGTCCCGGTCGTGCACTTCGGCGAGCACGTCGAGCCCCAGATCGAGTGCGCGCTCGCACAGATCTTGCGCTTGGCAATCGTCGAGGGCGGCGAGGATCAGTAGTGCGCAATCGGCGCCGAGCGCGCGCGTTTCGTCGAGCTGGTAACCCTCGACGACAAAGTCCTTGCGCAGGATCGGCAACGGCACGGCCGCGTGCGCCGCGTGCAGATACGCATCGCGGCCCTGGAAATAAGCTTCGTCCGTCAGCACCGACAGACACGCCGCCCCGCCGTCGCGATAGGCGCGCGCCAGCAATGCTGGATCGAAATCGGCGCGAATGAGGCCCTTGGAGGGCGAGGCTTTTTTGATTTCGGCGATCAAGGCCGGGCGTCCCGTTGCGCGCATGGCGCGGAGCGCGCGCGCAAAGCCGCGCGGCGGCGGCGCGCTTTTTGCCTTCGCCGCCAGCTCGGTTTCGGGCACGGCCGCGCGCCGGGCGGCAACCTCGATGCGCTTGTCGGCCAAGATGCGCGCGAGAACGTCGCTCATGCGCCGGACCGGTTCGAGATATCGACAAGGGCGGCAAGCGCTGCCGCCGCCTTGCCGCTGTCGATCGCCAACGCGGCCTGGGCGACGCCGGCTTTGAGATCGGGTGCGGCATCGGCAATCACCAGCACGGCTGCCGCGTTGAACAGCACGACGTCGCGGATCGGGCCCTTGGCGCCCTTCAGAAGCGCTTGCATGATCGCGGCGTTTTCGGCCGGCGTGCCGCCTTTGAGGTCTTGCGGCTTGGCTTGCGGCAACCCCGCATCGGCGGGCGTTATGTCGAATTCGCGCACCTTGCCGTCCTTGAATTCGGCGACGTGCGTCGCCCCCGTCGTTGTGATTTCGTCGAGCCCGTCCGCGCCATGCACGACCCAGGCGCGTATCGAGCCAAGGCGCCCCAGCGTTTCGGCGAGCGGGGCGACCCATTTGCGCGCGTACACGCCGACCAGCTGGCGCTTGACGCCTGCCGGGTTCGACAGCGGCCCCAGCAAATTGAAAATCGTGCGCGTGCCCAGTTCGACGCGCACGCCCGCCACATGGCGCGTGGCCGAATGGTGGCGCGGCGCCATCATGAAACCCACGCCCGCTTTCGAAATCGCGTATTCGACGAGCTTCATGTCGCAGTCGATGTTGACGCCAAGCGCGGTCAGCACGTCCGCGGCCCCCGACTTAGACGTAAAGGCGCGGTTGCCGTGTTTGGCGACTTTCTGGCCGCAGCCCGCCAGCACGAACGATGCGGCGGTCGAAATGTTGAACGAGCCCGACGCGTCGCCGCCCGTGCCCACGGCTTCGACCGCGTCGGCGGGGGCCGATATTTTCAGCGCTTTGGCGCGCATCGTACGCGCGGCCGCCGCGATCTCGTCGACCGTTTCCCCGCGCAGGCGCAGCGCCATCAAAAAAGCGCCCATCTGGGCTGGCGTCGCGTTGCCCGACATCACGATCTCGAACGCGTCGCCCGCTTCGCTTTCGGAAAGTTCGTGCCCGTCGGCCACGCGCGCGATCAGCGCCTTGAGTTGCGTCATGTCGCCCGGCATAAATTTGGTCTCCTGCCTGCTTTTGGCCCAAGAGCAGCGCTTATAGCAGCAACTTTGCGCGCCTACAAAGCGCTGCGCGCGGCGTGGATGGCATCGGTCAGCGTCGAAGCGGCCATGCTCTGCGGGTCGATGACGCGCTCGGGCGGTAGCGTGAAAACGACGCTGGTGCCTTTGCCGGGGACCGACGTGATCGCAAGCGTGCCGCCGTGCATTTCGACGATCGCTTTTGTCAGCGGCAGGCCCAGTCCCGTGCCTTCGTGCTTGCGGCTGAGCGTGCTTTCGACCTGACGGAAGGGCTGGAGGGCGGCTGGGATGTCGTTGGCGCGCATGCCGATGCCGGTGTCGCTGATGCGCACAGCGACGCCGCCGTCGGGCGTGCGCCATGCGGTGAGGCCGACAGTGCCGCCGGTCGGCGTAAACTTGATCGCGTTCGACAGCAGGTTGAGCAAGATCTGTTTGAGTTTGAGACGGTCGGCCCAGAGCGGCGCAAAATCGTCGAACTCGTCGATTTCCAGCGTCAGGCCGCCGCGCTGCGCGCGGTCGCCGACCAGCCGCACGCAGACGTCGACGATTTCGGCAAGCGAGACCTGTTCTTCGCGCAAATTGGCCTGGCCCGCTTCGATCTTCGACAGGTCCAGAATGTCGTTGATCAGCATCAGCAGATGGCGGCCGGACTCGCGGATGTCGAGGGCGTATTCGGCGTAGCGCGGATCGCCGAGGGGACCGAACAGCTTGTCGGCCATGATTTCGGAAAAGCCGATGATAGCGTTGAGCGGTGTTCGCAACTCGTGGCTCATGTTGGCGAGGAACTGGGATTTCGAGCGGTCGGCGAGTTCAGCCTGTTCTTTTGCGTCGCGCAGCGCTTCTTGCGCCGCTTCGCGCTCGCTGATGTCGGTAAAACTCGCGACCGAGCCGCCCTCGGCCAGCGGTCGCACGTCTACTTCGATCGTGCGCCCGTCCGTCAGGCGCTGGTACAGCGTGCGCGGATGGCGCGCGCGCGCGGCTTCCAGGCGCGCTTGGATCGCGGCCTCCGCATTGTCCCGTTGGTAGTTGCCGCGCGCAGCGGACATGCGCAGTACATCGGCCAGCGGCGTGCCGGGACCGATGTTCATTTTTTCGAGTCCGAATATTTCGACATAGCGTTGGTTGAAAATCACAAGACGCAGATCGGCGTCGTAGACGCACATGCCCTGCGCCATGTTCGACAACGCGGTTTCAAGCTGCTCTTTTTTCATGTCGAGCTGCGCGCGGACGGCCGCAAGCGCTGCGTCCGCCGCCACGCGCGCGGTGATGTCGAGCGCGATGCCCTCCCACACGACCAGCCCTTCGTGGCCCAGGCGCGGACGCGCGGTCATCTCGACCGATATCGTCTGCCCGTCGCGCCGCCGCATGCGTCCGGTCCACATTAAAGCCGACATGTCGGCGGCCGAGCGCGCAAACGCTTCGCGGAATGCCGCCCGGTCGTCGGGCACGACGGATGCCCAGAAAAGCCGTCCGCCATCGGCCAAAATCGCCGCCCGAGAATGCCCAAGCTGCGCCTTGACGGCGTCGCTGATCCACGACAGCGGCGCCATGCCGTCGGGGGTGCGGCGACGTTGGAAGACGACGCCCGGAATGTTCGAGACGAGCGCCTGGAAGCGCTGGTCCGCCAGACGCAAAGTGCGCGCATTTTCCTCAATACGACCAAGATGCCGCGCAAGCGCTAGAATCAAAAACGTAAACGCGGCCAGCACGATTCCAGCAAACGGCAACGTGATTTTGAGCGATTCGCGCCCTTCGGCCAGATAATCTTCCGGCGCGATGCCGGCATAGACGACCAGCCCTTGGCCCGAAATGGGGGCGAACGCAAAGAGTCGCTCGATTCCGTCGCGCCCTGTGGTGCGTTCGACCAGCGTTTCGCCGCGCTCGAAAGCGCGCGCGGCAATCCGGTAGGTGCTCGACGCGATCGTGACCGCCGGGTCCGTGCGGTCGATCGGCGGGACATGCGCGAGCAGATTGCCGCGCATGTCGAGCGTGCCAAAGACGCTGAGTTTGCCGATATCGATCTTCGAATAGAGCCGTTCGAAAAACGCGTGCGGCACTTCGGCCACGGCAACGCCGCGCTGCGTGCCGTCGCGCGCCAGGACCGGTACCGAGATCGCCACGCATGCCCGGCAGCTGCTGCCGTCGTCGACCGGAGGATCGATAGCGCCAAACCGCTCGACGTTGCCGATTTTCGTCATGAACGCGCGATGCGCAAAGGAGGTACCCGGCGGGGTTGCGTCGTTTGCCGCGCGCAGCATCCCGTCGCGGTCGACCAGCATGATGCGGGATATCGCTGGGTCGGCGGCAACGTAGCGCGCGAGCAAATCGGCCAACCGATCGCTGTTTTCGGCGCTGTCCCAAAACGCCGGCTCGTCGAATGCGACCGCCATGCCGAGGACGGCAAGATTGATCGCCGCGATCGCCTGTGCCGTCTGTTCCGCCACCAGTGTCGCAAGGTTGCGGATCTCGCGTTCCGCGGCGCGCGCCGCCTGATCCGCAGTCGAGCGCGCATTGATCGTAAAATAAACCGCAAAAACTGCGATCATGCCGAACGCTAGCGCCACGAGGCCGATACGCAGCCGCGAACGGCCCTGCGTCTCGGGTCCGTGGCGCAAAATCCGGCCGTCGTTGTCGTTAAGCACCATCGGTGCGCCGCGCCGACAGCGACAGCCCGCAGCTGCGCGCATCGACGGATCCGCGCAATGTACCGTCGCGCAATCGCAGTTCGATCACGTGCGCCGTGCCCTGAAATTGGATCGAGGTTATGATGCGGCCCGACGCCTCGACGAACCCGGCAGCGCGGATCGGTGCCCGCGCCGGATTTTCTGGGTCTGACAGTTCAAGTTCGAGTTCGCCGAGCTTGACGCTCGCGCGCACCGCATAGCGCCGCTCGCAGCGTGATTCCGTACCGGTCGTACGAAAAGCGGTGCCGGTATAAAGGCCATCCGCCGCCGCGATCGACGCAGCGGGCGCAGTCTCGCGCCCCAGCCCTTGGCAGCCGCCAAGTCCAAGCGTGGCCACCATCGCAACAGCCATTCGCCAAGCCGCGAATCCGGTGATCGTCTGCACGCGAGCTGTCCTTTGAGCGAACGAAACCGAGAAAGTAAGTATTTTCTACCCTCGACGGGTTTGGCGCAATATTTAAGCACCTTGACGTTCTTGTAAGGTATAGGATTAGATTGTCTTTCTTGGAGGGCGAAGGAATGAATATTGGGCAAGCGGCGGCGGCGACGGGCATGACGGCCAAATCGATCCGCTATTACGAGAGTGTGGGGTTGATTGCGGCGGCCGACCGCCGCACGAACAATTATCGCGACTACGATGCGCGGGCGATTGCAGAATTGCGCTTCATCCAGCGCGCGCGCTCGCTGGGGTTTCCGGTCAAGGACGTCGCGGATTTGCTGGCGCTTTGGCGCGATCGCAGCCGTGCAAGCGCCCAGGTCCACGCCATGGCTGCCGCCCATGTCGATGCGATCGAGCGCAAAGTTGCCGAACTTCAAACGATGAAGGGCGCGCTGCAAGAGCTGCTGCGGCGCTGCCACAACGATGGACGTCCCGCCTGTCCTATTCTCGACGATCTGGCGCAGGCGGGGAGACTCCCGTAACCGACCCGAATCGCGTTATAGAATTTGCATGAAGTTGGATCGTCCGGTTCCTCGCAACGGATTTGCCCGTGATTTTGGCGTGGCGGCCCTCGTTGCGATTCCGTTGGCGATCGGGGTCGGCGTGTTTTGGGTCAAGGAAGTCGCGTCCGAGCACGCTGTCGAAGCGCCGCTGCCGATCACGTTGGCGCTTGGACCTTCGGGCGAGGCGGTCGAGGCCGAAGCGATCGCAAAGGCGCCGCCCGTCGCGCCGTATTTCGGCATCCGCCCCAGCGCGGCGCCCGCATCGGTTGCAGCGCCTGTGGACGCCCCTGTCGCGGTTCCGGCGCCGAGCCGCCCGCTTGCCGTGGCAGCACGAGCAAGCGACGCAGGGTGGGAAGCGCGCGCCGTGCGTCCGCCCCATGTGCGGGCAGGCGCTTGGATCGCCATCGTCATCGACGATTTGGGCGCCGATCGCGCGCGCAGCGCGCGCGCGGCGGCACTGCCCGGACCGTTGACGCTGTCGTATTTGAGCTACGCGCCAGACATTGCCGACCAAGCGCGCCAGAGCCGGGCGGCAGGCCACGAGATTATGCTGCATCTGCCGATGGAGCCCGAAGGCCGCGACAATCCGGGGGCTGGCGCTTTGTTCGTGCGCATGACCAGCGACGATATCCGCGCGCGCACGGCCAGCGCCCTGGACGCGTTGCCGCTGGCAGTCGGCCTCAACAACCACATGGGCAGCCGCTTCACGCGCGACGCCCAGGCCATGGCGCCCGTGCTGCAAGAAGTTGCCGCGCGCGGGTTGCTGTTCGTGGATAGCCGCACCTCGGGCAGTTCCGTTGCGGGCCAGGTCGCGACATCGATGGGCGTGGCCAACGCCGGACGCGACATTTTCCTCGACAACGAAATCGACGGCATGGCCGTGCGCAAACAATTGGCCGAACTCGAGCGTACGGCCAATCGGCGCGGCCATGCGATCGCCATCGGCCATCCGCACGACGCGACGCTCGATGCGTTGGCGGCATGGATCCCGACGATGAATTCGCGCGGGCTGCAACTGGTGCCGGTCTCGGCCATCGTGCGCCAGCAGCGACTTGTCGCGACGCGTGCCAACGGGGCTGATCGGGTGGAAACCGCCGAAGCCGTGGTCCCGGTATCGGTGCGGCCGGTGCAGGTGCGGGCACCAGCAGTCGCGCCAAGCCTTGCAGAACCAGAGCCGCTGCGGCCGTTCGTTGGCGTCGCGCCCTGGAAGGGCTTCCCGAGCGAGTGACGGGCAGGGCCCGCTTTTGCCGGGCGGGCAAACCCTCCGCCCGGCAAAAACGTCGGGGCTTCAGCCCTTGCGCACGTTCTCGAGGAAACCGCCCACATTGCCGCGCAGATCGTCGGCCTGTTTGAGAAGGCTCTCTGCCGTCTGCAGCACTTTCAGCGCGTTTTCGCCCGTATCGGTTGCCGCACGCGTGACGCCGGCGATATTGGCCGATACTTCGGTGGTCCCGGCCGCTGCCTGCTGAACGTTGCGGGCGATTTCCTGCGTGGCGGCGCCTTGCTCTTCGACCGCCGATGCGATGCCGGCCGAAATCCCGCTGATCTCTTCGATCGTCTTGGCAATTCGGCCGAGGGAGTCGACCGAATGTTTGGTCGCATCCTGGATCGCCGCCACTTGGGCTGCAATGTCGCCGGTTGCCTTCGCGGTCTGGTTGGCCAGATTTTTGACTTCCGAGGCCACCACCGCAAAGCCTTTACCCGCTTCGCCCGCGCGCGCCGCTTCGATCGTGGCGTTGAGGGCAAGCAGGTTGGTCTGCCCGGCAATCGCCTGGATCAGATTGACGACCGAACCGATCTTTTGGCCCGCTTCGGCCAACTGCTTGACCAGCGCGTTGGTTTCGTCGGCTTGGCGGACGGCATGTTTGGTTATGTCGGACGCATGGCTGACTTGGCGGCTGATCTCGCGAATCGACGCCGACAGTTCCTCGGCAGCGCTGGCGACCGTCTGCACGTTGGTCGAGGCTTCTTCGGCCGCGGCTGCAACGACCGTCGTCTGGCGCTGGGTTTCTTCGGCGGCGGCCGCCATCGTTTGGGCGGCACCTTTCAGCGCGTCGGCCGAGTTGCCGACGCCTTCGACGGTCTTCAGCACGTTGCCCTCGAAGCCGTCGGCGAGGCTGTTGAGCTTGGCGGAGAAATTCGCCTTGCCCTCGTCGATATAGACCGAGATCGCGTAGTCCATATCGAGCATGATCGCCTTGGTGATCGCTTTGGCAACGACCGTGCCTTCTTGCGGCTTTTTCTTGTACATCTCGAACAGCAGGGCCATCAGCTCGCCCATCGCCAGCGCGTAGCCCGCAATGTACCAGCGCGGCTCGAGGCCGATGCGTTCGTGCGTTTTGCCGATGCGCTGGACGCGATCCACGTACGATCCGTCGAAGCTGCCCTCGAACATCTTCAACCAATGTTTGGCCTGCTCGGCCCGCGCGTGGTCGACGCCCATCTGGCCGCGAAACATCTCGATCAGATTGGGATAGCCCTCGATATGGCCGTAGAACTTGGTGAGAATCTTTCCGACATTGGCTTCGAGTGCCGGCTTGAATTCGCGCAGCGCGCGCGCATCCGCATCGTGATAGTCGATGAAACGCAGCCGCTCGCGGAGTGTTTGTTCTTGGGACATGATCTCTCCAATCTTCCACGTTATTTTTCTGTGGAATCGGAATGTGCGCCTCAACGTCTTAACGACGAATTAAGACGCTCGCGTCAAAACGCCGCAGCGCCGACGGCGCCTCAGTTCAGGCGGTCGACAACGCTGCGATTTACGGTGACGCCGAATTTCTGGCGCAGCGCTTGATTGTACTCCGCCGTCAGGTCGCCGGCCATTTCGCGGGTGAGCTGCGTACGCAACGCCGCCATGCCGGCCGCATCGGCGGCAGGATCGGCCGGCACAACGTCGCCGGTACGAACTACAAATTGGCCGTCGATGCCCGCCGCGAGGCTCGCTTGGCCGGGCTTCTGGGCGAACAGGCGGGCCGCGACGGCGCTTGGCGTGCCGGTCGCATCGCCCGTGCGCAGCACCGGGGCCACGCTCTCGACGCGCAGATTGAAACGCAAGGCCGCCGCTTCGAGCGTTTCGCCCGCAGCCGTCGCCGCGACGATTTCGCGCGCGTGCGCGAGCGCCTTCTCGGCTTGGCGTTCGCTCTTCCACAGCGCCGCGACATCGTCCTTGACCGTGTCGAGCGGCCGACGCTGGGCGGGCGTGGTCCCGTCGACATGCAGGATGAAAAAACTGCCGCCGCGGGTTTCGACAAGCTGGCTGTCGCGGCCGGGGGCGGTGTCGAACGCCGCGCGCAGGGCTTCGGGCGCGTTGGCAAAAAGGGCGACCGGCGCGCCGCTGGGATCGCGTCCGCGCGCGTCGATCGCGGCGATCTTGACGACCGCGGCACCGGCGTTGGCGGCGGCTTCTTCGAGCGTGCGACCGCGCGTGACTTGATCCTCGAGACGGTTGGCGACCTCGAACGCCCGTTCGGCTGCCAGGCGCTGGCGCACGGCCGGTTCAAGCTGGGCGCGTACGTCCTGCAGATTGGCCGTGCTGCCCGGTTCGATGCGCACGATTTCGATCACGTGCCAGCCGAACGGCGTGCGCACCGGGCCCACAACTTTGCCGACTTCCGCGCCGAACACCGCATCGCCGATGGTCGGCAGCGTTTCGTCGCGCGCAACAAGGCCCAGCGCCACGCGGTCGGGCGACTGGCCCGGCGTTTCGGCGACGACTGCATCGAAGCTTTTGCCGCCCGCGATGGCGGCGGCCGCCGCTTGGGCTTCGGCTTCGCCCGCAAACAGCATTTGCTTGAGGTCGCGCTGCTCGGGCTTTTCGAATTCGCGGCGGCGATGCTCGAACTCTTCGAGCAGCGCTTTGTCGTCGATCGCGATCTGGTCGGCAAGGTCGGCTGCCGCCATGCGCACGACCGACAGCGCCCGGTAGTCGGGCGCCGTAAAGCGCTCGACATTCGCCTCGTAAGTTTGGGCAAGGTCGGCATCGCTCGGGCTGCCGACATCGTCGAACGCGCCGTCGGCGACGAACACGCGGTCGCCGCCGCGCCGCTCGTTGCGGTGGCGGTAGAGCGTTTCAACCAGGGTTTCGGGCGGGCGCACGCCGCCTTCGACCGCTTCGAGCAGTTGGCCGCGCAGAATATCGGCACGCACCAATTCGATGTAGCGCTGCTCGGTGAAGCCGTTGTCGAACAGCAGGCGCTGGAACAAGAAGCGGTCGAATTGGCCGCCGGCCCCGCGGAAATTTGCATCGTTGGCAATGCGCTGGCGTACCAGCGCGTCGCTGGCAACCAACCCCATGCGCACGGCTTGCGCATCGACCGCAGCGTCGCCTGCCAGCCGGTCGACCGTCTGGTCGAGCAAACCGAACTGGCGCAGCATCGCGTCGTCGACCTCGACGCCGAAAGCACGGCGCAACCGGTCGCGCGCCTGGCGATATTCGGTTTCGAGTTGCTGGATGCCGATCTTGCGGTCGCCGACCGTGATCGCGGTGTCGCTGCCGCTGCGCAAAAACGCGTAGTCGCCGATCCCCCATGCGGCAAAGCTGAGGATCAGCAGGCCGAACAGGATTTTGAAAATCGTACCGGTCGCTTTTTCGCGGATGAATTGCAGCATGGGGTGCGGATCGGGTCCAAGGCGGGGGTGTCGGGAAGGCGGGGAGAATAGGGCCCAGCGCCCGGCCCTGCAATACTTGCGAAAGGTCGGCAAAACCCCTACCCAACGCCTATCCGACCCCATTTTTGGAGGCCTTTCGATGGCCGCATCCCGCAAACTCGTCGCCGGCAATTGGAAAATGAATGGGCGCGCAAGCGATGCCGTAGCCCTGGCGGCCGCGATCGCCAAACTCCGCCCGCCCGCTGCAACCGACATGCTCGTGTGCCCGCCCTTTGTTCATCTGGCGGGCGTCGCAAACGCGCTGGCGGGGAGTGGCGTTTTGCTGGGCGCGCAAGATTGCCATCCGGCCGCGTCGGGCGCCCATACGGGCGATGTAGCGGCCGAGATGCTGGTCGATATCGGCTGCCGCATGGTGATCGTCGGCCATTCGGAGCGGCGGGCCAATCGCGGCGAGACCGACATCGACGTCAAAGCCAAAACGCTGGCGGCGTGGCGCGCGGGGCTTGGCGCCATCGTGTGCGTGGGCGAAACCCTGGCCGAGCGCGACGCGGGCCAAACGCTTGCGATCGTCGGATCGCAGTTGAAAGGCTCGTTGCCCGACGGCGCCACGGCCGACAATCTGGTCGTGGCCTACGAACCTGTCTGGGCGATCGGCACGGGGCGCACGCCGACGACTGCGCAAGTGGCCGAGGTGCATGCGGCAATTCGCGCGACCCTTGCCGCGCGTTTTGCGCAAGGGGCGACGATGCGCATTCTTTATGGCGGCTCGGTCAACGACAAGAATGCGGCCGAGTTGCTGGCGGTAGCCGACGTCGACGGCGCTCTGGTCGGTGGTGCCTCGCTCAAGGCCGAGGCGTTTGCCGCCATTGTCGCGGCTGCTGTCTGAAACAGGAGAAATACATGGCCGACGATCTCGACGCCCTGCAAACCGCGGTACAGACCTATCTCGACGGTCTTTACGAGGCCGATGCGGACAAGCTTGCAACGGTGTTCCATCCCACCAGCGCGCTTGCGCACATGACGCCGGAGGGGCTGCAAGTGATTTCGCGCGACACGTGGCTTGCGGCCGTGCGCCAGCGCCGCTCGTCGAAGGACCAAGGCTTGGCGCGCCACGACCGCATTCTGGCGCTCGACCTGATCGGTCCGACGATGGCGCATGTGAAACTCAACTGCGCCATCCCGCCGCGCTTTTTCACCGATATTCTGTCGTTCCTCAAGATCGAGGGGCGCTGGCAAGTGGCGCAGAAAGTCTTCCAGACCGAGTGGCGGACTTAAGCGAGATCGAATGCCAGCAATTCGCTTTCGCCCGCAGTACCGGTCAGATGAAGGCGCTTGGCGTCGGTGATCGCCGCGCCGTCGCCCTTCTCAAGAACGACGCCGTCGAGGGCGACCGACCCGCGCACGATTTGCACCCACGCTGCACGTCCGGGCGCCAGATCCAGCGCAACCGTTTTGCCGGCTTCCAAAACGCTCGCATACATGCGCGCATCCGCATGCACGGGCAGGGATCCGTCGGCGCCGTCCGGCGAGACCAGCAACGCCAGGCGGTTGAGCTTCGCGGCGCGGCAAAATTCCTTCTGGCCGTAGCGCGGCGTATGGCCCGCGCGGTCCGGCAACAGCCAGATTTGCAGGAAATGCACCGGCGCCGCCGTGTCGGCGTTGAATTCCGAATGCATCAGGCCGGTGCCCGCGCTCATCGTCTGCACTTCGCCCGCGCGCAATTGCTCGACATTGCCCATCGTGTCTTTGTGGGCCAAAGCGCCCGAGACGACGTAGGAGACGATCTCCATGTCGCGATGGCCATGCGTATCGAAGCCGCGCGCCGGGGCCACGCGGTCGTCGTTGATCACGCGCAAGCCGCGAAAGCCCATCTGGTTCGGGTCGTGATAACTGCCGAACGAAAAACTGTGGCGGCTTTGGAGCCAGCCGAAATCGGCGACGCCGCGCGCGGCGCTGCGGCGAATGGAAAGATGCGGTGCGGCGATCGTGTCGGTCATCGGGGTCTCCTGAACAGATTGAAGCGCTTGCGGCAGAAGATAGGTTGAGCAGATCAGGAAAACAATTATCCAGATATCAGACATTTTGTTGCCTGTTTACGAACAATCGATGCGGACGCGCACTGGATTTTGCGCGAAGATCGCGTTAGAACCGCCGCAGATTTTGAACCGGCCAACAATCGAGGCGTGGCGTTATGGAATTGGTTTTGACGGTTATCCACTTGCTGATTGCAGTGGCCTTGGTTGGCGTCGTGCTGATCCAACGCAGCGAAGGCGGCGGGCTTGGCATGGGCGGCGGCAGTTCGGGCGGCGGCATGGGCGGTTTCATGAGCGCGCGGGGCACCGCCAACCTGCTGACGCGCACCACCGCGATCCTGGCGGCGGCATTCATGGTTACGAGCATCGGCCTCGCCTTCTTTGCGGGCACGCATTCGCAACGCCAGCCCGATCCGCTGGCGGGGCCGCTTCCGACCATTCCAAGCGCGCCCGCAATTCCGGCACCGCCCGTCGCGCGCTGATTGCCGTACGACTCGGGTTCGACGAAAAAACACGTCAATCCCGAAATTTTCGGTTTCGCCATTTTTGGGTGACGGTTCCGCTTGGGCTTCCGGCCCGATGGGACTATAGGGGACATCCATGACGCGGTTCATTTTCATCACCGGCGGCGTGGTGTCTTCGCTCGGCAAGGGGCTGGCTTCTGCGGCTCTCGGGGCGGTCCTTCAAGCGCGCGGCTACAAAGTGCGACTGCGCAAGCTCGATCCCTATTTGAACGTGGATCCGGGTACGATGAGCCCGTACCAGCACGGCGAATGCTACGTGACCGACGACGGGGCGGAAACCGACCTCGATCTTGGCCATTACGAGCGGTTCACGGGCGTGGCCTCGCGCCAGTCGGACAACATCACGACGGGGCGCATTTATTCCAACATTCTGGCGAAGGAACGGCGCGGCGACTATCTGGGCGCCACCGTGCAGGTCATCCCGCACGTGACCGACGCGATCAAAGAGTTCGTCACGGCCGATCTCGACAATGTGGATTTTTTGCTCTGCGAAGTGGGCGGTACGGTCGGCGACATCGAAAGCCTGCCGTTTCTCGAAGCGATCCGCCAGCTTGGCAACGAGCTCGGCCGCGAGCGCGCGTGTTTCGTGCATCTCACGCTCGTGCCCTATATCGCGTCGGCGGGGGAATTGAAGACCAAGCCCACGCAGCATTCGGTGCAGCAGCTCCAGTCGGTCGGCATTCGCTGCGACATTTTGCTGTGCCGCTCGGAGCACGATTTGCCCGCGTCCGCGCGCAAGAAGATCGCGCTGTTCTGCAATCTGCGCGAACAGGCGGTGATCCCCGCCCTCAACGCAAGCTCGATCTACGAAGTGCCGATCGCCTACCATCGCGAAGGGTTCGACCGCGAAGTGCTGCGCCATTTCGGCCTGCCGCAACCGGAGCCCGATCTTGGCCGTTGGACCGAAATCGTGCGCCGTCTGCAGCAGCCCGAAGGCGAAGTCGAAATCGCGATCGTGGGCAAATACACGAATCTGCTCGACGCCTACAAATCGCTCAACGAAGCGCTGACGCATGGCGGCATCGCCAATTCCGTTCGCGTGAAGCTGAACTGGATCGAAAGCGAGCAGTTCGAGGGCCCGAACGCAACCTACGACGCGCTGGCGGGCGCGCACGCGATTCTGGTGCCCGGTGGTTTTGGCGAGCGCGGGGCGGAAGGCAAAATCCGCGCGGTCAAATACGCGCGCGAAAAAAGGGTCCCGTATTTCGGCATTTGCTTCGGCATGCAGATGGCGTGCATCGAAGCCGCGCGCGATCTGTGCGGCATCGAGCGCGCGAACTCGACCGAATTCGGCGCTACGCCCGATCCGGTCGTGGGCTTGCTGACCGAATGGGTGCGCGGCAACGCGCTGGAGCAGCGCGCGGCGGGCGACAACAAGGGCGGCACGATGCGCCTTGGCGCCTACGAGTGCGATCTGGCGACCGGCAGCCATGTCGCGGAAATCTACGGTGCGCGGCGCATCCAGGAACGCCATCGGCACCGCTACGAAGTGAACATCAATTACAAGGATCAGCTCGAGCGGGCGGGCTTGCGTTTCTCGGGCATGTCCCCCGACGGCCAATTGCCCGAGATCGTCGAACTGCCGGGCCATCCGTGGTTCGTGGGCGTGCAGTTCCATCCCGAGCTCAAATCGAAGCCCTTCGACCCGCATCCGCTGTTCACGAGCTTCGTCAAAGCGGCCGTGACGCAGAGCCGGTTGGTGTAGGATAGTGGTCCGGTAGCTTTTTTAGGGAGATCAAATGGCCAAGGGAACCCCCTTTAAAATTGACCCTACATCGACGACTATCGGCAGACTTTTGCGTCTGCCCGATACCTTTTTTGTTCCACAATATCAGCGTGATTTTTCGTGGACAGATTTGGAAACCCGTGAGCTGTGGGAAGACTTTGAGTCATTGCTCACAGGGGAGCGAAAAGCCCATTACCTTGGTGCAATTGTGGTCATTGACACCGGCGATACCGGATTAGAAGTGGTAGATGGCCAACAGAGATTGACGTCTCTATCTTTATTGATCAATGAAATCCGACGCTATCTTACAGTCAACAACAGGGCGTCATCCGCTACACTGTTCTCAAGTTTAGTGGACAAGATTGATGCAAAGACCGAGGAGTCTGAACCGCGGCTTAAGTTGAACGAAACCAATAGCCGAATCTACGAAACGATTCATGCGGGTGAAGATCCGAAACTTGACGCCGCCGCTGCCAATCGCTCGAATAAGTTGCTAATTAAAGCAAGAAGTTATTTTGAGAAAATGGTTGCTAAGTATTTTGAACAAGCTCCTGAAATTGGCGATGCTGCTCGAGCCTTGGAGAAAACCCTCAATTCACTTCTACACGTCACACTGATAAAGGTCAGCGACACTGAAAGTGCTTTCTTGATTTTTGAAACATTAAATCAGCGTGGTTTGGAGTTGTCGGTCTCTGATTTGATGAAAAACCACATGCTTTCGATTGTAAAAACAAAAGAGAATAGAAAGTTGATTCGTAGGCATTGGGACGGAGTTTCAGCTAATCTACCAGAAGGAGATATTACTTCATTTGTTCGCCACTACTGGCTATCGAAAAAGGAAGTGATTCGAGAGCGCGAGATATTCAAAGCAATCAAATCTGAATGTAAGGATGCAAAGGCGGCCATAAATTTTGCAGCGCAACTATTCAAATCATCCGCTATTTATGGAGGCCTTCAATCTTACAAGACGGAAGCATGGACCGGGTTGAGCGATAGACAAAAACATGACTTTTCAAACGACCTTACTCAAATAAACATCTGCGGGCTTACGCAGTGCTACCCTGTGCTGCTCGCTGCATTGCAAGACACGCCTAAAATCGCCGCAGATGTATGCCGACTGATGCTCGCATTTTCTTTTCGCTACAGCATCATCGGAGGTGGTGGGACCGGGAATCTTGAGAAATTCTACAGCGATTTAGCAATTGAAATTCGCAAGACTAAGCCTACGAATATTTCTCAGATTTTTGCGAGTGTAAAGCGCCTGTACCCAAGCGATACCGCGTTCAAGGAAAACTTCGGGAAGAAGAGTGAGAAAAATGGAAGAATTGCTCGATATGTATTGCGTTGCTTGATTGACAAGAGTTTTAAGTCGAAAACTTTTCACTCAAATGCTTCGGCGCAAGTGGTAAATTTGGAGCACATCCTTCCCCAAAAACCAAAACCAAACTCAGGTTGGAATACTGCATTCAGTCAGGCAGACGTCACGGAGTATACGTACCGGTTAGGAAATTTGGCTCTACTCGAGGTGGAGTTAAACAGCGATGCGGGGAACCTAGCTTTTCATCAGAAGAAATCGATCTTGAAGAAGTCCTCAATCCGCATGAATCGAGAACTGGCAAAGCTTCCATCTTGGACCCCGACTGCTATCGAGGCACGTCAGAAAAAGATGGCCGTAGAAGCAGCCAAAATTTGGCGGTTCGATGTATAGTCAGCGAAACGCGTGTAGTGTTTCCTAAGTTTATAAGGGCAACAAAAGCTGTGACCGCCCCCAAATCTGTCCCGCTCGGCAATTTCCAGATCGCCAATAACCGCCCGTTCGCGTTGATAGCGGGGCCGTGCGCGCTCGAGAGTCGGGCGCATGCGATGGAGATGAGCCACGCGCTCGTCGAACTTACGGGGCGTCTTGGCATTGCGCTGATCTACAAAACCAGCTTCGACAAAGCGAACCGCACGTCGGTCGATTCCGCGCGCGGCATCGGCATGGAAAAAAGCCTGCCGATCTTGGCCGACATTCGCGAAAAATACGGCTGCCCGGTGCTGACGGACGTCCACACGGCCGAGCAATGCGCGCCGGTCGCCGAGGCCGTCGACGTGCTGCAAATCCCCGCCTTCTTATGCCGCCAGACGGATCTGCTGTTGGCGGCCGGCGAAACGGGGCGCGTGGTCAACGTCAAGAAGGGCCAGTTCCTGGCGCCTTGGGACATGAAAAACGTCGTCGCCAAGATCGCCAGCACCGGCAACGACAAGGTTTTGCAGTGCGAGCGCGGCACGTCGTTCGGCTACAACACGCTGGTTTCCGACATGCGCGGCCTGCCGATTTTGGCCGAAAACGGCTATCCCGTCGTGTTCGATGCCACGCACTCCGTACAGCAGCCGGGCGGCCAAGGCACCACTTCCGGCGGTCAGCGCGAATTCGTGCCGGTGCTCGCGCGGGCGGCGATCGCCATCGGCGTTGCGGCCATCTTCATGGAGACGCACCAGGACCCCGACAAAGCGCCATCCGACGGCCCCAACATGGTGCCGTTCAAGCAAATGGAAGCGATTTTGTCGGAGCTCAAAGAGTACGACGCCATCGCCAAGCGGCGCGCCAACGCCTAAAGTTTTGTTTTCAACGCCGCCTTGAAACGCCGGTCGCGTTTGAGGGCGGCTTCGCGCTTTTGGGCGTCGCTCTTGGTCGCGAATTCTTCGCTGTGGGCGAGGCGCCAAGGTCCGCGGCCGCGCGTGTATTTCGCCCCGCCCGGTTTTTCGCCGTTGTGCTGGGCCAAACGCTTTTCGATATCGGTCGTGTAGCCCGTGTAAAGCGTGCGCATGGCGTTGGCGATCAGATAGACGAAATGCCCGCCGCTCATTGGCGGGGCGTCATCGGCGTTTGGCGCGCGCGGTTTCAAGCGCAACACCCGGCGCCACCACCGCCAGCAACGCTTCGGCCTGCTGGATATGGTCGATGGCGGCAGTGGCCACGACCAAAACCGCGCGCACGATCTTATTGCCCGATTTGCCCGCCAAATGGCGCAAGATCAGCGCCGATTGCAACGGCGGCAATCCCGGATTGTAGGCGGCATTTTCGGCATAGCGGCCCGCGAACACGGACCCGTCGCCGAGCAGCAAAGCCAGCCCCGCATGCCCGCCCGTATGGGGCGCGTAGCTTGCGCAGGCGGCGGCAAGCGCGGCTTGGACCAGCGCGTCGCCTGCCGCCGCAAGCTTGACCGGCGGCGCGTTCATCGAACCGAAGACGCCGCCCAAATCGGCGGGGCCGAAGGCGTGCGGCAACAGTTTGGCGAGCGGCAGTTTGCGCCGCCCCACCGACACCTGGAAGCTGCGCGCTTTGGGCGCCAAGGTCTCGAAGAGGAACTGGCGGCAATGGCCGCACGGCATGGCCGTCACCGCGAGGCCAGCGATGCCGGTTTCGCCCGCATGCCAGGCATTGGCAAACGCTGCCTGTTCGGCATGGACCGACTGCGAAATTCCGGTGCCCGGAAACTCGATATTGCCGCCAAGAAAGACGCGGCCCGTCGTTGCGCCCAGCAGAGCCGCGCCGACCGCGAAATTCGAGATTGGCGGATTGGCAAAACGCGTCGCCGCTGCCGCCAGTTTGCCCAAGGCAGGGGCGGGCTTGGACGCCGGTACAATCGCGCGAATCGCGGGCTTTTCCATGCGACGATTCTAGCGCGGGTGCGGGCTCTTGTCGCGCGCGACGCCGTCTGCTACGCCCTTGTCCGCTCTTGTATATTTCCGAGGGACGCGCCATGCCTGTCGCAATTTTGTTCGATGTATTCGGCACCTGCGTCGATTGGCGCACGTCGGTTGCGCGCGAAGTTGCTGCCATGGCTGCGCGCAAAGGCGCCAGCGTCGATGCGCTCGCCTTTGCCGATACGTGGCGCTCGCATTATGTGCCGTCCATGGCAGCGGTCAGCAGCGGCAAGCGGCCCTATGTGCCGCTCGATACGCTCCACCGCGAAACGCTGGTCGTGCTGTGCAAGCAATTCTGCCTGCCGCTCGATGAGGCCGAAGCGGACGAGCTCAATTTTGCCTGGCATCGCCTCGACCCATGGCCCGATACGGTGGCGGGGCTCGTGCGGCTCAAGACAAAATACATCCTGTCGCCGCTGTCGAACGGCAATGTGCGCCTGCTGGTCGATATGGCCAAGCGGGTGGGCCTGCCGTGGGACACCGTTCTGTCGAGCGAGGTTTTCAAAGCCTACAAGCCATTGCCCGCGACCTATTTGGGCGCGGTCGAAATGCTGGGCTGCAAACCCGGCGACGTCATGCTGACGGCCGCGCACAACAACGATCTGCGCGCCGCCCAAGGCCACGGGCTGATGACGGCCTTCGTGCCGCGCGTGGGCGAATACGGCCCAGCACAAAAGGCCGATCTTCGCGCCGAGGGCGACTGGAACTATGTCGCGAACGATCTGCTGCATCTCGCCGACATGCTCGGCGTCTAGGTTTCGAACGGGAGAAAAAACATGACGGCCATTGCCAATATCCGCGCCCGCGAAATTCTCGACTCGCGCGGCAACCCGACCGTCGAAGTCGATGTCGTGCTGGCCGACGGCACGCTCGGGCGTGCGGCGGTGCCGTCCGGCGCTTCGACCGGTGCGCACGAAGCCGTGGAACTGCGCGACGGCGACAAGAAGCGCTATCTCGGCAAGGGCGTGGTCAAGGCGGTGGCATCGGTAAACGGCGAATTGTTCGATGCGCTCTCGGGGCTTGAGGCCGAGGAGCAGCTCAAGATCGACCGGCTGATGATCGCGCTCGACGGCACGCCCAACAAGGCGCGCTTGGGCGCCAATGCAATTTTGGGCGTGAGCCTTGCCGTCGCCAAGGCGGCCGCGACGGCCGCGCGCCTGCCGCTTTTTCGCTATGTCGGCGGCACGCGCGCGCATGTGCTGCCCGTGCCGATGATGAATATCGTCAATGGCGGCGCGCATGCCGACAATCCGATCGACATCCAGGAATTCATGGTGATGCCGGTCGGCGCGCCCACCTGCGCCGAGGCGATCCGCATGGGCTCGGAGATTTTCCACGCGCTCAAGAAGCGTCTGTCGGATGCGGGACTTGCGACCAACGTGGGCGACGAAGGCGGCTTCGCGCCCAATTTGAAAAGCGCGGACGAAGCGCTCGGCTTCATTGCCAAATCGGTCGAGGTTGCGGGCTTCAAACTCGGCGACGACGTGGTGCTCGCCCTCGACAGCGCCTCGACCGAATTTTTCAAGAACGGCAAGTACGCGATGGAAGGCGAGGGCAAGACGCTCGATGCCGCCGGGATGGTCGCGTTCTATGCCGATCTGTGCAAACGCTACCCCATCGTGTCGATCGAAGACGGCATGGCCGAAGACGATTTCGAGGGCTGGAAGGCGCTCACGCAAGCGCTTGGCGCCAAGGTACAGCTCGTTGGCGACGATCTTTTTGTCACCAACCCCAAGCGCCTGGCGATGGGCATCGGCAAGGGTCTCGCCAACTCGATCCTGATCAAGGTCAACCAAATCGGCACGCTCAGCGAAACGCTGGAAGCGGTCGAGATGGCGCAGCGCGCGGGCTACACGTGCGTCATGTCGCACCGCTCGGGCGAGACCGAGGATTCGACGATCGCCGATCTTGCCGTCGCGACAAACTGCGGCCAGATCAAAACGGGTTCGCTGTCGCGCTCTGACCGGTTGGCCAAATACAACCAGCTTATCCGTATCGAAGAGATGCTGGGCGGCGAAGCGCGTTATGCGGGGCGCGGCGCGCTCAAGCAAGCGACCGCTTGATCTTGGGGGCATTCTCGGGCCACAGTCGTTTGACAGCGATTTCGCGTAAAAACCCCGAGGAGACTCCCATGAAAAGCTTTTTGACGCGCCGTTCCGCACTTGCTTTGGCGGGTGCCAGCAGTTTGGCGTTGGCGTCGCGCGGCGCGTTCGCGCAGGCGCCCGCCTTTTTCCGCATCGGTACGGGCGGCACGGCCGGCACCTATTATCCGATCGGCGGGCTGATCGCCAACGCGATCTCGGCGCCGCCGCAGCTCGTCTCGACGGCCGTCGCGAGCAACGGGTCGGTTGCCAACGTGAACGCGATCGTCGGCGGTGCTGCCGAATCCGGCTTCACCCAGGCCGATGTCGCCTTTTGGGCCTATACCGGGACGGGCATTTTCGAAGGCAAGCCGAAGATCCAAGAGCTGCGCTCGATCGCCAATCTCTATCCCGAATCGGTCCATCTGGTGGTGCGCAAGGCCGCCAACGTGCGCAGCGTTGCCGACCTCAAGGGCAAGAAGGTGTCGCTCGACGAGCCGGGCTCGGGCACGCTCGTCAATGCGCGCGCCATCTTGGCGGTGTACGGCCTTGGCGATCGCGACGTGGTGGCCGAGTTCCTGAAGCCGAACCAAGCGGCCGAAAAAATGAAGGACGGCTCGGTCGACGCGTTCTTCTTCACCGGCGGCTTTCCCGCGGCGGCGATCTCCGAACTCGCCTCGACCGGGTCGGGCATCGATATCCTGCCGATCACGGGCGCTGGCGCCGAAAAACTCGCCAAAGACTTTCCGTTCTTCGCGGCCGACGAAATTCCGGCCGGCACTTACAAGGACGTCGGGGCGGTCAAGACCGTCGCGGTCGGCGCGCACTGGGTGACGTCGTCGAAGATTCCGGCGGCAACTGTCTATGCCGTGACCAAGGCTTTGTGGAGCGACAAGACACGCATGGCTCTCGATGCCGGCCACGCCAAGGGCAAGTCGATCCAGAAGGCGACGGCCTTGAGCGGCCTGCTCGGCGTGCCGCTGCACGAAGGGGCGGCGCGCTTCTACAAAGAAGCGGGTTTGATGACGTAACGGTTTTTCTTTCTCCCGTGCCCCTCCCGCCTGCGTGCGGGAGGGGGATCGAGGCGCATCTGCACATGCTCAAACAGCCGACCGTCGACGAACTCGCGCGCCTCGAAGAAGAACTCGATCCCGAAATGCAGTTCCGCAAACTGCCGACGGCAACCAGTTTGCTGGTCGGCGGCTTGCTTCTGGTGCTTTCGTTCTTCCATTACTACACGGCCGGTTTCGGCCTGCTGCGCGAGGTTACGCATCGCGGCATCCACCTAGCGTTCGTGCTCGGGCTCATCTTTTTGGTGTTTTCGGCGCGCCACAGCGACGGGCGCGCGGTGCGCGGTTCGAGCGCGCTGCGACCGGGCGGCATTCCGCTCCACGATTGGCTGATGGCGGCGGCAGCGGCGGTCTCGAGCCTCTATGTGCCGTATATCTTCGAAGATCTTGTGTTTCGCGTCGGCAACCCGTCGACGCTCGACGTCGCGATGGGCACGCTCACGGTCGTCTTGATGGTCGAAGCCACGCGCCGCGCGATCGGCTGGGGCTTGCCGCTGATCGCCTTGTTCGCGATGGTCTACGCGATTTTCGGCACGTGGTTTCCAGGCATCTTCCTGCATCCGGGCGCGACCTGGAGCACGCTCGTCAACCATCTCTATCTCACCAGCCAAGGCGTGTACGGCGTCGCCCTTGGGGTGGTCGCAACGTATGTGTTTCATTTTGTCCTGTTCGGCGTGCTTGCTACGCGCATCGGTCTTGGCCGCCTGTTCTTGGGCATCGCTGCGGCGGCAGCAGGACGTTTTGCGGGCGGTCCCGCGAAGATTTCGATTTTCGGCTCGGCCATGTTCGGCATGCTGTCGGGATCGTCCGTCGCCAACACGGTGACGGTGGGGTCGCTGACAATTCCGATGATGATCCGGCTCGGCTACCAGCGCCATTTTGCGGCGGCGGTCGAATCGACGGCCGCTACCGGCGGCCAGATCACGCCGCCGATCATGGGGGCGGCCGCCTTCCTGATGGTCGAGTTTTTGAATCTGCCCTATGCGACGATCGTGGTCGCCGCGATTTTCCCGGCCTTTGTGCATTTTTTTGGCGTGCTGATGCAGGTGCATTTCGAGGCGAAGCGCTCGGGCATGCGCGGCCTTACCGACGCCGAGATCCCGAATTTACGCGACGTCTTTGCAGCCGACTGGCCCACGCTTGCACCGCTTGTCGCGCTGGTGCTGGTGCTGTTCAACGGCTACACGCCCTATCTGGCGGCGTTCTGGGGCATCACGGGCTGTCTGGTGGTCGGCCTCGCGCGCTGGCGCGCGGCGACGGCGCTCGTCTTCGCGTTGTTCATGGTCGTGGCGGCGCCGAGCGAGTTTTTGCGCGTGCCTGGCGTCAACGCCGTGGCGGCCTTGCTGTGCGCGGCCGCGATCGCGCACGGCATTTTGACCCGCATCGACGGCCGCAAACTGGCCGCCGATATCGTCGATGCCTTTGTACTGGGAGCCAAATACGCGATCGGCGTGGGTGCTGCAGCCGCGACGGTGGGCATCATCGTGGGCGTGGTGACATTGACGGGCGTCGGCTTCAAAATCTCGTGGATCGTCACGTCGCTCGCCGACCAATGGGCGCGCGCGCTGGTGGAGTTGCTGCCCTTCGCGTTGGTCGAGGTGAAGGGCGCCACGCTGTTCTTCACGCTCGTGCTGACTGCGATCGTGTGCATCATGCTGGGCTGCGGCGTGCCGACGACGGCCACCTACATCATCATGGTCACGGTCGCGACGCCGGCCTTGGCGATGCTGGGGGTAACGCCGCTTGTGGCGCATTTCTTCGTTTTCTACTACGGCGTGCTTGCCGATATCACGCCGCCCGTCGCGATCGCCGCTTATGCGGGGGCGAGCATGGCGGGGGCCGATCCGTTCCGCACCGGCAATACGGCCTTCCGGCTCGCGCTCGGCAAGATCCTCGTGCCGTTCGTGTTTGTCTTTTCGCCGTCGCTGCTGATCGCGGTCCCCGATTTCACCTGGCTTAAATTTTTGGCTGCCGCTTCGACCTGCCTTGCGAGCGTGACGCTGCTGTCGGCGTCGTTCGCGGGCTGGATGCTCGCCCCCCTTGCCAAATGGGAGCGCGTGCTGCTGGGGCTCGCGGCGCTGCCGATCATCGCGGGCACCGGGACGGGTGCGGCAATGGGCGCCGTGCTCGCGGCGCCTGTTCTGGTGCGCCAGATGATGGCGCGGCGCTAAAGGGCGGCGTCGGTTTCGGCGCGCGACGGGCAGCCGAGCCTGCCGCCGAAGCGCGTGCATTTGAGCGAGGCGGCTACGCACGCAAAATGCGCGGCCTTGTCCATTGGCCGCCCTTCGGCCAAAGCCAGCGCCAGGGCGCCGTGGAAGATGTCGCCCGCCGACAATGTGTCGAGAACGGCGATTTTGGGGGCAGGCGCGTGGCGCACATTGCCGTCTTCCAGCCACATGTAACCGTCCGCCCCGCAGCTTGCGCCAATATGGCCGCGATGCCCTTTGGCGACTTCGCGCAAGGCGGGCTCGACGGCGCCAAGACCCGTATAGGCAAACAGCCCGGCATCCGAAAACACTGCGTGCGTTGCCAGCGGCACCAAGCGGCGCAAGATCTCGACCGGTCCCACGTCGGCGTCGAGCATTGCGGGCAGGCCCTGCGCTTTGGCGGCGTAGAGGGCTGCTTCCGCGCCCTCGACCCAGCGCACGTCGCACAGCAGATAGTCGGCGCGCTTGAGTTCGTCCAGCGGCAGCCAGGCCGCGCTTGGATCCAGATCGCGGTCGTGGAAGGGGACGACCAATCGTTCGCCGCGCGCATCCACGATGACGCACGCATGCGAGGAGTGGCCGCCAGCCGCACTGCGAATGCCAGATACGTCCAGCCCGTCCGCGCCAAGCGCTTCGCGGATCTGGCGGCCGCGCGCATCGTCGCCCACGCGCGCCCACGCCGCCGCTTGCCCGCCCAGTTTGGCAAACGCATAGGCGGCCGAGATCGCCATGCCGTCGGCAACGCGGCTTGCCATGCTTGCCATCGCTTTGGCAGGCGGCGCGGGGATCGTCTCCACGCGATAGACCGAGGTTTCGCAGACCGCCCCAACGGCAACCAAACGCTTTTTTGCCAACGCCGCCATCCTGTCCATAAGTGACAAAACAGCGACTACCAGTTCGCCCAGGCGTCGCGCAAGGCCCCAAAGGCCTTTTTGCGCGTGGTTTTATCCTCGGCGATCAGACCCTTGCGATTCCAGCCGCGTTGAAAGCGCGTCTGGCGCCGCTCGGACCGAAAATCGTAGAGCAGCCACGCCGCCATACCCTGCACGTACGGGTACTGGCGCAGAATGTCGAGCTGGTTGCGGTAGAATGCCGCCTGGCGTTCCTCGCCGAAAAGCAGCCTGTCGTCGCCATGTAAACCGGCCTGGGCGTCCGCCCCCGTTTCGCTGACAAGCACGGGCTTGCCGGGATTGGAATTGTCGAGGAGTCGGGCGAGGTCGCTGGCGTCGGGCTCGTACCAGCCGAAATATTCGTTGAGGCCGATCACGTCCAGCTTGTCGGCCAGCCGATCTTCGATGCGGAAATGCTCGCGATTGACAAGACAGGCGGCCGATACGAGCCGTGTGGGGTCTGCATTCCGCGCGGCGTCCGCGAGCTTTGCCATGAACTGGAAGCGCGCGTCGGTGTCGGCATTTTCGTTGCCGACTCCCCACAAGACGATGCTCGCGCGGTTGCGATCGCGTGCGACCAGTTCCAAGAGCTGGTTCTCCGCGTCGGCATAGGTGTCGGGATTGGCGAAATCGATCGCCCAATAGACCGGGATTTCGGCCCATAGCATTACGCCTGCCGCGTCGGCCATCTGCGCGACGCGCTGGTCGTGCGGATAGTGCGCAAGGCGCAAGAAGTTTCCACCCAGTGCCTTGACGTCGCCAAGGCGCCGCTCGATGTCTGACTCGTTCGTGCATCGCCCGAGTTCGACATCGTCCTCGTGCACGCAGGCGCCCTTGAGGCGGATCGGCGCGCCGTTGAGGAGAATCTGCGTGCCCGAAACTTCGATGCGCCGAAAACCGACACGTTCGCGGACGCGGTCGCCGTCGCAGGCGATTTCGATATCGTAGAGCTTGGGGCGTTCCGGCGACCACAAAACGGGTTTCGCCGAAACGCGCAGCCGGCCTTTGCCCTTCTCGATCCGGATTGCGGCCGAGAGGCCGAGTTCCGGGATCGAAAGCGCGGCGGTGGCGTCGATGGGGCGCGACATTTCGAGCGACGCTTCGATGCCGCCATCTGCCAGATACGCGGCGAATCGCTTGATGTGCGCAATGGGCAGCCGCATCAAGCGTACCGCGCGGTGCAGGCCGCCATAGTTGAACCAGTCGAAATGCCCCATTGGCACGCGGTCGTTGCGGCGGCGGTTTTCGACATGCACCATCAGCCGGTTGTTGCCCGACACAAGGGCGGCCGAAACATCGATGCAAAACGGCGTCGAGCCGCCGCGATGCGCGCCGACGAACTTTCCGTTCAAGAAGACGCGCGCCGCGTAGTTGGCCGCCCCGAACGACAGCACGCTCGTCGCCGCGGCGTGGGGTGTAGCGTCGAAATGGCGCACGTACCAGACTGCGCCCTCGTAATGCTTGAGGTCGGGGCGCAGCAGGTTCCAGCACGACGGCACGGGCACGCTGTCGGCCCCGCCCGGATCGTAGTCGCGCGGCACGCGCCAGCGCTCGGGCGGTTGCGTGTCGAGCGAATACCAGCGTTGGCGCAAACCTTCGTCGAACGGATCGAGCGTCATCTGCCACTCGCCGTCGAGCGATTCGAACGCGCGGCCACCTGGGTCCACGTAGCTGTCGGCGCCAATCCAGTCGCGCGAGAAGACAGCCGCGTAGTCTTCGTCGTGCAGATGCGCAAACGGATCGTCGACTGTCATAGCGCAGTGCCGCGATAGCCGATGCCGATCGAGCGGCGGAAGTTCCACTGCCAGCGGCCCGGAAACAGCACGTCGCTCGCCATCGCGATCGCAATCCAACGGAACCATGTTGCAAACGTATTCGACAGGCCTTGCGGTTCTTCGTAGCCGCGCACCCAGCCATCTTGCCGGCGCGTGCCCGTGCGCACGTCGGCAAAGCCGCCATCGGCGTTCTGGTCGTCAAGAATGGCGGCCAGAATCGCTGCAAGCCATGCATGTGCTGCGGCTTGCGGGGCGCGGCCCGCGGAGAGGCCGTGGACCAGCACGTCGACGACATCGACATCGATGCACGCGCTGTCCACCTGCGGCGGCAGCGTCAGGCAATAGCCGATTGCTTGCTCGAAATAGGGCAGCTTGCGTCCCCGCGCGTACCAAAGATGATAGTTGTGCATCGAGCCCGCCATCGCGTGCAGCAGGCGCACCGGGTCCGCATGCTGGCCGACGCCCCAAAAACCGGTGCTGGGTTCCTGGAGGCGGTCGTGCCAATCGAACAGAATATCAAGGCATGCGGCAACGGCCGCGCGTTTGCCTGCATCGCCGTGGCGCTCGAAGGCAAGCAGGAAGCCGGCCAGATTGACGATGTTGTTGCCCTCCTGCCAAGGATCGCGCAAATCGCGCTCGGCAAGCCACGCTTTGAGATACGTCGGATCGAGATAGGGCCGCGCAAAATGGAGCACGGGTTTGCGCGTAGGGTCGAGCGCCTCGATGGCGCCGAGGCTGTAGTTCGTGATGTGGAAATCGATATAGCGCCACGTTTCGCCGATATCGGGCTTCTTGAACACGGCATCGTCGCGCATCTCGGGCAGCCGGAAGATGCCGTCGGGCCGACGGAAACTTTCGAGCCACGCGACGAGTGCGGGCGCCTCGATCGCAAGCCGATCGAAGCCGCCGATCAGGGCTGCGCATAGAATGCCGTTGTAAGTGCCCGGCAGCAGCACGCCGGGCCACTTGGCGGCGTCGTGCGCGCTCGAAATTCGCAGGACGCCGTTGGGCATTCCCGGCGCCTGCATGCGCTTGAGCCAATCGAGGCTGCGCGCGCGCGCCGTTTCGATGCGCGCGCCAAGATCGAATGTCGGCGAAACTTCGTTCATCCTTTGACGGCTCCTGCGGCCATGCCTTCCATCACGCGGCGCTGGGCCAACACGAACAGTACCGCCACGGGCAAGGTCGTGACAAAGGCGAGCGCCATGATGCCGCGAAAATTCGACCCGAGTTCGCCGTTCATCGCGAGCAACGCCACCGGCAGCGTGAAGGTGTCGGGCGAGCGCGAGATCACCAAGATCGGGAACCATTGCGACCAGTTTATCAGGAAGGTGATGAGCCCGACGGTGGCCAAGATGGGCATTGCCATCGGCAGCACGATCTTGAAAAGGATTTGCGCTTCGCTGGCGCCGTCGCAAATGCCGGCCTCGATCACTTCGCGCGGCAACGTGCGGAAGAACTGGTCGAACAAGAAGGACTGGATCGGCCCCAACGCCAGAAACAAAATGATGCCCGCATACGAGCCGAGCAGGCCGAGTTTGAAGACGACGATATAGACCGGGATCACGAGCAGCATGTAAGGATACATGATGGTGAGGAGAAAGCCGTAGCGCAGCCAGCGAAAGCCGGGAAGCTCGGGCTTGCGCGTCAGCGCGTAGGCGCCTGCTGCCGTCACGACAACGCCGAGTGCCGTGGAGGCGCCGGTGATCGCAAACGAATTAATCGCGTACTGCCAGAACGACACGCCGCCGATGCGTCCGATTTCCGAAAAGATCGAAAAGTCGAACTGTTCGGGCCACAGCCGCAGCGGATCGCCGGTGACTTGGCGCGCATTGCGGAAGATGCCGAGGCACATCCACCAATAGGGATAGAGGAACAGGAGGCTAAGTGCGGTCGCAAACGCGTAAAGCGCGCCGGTGACGAGGCCATCTTGCCATTTTCGGATCATCGGGCGCCGCCGCGTTCGCCGAGCTTGAAAGCGCCCAGCGACAAGGCGATGACGATGACAAACAGGAGCGTCGCCATCGCGGTGGCCTCGCCGTAGCGGCCCTGGTCGAACAGCTGGTAGGCGTAGTAGCTGACGAAATTGGTGCGCTCGGCCGGGCCGCCTTTGGTCATCACGACCACGACCGTGAAGGTCTTCAGGAACTGAACGGTCGCGTAGACCAGATTGATCACGATGGCCGGCCGCAGCTGCGGCAAAACAACGAACCGCCATTTTTGCCAAGTCGTGGCGCCGTCGATCGATGCGGCTTCTTCGAGCGCTTTGTCGCGCATCGCGAGGTTCGCCAAGAAGATCGTCATGTAGAAGCCTGCGTGGTGCCAAAGCTCGGCGATCAGCACGGCAAGCGTGACGGTATCGAGGCTGGAGAGACCGCCAAAGGCCGGTAGGCCCAGCATTTCGGCCGCGGCATTGATGGCGCCAAAGCTGCGGTCGTAGAGCCAGCGCCAAACGACGTAGCCTGCAACGTCCGGCGTTACGACCGGCAAAAACAGGGCAAGGCGGAAGAACATGGAGCCCGCGCGCAGGCGCGGACTGTCGATCAGTATCGCAGCACCCAGCGCAAAAACGAGATTGGCCGCAACCGCAAGCGCCGCGTACCACAGCGTTCGCGCGAGCGAGGCGAGAAAAATCGGATCGGCTAAAACCTTAGTGTAGTTCGCGAGGCCGACATAGGTCGGATTGGGCGAGAGGGCGCTGGCTGATGCGGTCAGGGAAACTTGTATCGAAAGCGCGATCGGCCACAAGCCAAATACGATCGTCAGCGCCGCGAACGGCGCCACGAACAGATAGAAAATCCGATCGCGCCAGGCAAGATCGATCGCGGCGCCTGCCGCTGCAAATCGGGTCGAGGCTTGCATGGGGACGAGAAAGGCGGCCGACGCAGATGCGCCGGCCGCCTCGGCCTCAGTTGGTCTTCAGCTTCGCCGCCAGATCGCGCATTTCGCGCGCGGTCTCGGCGATGAAGGGTTTCCAGTTTGCGGGCGGTGAGGAGATCCCCGCCAGCAGCTTGCGATGGAACGCGGCTTCCAGTTCCGGATAGAACGTATGGATCGATTCCGGAAAGTCGTAGGCGACCAGATTGTGCTGGGCGCGCGCGAAATATTGCTGGCGCGGCGAAAGCGCATCGACGTTGAGGTCCTTGCGCACGCCGGCCCCCACGAGTTCGAGCGAGGCTTGCTGGGCTTCCTTGCCGAGCAGGAACTTGGCGAACTCGACGGCCAGCGCCTTGTTTGGCGAGTTGTCGGGCACGGCCACGCCGCGCATGCCGCCGATGACGACCGCGTTGTCGCGGTTGGCGGCAAATTTCGGCCACGGCCCCGATACGAAGTCGCCGCCGAGCGTGTTGGCGGCATCCCAGCCGCGCACGTTCCAGTCGCCGACGCGGAACATGCCCGCACGGCTGCCCAGAATGACCTGATACATTTCGGTGAAGGAGTGGTTGATCGTGTCGGGGGCTACGAACCGGTAGCTCGAATAGGTCTTTAGGAATTCTTCGAGCACTTCGGCATGGCCGGGCTGGTCGATCGTGATCTTGCCTTCCGGGTCGATCAGCGTATGGCGCAGGCCCGAGCCGAAGGTGAACAGGTCGAGCATGTGGATGAGGTCGCGCGGTTTGGCCGCTTGCAGCGCCATGCCGAAAGTATCGGCGCGCCCGTTGCCGTCGGGATCGCTGTCGCGGAACTTGGCCGAGATGCGCTTCACGTCGTCCCACGTCTGCGGGAACTTTTCGCCCGTTTTGTCGAGCCAGGTCTGGCGCACGCCGAAAGCCATCTGCACGCGCTGGACGGGCAGGATGATCATCTTGTCCTTGAACGTGGCGACACGCAGATCGTCGGCGCCAAGGAATCCCTTGTCGGCGACGCCCGCGAGCGTCGCTTTGAGGTCCATGATCTTGCCGGTCTGCTGCTCGATGCGGATGACGCGTTCGTAGTTGTTGAAAATCAGGTCGGGGGCGGTGTTGGTATTGATCGCGCCGATCACGCGTCCGAACCATTGGTCGGTCGGGTAGCTGATCGATCGCACCGAAACGCCCGGCCGCGTCTTGGCAAATTCCGCGCCCGCGCGCTCGAACATTGCGATGCCGTTGTCGCCCAAATCGTGCCAGATCACCAATTGCTGGGCCTTCAGGGCAGTGGGGCTCGCCAAGGCGGCTGCTGCCGCAACAAAGACGCCGCCCAAAAGTCGCGCGATGCGCATCGGTTCCTCCCTTTTTGTTTCCCGGTTTGAGAGTGGGGAAAACGTTTACCTTGCCAAGTATAATCGTCTGCCCGCAAAATCGCAAGCTGCGCCATGAAAAAATCTCAGCCTTCCGAAAACGCGCCCGCAAATGCACCCGCAAAAGTTGCCTCGATCGGCGACGTGGCCAGGCGTGCGGGCGTGTCGATCGCCACGGTCTCGCGGATCGTCAACGGCAAAACCGGCAAGGCTGCGCCTGCTACGATCGCGCGCGTGAAGGCGACGATCGCTGCGGTCGGATATCGGCCGACTGGCGCTGGCCAGGCGCTGCGCAAGGGCCAAAGCCGCTTGGTCGCCGTGCTGGCAGCCAACCTTGCCAACCCGACGATGGCGGCAATCGCGGCCTCGATCGAGACGGCGCTGCGCGATGTCGGACTTGCGATGGTGCTGTGCGACACGCTCGATCGGCCCGATCTTCAGGACGAGTATCTTGCCGAAATGCGCGCCCAAGCGGTGCGCGCGACAATACTGCTGGGGGCCGTACGCAGCGCGAAGCTCGCGGACACGCTCGCGAGCGAAGCGCCGTTGCTGTTTGTCGGCCGACGCTGCCCGATAGATGCGGCAGCGCCTTTTGTGGGCATCGACAATTTTGCGGCGGGGGCGGCGGTGGCCCAGGCCCTGCACCAAGCGTTGCCGCGCGGACGCTTTGCGCTGATCCATGGATCGCTCGAATCGTCCGCAACGGCCGACCGCATTGCGGCCTTCAGGCAAGAGGCCGCGCGCTTGGGCCGTCGCCTCGCCGCCGCCGACATTCTGACCGAAGCGGGGCGCGACCATCTGGCGATCGGATACGAGGCGGCGCGCCGCTTGCTGTGCGCGGGGCCGCCGCCGGCGGCAATTTTTTGCGCATCCGACCTGATCGCCTACGGCGCGCATCGCCGGTTGCGCGAAGCAAAGATCGTCGTGCCGCGCGACGTGATGCTGGTCGGGTTCGACGACAATCCGCTCAACGATTGGATTGCGCCTTTTCTATCGTCGGTGCGCGTGCCGTATGCGGCGTTCGGCCCCGCGATCGTCGAGATGCTGGGACAGTTGTGGCGCGGCGAAACGGTCGCCGCAAGATTGCTCGATTTCGAACTCGTCCAACGCGGCTAGAGCCGGTCGAAAAAATCGAGAAACTGCGCCCAATCTGCGGGCGTGATGGCATGGCCGCCCGCGCGCAGGTGATAGCCAAGCGCTGCGCGCGCGCCGAACAGGTCGAAAACGGCGGCGGCAGCGTCGAGGCCTGCGCGCTCGCCCGCAGGGTTCGCCCACGCATCTTCGCTTGCGCTTGCAACATAGAGCGCACGCGGTGCTGAAAGCGCCAGCACGATATGCTGGTCGGCGGGCAGTTCCGCTTCGCGCGCGGCGTAAGCCTTCAGCGTCGGCGAAAACCAATGCGGGAAGCGCTGGAACAGATCGGCGATCGTTTCGCCGCCCGAACAGCGAAACGGCCGGGCGCCGCCGGCCCCCGAATTGTTCGCGATCGTGCCCGCAAAGCGAGCATCGTTCGCGCTCGCCCACAAAGCCGCCTTGCCGTGGCGCGAATGGCCAACGGCGATCGCCTTGTCGCTCGCAACAAGCCCGGTTTTCGCAAGCCCATCGAGAACCCGCGAAAAACCCCACGCCCACAGCGCAATGGCGCCCGCAGCAACACCCAAACTTTGTCCGCGCGCCGCGCAAAGATCCGGATCGTCGGGGCATACATCGCCGTCGTACCACGTGGCGAGCGCATACCCGCGCGCGAGGATGCTTGCGATCGGCAGTCGGTCGGCATGCACGCCGCGCGTGGCCTCGGTTGCGCGGTTGCCGACGATGCCCCACGCGGCCTCGGGCCGCATCCAGCGATCGTCGATGTCGAGCGACGGATCAAGCGACGCGTTGCCCGCATAATTGGGGCCCAAAAGCAACGCGCGCGCAGGGGTCGCTGGCACATAGAGCGCCACGCGGATCGGCGCCACGGTACCGGCAACAAAGATGTCGATGGTTGTCCGCGCCCCTGCAGTCGCGATTACGGTTGCGCGGACCGGCGCCGGGCGCGGGGCGGGGCCATAGATCTGGGATTCGCAGACGGCGCGCCAGACGGGTCGGGCGCGCGTCTGCCACTCGTTCGCGTTGTCGATCAAGGTATCGTTGGGCAAGCGCAGCGGATTGGGCAGCAAAATAAATCCTTTCCAGCGATTGACAGCGATATTCCCCCGATGCGAGCCTGTCGCCAAGCAAAACCGGAATCGTACCGGTCCGGATTTCACTGTGGGGAGAAAACCATGCGTAGAATTGCTGGAACTGCCGCCTTGGCCGCAACGGCCTTGGCCACAAGCTTGGCCTGGGCCCAGGCCCCCGTCGAGCTGCGCTACATGTGCTACGCCGACGCCAACGAATGCGAAGTCTCGCGCGAGTTGCTGGACCGTTTCGAGCGCGCCAACCCGAACATCAAAGTGGTCGTCGACAAGGTTGGCTTCAACGTCGTGCGCGAGCAGCTGGAGACGCGCCTGCAAGCCGGTACCGGCCCCGACATGGCGCGCGTGACCAATCTTGCCGGTCTCAACCGCTACTATCTCGATCTGGCGCCTCTGGTCGATGCCAAGTATTGGGAAGACAATTTCGCCCAGACGCTGAATTGGATGCGCGTCGGCCCGAACGACAAGGGCATCTACGGCTTCCTCACGCAGCTCACCGTCACGGGTCCGTTCGTCAACAAGACGATGTTCGCCGAAGCGGGCGTTGCCGTGCCGGGCGCCACCGCCACGTGGGACGATTGGGCAGCTGCAATTAAGCAGGTCCAGACCAAGCTCAATGTCTATTCGGGCATCGAGATGGACCGCTCGGGCCATCGTTTTGCAGGCCCGGCGATGTCCTACGGCGCCAAATATTTCGATGCGGCCGGGCGGCCTGCGGTCGTTGACGACGGCTTCAAGGCGTTTTCTGAGCGCATGGTGCGTTGGCATAAAGACGGCATCATGAAGGAAATCTGGCCGGGCGCTTCGGGCGCGCGCTGGCGCAACGCGGCCGACCAGTTCATCAATCGCGACACGGTCATGCATGTCGCGGGCTCGTGGATGATCCAGCGCTATTCCGAAACGATCGGCGATCGGTTCGAGTGGGTGGCAATCCCGCAGCCTTGCGGTCCGGCCGGGTGCGGCGCGATGCCGGGCGGTGCGGCAATGGTCGGTTTCAAGGCGACCAAAAATCCGCAGGCCGTGGCGCGCGTGATGGCGTTCATGGCCTCCGAACCGGTGCTCAAAGAGTATTACGAGCGCACGCTCCAGATCCCGGCGCACAAAGGTTTGGCCGAAAAGGGACTGAACTACGGAGCGAACGTATCGCCAGCGGCGATCGCGGCCCTCAAGGCGTTCACCGCCAATTATGCCAAGGTGCCGCCGCAAGCCCACCAACTGCAGGGCTACGAGCGCAACGTTGCGATCTTCAACGCAACGGTGACGCACATCTCGCAGGCGATCACGGGCGGTCTTACGCTCGACGAGGCCTACAAAAAGATCGACGAAGAGATCAAGCAGGCCGTCGGCAACTAGGTGGCAAGCGCCGAAACGACAGCGCCGTCGGGTGCCGAGGCATCCGGCGGCGGGTTGGTTATGCGCTGGGTCGTGACGCCGATCTTGTCGGCGCTCGATCCGCCGATGCGTTGGCTGCAAAAACACCTGGGACTGCGCGGACTGCCTTACGTGTTTTTGCTGCCGACGATGGCGATTTTTGGCCTGTTCAGTTTTCTGCCGGCCGTTCTTAACATCTATATTTCGTTCACCGGCGGCAGTTCGACGGTGCTTGCCGACCGGCCGCTGGTCGGGTTCAAAAACTACGAAGCGCTGCTGGCGTGCGAATCGTATCTGGTGCCCAAATCCTGTCCGGTCTCGGGTTTCGATTTTTGGACCGGCATGTGGAACACGCTGACATTTGCGGTGATCCAAGTGCCGATCATGACCGTCGTGGCGTTGGCGACGGCGATCGTGCTCAACCGCAAAATCTGCGCGCGCGGATTTTGGCGCGCCTTGTTTTTTTATCCGGTGATGCTCTCGCCTGTGGTGGTTGCGGTCATCTGGGACTGGATGCTGAAGCGCCGCGGCATTTTGAACGCGGTGCTGACCGACATCGCGAATGCGCGCAACGCATTGGCCGCGTGGGCGCCGATCGAGTATGTCGGCAAAGCGGCGCTGCTGGCGGCGCTGTTTTTTCTGGCGCGCGCGCTGGTCGCATCCGCACCTAAGGCCAAAGGCGCGATCTGGCTCGTGGCGGGTGTATGTGCCGCTTGGACGCTGCTGTGGTTTTCGCCTGCGGCCGCGCTCGCAACGCCCGCGTGGCGGCCCGTCAATTGGCTCGCCGACGCCAATTCGAGCTGGCCGTTTTTCTGGGTCGTGTTCGTCTACACGTGGTCGCATCTGGGTTTCTACATGCTGATCTTGCTGGCGGGATTGCAGGCAATCCCGCGCGATCTTTACGAAGCTGCCGAAATGGACGCGACGCCCGCATGGCGCGCCTTTGCGCGCATCACCGTGCCGCTGTTGATGCCGACGCTGCTGGTCGTGCTGGTGCTGTCGCTGATCCGCGCGTTCCAGATTTTCGACGAGGTCTACGTGCTGACCGGCGGGGGGCCTGGCGTTGCGACGCGCATGGTCATCCAGCACATCTACGAAACGGCGTTTGTCAGCGACGCCAAACTCTACGGCGTTGCGGCGGCCTCGTCGGTGCTGCTGGCCAGCATCATTTTGGTGCTGACCTTGGTCCAGCTGGCGCTGTCGCGCCAAAAGGCGGGCGGCTAGCATGGAACGCACGATCGCCTTCCTGACGCGCACGCGCTATGCAGGGCGCATTCATTGGACCGACGCGCTCGCCTATTTCTATTTGGCCCTGGGCGTGCTGCTGATCCTGGCGCCCGTCATGTGGCTGTTCGTCTCGTCGTTCAAATCGCAGCGCGCGCTCGTCGAAAATGATCCGCGCTTTTTGCCCTACGAACAGGTGACGATGCCGCTGCCGGGCACGACGCGCAGCGTGAATCTGGTGGAATGGACGGCCGCCGACGGCACGGTGCGCGTCCTGGCCCAATTGCGCCCCTCGGGCGCCAACATCGTCGTCGCCGACCCCGCCAAACTCGCCGAAACGTTTGAAGTTCCACGGCGCGAAACGCGGCCGCACGAGATCGTGCGCGCGCGTATCGAGAACTATACCGAGCCGACGATTTCCAGCGGGACGACCGGCACGTTTCGCTTTGGGCTCTATTTCATGAACTCGGTGTTCGTGACGGTGGTGGCGACGATCCTGACGCTGGCGATCAGTTCGATGGCGGCGTTTGCGCTGGCCAAATACAAGTTCGCCGGCCGCGATACTTTTATGATGCTAATCGTGGCGACCTTGCTGATGCCGGCTACCGTCATTTTGGTGCCGCTGTTCATCGTGGTGCAGAATTTCGGCATGCTCGACTCGCTGTGGGGCGTGATCATTCCAGGTGCCGCGACGCCCACGGGCGTGTTCTTGCTGCGCCAATACATGCTCACAATCCCGGACGAGCTGATCGACGCCGCGCGCATGGATTCGGCGTCGGAATGGAAAATCTACCATCGCATCGTTTTGCCGCTTGCTTTGCCTGCCATCGCGGTGCTGGCGATCTTGTCGATCATCTGGCGCTGGAACGATTTTCTGTGGCCGCTGGTGGTGCTCACGCGATCGGAGACTTTCACCCTCCAATTGGGCCTGTCGGCATTCAAGGGCGAGATGCTCGACGCCACGCACTATCTGCTGGCAATGACGATGCTGACGCTGCTGCCGGTGACGTTCGTCTTCGCGTTTTTGCAAAAATACATCACCACCGGCATCGCCAACACTGGCATGAAATAGGCCCATGGCAACGCTCCAACTCGTCCAGGTGCAAAAGCAATTCGGATCGACCAAGGTGATCCACGGGATCGATCTTGCGATCGAACACGGCGAATTCTGCGTTTTCGTCGGTCCCTCGGGCTGCGGCAAATCGACGTTGCTGCGCATGATCGCGGGTCTCGAAAGCGTGTCGGACGGCGAAATCCGCATCGACGGCAAGCGCGTCAACGAACTGGGCGCGGCCGAACGGGGCCTTGCGATGGTGTTTCAGTCCTACGCGCTCTATCCGCACATGACGGTGCGCCAGAACCTGTCGTTTGGGCTGGAAAACATGCGGATGGCGACGAGCGAAATCCAGCGCCGCGTGGCCGAAGCCGCGCGCATGCTGCGCCTGGAGCCGTATCTGGAACGCCGCCCCGGCGCGCTGTCGGGCGGCCAGCGCCAGCGCGTGGCGATCGGGCGCGCGGTTGTGCGCGAACCCAATATCTTTTTGTTCGACGAGCCGTTGTCCAATCTGGATGCCGAGCTGCGCGTGCGTATGCGGGCCGAACTTGGCGCCCTGCACGAGCGTCTGGGCAATACGATGATCTACGTCACGCACGACCAGGTCGAAGCGATGACACTCGCCGACCGGATTGCCGTGCTGCATGACGGGATCTGCGAACAGTTTGCAGCACCGCTTGAGCTCTACAACGCGCCGGCCAACGAATTCGTCGCGGGATTCATCGGCAGTCCGCGCATGAACTTCCTGCCGGGCGCCGTCGCGTCCGTGCAGGGCGGCTCGGTCGAGCTGTCGCTCGCGATTGGCGCCAAGGCGCGGATCCAGCGCGCGCATGCGACGCTGGCGGCGGGTTCGTCCGCCACGCTTGGCGTAAGGCCGGAACATCTGCGCCTGGTCGAGCCGGGGCAGGGCGAGGCGGACCTTTTGATCGAACTGACCGAGCAGCTGGGCGGGGAGAGCTATATCTACGGTGCGCTGGCGGGCGACGTCAAAATCGTCGTGCGTCTGCCGGGCCAGACCAAGGTCAAGCGCGGCGAGAAGGTCGGCGTCGATTTCAGCGGTTCGCAAGCACTGCATCTGTTCGGAGCGGACGGCCGCGCCGTCGCATAGGATTTTCCATGATCGCATTCCAAAAATCGCTGGCAGCCAAGGCCGTCGGCCATCGCGCGCAATTCGAACTCGAGGACGGGTTCTCGCTCCGCATTGCGCTTTTGGCAGCCGATTTGGTGCGCGTGTCGGTGGTGCCGCCGGGCGGTTTTCCCACGCCCAAAAGCTGGACCGTGGCGCCCGACGGCGACGTGCCGTGGGAAGGGCGCGCGCGCGACGGCGATGCGGGTTTTCTCTGTCCGCCCGTCGTTCTGACCAACGAGGCCGACGCATGGATCGTTGCTGGCAGCGATGTTCGGGTTGTCGTGCTGCAAGCCCCGCTGCGCCTGCGCTTTGAGCGCCGCGTGGAAGGCGGACCTTGGCAAACGGTCGTCGAGGACCGCGAAAGCGGTGCCTATCTGCGCTGCGACGAGGGCCGCCGTTTGCGCCACTACCAGACGCGCGACGGCAGCGAGCGCTATTTCGGCCTTGGCGACAAGACGGGGCCGATCGATCGCGCGGGCCGCCGCTTTCGCATGATGCAGCTTGATGCGCTCGGTTACGACGCCGAGAACGGCGATCCGCTCTACAAGCATTTTCCGTTTTTTGCCGTCGACAACGGCAAGGGCGCTTGGGCCGGGCTGTATTACGACACGCTCGCCCCGTTGACGGTCGATCTTGGCAACGAGCGGTCGAACTATCACGGGCTCTACCGATATGTCGAAGCCGAGGAAGCGGCGCTCGATTTTTACGTGTCGTTCGGCGCCGGGTTGCCGGACATCGTCGAAGGGTTTGCGCGACTGACTGGTCTGCCGCATCAAGCGCCGCGCTGGGCGTACGGCTTTGCGTTCACCTCGATGCACCATGCCGACGATGCGAACGCGCAAGCCAAGATCGCAGCGTTCGCGGAGCGCTGCCGGAAGGACGGGATCCCGATCAGCTCGATCCATTTCGGGTCGGGCTATTCAAGCCGCGGCAAACGACGCTACGTCTTCACGTGGAATCGCGACAAGTTTCCGGATCCCAAGATTTTGTTCGCCAAGCTGCGCGCCATGTCGCTCAAGACCGTCGCCAATCTGAAGCCCGTGCTGATCGACGACCATCCCGCCTATGCGGGTCTTGCTTCCGACGGTGGGTTTTTGCAAACGCCGGACGGCGCGCCCGTCGTCGAACAGTTTTGGGACGGGCACGGCAGTTTTCTCGATTTCACGAACGAGAAGACCGTGGCTTGGTGGCAGGACGGCTTCGAGCGCCAGGTGCTGGATGTCGGCTTCGATTGCGGCTGGAACGACAACAACGAATACGAAGCCTGGCGCGAGGGCGCGAGCGGACGCGGCATCGGCACGCCGATCGCGGTCTCCGCATCGCGCCCGCTGCATGCGCTTTTGATGTCGCGCGCGACGTTCGAGGCGAGCGCCAGACGCAATCCCGACAAACGCCCCTATACGATCACGCGCGCGGGCCCCCCCGGCATCCAGCGCTATGCCGAAACTTGGAGCGGCGACAACTTCACCTCGTGGCATACGCTCAAATGGAATCTGCGCAATGGCCTGTCGATGGCGCTCTCTGGCATGGGCAAGATCGGGCACGACATTGGCGGCTTCGCAGGGCCCCGGCCGGATCCCGAGTTGCTGTGCCGCTGGGTCGAGATGATGGCGCTGCATCCGCGCGCGCTGATGAATTCGTGGAAACCGGACGTGGGCGAAGCAACGGAACCGTGGACGCATCCAAGCGTGCTTGATGCGGTGCGCGACGCGCTGCGCTTGCGCTACCGTTTTTTGCCGGTGCTCTATACGCGCGGCTATCTTGGCGCCGCATGCGGCGTGCCGTCGATGGTGCCGCTGCTCTACCATTACGACGACGATCCGCACGCGCGCGGCGAGCACGATTCGTTTCTGATCGGTCCGGATATTCTCGTGGCCCCTGTCGTAACGCCGGGGGCGCGCCGGGTTGGCGTCTATCTGCCCAAGGGTCCGCAAGGTTGGGCCGATTTCCACACCGGTGCGCTCTACCCGGCCGGCGCATTTGTCGATGTCGACGCGCCGTTGGGGCGACCGCCTGTTTTTGTACGCGTGGGCGCGGTCCTTGCACTCGCCAGTCCTGACATTCCGGCGGTCCTGCCGCACGAAGCGCCGGCACGCCATCTTTATGCCGTTGCCGGGACGGGCATCGGCAAAAGCCTGGCGCCGTCGCTCCATTTCGAGGACGACGGCGAAAGCTGGAGCCTGCGCACGGGCGATTATCTCGCGATGGCGTCAACGCTCGAATGGTCGCCGGGCGAGGTGCGTGTGGCGCTTGCGCGCGCAAACGGCGACCGCCCCGTGCCGCGTGCCGATGCGTTTACGATCGAGGTTGTCGGATTGGCCGGGCGAACGCTTGTCCTCTAGGCGCAGTCCAAGCGGCTATCGGACGACGACGGGCGCTGCGAACACTAGCGCGCCGCGCTCCACAGCGCGATCGCGCCGGCGATGACGCCGATGCCGCGTTTGAAATCGGCCACATCGACCCATTCGTCGCGCGCGCCGTTTTGCGTGAGGTCGCCGCACAGCGGCCCGAGCCCCACGCATGGAATGCCGTTTTGCACCATCGGATTGCGAATGTCGGACGAGGTGTGCATCACGTTGGCCTGCGGCGCTTCGCCTGTTGATGCCCGCACGGCCGCATCGACCGCCTGGCGCAGCGCATGGCCGTCGGGAACTTGGGCGCCGGTGACGCCCGATAGAAACGCGACCTTGGGCGGATTGCCGCGCAGATCGGCGTCGGCATCGACGGCGTCGGCGATCGCGGCTTCGATCTCGGCCTGGACGTCGGCAAGTTTTTCGCCCGGCGGAAACGACAGCGCGCACGAGAGCCGCACGGCCGGCGCGATGCGCGAGGCGCGACCGTCGCCGAGCGTGGAAAAATCGCCGACAAGCAGATTGGTCGAACGGCCCACCGCAGCTTGCAAATCGGCGTTGAGGATGCGCGCCCCGCGCCGCGCATCGAGCGCCATCAACGCTTGATGGATCAGCATGCCTTTGCCGATCGGGTTGATCGCCCGATGCGCGAATGCGGCATGCCCAGGTTCCTGCGTGTCGGGCAGGCGGCCTTGTACCGTGATTTCGAACTCGATCTGGCCCGAGGCCAAGGTCTTGACCTCGCGCATCCCGGCGCCCGATTCCGCCGGATGCAGATAGATCGCGGCATCGGCAAGGAATCCCGCTTGAAGCAAGGCATGAACGCCGCGCGCGTGGCGCTTGGAGGGCGTGCTGCAAAGGATCACGTCGCCGGCCGGGCGCAAATCGGGTGCGCCCAAGACCTGCAACGCGCCGACCATGGTCGCAACGCCGGCCAGATCGTCGGCCACGCCCCAGCCATACAATCGGCCGCCGTCGATTTCGCCCGCAAACGGATCGTGGCGCCAGCCATGCTGCGGCTGGAACGGTTCGCCGTCTGGATGGGCAAACAGCAGCACGCTGCGACCGCCGCCGGTGCCGGGCAGTTTGGCGACGACCGCTTCGCGCATCTCGGGCGCGATCGCCAAACCTGCGGCGAATTCCGCGCGCGGGTTCACGTCGCTCGGCAGATAGCGATGGCGCGTGATGCTGGCACCTGCAGCCTCGCAAGCTTGCGCAAACCGCGCCTGGATCGCCGCTTCGCCGTCGCGTTGCAGCGCGATGAAGTTGCGCAAGACCGATACCGCGCCGTCGGCCGCCTGTTCGGCCGCGATTTTGGCGCGTTGTGCCAAATCCATGTTCGTCTCCTTGAGGCTGCCTTACGCGATGGGTTTTATCTTGGCACCATACGCGCGCCGATCCCACGATGTATTTGGCGGCTGCTTTTTGTGCGCGCAGTGTTTCCCAGATTGCGTAGATCCGGGCCTACCAATTGAAGCGTTCGACGCCCTCAAAGGTTAGCTCGCTGCCGTCCGCCATTACGACCGTGCCCGATACGTCCTGGCCCAAATCAATGGCGCCCGACGCGGCCGCATCGGTCAGGACCGTGCCGTCGGCCAGGGTCAGCGTCCAGCCGCCGCTGCCGGGACCTGCCGACACGCCCTGGATCTGCACCGTGTCGATCCAGCTGGCACCCGAACCGCCCTGGAAAATATCGGCATTCATGCCGGCGCCGAAAAACGCAAAGTCCGCGCCGTCGCCACCGACGAGCAGGTCGTTGCCGGCCCCGCCCGACAGCGTATCGTTGCCAAGCCCGCCTTCGAGCGTGTTGGCGCCGGAATTGCCTATAAGGTTGTCGGCACCTGCACCGCCGCGCACGGCTTCGAAGCCGTTGATGACGTCGCTGGCAGCGTCGCCGCCCGACGCCGTATTGGTTGCAAGATTAATCGAAACACCGCCCGTCGACGTCGAATAATCGAGCGTATCGGTGCCGGTATTGCCGATCAGCGTGTCGGCGCCTGCACCGCCCGCGAGCGTGTCGTCGCCGCCGCCGCCGTCGAGACGGTCGTTGCCGGCCGCACCTACGAGGCGGTTGGCATTGCCGTCGCCCGTGAGCGTATCGGCGGATGCGCTGCCCGAAACATTCTCGAAGCCGCTGACGACGTCGAGCTGCGCGTCGCCGCCGGTTCCCGCACCGGTCGCAAGATTGACAGAAACGCCGGCTGTCGAAGCGCCGTAATCGAGCGTGTCGGTGCCGGTCCCGCCGATCAGCGTGTCGGCGCCCGCACCGCCGACAATCGTGTCGTCGCCGCCGCCGCCGTCGATACGGTCGTTGGCAGATCCGCCATCGATGCGATTGGCCAAGCTGTCGCCGACCAGGTTGTCGAGACCGCTGCCGCCGACAAGATTTTCGATGCCCGACAGAACGTCGCCCGCCGCGTCCCCCAGCGTGCCGAGGCCGGTGGCGAGGCTGACCGCGATGGCTGCCGTCGCGGTCGAATAGTTGGCCGTGTCGATGCCGTCGCCGCCGACGAGCGTATCGGCACCGGCACCGCCGGTCAGCCTGTCGTCGCCAGCTCCGCCGTCGAGGCGGTTGGCGTTGGCATCGCCTGTCAGCGTATCGGCAAAGGCCGAACCTACGAGGTTTTCGATCGTGTTGAGCGTGTCGCCCGCAGCGTCGCCGCCGGTTGCGGCCGCGCCCGACAGACCGACTTGGACGGCCGCATTCGAAGCCGAGTAGTTGGCCGTATCGCTGCCGGTCCCGCCGATCAATGCATCGGCACCGCCGCCGCCGATCAGCGTGTCGTTGCCCGATCCGCCGTCGAGACGGTTCGCAGCCGCATCGCCCGCAAGGCTATCGGCACCGCTTCCGCCCGTCAGATTTTCGATGCCCGAAAGAACGTCGCCCTGCGCATCGCCGCCGGTTCCCGTGCCGGTCGCAAGATTGACCGCGATGGCTGCCGTCGCCGTCGAATAATTGGCCGTGTCGGTACCGATCCCGCCGGTCAGCGTGTCGGCACCCGCACCGCCCGTCAGCGTGTCGTTGCCCGATCCGCCGTCGAGTACGTTGGCGTTGCCATCGCCTGTGAGCGTGTCGCTGCCCGAGCCGCCCGTAATATTTTCGATGCCCGACAAAACGTCGCTTTGCGCGTCGCCGCCGGCACCCGTGTTGGTCGCAAGGCTGACGGCGACGGACGCCGTCGCTGTCGAATAGTTCGCCGTGTCGATTCCGGTCCCACCGACCAGCGTGTCGGCACCGGCGCCGCCCGTAAGCGTGTCGTCGCCAGCACCGCCGTCGAGGCGGTTGGCGTTGCCATCGCCCGTCAACGTGTCGGAAAGGGCCGAGCCCGTCAGGTTTTCGATCGTGTTGAACGTGTCGCCTTGCGCATCGCCGCCGGTCGCTGTGTTGGTCGCAAGGCTCGCCTGCACGGCTGCGCCGGAAGCCGTGTAATCGGCCGTATCGGTGCCGGTCCCGCCAATGAGCGCATCGGCACCTGCGCCGCCGACCAGCGTGTCGTTGCCCGTTCCGCCGTCGAGACGATTGGCCGCGGCATCGCCCGTCAGCGCGTCGTTGCCGGCACCGCCCGTCAGATTCTCGATGCCGGACAAGGTGTCGCCCTGCGCATCGCCGCCGGTTCCTGCACCGGTCGCAAGATTGACCGTAACGGCTGCCGTCGCCGTCGAATAATTGGCCGTGTCGGTACCGATCCCGCCGGTCAGCGTGTCGGCACCCGCACCGCCCGTCAGCGTGTCGTTGCCCGATCCGCCGTCGAGGAGGTTCGCGTTGCCATCGCCTGTGAGTGTGTCGGCGGCCGAGCCGCCCACGATGTTTTCGATACCCGACAAAACGTCGCTCTGCGCGTCGCCGCCCGAGCCCGTGTTGGTGGCAAGGCTGACGGCGACAGACGCCGTCGCGGTCGAATAATTCGCCGTGTCGATGCCGGTGCCGCCGACCAGCGAATCGGCGCCCGCACCGCCGGTCAGCGTGTCGTTGCCCGCACCGCCGTCGAGGCGGTTGGCGTTGGCATCGCCCGCGAGCGTATCGGCCAGCGCCGAGCCCGTAACGGTTTCGATGCCCGAGAGCACGTCGCCCTCGGCATCGCCGCCAGTTCCAGTGCCGGCTGCCAGATTGATCTGCACGGCAGCACCCGACGCTGTGTAGTCGACCGCATCGTTGCCGGTTCCGCCTATCAACGTATCGGCTGCTGCACCGCCGACCAGCGTGTCGTTGCCGGCTCCGCCATCGAGACGGTTGGCGGCGGCGTTGCCGGTCAGCATGTCGCCGCCTGCGCCGCCCGTCAGATTTTCGATGCCCGAGAACACGTCGCCGAGCGCGTCGCCAAGCGTGCCGGTGCCGGTTGCAAGGTTTGCCGTCACAGCCGCCGCCGAGGTCTGATAGCTCGCCGTGTCGGTACCAACCCCGCCGATCAACGTGTCGGCGCCTGCCGCGCCGAGCAGCGTGTCGTCGCCTGTACCGCCATCGAGCACATTGGCGGCAGCATCGCCCGTCAGAATGTCGCCGAAGCCCGAACCGGTCAGGTTCTCGAAGCTCGCCAGCGTGTCGCCTTGCGCATCGCCGCCAGTTCCGGTGCCAGTCGTGAGGCTGACGCTGACGCCTGCGCCGGAATTCGAATAATCGGCCGTATCGATGCCGGTTCCGCCATCGAGACGCTCGGCACCCGCACCGCCCGCAAGCGTATCGGCGAGCGTGGAGCCGACGACGGTCTCGATCCCGGACAGCACGTCGCCTTGCGCATCGCCGCCGGTCCCGAGGCCGGTCGCAAGATTGACCGATACGCCGACCGTCGAAGTTGCGTAGCTGATCTGGTCGCTGCCCGCTCCGCCGATGATCGTGTCGGCACCTGCGCCGCCGACCAGCGAATCGTTGCCAGCGCCGCCGTCGATAACGTTGGCATTGGCATCGCCCGTCAACGTATCGGCCATGGCCGAACCGGTGACATTTTCGATGCCCGACAAAATATCGCCGGTGGCATCGCCACCGCTGGCCGCATTGGTCGCAAGATTGACCGCAACGGCTGCTGTTGAGGTCGCATAGCTCGCCGTATCGGCGCCAATCCCGCCGGTCAGCGTATCTGCCCCGGCGCCGCCGGTCAGCCTGTCGTCGCCCGCACCGCCGTCGAGGCGGTTGGCGTTGGCATCGCCCGTCAGCGCGTCGGCAAAGGTCGAGCCCGTTAGGTTTTCGATCGTGTTGAACGTGTCGCCTTGCGCATCGCCGCCGGTCGCTGTGTTGGTCGCAAGGCTCGCCTGCACGGCCGCGCCGGAGGTCGTGTAATCGGCCGTATCGGTGCCGGTCCCGCCAATGAGCGCGTCGGCACCTGCGCCGCCGACCAGCGTGTCGTTGCCCGTTCCGCCATCGAGACGGTTGGCAGCGGCATCGCCCGTCAGCGCGTCGTTGCCGCTCCCGCTGGTCACGTTCTCGATGCCCGACAAAGCGTCGCCTTGCGCATCGCCGCCGGTTCCCGCACCGGTCGCAAGATTGACCGCGATGGCGGCGGTCGCGGCCGAATAATTGGCCGTATCGATACCCGTTCCGCCGATCAGTGTGTCGGCGCCGACCCCGCCGGTCAGCGTGTCGTTGCCCGATCCGCCGTCGAGAACGTTGGCATTGCCATCGCCCACGAGGGTGTCGGCGGCCGAACCGCCCGTAATATTTTCGATGCCCGACAAAACGTCGCCTTGCGCGTCGCCGCCAGAGCCCGCGTTGGTGGCAAGGCTTACGTTCACGGATGCCGTCGCGTTCGAATAACTTGCCGTGTCGATTCCGGTTCCGCCGATCAGCGAGTCCGCACCCGCACCGCCGACCAAAATGTCGTCGCCCGATCCGCCGCCGAGCGTGTCGTTGCCCGACCCGCCTTCGAGGCGGTTGGCACTCGCATCGCCCGTCAATGCGTCGTTGCCCGAGCCGCCCGTTACATTTTCGATACCCGACAAAACGTCGCCCGCAGCATCGCCGCCGCTGGCTGCATTGGTCGCAAGATTGACCGTGACGGCTGCCGTCGAGGCCGCGTAACTCGCCGTGTCGCTGCCGCTGCCGCCGATCAACGTGTCGTTGCCCGTGCCGCCAGCAAGCGTGTCGTCGCCTGCACCGCCATCGAGCAGGTTGGCGTTGCCGTCGCCGGAGAGCGAGTCCGCGCCGGATCCGCCCGTCAGGTTTTCGATTCCCGAAAATGCCGTGTCGGTCGCAAGGTTCGCGGCAACGCCCGACGTTTGATCGGCGAAGCTTGCCGTGTCGGTGCCGGATCCGCCAATCAGCGTGTCGGCACCGCCGCCGCCCACGAGCGTGTCGTTGCCTGCGCCGCCTTCAAGCCGGTTGGCGTTGGCATCGCCCGCGAGCGTGTCCGCACCTGTACCGCCGACGAGGTTTTCGATTTCCGAAAATGCCGTGTCGGTCGTAAGGTTCGCGGCAACGCCCGACGTTTGATCGGCAAAGCTCGCCGTGTCGATGCCGGCACCGCCGACGAGCGTGTCCGCACCGCCACCGCCGACGAGCGTATCGTTGCCAGCCCCGCCGTCGAGGCGGTTGGCGCTGGTGTTGCCTGTCAGCGTATCGGCGCCCGAGCCGCCCGTCAGATTCTCGATTTCGGCGAGTGTTGCGCCGGTGCTGGTCGCGCCCGTTGCAAGATTGGCCGAGATGCCCGACGTTTGATCGGCGAAGCTTGCCGTATCGCTGCCGCTGCCGCCGATCAACGTGTCGCTGCCTGCGCCGCCAGCAAGCGTGTCGTCGCCTGCACCGCCTTCAAGCCGGTTGGCGTTGGCATCGCCCGAGAGCGAGTCCGCGCCGGATCCGCCCGTCAGGTTTTCGATATTCGAATATGTGTCGCCGCGATTGCCGGTTCCAGTCGCAAGATCCGCATCGACGGCATTGGCGGCCGTCGCGTAGCTGACGGTGTCGCTGCCTGCGCCGCCGTCGAAGGCTTCGCGACGCACGGTATCGACAAACAGATTGTCGCCAGCGGTTCCATCCACGCCAAGCGCCGCCGTCGAAACTTGGGCCGCCGCCGACGCCGAAACGGTTGTCGGGCTCGTGCTGACTTCGGCGGAGCGCGCGCTCAAGGCGAAGCTGATATTCGCGTCGGCCGGTATCGTGTCGGCTGCGCGCACATGCAGCGTCGCATCGAGCCGACCGTCCGTACCGATTGCCGCCGACAAATCAACCGATCCGCCGGTACCGTTGCTGCCCGGCGTCCAGGTGCCCCCGGCCGCGTCGGTCACGATCAAACCGTCCGGCACCGCGATCTCGGCGCCGTGCGTTTGCGAGCCGTCATTGTCGGCAAAGCGCGTGGAAACGGTTACGGTGCCAGTTTCGCCGTTGACGAACACCGCATCGTTGCCGCGCGCGCTTTGCACGGCGATCGCGACCGCGCTGGGCGCGTCGAGCACCGCACCGATATCGACATGGAAACTGCCGACGCGCGTGGCGATGTCGCCCGTCGCGCTTTCGGTTGCGTGCGCCGACACGGTCAGCGTGTACCGCCCGGCTGCATCGTTGGGCGCCGTGAAGCGCAGGCCTGCCAGATCGAATTGGGTCAGCGACCAGCTGCCGTCGCCATTGTCGGTGCCCGCACTGAGCGCTGCGCCCGTCGGCACGCCCGAGATCGTCACCGCCAGCGTTTCCGAGCCATCCTGGTCGCCCAGTACGGCGCGGATGTCGAGTGCGACGGCCGAATCTTCGCTGCCGCTGGCATCGGCCAGTTGCAGGCTCGGCGACGCGGCGGTGATGTCGCGCGCGATTTCGGCCGCGCTGGTCGCGCTGTTCATTCCGTCGAGCGATGTTTCGGCTGGAACCGCGGGCGCGGGGGCGTAAAGGGTTTGCGCGGCAGGGGGCGTCTGTGCCGCAGCTTGCGCCGCAGGCGATTGAACGTTTGGGATTGCCGGGGCGATGTTGGGTTGTGGCGCCGTCGGCGTCGGATCGGCGGATGCCAAGGTGCGGTCCGGCGATGCCGCAACATTGGGGCCACCCTCGGCCCCGCCGTTGGGATTGCCAGCGGTTGGAGCACCTTGAATGTCGGCCGACGTCGCCACGCCAGCATTGGCTGGATCGCCTGCCGCTGGCCGTGCCGTCGGGTTTTCGGTATCGCGCCCGGCGGCACGCAATTGCGTCGCTTGCGCCAGCGTGTCGCCCGGCGTTGCAAGCTGGTTGCCCACACCAAGTTGCGATGCGGCGGCCTCGCCTTCGCCGATCGATGCGACCGGTGCGATCGTTGCCGTTGCAATTTGCATTTCGCGCGGGATGCCCAGATTCGTCGCTGTGGTCGGCAATTCGGGGGCGAAACTGCGCTCGTCGCCGCGCAAAGTCCCGTAATGCACGCCGCCAAGACCGGTCGCGGCACCCGCAGCTTGCGGTGGTGTGGCGGCAGGGGGGCTCAGGGTCGGTGCGCCATTCGCGGCTGGCGCGCCTGCTGGCGTACCAACGGTTGCCAACGCCTCGTCGGCAATGACCGCTGACTGTGGGATCCCCGAACTGGACTGGGCCATAGCGCCTTACATTCTGTAAGTTGTTGAAATTATTTTATTATTACCATTGTCTAAAATTATCGTCTTTTTTTAGATTTGAGTCCAGTGGAATTATCATTTATTATAGTTGGTAAGGCCCGAGTCATCGCGGTCCGCAACAGGATACGCGAAAGGTCATATGGCTCAATTTGATCGAATTCCGCTGGGTGCCGGTTTGCGGATGGCGTTCCACCCGACACTGCTGACAGCGTCGCTGGCGCTCAATCTGTTCGGCGTGGCGCTGCCGATATTCACACTTCAAATCTACGATCGCGTGATCCCCAATTCGGCCGGCGATACGCTCAACTTGCTGGTACTGCTGCTGGTCGCGGTATTTTTGGGCGAGGGGCTGATGCGTGCGGCGCGCAATGCGCTGGCGGGCTGGGCAGGTGCGCGCTTCGAGCACGCGGTCGGGTGCGCGGCGATCGCGCGGCTGCTGCATGGCAGCTACGGGGCGGTCCTTCGCGATACGGCCGGCACGCAGCTCGAGCGGCTGGGGGCCGTCGACCGGCTGCGCGATTTTTATGCCAACCAGGGCGCCACGATCTTCGTCGATCTGCCATTTGCGCTGCTGTTTGCGGCGCTGATCTGGGTCGTGGGCGGGCCGGTCGTGTGGGTCGTCGCGGGCGTGTTTGTCGCATTTGCGATCGTTGCGCTGTTCGTCGGCGCGCTGCTTCGCCGGGCGGTTGCCGAGCGAACAAGTTCGGACGACCGGCGCACGAGCTTCATGATCGAAACGCTGACGGGTATCACGACCATCAAAGCACTGACCATGGAACGCCAGATGATGCGGCGCTACGAGCGTCTGATGGACCGCGCGGCGGCGGGCGCGCATCGCGTCACCGATCTGTCGAGCCTGTCGCAGACGCTGGGCACGCTGTTTTCCAATTTGGCGGTGGTCGCCGTTCTGGGGTTCGGCGCCTTGCGGGTGCTGGACGGCGACATGACGGTCGGCCAATTGGCATGCTGCTCGCTGCTGGCCGGACGCACGCTGCAGCCGCTGATGCGCGCGATGGGCATTTGGACGAGCTATCAAAGCGTGCGCGTGGCGCGTTCGCGGCTGGCCGATCTGGCGGCGTTGCCGTTGGAACCGGCGGGCCGGGCGGGCGACTCGCTGCGCGTCACGGCGGGCGCCATCGAAATGCGCGGCGTCTCGTTCGGCTACGAGGGCGGCAAGCCGCTGCTCAAGGACGCAAACCTGACGATCGCTGCGGGCGAGTGCGTGGCGCTGGTGGCGGCGAACGGGTCGGGCCGATCGACCGTCTTGTCGCTGCTGGCGGGCCTGTTGCGGCCCAATGCCGGCACCATCTTGTACGACGGCGTGGCGCTTGGCGCTGGCGACGCGCGGCCGGGGCCTGCGGAAATCGGCCTATTGCCGCGCCTGGGGGTCGTCTTTCGCGGGCGCATCATCGACAATCTGACCATGTTCCGGCGCGGCCCCATCGTCGATGCGGCCCTCGATCTTTCGGCGCGTCTGGGGCTCGACCGATTTGTCGCGGCCCAGCCGCAGGGCTACGAGACTGAAATCGGCGACGCCGAAACGCTGCCGGGCGGCGTGCGCCAGCGCGTCGCCATCATCCGCGCTTTGGCCGACAAGCCGCGTATCGTGCTGTTCGACGAGAGCAACAGCGGCCTCGACCACGAATCGAACCAGCTGCTGCTGCAGATGCTGCGCGACTACAAAGGCAGTTGCACCATCGTGCTGGTCAGCTATCAGCCGTCCGTGCAGCGTCTGGCCGATCGTGTGGTCGAACTGCAAGACGGGCGGTTCGTCGAGCGCGCGCCGGTGGGCGAATGACCGAGCCCGTCGCCTTGCCCCCGCCGAACCGCCCCGACATCGAGGTAGTGCGCGCCGAACCCTTGGCCGACGAACTGCGTCGCGGCGGGATCGAGGCGTTCGAAGCGGCTTCGCCCTTCACGGCGTGCCTGATGCCGCTGCTCACCGCGCTCGGTTGGCGCGGCGATCCGCGCGTGATCGTCGAAGCGCTGCCGCATTTTGCCGCCAATCTGGATCTCGACGGTCTGCGCAACGTGCTGGCGGAGCTGTCGTTTGCGACCAAGCCCTACAAAAAGCGGCCCGACATGCTCGATCCGCGCCTGCTGCCGTGCCTGCATATCGGACCGCGCGGCGTGCCAAGCGTGCTGCTGTCGCGCGACGGCACGCACATGCAGGTGTTTTCGGGCGCGACGGGCGACGAAACGCGCGTGCTGGCGTCCGACGTGCCGAACGGCACGCTTTATCTGATCGAAACGATCGAGAGCAGCCGCGACGAAAACGCGTCGCAAAGTTCGTTTGTCGGTCGGCTGTTCCATCGTTTCCGTCCGCTCGTCGGGCAGTTGGCGCTGATCACGCTGTTCACCGACATTCTGGCGCTTGCGTTCCCGCTGTTTTCGATGGCGGTCTTCGACAAGGTCGTCGGCACGCAGTCGCGCGATCTGCTGGCTGCTTTGATGGTCGGCGTCGGCGTCGTTTTTGTGTTCGATTTTCTGCTGCGGTTGCTGCGCGGCCGCCTGCTCGCATATCTGGGGGCGCGCATCGAGCGGCTGATTTCGGTTGCGGTACTGCGCCACTTGCTGCGGTTGCCCACGCAGTTCCTCGAATTCGCGCCGGTCGGCACGCAGCTGGCGCGCCTCAAGGAATTCGAATCGATCCGCGAGTTTTTCTCGGGCCCGCTCGCGGGCGTGGCGCTCGATCTGCCGTTTCTGTTCGTGTTCCTGATCGCGATCGGCATGCTGGGCGGTCCGCTGGTCTGGGTCCCGCTCGTGCTCGGGCTGGTTCTGGTGCTGCTCGCTTGGTTCGGCGCCGCAACCCAGCGCGTGTCGCAAGCCGAGGCGGGCAAGGCACGCGCCCAACGCCACGCGCTGGCGGTCGAAATCGTCTCGAATTTGCGCGCCATCAAGCAGGTAGGCGCGCCCGACGTATGGCTCGAACGCTACCGCGCGGCGTCGGCGGCGGCGGTGGGCGAGGGGCGCAAGATCCAGGCCGCCAACGCGACGCTGCAAAATCTGGCGCAGGGCCTCACCATGCTGGCCGGTGCCGTCGTGCTTGTGTGGGGCGCCACGCGCATCATCGACGGCGCCATGAGCGTGGGAGCGCTGGTGGCCGCAATGGCGTTGACTTGGCGGGTGCTGTCGCCCTTGCAGGCGGGCATTGCGGCGCTCTCGCGCCTGTCGCAAATCAACCAAAGCTTGCTGCATATCGACCAGTTGCTGCGCCTGCGCCCGGAACTGACCGACCGTGCCGCGCCGACCGTCGTGCAGCGCGTGTTCCGCGGGCATATTGCGCTCAATCGCGTGTCGCTGCGCTACCGCGCGGAAGCGGAACCTGCCTTGCTGGGCGTCGACCTTGCCGTGCGGCCGGGCGAGATGGTCGGGCTTGCGGGCCATTCGGGGGCAGGCAAATCCTCGGCGCTCAAGGTGATGGCCGGACTCTATCAGCCGCAGGCCGGCACGGTGCTGCTCGACGGGCTCGATATCCGCCAGATGACGCCCGCTGAACTGCGTCTGGCCGTGACCTATGCGCCGCAAAACCGGCATTTGTTCTACGGCACGATCGCCCAGAATCTGCGTCTGGCAGCGCCGACGGCCAGCACGGCCCAGTTGCAGGCGGCGCTTGCCGAAGCAGACTGCCTCGACGAGATCGTGGCGCTGCGCCAGGGGCTCGATACGCCGCTGGGCGACCAGACTTTGCAGGAGTTGCCAGTTGGCCTCATGCAGCGCGTGTCGCTGGCGCGCATCTATCTGCGGCCGGCGGCGGTCCTGCTGCTCGACGAGCCGGGCCAATGGCTCGACGAACGCGGCGACCGCGCGCTGATCGAAGCCCTGCGCGCGCGCAAAGGCCGCCAGACGATCGTCATGGTCACGCACCGGCCGAGCCATCTTGCGCTGTGCGAGCGCATTGCGACTTTCGAGGGTGGCCGGATCGTCAATCTGCGCAGCCCCACCCCTTCCGCTTCCGGAGCCCTTCGATGAGCCGTCCCGTTCCCGCTGCCGCTGCCGCGACACGCGCCGACCCTTCGCGCATCCGCTATCTCACGCTTGCGATCCATCTTGAGGAAGGCGGCGCGCCGTGGCTCATGCGCGCAAGCGTCTGGCTGGTCGCGGCGCTGTTTGGATGCGCCATCGCGTGGGCGGCGACGACGAATGTCGATCAGGTCGCGCAAGGGGCGGGCGAGATCGTGCCGTCGGGCAGCGTGCAGACCGTGCAGCATCTGGAGGGCGGCATCGTATCGCGCATCATGGTGCGCGAGGGCGACGTGGTCGACGAGCGCCAGCTGCTGGTCGAGATCGATCGCACGGGGGCGATGGCCGAACGCGACCAGCTGGCCTCGCGCGAGGCGGGCTTGCGCTTGCAGGCCGAACGCCTGCGCGCCTTCGCCGAAGGGCGCATCGCGCAGCTGGCGTCGGTGGGCGAGCAGGGTCTGTCCGACGACCAGGCGGCGATCCTGCGCACGCAGGAACGGGCCCGCTTGAGCCAGCGCGCCATCTTGGAACGCCAGGTCGCGGGCAGGCGCGCCGACCTCGAAGCGCTGGCAGGCCAGCAGCGCACGTTGCAGCGCCAAATCGAAATCACCAACGAAGCGCTCGGCATGCGCCGCCAGCTGACCGAGCAGGGGCTCAATTCGCGCATCACGCTGCTCGATGTGCAGCGCGAGATGAACCGCGTGCAGGGCGAATTGTCGACCGTCATCGTCAATATCGGGCGCGCGCGCGAGGCGATCGGCGAGGCCGAACAGCGGCTGGTGGAACTCGACAGCCGTCTTGCGGCCGAGTCCATGCGCGAGCTTGGCAGCGTTTCGGCCGAATTGCGCCAGGTCGAGGAAGCGCGCGTGCGGCTCGACGACCGCGTGGCGCGGACGCAGATTTTTTCGCCCGTACGCGGCGTCGTCAAGGAACTGCGCGTGCGCACCGAAGGCGGCGTGCTGCCGCCCGGCGGCACGCTGATGGAAGTCGTGCCGATCGGGCGCGAACTGATCGTCGAGGCGCGCCTGTCGCCCGCCGATATCGGGCAGATCCGCTTGGGCCAACGCGTGTCGGTCAAGGTTTCGGCGTACGACTTCTCGCGCTTTGGCGACATTGCGGGCACGCTGACGGGCCTGTCGGCGACGACCTCGATGGACGCGCAAGGGCGGCCCTACTACAAGGCGACCGTCGGGCTGGAACGGGGCTATGTCGGCGACGATGCGCAGCGCAACTTGCTATTGCCGGGCATGACCGTGCTGGCCGACATCAAGACCGACGAACGCAGCGTGCTGCGCTATTTGTTGAACCCGGTCTATCGCGCGCTCGACCAGGCGTTCCACGAGAAATAAGTCGGCCCTAGCTTTTTGCGGCCAACCGCTCGATCCAGGCCGCGAACGCGTCGAGCGTTTTGACGAGGGCTTTTTGCGACACCTCGTTGACGAGGTTGCCCTCGGCGTCGAACGCGTTGTAGGCGGCGGGAACGATCAGATCGGCGCCGACCAGTTGCAGCATGCCCATCGCTGCCAGAACTGGGCGCAAGCTCGCTTGCGCGCGCATCGATCCGCCGCCGCCTGCGGCTGCCCCGATCAGCGCCGTTGGTTTGCCAGCGCAAGTGGCCTTGCCCGGCGGCCGCGACATCCAATCGACCGCGTTTTTGAGCACGCCCGACGTCCCGTAATTGTACTCGGGCGTCGCGATCAGCAGCGCATCGGCCGCCGCGACGGCGGCTTGCAGCTTGGCAACGGCGGCGGGATAGCCTGCGGCTTCGACGTCTTCGTCGAACATCGGCAGCCCCGCGAGATCGAAAATCTCGATTGCCAGCGATGCGGGCGCCGTCTTTTGCGCCTGCACGAGCAGCGCGCGGTTGTAGGATTTCGCGCGCAGGCTGCCCGCGATCGCGAGCACTTTGTAGGTTTTGGCCATCGAATGTCGCTCCTGGTTCAAGCCAGTGAAGATTGGATGGCCTGCCACACGCGCTGGGGTGTCGCCGGCATGTCGATATGGGCGATGCCGTAGGGTTTCAGCGCATCGACAAGCGCGTTCATCACGCTGGGCAGGGCGCCAGCGCAGCCCGCTTCGCCGCAGCCTTTGGCGCCCAAAATATTGGTGCGCGCGGGCATGTCGTGCGTCGCGGATTGGAAGAACGGCAGGTCGCTTGCGCGCGGCATCGCGTAGTCCATGTAGGAACCGGTCAAGA
>CAMDLT010000001.1 GCA_945901855.1 Asaia bogorensis | reverse complement strand
GGATCCAGCCTGCCCAAATCCTCGAACTTGAACATCAGCGCCTTGATCTTGTCGGCGCTGTCGCGATTGCGCTCCTCAAGGGCGGTCGTGAAGCGCGCTTCGGTCTGGCGTTCGAGCGAGTTGAAAATCTCCGCCATCAGCTCGTGCGTGTCTTTGCGGCTGGTCTTGGCGAGGTTCGACATGAACTCGTTGCGCAGCACGCGCTCCAGATCGTCGAGCACTTCCTTCTGGACCGTCTCCATGCGCAGCATGCGCATGATCACTTCCATCGCGAAGGCTTCGGGCAGCGAGCCCAGGACGCGCGCGGCGTGGTCCGAGCGCACCTTGGTGAGCACGACCGCGACGGTCTGGGGATATTCGTTCTTGAGATAGTTCGCGAGCACGTCTTCGTTGACGTTGCCGAGCTTGTCCCACATCGTGCGGCCGGCGGGGCCGCGGATGTCGTCCATGATCCCGGCCATGCGATTCTTGTCGAGAATCTTGCCGAGCAGCCGTTCGGTCGAATCGAACGAGCCGACCAGCGATCCGGTCGCCGAAATCTGGTCGGCGAATTCGACGATCAGGCGTTCGATGATCGAAGAATTGACGTTGCCCAAACTCGACATCGACTGCGAGATCTCCTTGATCTCGTCGTCGGTCATCAGCGCAAAAAGTTTGGTCGCGACGTTTTCGCCCAGCGACAGCAGCAAGATCGAGGCTTTGTCCTGGCCCGTCAGAGTCCGATAGTCGTCGCGTACGCGCATGGGTTCCGCTCCGATCGGCGGCTCGTACGCGCGCAGAGCATGCGCGGCTCGACCAGCCGAAAGTGATTCTAGCACGATTTGTCCGGCGGTCAGGCCGATTGTTATGGGGCTATTGCAGCACGTAGTCGAAATCGAACCCGCGATAATGGAACGACAGCCCGACCAACCGGTCGCCGGAATCGTACCAAGCATCCACATTGAGCCATGGGGTTCTCTGGCGTTCGCCTTTGCGGATTTCATAGCCGCGCAGCGCATAGCGGCGCGCCTCGAGGGGTTTGCCGGCCACTTGGCGCGTCTCGGGTCCGCGCGGTTCGACCGCAAGTTCGGCAAGCGATCCCCATTGCACGTCGAAGGCGCGCGGCACCTTGGTGATGCCTATATTCCAGTAGCTTAACGGTTTGACGTCGCGCGCCACGACATGCTTTTCCTGATGCCCGTCGATATGCAGTTCGCCGTCGCGCTGCACGGCTTTGATGCGAAACGGCGTGCCGTTGTCGTCGACGCTGCTGTCGAACCCGATCAGCACGCCGTCGCGCCACGTCTCGCGCGTGCGCTGGACGTAGCGATAGACCGTTACGAACGCCACGCGCAGCTGAAGCGCGGACTCGGTTTCGACGAGCAGAACATCGCCGCTTCGCGAAAACGTGATTTTATGGCGCCCGACTTCGCTGCCCGATTTTCGGACCGAAAAAACGAGTGCGCCCTCGCCCGGCACGCCCGGCGGCAAATCCGCGCGTGCGCCCAAAGTGCCCAAAACGACAAAAACCGCTGCCAAAACAACGGACACCCAGTTTTTTTGCATGGCGTAGGATGTGGCGCGTCGGGCGGCCTTGCACAAGGGTCCCGCCGCACACTTCAGAAAACAGCAAATTTTACGGTACTTTCGGGGCGATCTGTTGTTGAAAGTGCCGTTCGCGCTTATATTGAAGCTTGAGGCAAACGGCCATGAACGAAGAAAACAGTGTCGTCCCCAAACTGCTCGGTGTTACCGCGATCTTCGTTGCGGTGATGGGCGTGCTTGGCTATTTGGCGACCATGTTTCCCGGTTTTGCCGACGGCGCGACGCGTCTTACCAGCAGTTTTTCGGCGGTCGAGCGCCCGGTCACGACGACCGAGCCGCAGACCTATCGTTGCCGTATGAGCAAGGAATTCGAACTCGAAAAGACCGGCAGCCAAGTGCGCACGACGCACGTCCTCACCGCCTGCGGCAACGAGAACTCAAGATAAAAATTAAGCCAGAAGCGCCCGGGCGGCGTCGGCGTCGCGGGCGATTTGCGCTTTGAGCGCGGCAAAATCGGCGAATTTTTGTTCCGCGCGCAAAAAATGCGCGAACGAAACGCGCAGTCGGCGTCCGTACAGATCGCCGTCGAAATCGAACAGATGCACCTCCAAACGCGGGGCGGGATCGCCGCCTGCGGTCGGGCGCACGCCCAGATTGGCAACGCCATTGACGGGTGCCGAACCGATGCCGCCGACACGCACCGCATAGACGCCGTAAGCGGGCGGCAGACACGGGCCAAGGGCCAGATTGGCGGTTGGAAAGCCGATCGTGCGGCCGCGCTTGTCGCCGTGGCGCACGCGCCCGTCGACCGAAAATGGCCGCCCGAGCAAGCGCGCGGCCGTCGCGACATCGCCTGCCGTCAGCGCGTTGCGAATGGCCGTCGACGAATAGACGCCTGCCGATTGCCGATCGGGGTCGGCATCGCGTGCGGGCGCCACGATTTCAACCGCACGGCCGGCCGCCCGCATGGCGTCGGACAGCGTCTTTGCGGTGCCGGTGCGCGCGCGCCCGAACGCAAAATCGTACCCCGCCACAATCCCGGCAAGATCGAGATCTTGGATCAAGCAATTTTGGACGAACGCGTCGGCCGAATGGGCGGCAAGGTTGGCATCGAAACGCAGCGCAAAACAAAAATCGACGCCAAGCTCGGCCAGCAATTCGATCTTGCGCCGGGCGGTCGCCAGCAAAAATGGCGGCAAATCGGGTTTGAAAAAGCGCCGCGGATGCGGCTCGAAGGTCACGACCGACAAGGGCCGCGAAAGCGCCTGGGCCATCTTTTTGGCGGCGCCGATGACCGCGCGATGGCCAAGATGCACCCCGTCGAAATTCCCGATGGCAGCGATGCTGCCGCGCGCGGCGGGCGGCAAGCCGCGCGTGTCGCTGCGGCCAAAATCGCGATAGACGCGCATGCGAAGTCGAACTAGCCCGCAGCCGCAGCCGTGGCCGCAGGGCGCGCTGCCACCAGCACAACCGCTTCGCCTTCGAGCACGATTTTGTCGTCGACCGATATGGTGGTGACGAGCGTGCAGCGGCGCTTTTCGGGCACCAGTTCCTTGACCGTTGCGCGCGCGACCACGGTGTCGCCCGCGCGCACGGGCGCTTTGAAGCGCAGGCTCTGGCTCAAATAGATGGCGCCCGGACCGGGCAATTTGGTGCCAAGCACGGTCGAAACGAAGCTGGCCGTCAGCATGCCGTGCGCGATGCGTCCCGAAAACGGCGTGGCGGCGGCAAACACTTCGTTGATGTGGACAGGGTTGTTGTCGCCCGTCAGGCCCGCAAACAGCACGATGTCGGTTTCGGTCACGGTTTTGGCGAAAATGGCGGTTTGGCCGACTTCCAGATCTTCGAAATAAAGACCGTGCAGCTCTTCAAACTGGTTCATGCAGCCCCGCTCGCGCTCGCCGTCCGGTCCGACGGCGCCACTTGCGCCGAAACATCGTCGGGGCGACTATAGACGACCGGCCTTGCCGAGGGCAACTTGGCTCGTACCAAAGGGTATTGCCGTGTCGAAACGACCAAAGCTCTCGCCGTCGCCTGCCCGCAGCCTTGCCGGAATCGAGATGTTTTCGGGCCTCGAAACGGGGTTGCGCCAGAAGATCGAAGCGCTGTGCCGCTGGCGCAATTTCGCCGCCGACGAAACCATCATCGATCGCGACGACGAAGGCTGCGACGTCTATTTCCTGGTTGCGGGCAGCGCGCGCGTGGTGCTGTTTTCCGAAGCGGGCCGCGAGGTCAGCTTCGACGAGATTGCGGCGGGCGCTTGCGTGGGCGAGCTTGCCGCGATCGACGGCGGGGCGCGCTCGGCAAGCGTGATCGCACTGGCTCCCACGCTGGTTGCGACCTTGCCGCAGGCGGCGTTCCACGGGTTGCTGGCGCAAGAGCCCAAAGTAACCCTGGTGCTGCTGCGGCGCCTGGCCTTCACGCTGCGCCAGGCGACAAGCCGGATTTTCGCGCTTTCGACGCTGGGCGCGCACAACCGCGTCTATGCCGAATTGCTGCGTATGGCGCGCCCGGCGGGCACCGGAGCGGGTGCTGCGGCGCGCACGACGATTCGCCCGATCCCGGCGCATGGCGACATCGCCGCGCGCGTGTCCACGACGCGCGAGACGGTCGCGCGCGTGCTGTCGGAACTTGCCAAAAAAGGCATCGTTGCGCGCGAGAAGTCCGAACTGGTGCTGCTCGACCCCAAGCGCCTCAAAGCGATGGTACGCGAGTTCAGCCAAGGATAGAGGTCGCAGCACGTCCGATCGGGGCAGGTCCATCGACGGCGGCGCCAAACTCACTTCTCGGTCGCGACATGCACGCCGTCCCAGTCGGCGGGCGGCGGGGTGCGGCGGCACGCAGCGATGCGGGCACCCAGGATCTCGTAGAAACCGGCGAGCGCCGCGAAGGCGGGTGCGCGCAAGGTTTCAAGCGCCCCCTCGGCCGCATCCCAATCCTGGCCGCGATAGGCCGCGATGGCGCCCGCATGCACAGCCGACCAGGCTTGGTAGTCGACATCGCACGCGCCCGGCAGAGCCGTGAAAATGCGCGCCGGACGCGTTTTTCCCTTCACGCGGAGCAGATCGATTTCGAACAGGCGGAAATCGCCTTTGCAGGCTTCGGCGGTCGCTTCTGCGATCAGCAACGACAGGCCATAGGCCTTGCTTTGGCTTTCCAGACGCGAAGCGAGATTGACGTCGTCGCCGATCGCCGAATAGTCGAAGCGCTGTTCGGCCCCCATGTTGCCGACGCAGCAAATGCCCGTATTGAGCCCGATGCCGATCTTGACGGGCACGGGCTGCAGCCCCTCAGCCGCGCGCTCGGCGCGCCAGTCGCTGTCGAACTGCTTGGCGCGTGCGAGCATTTCCAGGGCTGCCTCCAGCGCGCGCTTGGGGTGTTCTGGCACGTCCATCGGCGCGTTCCAGAACGCCATGATCGCATCGCCCATGTATTTGTCGACCGTGCCGCCGGCTTTGAGCACGCTGTCGGTCATGCGCGTGAGGAACTTGTTCAAAAAGCGCGTGAGGCCGTGCGCGTCGAACTGTTCGGAGATCGGCGTGAAGCCGCGGATATCCATGAACATCAGCGTGATCGGTTTCATCTCGCCGCCCAGGGCGAGTTTCGAGGGATCTTTGGCAAGCGCTTCGACCAGGGCCGGGGCGAGGTAGCGCGCGAAGGCGCCGCGCACTTGGCGCCGTTCGGCCTCGCTGCCCAGATACGCGACCAGCGTCTGCGCCGTATAAAGAAGGATCGCCGCCAGCACCGGATAGACCGGATCGAACAGCAGGCGATACGATGCAAACGCGGTCCACGACGCGCCAAACGCGAGCAGCAGGCCCACTGCCAGCACCGCAGCGCCCGCGAGCGCGCCCTTCAGCAAGAGCAGCGCCACGAGTGTAGCACCAAACGCGGCAAGCGCTGCGAACTCGGCGCCGTCCGCCCAGTCGGGGCGCTCCAAAAAGACGCCCGTAACGATCTGCTCGGCGATTTGCGCGTGGACTTCGACGCCCGCCGCAACGGGGTTGAGGGGGGTTGCACGCAAATCGCGCAGTCCCACGGCCGACGTGCCGACAAACACAATGCGCCCGTCGAGCGCGTCGTCGGGCAGATCGTTTGCCAGCACGCGCCAAGCCGGGATCGCGCGCGCAGGTACGGGCCCGGAATCGTACAGAAGCACGCGCCCGTTCGCGTCGGTCTTGGCGGCAAACGCGCCGATCTTGATATCGACGATGCCGGTCTCGGCGCCAAGGCCGCTTTGGCCCGAAGCGCCAACGGCGCGCACGACATAGGTCGAGGCGTCTTGCGCCACGCGCAGCGCTTCGGCGACCAGCGAGGGGACGATCTCGCGCTGCGGCGGCACGTTCGGGCCGGTCAGGCGAAACAGGAACGGCACGCTGCGCACCATGCCGCCGCCCTCGAAACCGGTCGAAAAACTGCCAAGGCCCTTGGCGGCCGCGTCGATCGCCGGAAGGTTCGTCGTCATGCCGCGAAAGCGCGTCAAAAAAGCGCGCGGATCGGGGCCTGCGATCGCGATGCCCCATTTGGGCGTCGGCGGTGCAGCGTCGGCCGTATCCTCGTTGCCGAGCACGAAGCCCACGACGGACGGCGTTTGCGCCAGCGTCTGCGCCAGTACCGCGTCGTGGTCGGGCAGACGGCGCGCAAGTTCGACCAGATCCGGCTTGGCGCCGAGCGCCGCCCAAAGCGGCAGGATGGTTGCGGGGCTGGTGCGGTCCGGTTCGGCAAACACGATGTCGAAGGCGATCGCCGCCGCACCGGCATCGGCCATGCGGCCGGTAAGTTCGGCCAGCACCGTGCGCGGCCACGGCCATTGCCCGAAACGCCGCAAGCTTTCTTCGTCGATATCGACGATGCGCACGCCCGCATCTTCCCAGACGCGCGGTGCCAGTCGCTGGTATTCGTCGAACACGGCGGCGCGCACCGTCTGCAGCAGACTGGGGTCGGCTGCGCGCAAGCCCAGCAGGGCCGCGAGCAGCAGGATCGATGGCAACAGCTTGCGCAATGCGGTTCCTAACGCGTGTTCAAATCGGCATCGCCTTCAGCGCTGCCCGGCCACGATGCCGCCGGCCTGGTAGTTCGTGCCGGTCAGATTGAAGTTGCCGCCGACATTCTTGACCGGATCGCTTGTGCCCCTGAAAAAAGACGCCGCGACATTGCCCGTGACGCCCGCCCCGTTGGTCAGCGCCCCCGTCAGTTCGCGCCGATTGGCCGACGTAACGCTGCCCGTCAGCGTCGCCAGCCCGTCGAAATTGGCGATCGAAACTGTTCCGCTGTCGGAGCCGAAATTCCAGGTCTGCGTGAAATTGCCGACCGCCGAATAGCGCGCGCCGTTGTTGTTGACCGTGCCGATGGCGTGGCCCGTATAGGTCGCGGTTCCGCTGGCCGGGATGTCGCCGATGATCGGCAGCACGCCCGCAACCCACGTTGCCAGCGAATAGCGATCGGTACGCCCGCCGGTCACCAGCGGATCGGGGAACGCGACGTCGCCATCCCAGAAGCCCCATTGCATGCTCTGGAAACCGGCAAAGCTGAAATTCGAATAGGCAGCGGAGAGCACGCCCGACTCGATCGCGGTCGACGGCACCATCGCCAAGCGCGCGCGCAAGGCCTCGTCCGTCACCGACGCAGGGCTGTTGGTAAGGTTGGACGTAACCAGGGCTGCATTGAAATTCGAAGCGCCGTTCGCATCCAAACCGGCACCGGGGTTGGTCATCTCGCGCGCCGCCCAGTTTTTCTCGTCGATCAGCGTCGCGCGCGCGCCGTTGGCTGCGAAGGTGGTGAAAGCTGAGTTAACGATGTCGGCGGCCTGCCCCGCGAAACCCGTGGCCGCGCCCGAAACTGTCGTCGGCCGCGCGCCCATCGCGAGTTTGAAAGTTTCGGCCGCGCCCACGCGCTCGACCGCCATCAGCGCCGTCACCGTATTGGCGCTGGCATCGAAGCGCAGCACGCTCTTGGTCGGATCGTTGGCTTCCTGACGCACGACGTTCGTGCTGCCCGAGCGTTCGGCAAGGCCTGCGGCGTACATGTTCAAGAACGTCGTCGCGGGTGCGGGCGACGTCGTCACGGCGCGATCGAACCGCGCGACGTTGCTGAAGCGGTAGTACTGGTCGCTTGCCGCACCGTTGTTGACGAGGCTGCGGAACGCGTCCGACGTCGTGCGCGTGTTGCTGGCGTTGAGATCGTTTTGTCCCAGCACGAAATAGCTCGGCGCGTTGCCCGTCGCGAGCGAGCCGAAGAACGAGTTGCCGTTGGCGTCGGTTTCGCTCGTCACGCTGGCGCCAAAACGCCCCGGCCGCAGGGTGCCGGCCAGATCGTAAATGCCGCGGGTGCCGCCGCTGGCGGTCAGATTGCCCGCGCTGTCGTTGGCGATGTTGAACGTGCCGACCGACAGCAGGCTGCGCTGGTTAGAACCGCTGCCGTCGAGCGCGAAGCTGACCTGCAGCGCGCGGCCGGGCTGTCCGCCGGCGGCGGGCGTGACGGTCGTGAATTTGCCGACCGACGGGTTCGCGAAATTGCTGCCGCTCTCCATGCCGGGGGCAAACGGAATATTGCCGCTCAATGCAGGATCGATCGACAGCACATATTCGCGAACGACCCGCGCGCTCGAATCCGCCAGCGCCGCGCCCGAAACGGCGGCGCCGCCGAACGTCGCCAAGCGCTCGCCATTGCCAAGTTGGTAATAGCCGTAGAAAAACCGACCGTCGGCTGAAAATGTCGTCGTGCCGGAGAACTGTCCGCCGGGCGACGCCGTGCCGCCAAAGCCGGTCGAAACCGCGCGGCCGAGCGGGTCGCTTGGCACGTTGAAGCGAAAGGTTTCGCCGTTGTTGAGCGTGCCGGAAAATCGGCCATTCGCGATCGTCGCCGAAAACGGGCGCGACTTGTCGGCCGCATCGAAGACCGGCGCTGCAAGACCGGTCCCCGGCCCCAAGCTCCAGTTGCCGTAACGCGCCCGGCCCAAAAACGTCAGATTCGAGGCGAAGCTTTGGAAATTTTGCTGCACGTTCGCAATGGTGCCGGTCTGCGCGGCGCCGGTCGTGTTGGCTTGCGCGCCCGCCTGGGCCGCTTGCTGGCCGGGCGGCGGCGGGCCGCCGCCAAAGCCGGGCTGCGCATTGCCGACCGTGACAATTTGGTCGGGTGCCACGCCCGAATTTTGACCGGTAAATCCCGAACCGCCGAGCGCGCCATCGATCCTGCCGCCTGCAGGCGGCGGCGGCGCACCGCCCGCATTGTTCGCAGGCTGGCCCGGTGGCGGGCCCTGCGTGGGGCCCTGGGCCTGACTCTGGCCTTGGCCTTGAGGCTGCTGGTTCGGCGCGCTAGGCGCGGCGGCGGGTGCGGCCAATGCGCTCGTCGTTTGGCGTGCTGGCGCCGCCTCGAGCTGGCTTTTGGTCGATGAAATTTCGGCTTCGCTGGCCCGGCGCACCGCAATGCCGCCGCCGGGCGGCGGGGCGGCCGTCGGCGCGCTCGCGGGCGCGTTCGCCAGCACGGGCGCGGCGATTTCGGCGACAAAACCCGGACGCGTCAGCGTCGTCGATTCGCCGTTGGGCGTGCGCACGGTCGTTGCGCCGAAAATATGCACCACGCGCGTCGAGCCGTCGTCGGCAACGGTGGGCATTGTCACGCCGCCGCGAATGCCGATCGTCGCCGCCGGCGTCGCGATCGTCACTTCGTTTTGTTTGGAAATCTTGCCGCCGACAAAGCGCATCGTGCCGCGCGCCAGCGACACGGCCATCTGCCCGGTTCCGGTGGTCGGGTTGTAGACGAACTGGTCGATCACCAGCGTGGCGTTCGGTCCGACCGAAATCGCCGACTGGTCGTTGAACAGCAATTGCGCTTGGCCGCCGGGACCGGTTTCGATGCGCTCCTTGAAAATCACATTGCTGCCGACCAGCAGCACGTTCTGCGCGCCGTCGGGGCGCACGCCGCGCGCGTCCGGGTTGACGGCGGAAGTCACGCCGATCGGGTCGCTCGTCTGGGCGCTCGCAGCGCACGGCATCGCCGCCAAACCCGCCAGCATTGCCGCCCCAACCCGCGCATTTCGAACCATTCGATTCTCCTGCAGTCCGACCATTCCAACCTACCCTGCCCCAAGCGTACCGTCTGTGCGCGCCGTCACATCGCCTCAAAAGACCTTCGAGATTCCAAGCGTGATCGACTCGTTGCGGTATTTGTTGATGAGGTAGCTCGACGACACGGTCTGGCGCTGGACCACGACCACGCCCGACAAGGTCGCCGTCAGCGGCACGCCCAAAAGCGTGCTGTAGCGCCATTCGCGGTCGCCGCGCCGCGTATCCGCGTCGATCGTGTCGTCGGGCGAGCGGTAGTCGGAAAGATGCCGGCCGACCGTCAGGCTCAAGCTCCACGGTTCGCTTCCAAGCCAATCCGGCGGCCGCTGTTTGCGCGTGTAGCCGAGCGTGAAACCGCGCCGGTCGACGCGCTTGACCCCCGAACGCGCCAGATCGCGCGACCACGACGCGTTGGCCGAAAGCGAATCCTGCGCCGTCAGCACGTAGGTCAGGCCCGTCGTGAACGCGTGCTCGGTTCCGTTCTGCAATCGAACCATGCGCCTGGATGCGTCGGTGCGGTAGTTTTTGGTGCGCGTTTCGTAGCCGACGGCCAGCATCAGATTGTCGGCGAGCGGATTCTGGAACTGCAACCCGCCGCCGCCGGAATTGAAATAGCGGTTGTCCTTGAGCGTGACCAGATTGGCGAGCACATAGGGCCGCAGCGAGCCGTATTCGAGTCCCATATCGGCAAGCGACAGGCGCGGCCCGCTCGTCACCTCGATCAAAGCTGTGTTGAGCGAATGGACATGGTTCTGGCGCGTGCCGTAGAGCGAAATGCCGGTCTCCCAGCTGTCTTTGCTCTGGCCGCCCAGATCGTAGGCGTGCGTCGCGGTCAGCGCCGAAAACAAGCTCCAATCGTCGCGGCGCCCCGAACCGGCATCGACCGGATCGTTGCCCGCAATCGCCGGGATCGGCACAGCCGTGTTGCCGTAGCCCGACGTGGCATTGGTCTGGTAGCGCACGCCGCTCAGCACCGAGCCCGAAAATCTGTGGCGCGACTGGCGCTTGTCGATTTCGGCAAGGAACTGCGCGACGCGTTCGCGCACGTCGCCAGGCGCGTCGCCCCCCGCGACGGCCGCAACGAAATAGCTGCGCGCCAGATCGAGCGATTCGAGCCGAAAATACAGCACGCCCAATTCGAGGCGCACGCGCGGCAGATCGGGGTCGATCAGCAGCATGCGCTCGAGCGCGGCGATCGACCCTTCGTAATTGCCTGCGCGCGCCGCAAGGCCGGCATAGGCGAAGGTCAGCTCGAGATTGCCCGGATCGCGCAGCATCCGCGAAAACGCCGCGTCCATCGCGGGGGCCAAAACAGGATCGGCAACCTGGGCGCGCGGACCGGCGGCAAACGCCAGCACGGCGGCGCCCGCCAAAGCCACTACGCGCCAGATGCGATGCCGATACCCCATTTGTTTGCCCGGACAGTCATCCCGCTGGTTGCCGAGCAGGCACCCTATTCCGGTACGGGCTTGCTGCCAACCGAATCGCGGGCGGTTGTCCCTGTGCGTCCAAAGAAACGGAAGAACAATCGGGCCACGTCGTCCATGACCAAAAAGAAGGCAGGCACGAAGATCAGCGACAGCGCCGTCGACGCGATCAGCCCGCCGATCACGGCCACGGCCATCGGCGAGCGGAATTCGCCGCCGTCGCCAACCCCGTAGGCCGAGGGCAGCATGCCCGCCGCCATCGCAAGCGTGGTCATCACGATGGGCCTTGCGCGCTTGGCGCCCGCATCGACGATGGCGGCCACGCGATCGACGCCGCGCGCGATTTCCTCGACCGCAAAATCGACGAGCATGATCGCGTTTTTGGTCACGATGCCCATCAGCATCAAAACGCCGATCACGACCGGCATCGAAATCGGCTTTTGCGTGACGATCAGCGCCAGCGCCACGCCGCCGAACGACAGCGGCAGCGAAAACAAAATCGTCACCGGCTGCACGAACGATCCGAACAGCAGCACCAGCACGCCGAACACCATCAAGATGCCCGCCGACATGGCGATGGCAAACCCTTCGAAGACCTCGCCCATGACTTCGGCATCGCCGGTGGTGACGATCTCCACGCCCGCAGGCAAATTTTGCGCAGTCGGCGTCGCCAGAATCGCGGCGATCGCCCCGCCGAGCGCGTCGGTGCCCAGCAAATCCGCTTCGACCGCGATGCGCCGACGCCGGTCGTAGCGGTCGATGGCGGTGGGGCTCTGGCCGAACTCGATATCGGCTACGGCCGCCAACGGAACCGGACCGCTGCGCGCGGTCGGCACTTTGAGCGTCTCCAGCGTTTCGCGCTCGCCGCGCGCCGCGCGGTCAAGCTGCACGCGGATGGGCACTTGGCGCGTGCCCACGTCGAACTTCGCCAGATTGGCGCCGATATCGCCGATGGTCGCCACGCGCAAGGTTTCGGCGATCGTGTCGGTCGAAACGCCCAGTTCGGCCGCCACGTCCGCTTTGGGCCGCACGCGGATTTCGGCGCGATCGAGGGCAGCCGTCGAAACAACGCCTTGCAGCATTGGCAACAAACGCATGTCGCCCGCAAGCCTCGACGCGACTTCGGCCGCCGCCGCCGGATCGTCGCCCGCCACCAGCAACGACAAGCCGCGCTGGCCGTTGTCGTTGAGACGCCAGAAGCGGATGTCGGGCACGTCGGCAAGATCGCGCAAGATTTCGGCTTCCAGCGCTTTTTGTTTTTTGGCGCGCTCGCTTTTGTGGACGAAGGCCACGGTCAAGGTCGCGCGCCGCACTTCGCGCCCGCCATTGGGCGAACGCCCGCCATCGACGAACACGCTTTTCACCTCCGGGCGACGGCGCAAACGCTCGGCCACCGCCGCGGTTGCCGTTTCCGTATCGGCAAGCCTGGCGCCCGGCGGCAATTCGATCACCAGCAGCGTGCGCGCGGCGTCCTCGCCCGGCAAGAAGCCCGAGGGCAGCGTCTGCGTTGCCATGACCGAGCCCGCAAAGATTGCAAGCCCCAGCCCGACCGTCGCAAAACGGTGGCGCGCCGACCAGCCGATGGCGCGCAGATAAAGCGCCATCAAGCGGCCCGGTGCGGCTTGCTTGTGCGGCACGTCCTTCAAGAAATACGCCGCCAACATCGGCGTGATGAGGCGCGCCACAAGCAGCGAAAACAGCACGGCCGCCGCGACGGTCAGCCCGAACTGGCGGAAATACTGACCCACGATGCCGCCCATGAAACTGACGGGCGCAAACACCGCGACGATGGTGAGCGTGATCGCCACGACCGCGAGGCCGATTTCGTCGGCAGCTTCCAGCGCGGCCTGCCACGGCGTCTTGCCCATATGCATGTGGCGGATGATGTTCTCGATCTCGACGATCGCATCGTCGACCAGAATGCCGGTCACCAACGTGATCGCGAGCAGCGAGACGAGATTGAGCGAAAAACCCATGAGGTCCATCGCGAAAAAGGTCGGCAAAATCGCCAGCGGCAGCGTGATCGCAGTGATGAGCGTCGCGCGCCAATTGCGCAAGAACACCAGCACAACGACGACCGCAAGTATCGCGCCCTCGACCAGCGAGGCCATCGCCGAGCGGTAGTTGCCAAGCGTATAGGCCACATATGTGTCGATCTGCTGAATCGCGATGTCGGGGAAACGGGCTTGCAGTGCTGCGATGCGTTTTTCGATCGCGACCGCCAGCGTGGCGTCGCTTGCACCCTTGGAGCGGCTGACCGCAAACGCCACGACCGGTTCGCCGTCGATGCGCGCGAACGTGCGCCGTTCCGCCGCGCCGTCGACCACGCTGCCCAATTCGTCGAGCCGTACCTTGCGCCCGCCCGACAGCGCGATGGCGGTGCCCGCCAGTTCGGCCAGCGTATCGGTGCCCGCCAGCGTGCGGATCGACTGCTCGCGCCCGGAAAGTTCGCCGCGCCCGCCCGCGAGGTCCACATGCGTCGCGCGCAGCTGCCGATTGACCTCGGCCGCCGTCGCGCCGAAAGCGGCCAGGCGGTCGGGATCGAGGGTCACGCGAATTTCGCGCTCCACGCCGCCGACGCGCTCGATTTTGGAGACGCCGCGAATGCCCTGCAGATCGCGCACGACCACGTCGTCCACGAACCACGACAGGTCTTCGGCCGACATCTGGGGCGCGCGCGCGGCGTAGGTCACGATCGGCAGGCCCGCAATGTCGATGCGCTGCGTAACCGGCTCGTCGATCGTGCGCGGCAGGTCCGAGCGGATGCGCGCGACCGCGTCCTTGACGTCGTTGAGCGCGCGATCGACCTGCACCTCCAGACGGAATTCGATCGTCGAGGTGCTGATGCCTTCGCTGACGGTCGAGGTGATGCGCTTGACGCCCAGCAGCCCCGCGACGGCGTCTTCGACCTTTTTGGTCACTTGCGTTTCGAGTTCGGTCGGGGCGGCGCCGGCTTGGGTGACGGTTACGGCCACAAAAGGCGCGTCGATATTGGGAAAGCGCGTGATCGGCAGCTTGGCGAAACCGTAGAGCCCCAGCACGGTCAGCACCAAGAACAGCACGATCGAGGGCAGCGGCTTGCGGATCGCCCAAGCGGAAACGGGAAAAGCCATGGCGCCTACTCCGCCACAAGAAGTTCGCGCACGCGGTCGCCGTCGCGCAAGAAAGGCGCAGCCCGCAGCACCACGCGCGCGCCCGTCGCAAGCCCGCTTTGGATTTCGGCATAGCCTTCGGCCACCATGCCGAGCGTCACGTTGCGAACCGCGATTTTGCCGTCGACGACGATCTGCACGCTGGTCTGCGCAGCGCCCGCCGCCGTCTCGCCATAGACGACGGCGCTTGCGGGAACGGCGAGCGCCGTTTTGCGCGCAAGTTCGATCGTCGCGCGCGCGAACGAGCCGATGCGCAGGCCCGACGCATGGCCGTCGGGCACGGCGATGCGCAGTTTGCCAAGGCGCGTCGCGCGATCGACTTCGGCGGGCACCAGCCGCACGCGGCCCTGCACGTCCTGGTTGTTGGCGGCGTGGATCGCGGCCGGCATGCCCTCGCGCATGCCCGTCAGGCGCGTCTCCAGCAATTCGGCCTCCAGCTCGATCTCGCTGTTGGCAAGGATGCGGAACAAGGGCTCGGTGCCACCGGTCATCTGGCCGATGCGCGCCGAGCGGCGCGACACCAGCCCGCCGCGCGGCGCCCGCACGTCGCTTCGTTCGATGCGCACCATCAGTTCGCGGCGCTGGGCTTCGATCTGGGCGCGCTCGGCGGTGGCGAAGGTCAGCCCGTCGCGGGCGCCCGCCAGGCGTCCTTCGGCGCTGCGAAACGCCGACAGGCGCTGCTCGACCGTGGCTTCGGTCGCGTTGCCGTTGGCACGCAGGGCGCGCGCGCGTTCCAGCGCCGGGACCGCTTCGTTGAAGGCGGCTTCGGCCTGCTGGATCTGGGCGCGCGCCTGGGAAATGCCGGCGGTCGTGCGCTGCAATTGCGCGGTGTTCTGGGCCAATTGCGCGTCGAGCAAGTCGCGCGACAGGCGCACGAGCACCTGGCCCTGCACGACCGTGCTGCCCTCGTCGGCCAAAACATCGACGATGCGCACGCCGTCGTTTTCGGCGAACACCAGCACGTCCTCGCGCGGCACCAGCGTGCCCGTCACGCGCAGCCGGTCGACCAATTCGCGCATCGCTGCGGGCGCCACGGTGACGGTCGGTGCTGGGGCAAGCTGCGCGTTTGCGGGCGCCGCAACGGCGAGCGCAAGAACGACGGCGGCAATGAGGCGGATCATGACGGGCGGGCTCCGGAACGTTTGGATTTTGGTTTTTTGGCGACAAGATCGGCGCGCAGCAACCGCATGGTGTTGGCAATGTCGGGGCGCGGATCGTAGCCGGGGATGCGCTGGATCTGCACGACCAGCCCGTCGAACATGGCGATCAGGAAGATCGCGATGCGTTCGGGGTCGCAATCGGCGCGCAGGCTTTTGTCGGCGATGCCTTTTGCGACAGTTTCGCGCAAGCGCGCCCGAATGAATTGGTGGACGCGCAACCCAAGGGCGGCAACCGTCGCGTTGCGCGCCGACTCGGCCGTCGTTTCCGCCCACAGCGCGTAGTCGGCTGCCGGACGTTCGCACAGATGATGCGTCATCAGCGCCTCCAACGCGCCCAATACGTCCTTGGTCTGGCGCACTTGGGCAAAACCCTTGGCGGCATCGTCCATGTCGCGCTCGCACAAGCCCTCGATGAGCGCGTCCTTGGACGGAAAATAGCGGTAGAGGTTGCCCGCGCTCATCTGCGCTTCGGCGCAGATCTGCTGCATCGACGCGGTATGGAACCCGTGCCGCACAAAACAGAGTTTTGCGGCATCGAGGATTTGGTTGCGCCGTTTGGCGCGGGTCTGTTCGGCAAGCCTGGGCATCGCGCCCGTATAAAATGAACATTCATTCGCTTTGTCAAGCGATGTCGCGCATCCCGGTTGCGATCGCGCGGTTTTCCCGCCTTACAGGCGTTGCGCGCGCAGAGCCTTGAGTTTGGCCACCACCGGCACCAGCACGCAGCCGATCGAGATCGCCAGCAACAGGGCGGTAACCGGGCGCTCCCACAGGAAAGCGAAGGAGCCGTCGTTGACCAGCAGCGCGCGGCGCAGATTTTCTTCCATCAGCTTGCCGAGCACGAAGCCCAGCAGCAGCGGCGCCATGGGATAGTCGACCAGCCGGAGGCCGACGCAGATCGCCGAAAGTCCGATCAGCATCCACAAATCGAACGTATTGAACGAAACCAGATATACGCCGACCAGGCAGAAAAACAAGATCAGCGGCACCAGCATCTGTTCCGGGATCGCCAGCGTGCGCGCGATATACGGGATCAGCGGCAAGTTGATGACCAGCAGCACCAAATTGCCCAGATACATCGAAACGACGACCGTCCAGAACATTTCCGACTGCTCGACATACAAGCGCGGACCCGGCTGCACGCCCAGCGCCACAAGTGCGCCAAGAATGACGGCCGTGGTGCCCGAGCCCGGAATGCCCAGCGTCAGCAACGGTACATAGGCGCCGCCTGCGGCCGCGTTGTTGGCGGTTTCGGGCGCGGTCACGCCGCGGCGCGAGCCCTTGCCGAATTCGTCGCGGCGCGCGCCGGTCGCAAGGTTGCGCTCGACCGCATAGGCCATGAACGCGGCAATGGTGGCGCCCGCCCCCGGCAGCACGCCGACGACAAAGCCAAGCACGGACGAGCGCGCCATGGTGGGTGCCACCTCGCGCACATCGTCGCGCGTCAGCTTCAGCGAGCCCACGTCGCCGCGTGCCGCCTTCTTGGCCGCCTCCGACACTTTTTCGTTGCGCAAGGCCGCCGTCAGCGCTTCGGCCAGCGCGAACGCGGCCATCGCCAGCAACACGAAGGACAGGCCGTCGGATATGTCCGCAATGCCGAACGTATAGCGCTCGATTCCGTCCGCGACGTCGGTGCCGACGGTCGCCAGCATCAATCCAACCACGGTCATCAGCAGCGCCTTGAGCACGCCGCCGCCCTCGGTGAACGCCGCGACCGCCGTCAAGCCCAGCACCATCAGCGCAAAATACTCGGGCGCTTGGAACGTCAGCGCCCAGCCCGCCAGCGTGGGTGCTGCCAGCATCAGCAACAGCGTGGCGATTGTGCCGCCGACGAACGAACCCCACGCGCACAGCGCCAGCGCTTTGCCCGCCTGCCCCTTGCGCGCCATCGGATAGCCGTCGAAGGTCGTGGGAACCGAACTCGACTCGCCCGGCGCGTTGATCAGGACCGACGCGGTCGAGCCGCCGAACATGGCGCCGTAATAGATCGACGCCAGCAGCACCATCGCGGTCGCGGGCTGCATGGTCAAAACCACCGGCACCAGCAACGAGACCGCCGTGACCGGTCCCAGGCCCGGCATCATGCCGATGAACGTGCCCATCACGCAGCCAAGCACAAGAATGCCGATATTCATCGGCGACATCAGGGTCCAAAACCCGATCAGAAGACCTTCGACCATCAGAACATCCGCCCAAAAATGCCCCAGTCCAATTGAACATCGAGGAGCGTGAACATGATCCAGAAAGCAAGCGCCGTTACGGCCGCGATCGGCAGCAGCACGTGCTGGCGCCGCTCGCCGAGCACATAAAATCCGCCGGCCAAAAAGAGCGCCGAAGTCACCACAAAACCCAGACGGTCGATCGCCAGCGCATAGAGCGCCATCAAGCCGAGCAATCCCAATGCGCGCCCCCAGGCGAGACCCCGGCCAACATCCTCGCCGCCGGGCGGCTTGAGCACGAGCGCGAACGCGAGTGCCATGGCAAGCGGGCCCAGCACCAGGGGAAATGTGCGCGCCGAAAACGGACTGTCGTCGGAACTGGGGGGCAGCTTGATCGCAAACGCCAGCACGAAATAGGCGAGCGAAAACAGCAAAATCAGCAGCGCGACGAGGCGCTCGGCATGAATGCGCTTCATGTCCTGCGCCCCCCGGCGCTTTGGCGCAATTGCCGCTCGCATCGGCTGGCGGCAATTGCGCTTGGCATGTTGGTTACCGCGATATCAGCAGTATCAGGCTTTGATGAATTCCAGTTCCACCAGCATGCTGCGGATGTCTTTTTCGTGCTGCACGAAGAAGTCGGCCGTGGCCTGCCCGCGCGTAAAGAACATGTTCCAACCGTTGCGGGCGCGCACTTCCTCCCAGGCCGGCGTCTTGACCAGCCGCTCCAGCAGATCGGCAAAGGCGGCGACGCGCGCGGGCGACGTGCCCGGCGCCATGAAAAACGCGCGCACATTGGCAAGCGTCTGGCCCGGCACGCCGGACTCGGCCAGCGTGGGCACGTTGGGCACGTCGGACACGCGCTTGTCGTTCATGACCGCCAGCATCTTTGCCTGCCCGCCTTTGATCTGGGTCAGCGCCTCGGTAAAGGGCATCACAAGGCATTGGATTTCATTGCCGAGCAAACCGGCCATGGCTTTGCCGCCGCCGTCATAGGCGATGTACTGCATGGCTTTGGGATCGACGCCGGCGTTTTTGAGGTAGAGCGCCGCCGCCAAATGGTCGATGCCGCCGCGCGGGCTGCCGCCGCCAAAGCGGACCGCGCGCGCATTGGTTTTCAACGCCGCCGTCAGCGCCTTGATATCGGCGTGCGGCGAGGCCGGATTGACGATCACGCCGAAAAGCTCGGCCGTGATCGTGTTGACCATCATCACGTCGCGGTATGTCTGGCGGAACTCGCCGCTCAGCGACCGCTGGACGATCGAAGTGCCGTTGACCATCAGCGTGTTCTGCTGGCGTGCCGCCGTTTCGATCAGATGGGCGATGGCGACCGAGCCGCCGCCGCCGGTGCGATTTTCGATCGACACGTTCGCAACCAATCCCGATTTTTGCAGCGCTTCTTGCGTGCCGCGCGCGGTCTGGTCGAACCCGCCGCCGACGCCGAAACCGACGAGAAACTGCACGCGGTCGATCACTTCTTGCGCGCGCGCGTCGCGCGGCAGCCCCAGTGCCGCAAGCGTTGCAGCCCCTCCGAGCAAGACGTCGCGGCGCAAAAACGGATTGGTGATCGATGGCATGGCGTGCTCCCTCGAATATCTGGACGACGTTCGTTCGCGAACATCTTGAGCTATAAGTAGCACGATGGCGGCATCCGAAACAAGCGTGCGCCCTGCCCTAAAAATAGGCGCGCGCGTCACGTGGATGCAATTTTAAGTCCTGCAACGCCCGCAACGATGAGCAGGGCCGAGACGGCCTTCAGCGGCGTCAACGCTTCGCCCAAAAACAGATAGCCCAGCATCACGGTGCCGAGCGTGCCGACGGCGGTCCAGATTGGGTAGGCCACGCTGACCGGCAAAGTTTTCAGCGCCAGCCCCAAAAATCCGAGGCCGCACACGACGGCAACGACCGTAATCGCCGTCGGCACGGGCTTGGTGAAGCCGTCCGCGTATTTCATGCCCATGGCGAAAACCACTTCGAAGAAAGCGGCCAATCCCAGATAAACCCAAGCCATCGATTTTTCCTCTCGAAATGCAAAACAGTCGAACTGCAATCGCAAATTTTAGCGTGCGGGCGTTGGTGGCGACCCTCTGCCTTATTACGCGATCGTCGCGCCCGTCGCGAACAGCCCGCTTTTCGGGTGCCGCCGGATTGACAAACTGCAAGGAATATGCTGCTATTGTCGTAACGTTCCGTTTGCGGAACGGGCGCTGTTTCTCATTGTGAATATGGAGTTTCTTTCAGGCCGTGCCGATTTTCGCGCGTGTTGCCAAAAATCGTCGGCGAGGCGACATGCGTGGAAAATCAAAGGAATATATAGGCGACTGTCGCCTGTTGTCGCCGATTGACGCGTAAGCCGATCTCGTTCGCCAGTCGCCGTTCGCCCGTCGCCGTTCGCCCGTCGCCGATTCAGCCCGCGCGGTCCAGCGAAGCGCGCTTGTCGATCGCGGCGCTGTAGTCGGGGTCGAGTTCGATCGCGCGGTCGAGGGCAGCGCGCGCTTCGTCGATACGGCCCAGCGACAGCAACGCCGCCCCTTTGCCGAAATGCGCGCGTTTGTCCTTCGGCGTCGCTTCGGTCAGCATGTCGAGCATGGCCAGCGCCTGGGCGTGGTCGCCATATCGCATGTAGGCGATCGACAGATTGATCACGATGTCGGGTTGGCCCGGCATCAGCGTGCGCGCCTGCGACAGCAAACCGATCGATTCGAGCGCAAAACCCTGGTCGAGCCGCACGAGCCCCAGATTGTTTGCGGCCAACCCGTTCGCAGGTTCGAGTTCGAGGGCGCGCGAAAAACATTTGGCCGCGTCGTCGAGCCGGTTCTCCACGCGGTAGACCGAACCCAGATTGGCGTGCGCGTCGGCAAAATCGGGCGCCAGTTCGATCGCGCGCAAAAACCGCGCGGCCGCCGCTTCACGCTGGCCAAGCGCGTGCAAGGCAAGGCCGCCCAGATTGAGCGTGTCGAGGTCGGTCGAGTCGAGCGCCAGCAGTGCTGCATAGATCGTTTCGGCCTCTGCGATCTTGCCGCTTTTATGCAGCTCCAGCGCCTCGATCAATGTCGGTGCGGTCATCTTGCCTCCTGCGGCGGCGCGCTTGCGCCGGATCCCAAAACCCGTTGCATCGTAACGCTGTCGACCCAGCGTCCGCGTTTGTAGCCCACGCCTTCGAGCACGCCTACCATGCGGAAACCCAAAGCCGTATGCAAGCCGATCGAGCCGAGATTGCCCGTGTCGCCGATCACGGCAACCATCTGGCGGGCCCCCCACGCTTCGGCGCGCGCAAGAAGCGCAGACAGCAAAAGGCGCCCGATGCCCCGCCCCGCCGCGTCCGGCGCCACGTAGATCGAGTCCTCGAGCGAATACCTGTAAGCCGCGCGCGGCCGAAACGCGCTTGCATAGGCATAGCCCAGCACGGTCCCCTCGCTCTGGGCCGCCAGATACGGCAGACCGCGCGCCAGAACGCCCGATCGCCGTTCGGCCATCTCGGCCAGCGACGGCGGCACTTCCTCGAAGCTGCCGAAACCGTGCTCGACATGGTGCGCGTAGATCGCTTGAATCGCGGCAAGGTCGCTGTCCGCGCTGTCCCGAACGACGACAGGCGCGCTCATGCCGCCGTTCGCTCCAGCGTTTTGGCCAGCGCCGCAAGGGCCGCAACGAGGGCCGCAAGATCGGCCTGAAGTTTGGCGAAACCCGGCGCCTTGGCGATCTCGATTTCGTCCATGTAGAGACCGCGATTGATCTCGATCTGCAGCGCATGGCGTCCGCGCGCGGGGTTGCCATAGTGGCGCGTGATGAAACCGCCCGCGTAAGGATCGTTGCGGCCGACCGCATAGCCCAAATCCGCCAGGCATTTTTCGGCCGCGTCGATCACGCCGGGCGCGCACGCCGCGCCGAAGCAGTCGCCCAGCACAAAATCGAGGCGCCGCCGCCCCGGGTCGCGGTCCATCGGCCCGCCGACCGAGGGCATCGAATGGCAATCGACCAGCAAGCTTGCGCCGCTGCGCGCGCAAGCCTCGGACACCAGCCGCTCCAGCGCTTCGTGGTAGGGCATGTAGAGCGCCTCGATGCGCCGTTTGGTCTCGGCAAAATCGAGCTTGCGCCGGTAGATGTCCGCGCCGTTCGCCACGACGCGGGCGACGGTGCCCAGCCCGTCCGCCGCACGTGGCGAATTTTTGTTGACGAAGGCGGGCAGCGCGCCCTCGAACATCGCAGGATCGAGCTCCCACGGCTCGCGGTTGGGATCGACGTAAGCGCGCGGGAACAGCGCCTTCAGCAACGGGGCGCCGTTGGCCGCGGCGCTCGCGAACAGCTCGTCGACGAACGCATCTTCCGAGCGGCGCAGCATCTGCGGATCGAGGCGCGAGGCGGCTTTGAAATCGGCCGAATAGTGGGCGCCCGAATGGGGCGAGGAAAAGACCAGCGGTCCAGGCGGCGTTTGCGGCGGCTCGACCGCGAAGGGCGGATCGGGTTCGTAGGGGCGGTCGGCAGGAACGGACATCTTTGTTGGATTCGTTTCGAAGCTTGCCAAAAAGTCGAGGATCGGTATATTTCGCGCCTCTCCGGTCCGGAGGGCGCTTAGCTCAGCGGTAGAGCACTACCTTGACATGGTAGGGGTCACAGGTTCAATCCCTGTAGCGCCCACCATCCGGACCGGACGGGCGCCCACCTACAGCTCTGCGATGCGGCGCAGGCCCACGAAGCGCTCGCAGATTAGCAGCAAAACCAGCACGAAGCCGATCAGCACCGCCGAAATCGCGGCGATGGTGGGGTCGGGCTGTTCTTCGACATAGTTCAGCATCTGGATCGGCAGCGTCTTGGTCCAGGCGTTGGCGAAGAAAATTGAAATCGCGTAATTATCCATCGACGCTAGGAACGCGAATATACCCGAAGTCAAAAACGCCGGCGCAAGGTTCGGCAGCAGCACGCGCAAAATCGCCTGCGGATACGAACAGCCAAGGGTGCGCGCCGCGTCGATCAGCGAAAAATCGAACAGGCTCAGCGCCGAATAGAGCGTGCGCACCACATAGGGCATGGTCACGATCACGTGCGCAAGCACGAGGCTCGTCCACACGTCCTGCAATCCAACGAACCGGATCGCCTGCAAAAGGGCAATGCCCAGCACGAGGCCTGGCAGCATCAGCGGCGAAGTCAAAAACGCAACGATGCCCTCGCGGCCCGCAAACCGTCCGCGCGCGAGCGCTATCGCTGCCATGCCGCCCATGACCATCGACGCGAATGTCGCAACGCCCGCAACCTCGATAGAGGTGCGCAATGTGCCCGACAGGCCGCGCAGGACCAGCAGCCGCTGGTACCAGCGCAACGACCAGCCCGGCGGCGGCAGCGTGAAAATGGCGCTCGAGCCGAACGACACGACGATCGTGACGACCAGGGGGGTCAGCAAAAACACCACAACCGCCGCGGCAACGCTCCACACCGCGATATTGGCGCCGCGTTCGGTCAAGGTCATCGCGAATCGCCCTTGGCACGTAGCGCGCGCGTGCTCAGCGCCACGATCGCGACCGCCAGCGACAGCAGCACCATCGCCGTCGTCGAGCCCAGCTGTTCGTTGCGCATCAGCAAAAACGCGCGGCCCGTAAGCGTGGCGAGCGTTTGGAATCGGTCGCCGATCAGAAGACTGGGGATCACGTACATCGACACCGACAGCGAAAAGACGATCGCGGCCCCGCTGACGATGCCCGGCATTGCCAGCGGCACAGCGACGCGGAAAAACCGGTAGACAGGCGAGGCGCCGAGCGTCGCCGCCGCATCCTGGATATTCGGATCGACAAGCTTCAGCACCGAATAGATCGGCAGGATCATGAACGGTAAAAACAGGTTGGCGGCGCCGACGATCAGACCCGTTTGCGTAAACAGCAGCAATTGCGGCGTGTCCCAAACGCCGCTCGCCACCAGGAAATTGGCCACGATGCCGTCGCGCCGCAAAACGATCTGCCAGGCAAATGCCTTCACGACCACGCCGACCGACAAGGGCAGAATGATCGCGATCAGCAAGGCCACTTGCACCGCGCCGCGCGCGCGCGCCAGCGCCAGCGCCGCCGGATAGCCCAGCATCAAACATACGAGCGTGACGCTCGCCGCAATTCGCAGCGTATTGCCGATCACGCGCCAGTTGAACGGGTCGGACAGAAACCCGACATAGCCCGCGATCGTAAAACCTTCGGCCCCGACAAAGCTGCGGACCATCAGCCCCGCGACCGGCAGCACAAAGACCAGCGCCATATAAAGGACGGCGGGCACCGCCATCAGCAAGGCGCGGTCGAAGCTGCGCCCCTTCATGGCGAAGTCTCGGCCGGGAACACGAGCGTGTCGTCGACCGACCACGACAAACGCACGCGGCTGCCGACCGCAAGGTCGGGCGGCATCTGGCCGGTTTCCACCAAGATCGACTGCCCATCGCCCGCACGAAAATGCAGATGCACTTTCGATCCTTGGAACACAATATCGCCCAGTTCCGCTTCGACTGCATTTTCCGCCGCACTCCGCAGGGTGGCGCCGATGCGAATGCGCTCGGGCCGGATCGCGGCCATCACGGCGGAACCGGCAAGGTAGCTGCCTTTGGCGGATATCGGCCCGATCGGGGTATCGATGCGCATAAGGCCGTCGTCGCCGCCCGCAGCGATCCCGGCAAAGCGCGTGGAGTGGCCAACAAAACCGAGCGCAAATGCCGTCCGCGGACGCAGATAGATCTCGTTCGGCCGCGCAAATTGTTCGATGGCGCCGCGGTTCATGACCGCAACGCGGTCGGACATGACCAGCGCTTCCTCTTGGTCGTGCGTCACCAGCACGGTCGTGATGCCAACGTCGCGCAGCAAGCGCTTGAGTTCGATCTGCATCGTCTCGCGCAGTTTGCGGTCGAGGGCCGAAAACGGTTCGTCGAGCAGCAGAAGTTTGGGCGCAACCGCCAAAGCGCGCGCCACCGCCACCCGCTGCTGCTGCCCGCCCGACAGGCCGCGTACCGTGCGCGAGGCCATCTCGCGAAGATGCACAAGATCGAGAAACTTCTCGACGATGGGACCGATCGTCGCAGCCGGCTTGCCCTGCGCGCGCAGCCCGAACGCCACATTGTCCGCCACCGACAGATGCGGAAACAGCGCGTAGTTTTGGAACACGACGCCGACGCCGCGCTTGTGCGTGGGCAGACCCGAAATTTCGATGCCGTCGAGCTTGACGCTGCCGCGGTCGGCTTCGAGCAGGCCCGCCACGACGCGCAGCAAGGTCGTTTTGCCGCAACCCGAAGGCCCCAGCAACGACACAAATTCGCCGCGCTGGACGGCGAAATCGACGCCGCCCAGCACGCGATTGCCGCCAAAAGCCTTCTCGGCGTCGCGAATATCGAGAAACGCCTGGCCCTGCGCCACGGCGCCGACGCCCGTCAGAGCGACATTTCCCGGTCCCACCGCGCGACCCATGCGGCGCGGTTGGCCGCCACATTCGCCCAATCGACCGGATGGATTGTGAGGCTGGAAAGACCCGCGGGCGCCGGCACTTTGGCATTGGTCGGCAGCGCAAATGTCGCTTCCGAAATTTTTGCCTGCAGCTCTGGGCTCAGCAGCATGTCGATATAGGCCGCCGCCAGTTCGGGAAGCGGGCCGCCTTTGACAAGCGCGATGCCCGACGGCATCGAGAACGTGCCTTCCTTCGGCGCCGCGAGTTCGATTGGCGCCCCTTTGGCCTTGCGCGCCAGCGCCAGCGTGGAAATGGCGCCCGCGACCATGAACGCCTCGCCCTGCTCGAGCAGGTTGTAGGCCTGGCCTTCCTGGGTATAGGCCATCAGAATGTTCGGCTTCATCTCCTTCAGCTTGGCGAAGGCGGCGTCCATGTCTTTCTGCGCTTCGACAAAAGGCAGGCCCGTCTTGAAATGCGAGGCGATGAACAGGCCCATCAGTCCTTCGGTGTTCTGCAACGACGGCAGGATGACACGGCCTTTATATTTGGGATCGAAGATTTCGGCCCAGCTTGTTGGCGCTACGGGCATGCGCGTTGTGTTGTAGGCAATGCCAACCCACGGCTGCAGGTAGTTCACCCACATCCCGTCCATGTGCGTAACACCCGCCTTCAGCGAAGCGGCATTGGGAACTTTCGCGGCCGTAATCGGATCGAGCAGGCCCTCGCGCACGGCCAAGATCATCACAGGGTCGTCCATCTGCACGACCGAGAGATACTGCTTGGACTTGTTTTTTTGCATCTTCTCAAGATTGACGAGCGAACGCGTGCCCTCGAACACGACTTTCACATTGTGCTTTTTCTCGAAGGCCGGAATCATAATTTCTTCCGACCAGCTGCGCTGGCTGGACGCGGCCCCAACGACCAGTTCGCGCGACTGGGCGCGCACGAGACCCGGCGCCGCCAAAACGGCCGAAGCGGCGGCAGCGCCGCCAAGCAAGCTGCGGCGGCCCAAACGGGATGCAAGAATCTTAGCCATTGCGGTCTCCTTTTAAGGACACGGTAAAAAGCGCGAATGCGGCCGAAATGGCCCCCCGCGTCCGACGAAGCAACCCATGTGCCAAACTGGTCAGTCGCGCGCGAACACCGCGCCCCAATCGCGGATATGGCGCGTTTCGACCCCGAGCAGACGCAAGGCCCGCCAGACAACGATGGAGGTCGCGTCGTAAAACGGTATTCCAGTCTCTGTTTCGATCTGGGCAGCTACCAAAGCAGTCGGGAAGTTGGTGCACCAGCCGACCAGCGCATCTGGCTTGGCAACGGCCGCGCGGCGCGCCATTGCCAAAATGGTATCCAACGGGACGCTCGCGTAGGTCAAATTATCGGCAATGCGCGAATTCTCGCGCACGACCGTCTCGAACCCCCATGCGGCAAAATTGCGCTCGACCTTGGCTTGGTAGGCGTCAACATATGGGGTCACAAAACCCAATCGCTTCGCGCCGCTTTGGCCCAAAACATCGAGCGTGGCGATAAGCGAACTGGTCGCAGGGCATCCGGCGGCATGCGACAGACGCGCCAGCATGTCGCGCTCGGCGTCGAGCCCGACGGAGCCGCCCTTGGAGCCGTTCCAGACAATCAGGTCGGGCTTGGCGTGGCCCAGCAACGTCGCGGCTCCGACCATCGAGGCCAGATCGTAACCGTCGGGGAACGGGTCGCTGGCACCGAATACGGCGCTACGCGAAAAATGCGGAGAGACTTGCGGTGTCTGCGCAAGGATTGCCAGCGTTACACGCTCGACGACCGTGTTGCCCGACGGCGTAACAGTGGCCAGGAACTTGATTTGGTCGGCATAGCCCATCGTCAATGCTCGATTTCGGCAAGCGGGTCGGTCTGCATGGCCGCATCGAGGAGATCCGACACGTCGCGGCAGAGCGCATTGTAGGGCGCGGAGGTTCGAAAGTCGGTGCCGCGCGGATACGGGGCGTCGACCGCAAGTTCGCCGACCACGCGGCCAGGACGCGCGGCCATGACCACGATGCGCGTGGACAAATAGACGCTTTCGTAGACGCTGTGCGTCACGAAGACGACCGTCCATTGCTGCTTCTCCCACAGCCGCAGCAGATCGTTGTTGAGCTTGAAGCGCGTGATTTCGTCAAGCGCCGCGAACGGTTCGTCCATCAGCAGCACTTTGGGGCGCAGCACGAGCGCGCGCGCGATCGATACGCGCATCTTCATACCGCCCGACAATTCGCGCGGATAGGATTGCGCGAATTTTTCGAGCCCGACCATGGCGAGCGCTTCGCGTACGCGCTCCGGCATGTCGCCCTTGGGCCGATCCTTGAGCGTGAAGGGCAACGCCACGTTGTCGAATACCGTCGCCCACGGCATCAGCGTCGGCTCCTGAAATACAAAACCCAGTTCGCGCTCGGGTCGGCCGGCCGCGTCGTATTGCGAGGTCGGCCAGTCGATGCTCCCTTCGGTGGGCTCGCCCAGCCCCGCGATCATGCGCAAGACGGTCGATTTGCCGCAGCCCGACGGACCTAGCAACGAAACGAACTCGCCGCCGCGAATGTCGAGATCGAGGCCACGAATGGCCTCGGTGCCGTTCGAAAAAACCTTGCGGATGCCAGCCAGGCGCACGAGAGGACGCGGATCGGGGGTCGTATCGGGCATGGCGCTCAATTCTCACGCCGCGTCTGGCTCTCGTGCCAGCGATGCAAAAGCGCCCATTGGAGCCACATAGTCAGATAGAACAGCACGATGCCAAAGACCGACAGCATCAGCAAAGCCGCGAACATGCGCGGCACATTGAGCATGTTGCCGCTTTCCACGATGCGCCAGGCAAGTCCCGTCGCTGTGCCAGAGCCCGCGACGAATTCGGCCACCACGGCGCCGATCAGCGCAAGCCCGCCCGAAACCCGCACGCCGCCCAAAATATAGGGCAACGCCGAAGGCAACTGCAAATAGCGGAAGCGCTTCCAGCGCGAGGCGCCATAAAGCTCGAACAAATTTTTGAGCCCGTGATCGGCCGAGGCGAGGCCGATCGTTGTGTTCGACAAGATCGGGAAAAACGCAACGAGCCAGGCGAGAATCAGCAGGGCCAGCCAAAGCTTCTCAAACCCGACCCAAATGATGACCAACGGCGCTATCGCCACGACCGGCGTTACCTGCAGCATCACCGCGTAGGGCCAGAGCGTGCGCTCGAGCGTTCGATTGAGCGTAAACAGCACGCCCAGAGCCATTCCCGTAACGACGGCGAAGGTGAAGGCACCGAGCGTAACTTTGGTCGTGAACCACAGCGAGCGCAGCAGCGAAGGACCGTCGCTGACGAGTGCCGCCGCGATCATGCTGGGAGCGGGCAGCACGAATTTTGGCACGTTCCACGCCGCCACCGCCCATTCCCAAAATGCCAGGAACGCCAGCCCGGCGCCAAAGGGCAGCAGATAGCGCGAATGGCGCTGCCATACCGCCGATATCATTCGGCTGCCGCGCTTGCAGGGTTGGCGCGCTGTTCGCGCTCGCCGTGCGCAGCGAGAAGATCGAGCAGCTTGCGCCGCATCACAAGGCCCGGCCGGTCGGACGGCATATGGAATTCCTCGCCATCGACGACCGACAGCGGCACATCGTAGGCGCACCCTTCCAGGACAAGGCGGTCCTCGTCGACGATTTTGCGATCGAAGGCGATGACCTGTTCGCTCGAGACCATCTCCTCGGTGTCGTTGCGAAAACAAAACTGCACCAGCATCGTGCGGTCGTCGGCGATCGGCGTTGCGGCCGTGACGATCGTGTGGCGCAAGCCATTGGGGTACGAAATGCCCAAGCGCCGTACGAAAGGCATGTACCAAGTGTTCGTACGCCGACGCGTGGTGGTGCCTTCGGCGACTTTGAGGGTGTCTGCTGCTTCGCTGCCGCGCACCGATACTTCGCTTTCGACAAAATAGTCGAAACCCCAATCGCCTTCGACGACGGTCGGCATTGTCGGCGGCAGCGGGCGCGAGGCATCGCCGAACGTGCTGCGATGCACGAAGGCCGGATGCGCCACGTCGAAAGAATTTTCCATCAAGCGCAGCGCGCCGATCGCCCATTCTTCGTGGAATTGATCGACGCGGCGAAATCCCGACTCTTCGGCCTCCGGGATGCGCGGCAGATCGCACAAAGGTTCGTCGAGCGCCACCCAGATATGCCCATAGCGCTCAACCGCCCGGTAACCCTCGACCGCGATGCGGCCGGTCGCTTCGGGGTTTTCGCGCTGCGGGATGCGCACGCATTTGCCCGTGCAATCGAACGTCCAGCCATGATAGCCGCACACGATATTGCCGCCCGGATCGAGATGGCCCAGCGACAATTTTGCCGTGCGATGGCAGCAGCGGTCGGCGATCGCCGCGGGCGTGCCGTCGGGCTTGCGCCATACCACGATCGCTTCGCCCAGCAGCGTAAAGGACTGCGGCCCGGCATCGAGGTGGCTCGCGCGCAGGATCGGGTACCAAAAACGGCGCAGCACTTTTTGTCGGGTCGGCAGCATGGCGAGTCCTTCGGATCGACGCTATTCGGCCGCGGCGGCAGAACGGCGGTGGTTCGTGACTTCCTGCTCGCCGTGGCGGGCCAGCAAGTCGCGCAGCATCCGGCGCATGCGCAGACCCGGCATGTCGCTGGGCATATGCTGTTCGAACCGCTCGTCGAGCGGGACGTCGGGGTCACACGATTCGAGGATCACCTTGTCTTCGAGCGTCACCTGCCGATCGAACGCCACGATGTCGGCGGCGGGCGCCTGGGCTTCGGTATCGGAGCGGTAGCACCATTGCACGAGCATTGTCGTGTCGTCCGTCATCGGCGTTGCGGCGGTAATGATCGTGTGGCGCAGCCCATTGGGATAGGTGATGCCAAGTCGGCGAACGAATGGCATGAACCACGTGTTTTTCAGCTTGCGCAGCGTATCGCCTTCGCCCGCGCTCAAAACCTTGGTGGCCAGATCGCCGCGGATTTTCACAGGAATTTCGGCGCGCAGATGGAAGCCGTAATCGTATTCTTCGAGCTCGTTCTTGGCCGGAATCGGTTCAGACGCTTCGCCGAAGCTTTTGCGATGCGTAAAAGCTACGTGCGCGTTGTCGAACGAGTTTTCCATCAAGCGCAGCGCGCCGATTTTCCACGGTTCGAAAAACTGGTCGATCTTGCGCAGGTCCGGCTCGTCCGCCTCGGGGATATACGGCAAATCGGCAAGCGGTTCGCCCAAAGCCACCCACACATGGCCGTAGCGTTCGACTGCGCGGAAACCTTCGACCCGCATATTGCCCGTCGCAGTCGGGTTCTCGCGCTGGGGAATGCGCACGCATTTGCCCGACGCGTCGAACGTCCAGCCATGGTAGCCGCACACGACATTGCCATCCTGCAAATAGCCGAGCGACAGCTTGGCCGAGCGATGGCAGCAGCGATCTTCGATGCACGCAATACTGCCATCGGCGCGCCGCCACAAGACGATCGGCGTGCCGAGCAGCGTGAATCCATAGGGCGCGTCGCCGAGCTTGCCGACGGGCAGGATCGGATACCAAAACCGGCGCAGGACGGGTTGCTTGGTGACGAGCATGCTGTTTCTCCGCGTGCGGGCTAGAGGCCGAATCGCTTGTTGACGAAGTCGAGCGTGAAGGCCGAGCGCCAATTGAAATCGGGTTTGTAGAGGCCTTCGTCGCGCATCATCTCGAAATGTCTGCGGAATCGATCCTCCGACATGGTCCCGATGCCCAAGCGTTTTGTATCGTCGGTTTCGACGATGCCATAGTGCTTCATTTTCTCGACCGCAAAGGCAATCAGCGCGTCGGTATTGTCGGGATTGTCGCGCTTGATGAGGACGTTGGCGGCTGCGGGGTCCTTGAAATAATCGATCCAGCCCTGGATCGTCGCATCGACGAAGCACTGGATCGCGCGCGGCTTCTCGCGAACCGTCTTGGTCGGAAAGATCGGCATCGACGAGTAGCTGAGATAGCCGAGATCCGACAGCATGAAGACGGTCGGCTCGATATTCGCTTCGGTGCGCACCTTGAAAGGTTCGCTCGACACAAATCCCTGCTGGATCGCCGTGCGATCGACAAGCCAGGGCCCCATCTGGAAGTTATAGGCACGGATTTGTCCGTCTGAGAAACCGTATCGCGCGCGCAAAAACGGCCAGAATGTCGTGCGCGAACTTTGCCCGATCATGATCGGACGGCCGCGCATGTCTTCAAGCTTGGCGATGCCGTTGCCCGGATGCGTCATCAAAATTTGCGGCGTTTTCTGGAACGACGCCATGACGGCTTGGGCCGCGAAGCCCGCCTCGTTCAAACGGAACGGATCGTCCGTAAAGGAGCCCATGATGCCGTCGACTGCCCCGCCCGCAAGCAGCGCTTTGGCGTCCGTACCGGGGCCGCCCATCCTGATCGACACATCCAAGCCGCATGCTTTGTAGAGCCCCGTCGCGACGGCTTGGTAGTAGCCGCCATGTTCGGCCTGGGCACGCCAGCTGCTCAAGAAGGTCATCTTTTCTTGGGCTTGCACGGTCGCAGGCGCCGCCAACACGGCCAGCGCTGCCAAAATTTTTGCGTAGCGGGCGATCATCGAAGCACTCCTTGGAAAGGGGCCAACATTGTCTCTTTCAGCAAACTTTGTGCCACTGATGGCGTCGATGTTGCATGGCCGGGGACGATGAAACCCGATCTGGCCGCTTTTCGCGCCGACCTCGACGGCCTCGCCTTCGTCGACGATCCGCAGACCTTGAAGGCGATGAGCCGCGATTGGTCGACGGTCAGCCCGTTGCTGCGCAAATCCTTGCGCGGGCGCGTGGCCGACGGCGCCGTCGCTCCGCGCGATCGCGCCGAAATCGTCACGATCATAAAAGCTGCCGTCCGGCACCGCGTGCCGCTCATCGCGCGCGGCGGCGGCACGGCCAATTACGGCCAAAGCGTGCCGCTGGCAGGCGGCGTGCTGGTCGATTTTCGCAATTATGCGGGCATTGTCGGCAGCGACCGCACCCGCATGCGCGCCCTATCGGGTACGAACATGGCAGCGCTCGACAACGATCTGCGCAAAGATGGCGTCGAGTTGCGCATCCATCCTTCGACGCGCCACGATTCGACGTTAGCCGGTTTTGTCGCCGGCGGATCGGGCGGCATCGGCAGCATCCGATGGGGATTGCTGCGCGATCGCGGCAATATCGCGTCGATCGGGCTTTTGAGCGTCGAAGAAAACCCGCGCTATGTCGAGCTTCGCGGGCACGACGTGCTGCTCGCCCACCATGCCTACGGCACCAACGGGCTGATCGTCGAAATCGAAATGCCCTTGGCACCCGCTTGGGACTGGCACGAAGCGATCTTTTGCTTTCCTGATTTTGCATCCGCACTGGCCTGCGCCGTGCGGCTCGGCCACGAAGATGGGCTGCTGTTGAAAGCTTTGTCGCTGCAAGAATGGCCGATTCCGACATTGATGGCGGGTTTGGCGGGATTGGTACCGGCCGGGCACACGATGCTGAATACGATGGTCGCGGCTCAACATTTGGACGAGCTCGTCGAACTGGTCGGCGCGTTTCGCGGCAGGCTTGCCCATTCGGCATTTGAGGGCAACGGACCTTACGGCGAGCCGCTCTACAAATTCTGCTACGGCCATAGTCTGCTGCAAGTCCAGAAGAGCAATCCAAAATTCACCAGCGTGCAAACGATGTTCGCCGCCCCTGATTTGTGTGCCCAGATTGGCGGACTGCATCCGCAGTTTGCGGGGCGGCTGCCGTTCCGGCTCGAGTTCCAGAAAGCGCAGGGGCGCTTGGTCGCGGTCGGATCGCCGTTGTTCGTCTACGAGAACGAGGCGCAAATGGCCGCAATCGTCGCGCAAGTACAAGCCGCAGGCGGACAAGTGGCAAACTCACACACCACGTCGATTCGCAATGTCGGCATCAAAACGCTCACCGATGCGGATTTTGCGTTCGCGCGGCGCATGGACCCGCACGGGTTGCTCAATCCGGGCAAAATCGATTTGACGACGGGCGAATCGGCCGCACTGAAGACGAGTCTTGGTACCTCGGGCTGGCATGCGGATATGCGTGCGGACCCATCCGCCAGAGTTTAAAGTGCAAGCGATGGAACTTATAGAATTTGGCAATTCCGCGCTGCGTGTCGAAGCAATGCCCGAGTTGGGCGGTCGCTTGTCGCGCCTGCAACTCAACGCCGACGGCGTCTGGCACGATGCGCTCGTGCCCATCGGCAGAGATCCGACCCTGCCGCCGCGCTGGCCCAAAGGCGGGGCCTATCCGCTGGTGCCCTATTCGAACCGTATCCAGAATGCGCGGCTGCGCCATGACGGGCTCGATTACGAACTCGTCCCGCATCCCGACGCAATCCCGCACACGTTGCATGGCCATGCACATCTGCGAACGTGGCACGTGCAAGCACAAAGCGCCGAGACGCTCGCAATTAGCTACACGCACGTGCCCGATGCGCACTGGCCTTGGGCATTCCATGCAACGCAAAGATTTTGGGTTGAGGATACGCGGCTCGGCATCGAGATTGCCGTCGAAAATACCGATTCGCGCCGTGCGCCCGCCGGGATCGGCTGGCACCCCTATTTCCTGATCAACGGCGATCCGACAATCGCGTTAAGCGCAGCGAGTGAATGGCTGCAGAACGATGCCAATGTCGCTACCGGCGAGGTGGCACCGGGACCGCCACATGGGCTTGCGCTCGATGCGCAAGGCGGCACGCGCTATCTAGGTGGCTGGCAGGGGCATACTTCGCTCGAAACCGGCACTGGCCTGCGCATAGATCTGCACGCCAACGAGCCCATCGGACATATGGTTGTCCATCGGCCGCCAAGCATCAACTATCTGTGTTTGGAACCCGTTTCGCACGTCGCAAACGGCTTCAATCTCGCAGCTGCTGGGCAGCGCGAGACTGGAACTAAAAATCTGATGCCAGGCGAGACGATGACTGGCCAACTTTTGTTGGCTCTTGCTTACGTTCGCGCATAGCTCGCTTTTCAGCAAACCAAACGAAAACATTATCGCAGCGTAATCGAACACCAAACCGCAAGAAGCGCCCCAACCTTGAAAGGCGGGGCGCGTCGTTGCCGCAAGCCTGCGAGGGCTTGCGAAGCCGTGAATTGGCTTAGATGACTTTCAGATTGTCAGCCGAAGTCTTGCCCTTCTTGGGATCGGGCTTTTCTTCGTACGACACCTTCTGGCCTTCGTTCAGGCCGCGAAGCCCGGCGCGTTCGACCGCCGAGATATGGACGAACACATCGGCGCCCCCGGATTCCGGCTGGATGAAGCCGTAACCTTTGGTGCCATTGAACCACTTAACCGTACCGACGGGCATATTGATCGCTCCTGAGATAACGTTAGACGCACATGTCAATAACCGCTTAGCAAAAAATAAGCAACAAGCGCGATTCGGGGATCTGGCCCGCGCGATCGCAGTGCGGCGTAGCCCCCTGATCTGCATTTCGCAAAAACATAAAAAATAGACTATTTTTAGTATCTTAGCGACGACGCGATCTATTGCGACGAGGCGATGGCCGGACATTTTGTCAGGGCCGTTCCGATGGCGCGGCTGGCTGCGGCGGCGATTTCGGGATCGCTTGATTCCACATTTGCGATAACCATCCGACCGTTTTCGCCCGGCAACCGAAAAGTTTGGATTAGGCGAATGCCGCCCTGGGCGTATTCGACGCGCATCGTATCAGGCGTCGGTTGGGAGTACGCAGCGGCAAAATTTTGGCGACTAGCCCCGACCACTGCTTCGTAGCGCCGTGCGCTAAACTCGACATAGTTGGTCTGGCAGTTGGCCGCCGGATTGCCCAGCGCCCAGCGTCCGGCAAGCGCAGGCGGGGGCGCGGACAAAATCGCCTCGGCTGCGCGCTCGGGATCCAAGATCGGCGGGAACAGCAGCACCGCGAGCACGGCCGCGGCAAGCGTGCCCGCACCGCCCGTCGCAATCCAATATTTGCGTCGCCGAGAAGCGGCAATGCGAGCCGCGACCTCCTTGCGAAATTGCGGCAGCTCGTCGCGCTCGAACGCGCGCACGCGCTCGGCGAGTTCGACCGTCGCCGCCGCAAGCGAACCCGCAAACACGACGCGCCTCGCCGATATCGGATCGCCCGCAACGTGGCCTCCGATATCGATCACCAGCGCATCGTCGATTTTTTCGTAAGCCTGCGCGCCCAAGGCGAGCTTGAGGCGCTGGGCCGTCAGCAGCGCCCAGTCTGCCGCCTCGTCGACCGCGACAAAATTGCGCGTCGCGAGCCGTTCTTTGCCGGCGCCGACCGTCAACGTCGCCCGGCACAAAAAATTGTCGTTCGCTTTCGCCACGGCAGCGGTCTAGCGCAGAAAGCGCAGCAAAATCATCCGCGTTCACGCGTTGTACGAAACGCCAGGGTCGGCCAATCCTGCTGGATGCGCGCCAACTCCCAGGCATTGCGAGCGAGGAATACGGGCGCACCGTCGCGATCCTCGGCGAGGCTGCCGCGATTGCCGTCGGTGAATTTCTTGAGTTGCGCGGCATCGTCGCTCGACACCCAGCGCGCCGATTCGAACGGGGCGGGCTCGAACCCCGCCTTGACATCGTATTCGGCGCCGATGCGGCTCGCCAACACCTCGACCTGCAAAGGCCCAACCACGCCCACGATCCATTGCGAACCGAGCATCGGACGGAAGACTTGGGTGACGCCCTCCTCGGCCAGATCTTCAAGGGCGCGGCGCAATTGCTTGGCCTTGATCGGATCGTCGAGCCGCACGCGGCGCAAGATTTCCGGCGCGAAATTGGGAATGCCCGTAAAGCGCAGCGTTTCGCCCTCGCTCAGCGTATCGCCGACGCGCAACGTACCATGATTTGGAATGCCGATTATGTCGCCGGGCAGCGCTTCTTCCGCGAGTTCGCGCTCCTGGGCGAAGAAAAAGATCGGACTATGGATGGCGATCGACTTGCCAGTGCGGATTTGCGTAAGCCGCATGCCGCGCTTGAAGCGCCCGGAACAGACGCGCAAGAACGCGATGCGGTCGCGATGGTTGGGGTCCATGTTGGCCTGGACCTTGAACACGAAGCCCGTCACGCGCGGCTCTTCCGGATCGATCGCGCGCGGCTCGGCCGGTTGCGTTCGCGGACTGGGCGCGAAATCGGCAAGCCCGTGGATGAGCGCGTCGACCGCGTAGTCTTTGAGCGCGCTGCCAAAGAACACCGGCGTCAAGTTTCCGTGCCTGTAGGCTTCGAGATCGAAGGTCGGGTAGGCCGAGAGCGCCAGCGCTGCCTGCTCGCGAAACTCGCGCAACGGGCGGGCCGCGACAAGTTCGTCGAGCTGCGGGTCGTCGGGGCCCGACGTTTTGACGATGCGCTCGTAGTTGGAGCCCTGCTTGCCGGTCATGAACGAGTTGTCGCGCAGATCGAAACAGCCGTGGAAATCCGAGCCCATGCCGACGGGCCACACCAGCGGGCAAACGTCGAGTTGCAGCGTTTTCTCGATTTCGTCGAGCAAGTCGAACGGATCGCGGCCCTCGCGGTCGGCCTTGTTGACGAACACGACGATCGGAATGTCGCGCAGGCGGCAGACTTCGAACAGTTTGCGCGTTTGCGTTTCGATGCCCTTGGCAGCGTCGATGACCATGACGGCCGAATCGACCGCCGTCAGCGTACGGTAGGTGTCCTCGCTGAAATCTTCGTGGCCGGGCGTGTCGAGAAGATTGAACGTGGCGCCGGCATAGTCGAACGTCATCACCGAGCTGGTCACGGAAATGCCGCGCGCCTGCTCGATCGCCATCCAGTCCGAACGCGCACGCCGCCGTTCGCCCCGCGCCTTGACCTGGCCCGCCAGACGAATTGCCCCCCCGAACAGCAGCAGCTTTTCGGTCAGCGTGGTTTTGCCCGCGTCCGGATGCGAGATGATGGCAAAGGTGCGGCGCGTGGCGGCACCGCTGGGCGGGGTCGGCGGCATGGAAATGAAAAATCTTTGGCTCGAGGAAGGCTGGACATAGCCCTCATTGCCAGCCCCCCGCAAGGAGGAAAAATTTGGGCCGCCGCAATCCCGAAGCAGCCCTGCTTCAAGACCGCGGCGGCGGGGCGTTTGAAGCCGCACCACCCGGCGATCGCCAAGCGGCACTTTCAAACACGCAAATAACGCTAGCGCTAAAACCTTGCGAGACCGTTAACGGGCTAAACCGGCAAACGGATGCGGACGCGGGCGCCGCCCATGGGCGATTCGTCGATTCGAACGTCGCCGCCATGGCCGCGCACCACGTCGCGCGCGATGGTGAGACCCAAGCCCACGCCGCCGGTTGCGGCATTGCGCGCTTGGTCGAGACGGAAAAACGGTTTGAACACGTCCTCGCGCGATTCGGGCGGGATGCCGGGGCCATCGTCGTCGATCGTGACCTCGACGTCGCTTGCGTGCCGCACGGCGGTCACGCGCACCTGGGCCGAGTGGCGTACCGCGTTGGCGATCAGATTTTCCAAGCATCGCTTGATCGCGTGCGGGCGCACCGGCAACAGCAGATCGCCCTCGTTCGCCAGCGCCACCGAATGGCCGCCGCGCTGGGTAGCCGCGATGAGGTCGGTCAGAAGCTGGGCGAGGTCGGTGGGCTCGATCTTCTCCTCTCCCTCGCCGCGCACGAAGGCGAGGTAGGATTCGACCATACGTGCCAGGTCGGCAACGTCGGTCTTGAGGCCCGCAGCCGAGGGATGGTCGCCAAGCATCGCAAGTTCGAGCTTCATGCGCGTGAGCGGCGTGCGCAAATCGTGGCTGATGCCGGCAAGCATTTCCGTGCGCTGGGCCATGTAGCGCGCGATGCGCTCGCGCATCGTCAGAAAGGCCGCCGCCGCCTGGCGTACTTCGCTGGCTCCGTGCGGGCGAAACTCGGTATCGATGCGCCCTTTGCCGAAATCGTCGGCGGCTTTGGCAAGCATCCAGATCGGGCGTACCTGGTTGCGCATGAAGGTCGACGCGATCGCGATCAAGATCAGCGACGTGCCGATCATGAAAAGCAGGAAGACATAGACATTGGTGGTGAACACGCGCTGGCGCGAAGCGGTCAGGTGCAGAACGCCGCCAGGCAATTGGACCGCAAGCTTGAGATCCGCCGGATCGCCCCACGCATCGAGCAGAAATGGTCGGCGCACGCGCTCCTCAAGGCCCGAGACAAGATAGCGCTCGAGCAGCGTGTCGGGCCGGTCGGGGCCGGTGCGCGCAAGGATGGCGCCCCCCTCGAACCGATAGGTGGAGCCGTGCGCCAGATGCATCGTCTCGAACAGCCACGCCAGATCGGCATCGCTCGAAAACCGGCCCATCGTCTGCACAACCGACGCAACCTCGCCCGCCAATGCGTTCGACAGCCGTCGCGACACCGTGTCCCAAACGCGTTCGTAGAAGACGAGTCCGGCCACGAGTTGGACCAGCACCATCGGCGCCACGATGATCAAAAGCGCTCGCGCGTAGAGCGTGCGCGGCAGATAGCGTCGGATGCTTTGGTCGATACCGCCCATGCGCGTCAGTCCGTTCGCAACAAGTAGCCTGCGCCGCGCACGGTCTGCAGGTAGCGCGGATTGCGCGGATCGTCTTCGATTTTGGGGCGCAGGCGCGTGACCGTGACATCCACCGTGCGCACATTGCCGGACAAGCGCGAACGGCGCAGCAGCTCTTCGCGGCTGACGGGCGCGTTGGCGGAGCTGGCCAGCACCTTGAGCAACGAGATTTCGGCGGAAGTAAGCTTGATTTGCTCGGCGCCGCGCGTCAGCGCTTCGCGCTCCAAATCGAAAAGGAACGCCCCGAATGCGACCGCGCCAGGCGCTTCGACGGGCGGCGGCGCGCGCCGCAAAATGGCGCGGATCCGCAGCACCAGCTCTTCGGGTTCGAAGGGCTTAGGCAGATAGTCGTCCGCCCCCGAGGCCAGACCGGAGATGCGGTCGGCGGTATCGCCGCGCGCGGTCAGTAGCACGATCGGCATGTCGCGCTTGGCCGCGCGCAAGCGTTTGGTGAATGACATGCCGTCTTCGCCCGGCAGCATCACGTCGAGGACCACCAGATCGAATGCGAGCGCGTCGAGCTGGGCTTCGGCTTCGGCAGCGTCTGCCGCCGTCGCCACACGATAGCCGTGCTCGACCAAATATCGTCGCAGCAATTCGCGCGTGCGCGTATCGTCGTCGACGACAAGAAGATGGGCCCCTTCGACCATGGGATTGAATTTAGGGTCGCGCGGGCGCGAAGCCAACAGACCATTTCGCCTGCAGCCGCCCCTATCCGCGCTTGAGCGCGGATAGGGGCGGGTTTTTGGCCGGTTCCAGCGCCACTTTGCGCCGGTCGCGCTCGTCGATCAGCCCCAGCATGACGCGCCGGAAACCCTCGACCGCCGCCGGACCCGCGCTGCGATAGGCGGCCGCAAAGCGGCGGCGCTGGTTTTCGGAGAGTTTGCGCTCAAGCGCCAATCCGTGTTCGGTCAGCTCAAGCCGCCGCTGGCGACGATCGACTGCACCCGGCTTTTGTAGAATATAGCCCTTGCGCACCAATTCGCCGAGCACGCGCGACAGGCTTTGTTTGGTAATGCGCAAGATCGTCAGCAGCTCGCCCACGACGATGCCCGGATACCGGCCGACAAAATAAATCGCGCGATGGTGGGCGCGCCCGAAGCCGATTTCCTCGAGCATCCGATCCGGTTCGGCCGTGAAATCGCGATAGGCATAAAACAACAGCTCGATACCGAGGCGCAGATCTTCGTCACGCAAATAAAGATGCTGCTGGCCAGTTCGCAAATCAGACATGTTGTTTTTTCATGGCCTAAATACGTCAGTGTTGTTGACATATATGCCGCAAGAGTGTTTCTTTGCGCAAGCCCAAAACGGGCGGAAACTTGCGTCGGACACTCTTCCGGCGAAACGAAAGACCTTTAGCGAGGAAAACGGCCATGGCTCTGGTCCCCTTCGACGATCGCGACGGCTTTGTGTGGTGGAACGGCGCGCTAGTGCCGTGGCGCGATGCCAAGCTGCATGTCCTGTCGCACGGCTTGCACTATGCCTCGGCCGTATTCGAGGGCGAGCGCGCCTATGGCGGCAAGGTTTTTAAACTGCGCGAACATTCGCAGCGCCTGCTCGATTCGGCGCGCATCCTGGGCTTCGAGATTCCGTACACGGTCGAACAGATCGACGCTGCGACGAACGAAGTCGTTGCCGCCAACGGCCAGCCCGACTGCTATGTCCGCCCGATCGCATGGCGCGGGTCGGAAATGATGGGCGTGTCGGCGCAGCAATCCAAAATCAACGTCGCGATCGCGTCGTGGGCATGGGGCAGCTATTTCGCCGACAAAGAAAACGGCATCCGCATGTGCTGGGCCAAATGGGCACGCCCGGCGCCAAACACAGCCCCGACATCGTCGAAGGCTGCGGGCCTTTACATGATCTGCACGATGTCCAAACACGCGGCCGAAAAAGACGGTTACGCCGACGCGCTAATGCTCGATTGGCGCGGCCAAATCGCCGAAGCGACGGGCGCCAACATTTTCCTGGCCATCGACGGCGTGCTGCACACGCCCAAACCCGATTGCTTCCTCGACGGAATTACGCGCCGTTCGGTGATCGCGATGGCCAAGGCGCGCCAAATTCAGGTGGTCGAGCGCGCGATTTGGCCCGACGAGCTTGCCAAGGCGCAAGAGGCCTTCCTCACGGGCACGGCCGCCGAAATCACGCCGGTCGGCTCGATCGACAAATACAACTTCAAGCCGGGTGCGATCACGAAGGTATTGCTGGAAGATTTCGGCCGTGCGACGCGCGGCGAAGTCGATTTCCCGATCGCCTGAGGCAAGCATGCAGGCGGCGGCGTTGCAAAAAATCTACGCCGCCGCCTGCGCGCGTTTCTCGGCCGAAATTGCGGAACCCGCGCGCGGAACCCGTTTGATCGATCCGCTGCTGCGCCTGTTCGGCGCGGACTCCCAGAGCTACGCCAAACGCGAACGCGCCGCCGCCATCGCGCGCTTGGCGTTCGAGGCTGTCCTGGCGGAAAATCCAAGCATCGCGCCCGACGACCTCAGATTTGCACTCCGCTCGTCCTCGGACCGTAACGATGGGCAAGCATGAGCAGGGCGGCAACGCCCACCCCGAACATGCCGTTGATGAAAACGCCGCGCGCCATGTTGTCGAGTACGAAGCCCGCCGCGAGCGGCCCGCCGCGCAGCGGCGAAAGTACGAACCAACCGACCATCGTCGGCCCCAAAAGGCCGAACAAAAACCCGATCGTCAACGGATGGAGCCGCTTGCCGAAGAAAGGCTGCAGCAGACCGAAGACGATCCCCCACATGCCGCCCCAGAAAGCTTGGTTCATGACGGCGGGCACGCCGAACGGCGGAATCGGTCGCATTTGATAAGGACCGTTGGGGATAATGCCCGACTTGAACAGCATCTGAATGGCGCCCTGGTGAAAAACGAGCACGGCCAGAGCGCCGCACAAAAACCATAGCGCGACGCGATAGGCATTCAGCGGTTCGACTCTCATTTTCCCGTCTCCCAACGTCGTGCGGCGTGGTCGTCGCTTGTTTTGGCGGCGACCCACTGGGCTCCGGCGCCGGTTTCTTCAAGTTTCCAGAAGGGCGCCTTCGTCTTCAGCCAATCGATGAGAAAGCGGCACGCGTCGAACGACGCATCGCGGTGCGCGCTGGCTGCTGCGCACAAAACGATCGGCTCGCCCGGTTCCATGCGCCCGAAGCGGTGCACGATCAACGAGGCCGTCAGAGGCCAGCGCGCATTCGCTTCGCGCTCGACTTCTTCGAGCTGCTTTTCGGTCATGCCCGGATAGTGCTCGAGCGTCATGGCGCCGATGCGCGCATCGCCCGCCATGTCGCGCACGAGCCCCACAAAACTCGTCAGTGCGCCGATATCGGTACGCCCAGCTGTCAATGCTGCAAGTTCGGCTCCCGCATCGAAAGCCTCGCGTTGGACGCGCACTACCATGCCTAGCCTCCCGTCACGGGCGGAAACAACGCGACTTCATCGCCATCGGCGACCGGATGGTCGAGCTTCACATAGGTCTGGTTGACGGCAACGCGCACCACGTCGCGCGCCGCCAGCGCTTGTGCGTGGCCGTCCGAGCGCGTGGCGAGCCAGTCGAGCAACTCGGCAACGTTGGAAACCTCGGTCGGCTTGGCGACGTTTTCTTGCGCATGCCCCACGCGCGTACGCAGCCACGCGAACCACAGAATCTTCATCGCACGACCTCCGTAAACGGCAGGTAGTCCACTAGATCGCCCGCAGCAAGCGCGGTCGTTTCTTCGGCAATCTCGATCAGCCCGTCCGACCACACCAGCGAGCTTAGAATGCCGGCCCCGTCGCGCGGAAACTTATGCGCGACAGGCACGCCGTCGGCACCTGCCATCAAGCGCACGCGCAGCCATTCGCGCCGTCCAAGTTTTTTGCGGACCGGCTCGGCCAGGCGCACACGGTGGAGTTGGGGTTCGACGTTCGAAGCGCCCGCAAGGCGAAGCAAAACGGGTCGCGCAAAACGCAGGAACGTCACCATCATGGCGACCGGATTGCCGGGCAATCCCAAAAACGCCTTGCCCGAAACCGTGCCAAAGGCAAGCGGTCGGCCCGGCCGAATGGCGAGGCGCCAAAAATGAATCTGTCCGAGCGCCGTCACGGCCGCACGCACATGGTCTTCCTCGCCCGTCGACATGCCGCCCGAGGTTACGATCGCATCGTTTGTCGCGGCGGCATCGCCCAGCGCCGCGCGCAGTGCATCCGGCGAGTCCTTCAAAATGCCAAGATCGTTGGCCTGGAACCCGAGCCCGTCGAGCAAAGCGAGCAACACATGGCGATTGGCATCGTACACGCTGCCTGCGGGGGCGTTTGTGCCCGGTTCGCGCAATTCGTCGCCAGTCGAAAACACAGCAACGCGCAGCTTCGCGTTTGCCGCGATCTCCGAAAATCCCAGCGATGCGATGAGTCCGATATCCTGGGCGCGCAGACGCTGTCCGGCCCGCAAAACAAGAGACCCTGCGGCAATATCTTCGCCAGCCTTGCGCCGGTTGGCGCCGAACTTCAACCCTGGCGGCAGCACAACATGATCGCCGTCGAGCGTCGCGTCCTCCTGCATGAAGACGGTATCGGCCCCCGCGGGCATCGCCGCACCCGTGAAGACCCGCGCGGCCGTGCCGCTTGCGAACGGTTCCAGCATCGGATGGCCGGCCGCACTGCGACCGCGCAAGGGAAGGCGCGTATCGTCGGTCGCGTTCAGGTCGGCATGCGAAACCGCATAGCCATCGACGGCCGCATTGTCGTGCGGCGGCACGTTGCGCAGCGCCACGATGTCCGCCGCCAAAATGCGACCTGCCGCCCCGCGCAACGCGATACGCTCGGCCGAGGTCAGTGTTTTCGCACGCGCGGCCAAAATGGCCGACGCTTCGCCCGCTCGCATCAATTCGCCGCCGAACGCAAAACAATCATCGGAAAGCTGCGCCATCAGCCGTACCCAACGATAAAATCGGCGATCGCGGCCGTATCGTCGAGATCGAGCAGCGGCACGCCGAGACCGGTCAGCGCCGCGTCGCTGGCGACGGCTATTATTCGTGGATCGTCGCCGGCCAGCAGCGGTTTGCCCACGGTTGGACGATGGACTTCGATTTTGTCGTGCGCGTGGCGCTTGAATCCTTCGACCAGCAGAATATCGACGCGCGCCATGCGCGCGACGAGTTCTTCGAACGTGGGCTCGGGCGCGCCGCGCAGTTCGCGCATCAGCGCGAAGCGATTGGCGGACGAGACCAGCACTTCTTGGGCACCGGCCTGGCGATGCGCGTGGCTATCCTTGCCGGGCTTATCGACGTCGAATGCGTGATGCGCGTGCTTGATCGTCGAAACGCTCAAGCCGCGCCGCACAAGTTCGGGCACCAAGCGTATCACGAGCGAGGTTTTGCCGCTGCCGCTCCAGCCCGCTAGTCCGACGATACGCATCGCTTTCAGGCCGACTGTCGCGCGGGCGGCGTCGGGGCGGGCGGCTGGACGGGTGCGTCGTCCTCGTCGACATGCTTCAAGCCGGTCGCGAGGTAGTCGTACCCCGTATAGAGCGTGAGCGCTGCCGCAATCCACAACCCGACCTCGCCAATCGGCATGACCGGCAGGAACGCGGTCGGGCCTGCATCGCCGACGATCAGAATGCCGAGCGCCGTCATTTGAATTCCGGTCTTCCATTTGGCGAGTTTGGACACCGGCAAGCCGACGCGAATTTCGGCCAAAAACTCGCGCAAGCCCGAGACAAGAACCTCGCGCAGCAAAATCACCAGCGCCGCCAGAACCGTGACCCCTGCGACACGACCGAACGCGACGAGCAGCAAAATCGTCGCTGCGACCAGCAGCTTGTCGGCGATCGGATCGAAGATACGGCCAAGCTTGGATTGCTGCGACCACGCGCGCGCAAGGTATCCGTCGAGCCAGTCGGTCGCCGCGGCGATCGCGTAGATGCCGCAGGCGACATAGCGCCATTCGTCGCCGTCGAGCCAGAACAGCGCGACGATGATCGGGATGGCGAAGATGCGACTCAGTGTGAGCCACATGGGCAACGAAAAAATCATAGTCCTCGGGTCGCTCGAAGGGCAGAATCCAACGGTGCTATTTTACCCGCCGCCGTGGAAGTGGTCATAGATTTTTTTGGCCGCCGACTTGCCCACCCCGGCCACGGCCTCAAGGTCGGCCAATCCGGCCGCTTTGACCGCCGCCGACGAGCCAAAATGCAGCAAAAGCGCCTTTTTGCGCCGCGGTCCCACGCCCTGGACCTCGTCCAAAGGCGAACTTGCGATGCCCTTGGAGCGCCGCGCACGGTGCCCACCGATCGCAAAGCGGTGCGCCTCGTCACGCAGACGCTGCAAATAGTAGAGGACGGGGTCGCGCTGCTCGAGCTGGAACGGCGCGCGGCCCGGCATGAAAAACCGCTCGCGTCCGGCATCGCGATCAGGCCCTTTGGCGATCGCCACATAGGTCAGATCGTCGATGCCCAGTTCCTCGAGCACCTTTTCAACCGCGTGCAGCTGGCCGAGCCCGCCGTCGATCAGCACCAGATCGGGCCACGATCCGCGCTCGCGGTTGGGATCTTCGCGAAGCGCACGCCCGAAGCGACGCTCGAACACTTCGCGCATCATCGCGTAGTCGTCTCCGCCCGCCCCCGTATCGGATTTGCCGGGCCCGCGAATATTGAATTTGCGGTACTGGGCCTTCGCAAAGCCTTCGGGGCCTGCGACAACCATGGCGCCGATGGCGTTCGTGCCTTGGATATGGCTGTTGTCGTAAATCTCGATGCGCTGGGGCGGCGAGTCGAGCCCGAAGGCGGCGGCAACGCCGTCGAGCAGCTTGGCCTGCGCGCCGCTTTCGGCCTGGCGACGCGCCAACGCTTCGCGCGCATTGGCGAGCGCGTGCTCGACCGGTTTGCGCTTGTCGCCGCGCTCGGGCACGGCCAGACGCACGCGATGGTCCGTACGCGTGCACAACGCTTCTTCGATCAGCGCCTGCTCGGCCACTTCTTGCGAGAGCAGGATGCTGGGCGGGGGCGGCTTGTCGGCGTAGAAAAGCCCCAGGAACGAGCCCAGCACCTCGCTCGTATCGAGTTGCTTGTCGTGGCGCGGGAAATAGGCGCGGTTGCCATAGTTGCGCCCGCCGCGAAAAAAGAAAACCTGGATGCAGCACTGGCCGCCTTCGGCATGCAGCGCCACAACGTCGCAATCGCCGAGATATTCGAAATTGATGTCCTGGCGCGCCTGCACGGCCGTGAGCGCGCGGATGCGGTCGCGGTACATCGCGGCCGTTTCATAATCCATTTCGTCGGCGGATTTCTGCATCTTCGCCACAAGCACGCCTTGGGCGTCGCGCGAGCGGCCTTCGAGAAAATCGATGGCCTCGTCGACGAGCTTGGCGTAGTCGTCCTTGGCGATGCGGCCCACGCACGGCGCCGAGCAGCGCTTGATCTGGTAGAGCAAACAGGGCCGCGTGCGCTGCGAGAAGATCGCGTCGGTGCAAGAGCGCAGCAAAAACGCGCGCTGCATTGCCGTCAGCGTCACGTTTACCGCGGTTGCCGCCGCAAAGGGCCCGAAATAGCGGCCTTTGCGATCGCGGCTGCCGCGATGCTTGGCAACCTGCGCGAATTCGTGCTCCTGGTACAGCGCGATATAGGGAAAGGATTTGTCGTCGCGCAGCAAAACATTGTAGCGCGGCATCAGGCGCTTGATGAGATTGCTTTCGAGCAGCAGCGCTTCGGCTTCGGTGTGCGTGGTGACGATTTCCAGGCGTCGCGTTTCCGACACCATGCGCACCAATCGGTTGGGCATGCGCTCGAACTGCAGATACTGCGACACGCGTTTGCGCAAGGCGCGCGCCTTGCCGACATACAGCGCGTCGCCGTTCGCCGCGAGCATGCGGTAGACGCCAGGCGTCAGCGGCAGCGTGGGCAAGGCCGCGCGCAACACCGCCGCCCCTTCGGCGGCGACGGGCGGGGGCTCGAATTCCAGGGCATCTTCGCTGCTCGGGTCTGCCATGCGGGCCCTTGGCCTACCGCCTTCGCAGAGCCGGGGCAAGTCGCGGATCACCCACCGGAATCACGATTGTGACACTTGCGTCACGGGCCTGCCGCTCGTTCGAGCAAACGCGGTTTTCCTGGATTCTTCTATCCACCAAGTCTGTGGATAAACTTGTGCAAAACGGCATTCGAACCCCCACGAATCCAGCAAAACTAGCATTCCAAGACCCTTTGCCTAAATTTTGATCGCTCTTGCAAGTCTCTGATATTCCTCAATATGGCTCACAATCCGAGCCTCAATTACTTCACATAATCGTCAGAAACGGCAGAATACCGCCATTTTTATTGAATTCAGTGCCAATGTGGACAAGTTCGACTGTCCGTACATGTGCTTGGTATCGGTCAGTCAAGCATTTTTTCGAAAAATTTCGACGCCGACGGCAGCCGCATCCGGCGCGATATCGAGCTTCTCGACCCGCACTTTTGTCCATAGCACGCCCTGCTGCGCAAGGCATTGTGCAGCTACGCGCTCCGCCAAGGTTTCGACCAGATTTACATGGCCTGCCGCGACCAGCGTGCGGATTGCGGCGATGACCGTGTCGTACCGCACCACCTCCTGGATCGAGTCGTGTTGCGGCGAGACGTCGGGCACGCCGAGTTCGATATTGAAGCGCACGCGCTGCGTGGCAGTTCGTTCGCGCTCGAAGACGCCGATCGCGACCTGCAACACCAAATCGCGGATCAAGACGATGCGCGTCGGCAACTCGCTCATTCGTCGGGCTGGTGCGTGCCGGGCGCACCCCAATTGAGATGCTGCCCGCCATCGAGCGCCAGCATCTGGCCCGTGACCGAGCGCGCCGATACAAGCAAGCGGACGGCCGCGCACACTTCGTCGAGCGACGGCGCCGCGCGCAACGGCACGCTGGCAACCTGACGCTCGAACTGGGCCGGATCCTGGCGCACGCTGGCAAGCGTCGGGCCCGGCCCAATCGCGTTGACGCGGATACGCGGCGCCAGCGCCAAGGCGAGCGTTTGCGTGAGCGTCCATAGTCCGGCCTTCGACAGCGTATAGCTGACAAAATGCGGCGTCAGATTCCATACGCGCTGGTCCAGCAGATTGATAACGACACCGGCGCCGTCGAGCGGCAAATGGCGCGCCATTTCCTGGATAAGCACGAAGGGCGCGCGCAAGTTGGCTTCCAGATGCATGTCCCAACTCGCGCGCGTCGTATCGCCAATTTCGTCGCGCTCGAAAGTCGATGCGTTGTTGACGAGCACGCCGAGCGGGCCAAGGACCGCATGCGCTTCGGCGGCCAAACGCTGCACGTCCCCCTCGCGCGCAAGGTCGGCCTGCAGGACGACGGCCTCGCCACCGCTGCCTTGGATTTCGGAGACGACCGCGCGCGCTTCGTCGACGGAGTTGCCGCAATGCACGCCGACCTTGAGGCCGTATCGTGCCAGATCGAGCGCGATCGCACGCCCGATCCGCTTGGCAGCACCCGTAACCAAAGCCGTGCGCGGCATGTTCGGCGGCAAATTCATGGCGTCGATATGCCCTTTGGACGCGCCGCACGCAACAGCGCAATGCCCGACGCGGCCGGAAACGCAGCCGCCAGCACATAGCCGACCGCGTAGCTGTCGAAAAACAGCACGATCGTCGCAAACAGGCCCGGCACGATCGCGACGCCGCCGAACGTGAACATGCCGACCGCCCCCGTCGCTTCGCCCACGCGCTCGGGCGGGGCGATGCGCGCAACCTCGGCAAGATAGACGCCGTTCCATGCCATCGCCGTGCCGCCGAAAAGCACGCACGCGACTGCCAGTACGGGAAACGAAAGATAAGGCGCCGCCAACCCTACGAAACCGCCAAACAGCGCCATGGCCAGTCCCAGCAAAGCCAGCACGCGGTCGGGCCGTCCGCTGCGATCGGCAACGACCCCCCACAGGATGCGTCCGACCACGCCAGTTGCTTGTGCGGCCGCCAAAATGCCCGCCGCCGCGATCAGATCGAGCGACGTGTCGTGCGTCAGGAAAACCACGAGATAGCCTGCAAGCGAGCCCTGCAAGCCCGAATATGTCAGCGACGTCAGCGCCAAGCGCCGCATTTCGGGCGTCGTCCAGACACGCCGCACCGGATCGAGCAATTGGGCGCGCGCCGAAAAACGAGGCGACGCGATGCGGCCCGTATTGAACTCCGCGCGAAACGGAATCAGCGCGACCGACATTGCGATCAAAACGACGGCCGCGACGCCGGCCGCGCCGCGCCAGCCGAACGACAAAGCGAGGGCCGGAAAAGCGAGGGCCGCAAGCGTGAATCCGGCCGGTACGCCGGTCTGTTTGAGCGAGAAAACAAGATTGCGATTGGCAGGGCGCGACGTGCCGACCAAAATCGCCGAGGTTGCCGGCGTGGTCGGCCCCAAGCTGATGCCGCAGGCGACGGCGGCCAGCGCCACGCTCCAGGGCGTGCCAAAAGCGATCAACGCTTGGCCGAGCGCGCCAAACGCCAGCGTGACCTGCATGGTGCCGAGCGCGCCGAAGCGCTGGATGAACGCGCCGCTTGCAACGCCAGCGGTTGCCGCCACGGCATAGACGCCAGCGACGTAGTAGCCGACGCGCGCCGCCGAAACGCCTAAATCCGGGGCCGCCAGGGGAGCCAGCACGGCAGCGCTCAAGCTCGCCCCGCTCACCAAAATCTGCACGACCAAGGTGAGCGAGAGCGGCAACCAGAAAGAATTCATTTGCGCGCGCCGCCGGGCGGCGGGCGGCGGGCACGGCCTTTGCGCGAATTCACGGCACCGCCCGTCGAGCGCGGGCGCGGCGCGCCGGGTCCCGCCTGATAGCCGGCCTGCGCCCCCTCGCCCACGCCGTTTGGCATTTCCAGTTCGAACGATTCGAGCCGTTTGATTTCGTCGCGCAACCGCGCGGCTTCCTCGAATTCCAAGTTCGATGCCGCCTCGCGCATGCGCGTTTCGAGGTCGGCAATATGGGCGCGCAAATTGTGGCCGACCAGATGCGGCGTGCCGTCGTCGCCGGTGCCGACCGTCACGCGGTCGCGCTCGTACACGCTGCCCAGAATGTCGCCGATCTGTTTGCGGATCGTTTCGGGCGTAATGCCGTTGGCCACGTTGTAGGCGACCTGCTTGATGCGCCGCCGGTCGGTTTCGGCAAGCGCCGCCTCCATCGAATCGGTGCGCCTATCGGCGTACAGGATCACGCGCCCGTCGACATTGCGCGCGGCCCGCCCGATCGTCTGGATCAGCGAGGTGCGCGAGCGCAGATAGCCTTCCTTGTCCGCGTCCAGGATCGCCACCAGCGCACATTCGGGAATGTCGAGCCCCTCGCGAAGCAGATTGATGCCGATCAGCGCGTCGAACGCGCCCAGACGCAGATCGCGGATGATTTCGATGCGCTCGAGCGTTTCGACATCCGAATGCATGTAGCGCACCCGGACGCCGTTTTCGTGCAGATACTCGGTCAGATCCTCGGCCATGCGCTTGGTGAGCGTGGTCACCAGCGCGCGCTGGCCGTTTTTGGCGACACGCTTGAGTTCGCCAAGCAGATCGTCGACTTGGCGTTCGGTCGGGCGAATTTCGACCGGCGGGTCGACAAGGCCGGTCGGCCGGATGACCTGTTCCACGAATACGCCCTTGGTGCGCTCCATCTCCCACTTGCCGGGCGTGGCCGAGACAAACACGGTTTGCGGACGCATCTGCTCCCATTCGTCGAACTTCAGCGGACGATTGTCGATGCAGGACGGCAATCGGAAACCGTATTCCGACAAGGTCGATTTGCGCGCGTAGTCGCCTTTGAACATGCCGCCGATCTGCGGCACCATCACGTGGCTCTCGTCGCAGATCAGTACGGCGTTTTTTGGCAGGTACTCGAACAATGTCGGCGGCGGCGCGCCGGGCGCGCGTCCCGTCAGGTAGCGCGAATAATTTTCGATGCCCGCGCACGAGCCGGTCGCGGCCATCATCTCGACGTCGAACGTCGTACGCTGCTCGATGCGCTGGGCTTCCAGCAGCTTGCCCGCCGCAGCGAACTCGGCTAGGCGAGCCTTCAGATCGGCTTTGATCTGCGTGATCGCCTGGTCGAGCGTGGGCTGCGGCGTCACGTAGTGCGAATTGGCATAGAGCTTGGCGCTGCCGAGCGTCGCTTTTTTTTCGCCCGTCAGCGGATCGAATTCGAAGATCGCCTCGATCTCCTCGCCGAACAGCGACACGCGCCAGGCGCGGTCTTCGCAGTGGGCGGGGAAAATTTCGACGCCGTCGCCGCGCGCGCGGAACGTGCCGCGCTGGAAAGCCGCTTCGTTGCGCTTGTAGTGCAGCTTGACGAGCTCGCGCAGTAGATCGTTGCGATCCATGCGCTGGCCGACTTTCAGCGTCAGCGTCATCGAGGAATAGGTCTCGACCGAGCCGATCCCGTAGATGCAGCTCACCGACGCGACGATGATGGTGTCCTGGCGCTCGAGCAACGCGCGTGTCGCGGAGTGACGCATGCGGTCGATCTGTTCATTGACCGAGCTTTCTTTCTCGATATACGTGTCCGAGCGCGGCACGTACGCCTCGGGCTGATAGTAGTCGTAGTAGCTGACGAAATATTCGACCGCGTTGTTGGGAAAGAACGACTTCATTTCGCCATAGAGCTGGGCGGCGAGCGTCTTGTTGGGGGCAAGTACGAGCGCGGGGCGTTGCAGATTTTGGATCACGTGCGCCATCGTGAACGTCTTGCCAGAGCCCGTAACGCCGAGCAGCACCTGGTCCCGCTCGCCACGCTGCAGCGCCTCGGTGATCTCCGCGATCGCGGCGGGCTGGTCGCCGGCGGGCACGTAGTCCGAGACGACCGTCAGCCGCTCGGCCGCCGATGCATTGGCATCGCCCGCCAGCGGCGGCGCTGGATTGACCAGCTTGTCGGGCAGCGGGGCAGTGAGATTGGGAAGCGCCATGGCTGGAACGACTCTAGCGACTGGGCCCGCTCAGTCAACGTGCGCGAACGGCACGCACATGGCCTCTTTTTGCATGGCTTTGTTTCGAGATATTGGCGGCGGACCGTCAAATCAACGCGACAACCACGTTCCCAATCGTTTTGCCGCTTTCGACCGCCTCGTGCGCTTTGGCGATGTCGGCCAAGGGAAAGCGCGCGGCGATCGGCATTTTGAGATGGCCCATCGCGATACGCGAATTGACGTAAGCGCAGCCGTCGCGGCGTTGGGCGGGCGTCAGTTCGTACATGATGAGAAACGCATAGGTCAGATTCTTCGCGATCAAGGGCATGAAAGGCAGCTGGAAATCGGGCTTGCCCGAGCCGTAAACAACGGCCGTTCCGCCCGACTTCAGCGACGCGGCGACGACGGCACCGTTGGCCGCAACATCCATGTCGATAACACGGTCGACGCCCTCGCCTTTGGTGATCTCGCGGATACGCGCGGCCACGTCTTCCGTCTTGTAGTCGATCGTGGCGTCGGCCCCAGCCGCACGCGCGATCGCAGCTTTTTCGGGCGAAGAGACGGTCGCGTAGACGGTTGCCCCTTCGTATTTGGCGATCTGAATGGCGGCATGGCCCACGGCCCCAGCACCGCCGGTGACGAGCACACGGCGCTCGCGCACGCCGCCATTCATCGTAACCGCGCGCCATGCGGTGAGCGCCGGTATGCCAAGACAAGCGCCCGTGTCGAAATCCGCGTTCGACGGCAACGCCGGCGCCAGTTCGGCCGGTACGCAGACATACTCGGCGGCCGTGCCGTCGGCGCGCTGCCATTGCGCGTTGAACACCCAGACGCGCGCGCCCACGCGTCCCGGATCGACATTTTCACCCACCGCATCGACGATGCCCGCCCCGTCGGAATGCGGAATGACGCGCGAGTAAACGGCATTGCGCGTGGCGAGCGCGCGCGATTTGACGTCGGACGGGTTGACGCCCGACGCCATCAGCTTGACGCGAACCTCGCCCGGCCCCGGCACCGGGTCGGGCAGAATGGCGATCGACAAAACTTCAAAAGCAGGCCCGAACGAAGAATAAACGGCAGCGCGCATGCGACGGACCCTGTCTGCGAATCGAGGCGATGCGCCCAGTTTACCGATTGCGCGCCTGCCACGCCCGCATTTGCGCAATTTCTTTTTCCTGCTCGCGAATGATGTTGGTCGCGAGCGCCTTGATCTCCGCATCCTTGCCGTATTGCAGCACGATCTTGGCCATCGCGACAGCGCCGTCATGGTGCGCGATCATGCCCGCGACAAAATCCTTGTCGGCATCGCCGCTGTATCGGATATCCATTTCCTTGTGCATTTTGTCGTTCGCGGCGCGATAGGCGCGTGTGGACGCATTCCCGCCCGTCGCGTTTCCATGGCCCGCATGCTGGGCAAGAGCAGCCCCCCCGACCAGCGTTGCCGCCAAAAAGATGGCGGTGGCAATTCGGCGCATCGTTTTTCTCCCGCTTTGGCGCGCCCGGATTGTGCGCGGACAATTCTTCTGCCGCTTCCCCCTTGGGGAAGGTCAAGGCGATTGCACACGGCCTGCGGTGGGGTTAATTTCCAAGCTCTTTGTTTTTCGCCATTTATCGCTCCCAAGGAAGCTTGCGACCCATGTCGATGATCGCCGATCGTCTCCAGCGCGTGAAGCCCTCGCCCACCATTGCCGTGTCGATGAAAGCGGCGGAACTGAAGGCTGCGGGCAAAGACGTGATCGGCCTGGGTGCGGGCGAGCCCGATTTCGATACGCCGCAGAACATTAAAGATGCCGCCAAGCGCGCGATCGATGCGGGCGACACCAAATATACGGCCGTCGATGGCACGCCCGCGCTCAAGAAGGCGATCATCGCCAAGTTCGAGCGCGAAAACGGCCTCAAATACGCGCCCAACCAAATCACGGTGGGAACGGGCGGCAAGCAGGTGCTGTACAACGCGCTGATGGCGACGCTCAACCCCGGCGACGAGGTGATCGTGCCGGCACCCTATTGGGTGAGCTATCCCGACATGGTGATTTTAGCCGAAGGCACGCCGGTCGAAGTGGCGTGCTCGGAGAACCAAAATTTCAAGCTCACGCCCGAAGCGCTCGAAGCCGCGATCACGCCCAAGACCAAGTGGGTCATCTTGAACTCGCCCTCGAACCCGACAGGCGCCGCTTACACGGCGGCCGATCTGAAGGCGCTGGCCGACGTGCTGCTGCGCCATCCCCATGTGTGGGTGATGACCGACGACATGTACGAGCATCTGCTCTATGACGGCTTCAAATTCGCCACGATCGCCGAGGTCGAGCCCAAGCTTTACGACCGCACGCTGACGGTCAACGGCGTGTCGAAAGCCTATTGCATGACCGGTTGGCGCATCGGCTATGCCGGGGGGCCTGCGGCCCTCGTCAAGGCGATGCAGGCAATTCAGTCGCAATCGACCTCGAACCCCAGCTCGATCAGCCAGGCGGCGGCGACCGAGGCGCTCAACGGTCCCAACGGCTTCATCGCCGAGCACAACAAGTCGTTCGTGGAGCGGCGCAACATGGTCGTCGCGATGCTGAACGAGGCCAAGGGCCTGCGCTGCCCGATGCCGGACGGTGCGTTCTACGTGTTTCCTTCGTGCGCCGGCACGATCGGCAAGAAGACGCCCGACGGCAAAACGATCCAGACCGACACGGACTTCGTCACGTATTTGCTGGAGAGCGTGGGCGTCGCGGTCGTGCAGGGATCGGCCTTCGGGCTCGCGCCCTATTTCCGGATCTCCTACGCGACCTCGACCGAGGCGCTGCGCGAGGCCTGCACGCGTATCCAAAAAGCATGCGCGGCACTCGTATAACGATGCAAGGAACGCAAGCGTGAAAATCGTATTTGTCGGAGCCGGCGGGGTCGGCGGCTATTTTGGTGCGCGGCTGGCAGCGGCGGGCGCGGACGTGGCGCTGATTGCGCGCGGCGCGCATCTTGCCTCGATCCGTGCCAACGGATTGGTCGTCGAATCCCAACTCGGAAATCTGCGCCAGAAGATCCGTGCCGAAGCGGATCCGGCCGCCATCGGCCCTGCCGACATCGTGCTGCTGGCGGTTAAGATGTGGGACGTGGAAAGCACGGTCGCGCAGATCAAACCGTTGGTCGGGCCCGAGACGCATATCGTCACGCTGCAGAACGGCATCGATTCGCCCCGGATGCTGGCCGCCGCCTTCGGCGCCACGCGCGTGCTGGGCGGTGTTGCGCATATCGCAACGACCATCGCCGCCCCCGGTACGATCCGCCACACGGGCGCACTCGCGCGCATTTCGCTGGGCGCGTTTGGCGATCCGGAAAACAAAACGGCGGCAGCGTTCGTGGAACAGGCCAAAGCAGCCGGCATCGACGCCGTGCACAGCCCCGATATCGCGCAGACGATCTGGCTGAAATTTGTATTTCTCTCGGCCTTTTCGGCGGTGACGGCGGCTACGCGCCTATCCAAGGGCGCCTTGTGGCCCATCGACGAAACGCGCGAACTGGTCGCAACGCTGGTGGCCGAAGCCATCGCCGTCGCGCGCGCCGAAAAAATCGATCTGCCCGCCGACGCGCTCGACAAAACGCTGGCGCAAATCGGCGCGCTGCCCGACGGCATGAAGGCCTCTATGCTGCACGATCTGGAGCGCGGCGCCAAACTGGAGCTTCCGTGGCTCTCGGGCACAGTCGTGCGCCTCGCGCGCGGCCACGGGCTCGCTGCCCCCGCGCACGCGGCGCTGCTTGCAGTGCTGGCGCCGTACGCGCAGGGTCGCAACCATGTTCATCCGTGAAATCGATGCGCTGCTAAAGAAACACGATCCGCGCTGGCACATCGCGCTGCTGGCGATCTTCGCGATCGCATGCGTCCAATCGGTCGCCGTCGTCGTGCGCCCGCTGCCGATCAACGCTTTGATCGACGGCGCCCGGCAAAACAGCTGGCTGCATGCGCTCGAAATTTCGCTAGTTGGCGACGGCAACCGCGTGTGGTTCTATGTCGGGCTCATTTTGGCGATCGAAGTTTTGGTCTTCGTTTTCTTTTTGCTGTCCGAATACCGCACCTCGGCTTTGTCGGAGCGCATCATCCGCTCGATCCGCGGGTCGATCGCGCTCAATCTACTGCGCGGGCCGTACGCCAAACTCTCGAAGATGGGGGCGGGCGGCGTGCTGGCCGCGGCGGCCGGCGACCTCGAAGCCGTACAGCGCCTGCTGCGCGAAGCGCTCGTCCATGCGGGCGTTGCCGTCTTGCAGATCGCCCTGATGCTGGTCGTAATTTTCTTCATCGAAAAATGGCTGTTCTACATTTTGCTGATCGAGATCGCGCTGCTGGCCTGCGGCATCGCGATCTACGCCAATTGGCGCAAGAAAAAATACATCGTGAAAATGGGGCTCGACCAGAGCTACCTTGGCTACCTCGCTTCGCTCTACCAGAAGAATCTCGATCTTCGATTTACCGGGCTCGGCTCGATCTATTTCGTGCGCCTCATCGCGGGCGCGCGTCGCCTGATGGGCATGAACAAACTTTTGTGGCGACGCCATGCGCTTTACCACGGGCTGGTCGAGTTTGTGATCGGCATGTCGGCGGCCGTGTGCCTCGTACTGCTATTCGTGATGTCAGCAGACGGACCGCCGCCGATCGGCAAATTTTTGATTTTCGCCTACTACACGATGCTGATTTTCCCCAATCTCAGCCGCATCGGCGAAGCCTGGCCGATGATCAACGATGCGCGCCTCGCCCTTCAGCGCATTTCGGCGTCGACCGACGGGCTCGACGACGTGCTGGCGCAAAAGGCGCAGCGTCCGGCGGCGACGTTCGGGGAGATTCGCTTCGAGGAAGTCGGCCTCCTTTCCGATCGCGGCGAAATCTTGCTGCATCCGTTTTCGCTGACCATCCGGCCCGGCGACAAGATTGGACTGTTCGGCGATTCGGGGGCCGGCAAGACGACGCTGATTTTCATGCTGCTGGGCATGCACCGGCCGTCTTCGGGTCGCGTAACGGTCGACGGGCGAGACGTCACCACCATGAGTCTTACCGACCGCAAGCGCCTGTTTTTCTTCGCGCGTGCCGCGACCGCGTTCGTGTCGGGCAATGTCGAGGACAATGTCGCGATCCACCGCCACCTGGCCGATACGGTCTGGCAAAAAACGCTCGAGCGCGTGCGCATGGACAAGCGCATTGCGGCCGAGCCTGCGGGCCTGCGGGCGACGGTGGGCGACAAGGGGGAGCCGTTTTCGGGCGGCGAGCAGCAGCGTCTGGCGTTTGCGCGCGCGCTGTTGACGGACGCGCCTTGCCTCATCCTCGACGAGACGCTGGCCTCGCTCGACGAAGATACGGAGATGTTCATGCTGCAGCGCCTGCTCGAAGATTTCCCCGAGAAGACGATGATTTGCGTCTCGCACCGCAAACAGGTCGCGACCCTTTTTACCCGCCGCATCGACGTCAAGCGCGGCGGCCATGTGCGCATGCTGGAGGGATCCGTATGACTGCGTTCGATGCAAATGCCGCCGGTGCAGCTCTGTTTGCTGCGCGCAAATCGGCCGCAAAAGTCGCGTGGCCCGGCAATGCGCCGTCGAGCGCCGCCGATGCCTACGGCGTGCAAGCGGCAATGGCGCGCTTGGTCGGTGGCGCCGTGCCCGGCTGGAAAGTCGGAAACATGCTGGCGGCCCAACAGGAAAAATCGGGCATCCCGGCGGTCACGTCGGGCGCGCTGCTGGCGCCATGGTTCGAGCCAACCCCCGCGCGCTGGAAACTTGCGGAATTCGTCGCGCCCAAGCTCGAATGCGAATTCGCGTTCAAGCTTGGCGCGGATCTTCCCAAGCGCGACGCGCCCTATTCGCGCGACGAGGTTGCAAACGCTGTCGCTAGTCTGCACCCCGCGATCGAAATTTTCGACACACGTCAGGCGAACCCCACGCCCTACGGCAGCTTTGCCGACTGCATGGCCAGCGGCGGCTTTGTCTATGGCGCGGGCACAAGCAACTGGCGGAAGCTCGATCTTGCCGCGCACAAGTTGACGCTGTCGATGGACGGCGCACTTGTTGCGTCTGGAACGGGCAGCGAGATCCTGGGCGATCCGTTTGCAGCCCTCGTTTTTCTTGCCAATAATCCGCCGCCCTGGGCCGCGCTCCAAGCAGGCGCCATCGTCACGACGGGCTCTTGCATCGTCCCGTTTGCGGCGACCAAGCCCGGCAAGTTCATTGCCGATTTCAACAGCTTAGGGATCGTCGAATTGGTTTATGTTTAGATGACCTTGACCATTTTTTAGAATGATTCTAAGGTATTTTCGGTCGAGTTTAAAAGGAGCGAAAGCGCATGAAAGTCGATATTGGCATCAAGGAAGGCGCACGCAAAACGGCGGCCGAAGCGCTCGGCAAGGTGCTCGCGTCGAGCTACATGCTCTACGTGAAAACGCAAAGCTTCCATTGGAACGTCGAGGGCCCGCTGTTCGCGCCCTTGCACGCGCAGTTCGGCAGCCAGTACGAAGCGCTGGGCAGTGCGATCGACGAAATCGCCGAGCGCATTCGCGCGCTGGGCTTTGCAGCACCCGGCAGCTTCGCGCAATTCAAGAAATTGTCGGTCGTCGACGAGCAGACCGGAACGCCAAAAGCTGCCAAGATGGTCGAGGAGCTGTTGCTGGGCCACGAGGCGCTGGCCAAGCTCGCGCGCGAAACCAAGGACATCGTCGAAGCGGCGGGCGATGCGGAATCGGGCGATCTGATGGTCGAGCGGATGACCGAGCACGGCAAGACCGCCTGGATGCTGCGTGCCCAGCTCGCCTAGCTCGGCTTTACGTCACCCAGGCAATCCGCAGAATATTGGTCGCACCCGGCGTGCCGAAGGGCACGCCGGCAGTGATCGCGATGGTCTCGCCTGGATCGGCAAAGCCTTCGGCCTTGGCGACCTCGCACGCTTTATCGACCATCTTGGTGAAGGACGCGAACTCCTCCGACACATGCGTGTGCGTGCCCCAGCACAGCACCAGGCGGCGCGCGGTGCGCTCGTTTTGCGTCAAGCACAGAATCGGCGCCTCGGGCCGTTCGCGCGCCGCGCGCAAAGCGGTGGAGCCCGACGTTGTAAATGTAACGATCGCTGCAGCCTTGATCGTTCGCGCGACTTGCGCTGCCGCCGCCGTGATCGCATCCGACGCGGTCGCTTCGGGCGCGGAATGGTCCGCATCCATGATCGGCCGGTAAAGCGGATCGCGCTCGACGCGCAAAATGATGCGCTCCATCATCGATACGGCCTCGACCGGATACTGTCCTGACGCCGTTTCCGCCGACAGCATGACGGCATCCGCGCCGTCATAGACGGCGGTCGCGACGTCCGAGGCTTCGGCGCGCGTGGGCGTGGGCGTTTGAATCATCGATTCCAGCATCTGCGTCGCCACGATGACCGGACGACCTAGGCGCCGCGCTGCGCGCACGATGCGCTTTTGCAGGGGCGGCACGTCTTCGGGCATCATCTCGACGCCCAAATCGCCGCGCGCGACCATCACGGCGTCGGAAAGTTCGATGATTTCCTCGAGCCGGTCGATCGCCGAGGGTTTTTCGAGCTTGGCGCACACGCCCGCCCGCCCCTGCACAAGCTTTTTGGCTTCTGCCATATCTTCGGGCCGCTGCACGAACGAGAGCGCGATCCAATCGCAGCCGAGTTCGAGCGCAAAATCCAAGTCGCGCCGGTCTTTTTCGGTCAGCGCCGAAATCGGCAACACCGTGCCCGGCACGTTGACGCCTTTGCGGTCGGAAATAGCGCCGCCCACGATCACTTTGCAGATCGCATGGTCGGCCGCCGTCTCAAGCGCCTCGACGCGCAATTTCCCGTCGTCGATCAGCAAATGCTGTCCCGGCCGCAAGGCCGCGAAAATTTCCGGGTGGCGCAAGGGGGCGCGCGTTTCGTCGCCGGGTTCGGGGTCCATATCGAAACGGAAGATCGAGCCTGCGACCAGCATCGCTTTGCCGTTCTTGAACGTGCCGACGCGCAGCTTGGGGCCCTGCAGATCGGCCAAAATGGCGATCGGCCGCCCGGTCTTTTTTTCGAGGGCGCGCAACAGATCGTAGCTCTTGCGATGGCTTTCGTGCGCGCCATGGCTGAAATTGAGCCGGAACACGTCGGCCCCGGCCTTGAAAATCGCTTCGATGGTATTCGGATCGCTTGTCGCGGGTCCCAAGGTGGCAACGATCTTGGTCGCACAGATGCGGCGCATTTCGGCCTCGTTCTTTTTGTTCAGGCGATCACTATAGCGCGAAAATCGTTGACGTTGGTATGCGTGGGTCCTGTGTTCACCAGATCGCCGATGGCGGCAAAAAATCCGTAGCCATCGTTGTCGGCAAGCCGATCGCGCGCCGACATTCCTTTGGCGGCTGCGCGTGCGAGCGAGTCTGGTGCAACGATAGCGCCCGCATTGTCTTCGGTGCCGTCGACGCCGTCGGTATCGCCCGCCAGCGCCCATACGCCCGCCAGCCCGTCAAGTGCGGTGCACAGTGCAAGCGCGAACTCGGCATTGCGCCCGCCGCGACCTTTGCCGCGTACCGTAACGGTCGTCTCGCCCCCCGACAGCACCACGCAGGGCGCTGCGACCGGTCCGCGACCGGCTTTGATCGCCCGCACAAGGTTCGCCTGGTCCAGGGCCACGTCGCGCGCTTCGCCCTCGAGATCGGGGCCCAGCGAATGCACCGCATAGCCTGCCGCATGTGCCATGGCTGCAGCCGCATCGAGCGATTGGATGGGAGCCGCAATCATCTTGTAGTCGGCATTGGACAAATTCTTCGGCGTTTCGGCTGCGGGATCGCGCAAACGCGCATCGATTTCGGGCGCAGGCCGGATCGCGTATTTGGCGAGCACGGCCCGCGCATCGGCCAGCGTCGTCGGGTCCGGCACGGTCGGGCCCGAACCGATCGTCGAGGGATCATCGCCGGGCACATCGGAAATGCCGAGCGTCAGCACGCGTGCGGGCATTGCCGCCGCCGCCAGGCGGCCGCCCGAAATCGCCGAAAGATGTTTCCGGACCGTATTGATTTCGACGATGTTGGCGCCCGACTTCAGCAGCGCCGACGTGAGTGCGCGAAACAATGCGAGGGTCACGGGCGGAGCCGGGTTGCTGAGCACCGCCGATCCGCCGCCGGACATCAGGGCAAGCACCAAATCGTCGGCGCCAAGCCCCCGCACCGACTCCAGCATGCGCGCTGCCGCCGCCATGCCGGCATCGTCGGGCACCGGGTGCGCTGCCTCGACGATTTCGATCCGGCGGCAGGCCACGCCATGCCCGTAGCGCGTGACGACAAGTCCTTCGAGATCGCCCGGCCAAACATCTTCGAGCGCGCGTGCCATGGCAGCCGACGCTTTGCCTGCCCCCACGACGATCAGACGCCCTTTGGGCGGGGGCGGCAGAAACGCCGCGATTCGCTTGGCGGGCTGCGCTGCCGCGATCGCCGCCGCAAACATGGAGAGCAAGAATTGGCGTTCTTCCATCGCGTCTGCAACCTAGCAGGCCCCCCGACGCCAGCGCTATACTGAAGGCGTCCATGGCGAATCTTTCTTCCCTTTTGGCCGACGACGAGGCGCCGGCTGCGCGCCTTGTTTCGGCGCAAACGCCCACGAACCTCGTGCTGCTGTGCGACCATGCAAGCCGCGCGGTGCCGCGCGCCCTTGGCGATTTGGGCGTCGGGCGCGCCGAGTGGGATCGCCATATCGCATGGGATATCGGCGCTTTGGGCGTAGCCGAGATCCTCCAGCGGCGCTTCGGCTGCGCGCTTGTGAACAGCAACTATTCGCGCTTGGTGGTCGACTGCAACCGGCGGCTCGACGATCCGGGCCTGTGCCCGGCCGTTTCCGACAGCACGCCCGTACCTGGCAACGAAGATCTCGACGCGGCGGCCCGCACGATGCGCATCGAGGCGTTGCACGCGCCCTATCATACGGTCGTGCGCGACGTGCTGGCCTGCATTCGCAAGCGCGGTGCGGTGCCCGTGGTGGTGTCGATGCATTCCTGCACGCCGGTCTTCGAGGGCTTCGTTCGGCCCTGGCATGTCGGTGTATTGTGGCGTTCGGACCCGCGTTTGCCCGTGCCGTTGATGGCAAGCTTGCGCGGCCTTGGCGGCGTCGTGGTCGGCGACAACCAGCCCTACGATGCGCGCGACGGGCATGGTTTTACGATGCGCGAACATTGCGAACGCGCGGGCTATCCGCATGCGCTGATCGAAATCCGCCAGGATTTGATCGACACCCATGGCGGCATCGCCAAATGGGCCGATCTGTTCGGCCGGGCCTTGGCGCCGCTGCTGGACTCCGAAGACCTGCGCCGCATCGAGGTCTATCCGTGAAAGACCCGGATTTCACGCTCGGCATCGAGGAAGAGTATCTGCTGGTCGATCGCCAGACACGCGATCTCGCGCGCGATCCGCCGCACGATCTGGTCGCGCAAGCCGAAGCCAAGCTCGCAGCGCAGGGCCAGGCAGGCCAAGTGAGCCCCGAGTTTTTGCGCGCCCAGCTGGAAGTGCAGACGCGCGTGTGCAAGACCGCAGCCGACGCCAGGGCTGAACTTGTGCAGTTGCGCCGCGCGATCGTCGCGGTGACCGGCGAATTTGGCATGGCGCCGATCGCGGCCTCCACGCATCCGTTTGCCGAATGGCGCGGCATGGAAGCGACCGACAAAGACCGCTATCGCGCACTCGAGCGCGATTTGCAGGGCGTGGGGCGGCGTCTGGTAATTTGCGGCCTGCATGTGCATGTCGGCATCGAAGACGACGAGCTGCGCATCGATCTGATGAACCAGATCGGCTATTTTCTGCCGCATCTGCTGGCCCTTTCGACCTCGTCGCCGTTTTGGCGCTCGGAGGATACGGGGCTTGCGAGCTACCGGGTTGCGATCTTCAACGAGTTGCCGCGCACGGGCCTGCCCGACCATTTCGAAAGCTACGGCGAATACCGGCGCCAGCTCGACCGGCTGATCGCGGCAGGCCTCATCGACGATGCATCCAAGCTTTGGTGGGATGTGCGCCTGTCGGCGCGCTTCCCCACGCTCGAAATGCGCATCACCGACATGTGCCCGTATCTGGACGATGCGGTGGCGATCGCGGCGCTTTACCAGTGCCTGCTGTCGATGCTGTGGCGCCTGAAGCGCCAGAACCAGCGCTGGCGCATCTATCCGCACATGCTGGTGCGCGAAAACCGCTGGCGCGCGCAGCGCTATGGCTTCGATGCCGGGCTCGTCGATTTCGGCAAAGGCGCTGTTTTCGACTTCCCAAGCCTCGTCGAGGAGCTGTTGGAACTTGTCGCGCCCGACGCGGCGCGGCTTGGCTGTGCGGCCGAAATCGCGCACGCGCGTACGATCTTGACGCGCGGTACCTCGGCGCATCGCCAGCGCAAGGCATATGCCGAGGCGATCGCGGCTGGGGCCGACAAGCCAGCCGCGCTGCGCGCGGTGGTCGACGGCTTGATTGCCGAAACCGCAGTCGGTTTGTAAGCCGCGCGCGGTCGCCCTATATTCGGGTGCGTCACACAAGGAGCAGCGCCATGGCCGCCGATCTCGACCCCAAAACCCAGACCGAACTGGAAGCGGCTGCGTTTCGAAGACTCGTCAAGCATCTGCAAGAACGCAGCGACGTACAGAATATCGACCTGATGAATTTGGCCGGTTTTTGCCGCAACTGCCTGTCCAAATGGTATTTGGCCGAAGCGCAGGCCAAAAACGTGGCGCTCAGCGACCCCCAAGCGCGCGAAATCGTCTATGGCATGCCCTACGACGAATGGAAGGCCAAGCATCAAGCCCCGGCAGATGCGGCGCAAAAGGCCAAATTCGCCGAATCGCACAAACACTAAGGCTATCCACAGACCGGTGGAATTGGCGCTGGTGCGCAGCCCGCCACTTCGCTAGCTTCGCCGCCATATTGCAAAACGGAGACGGCACATGGCGGACGGCGGCGAAGTGGGCGGCATTGCGGCGGCGAAACTCAAGCAGTTCGTCGAAAAGATCGAGCGTCTGGAGGCCGAAAAAACCGACCTCGCCACCGATATCCGCGAAGTCTATGCCGAAGCCAAGGGCAACGGCTTCGACACCAAGATCATGCGCCAAGTCATCAAGCTGCGCAAAATGGAAGAGCCCGACCGCAAGGAACAGGACGAACTGCTCGATCTCTATCGCGCGGCATTGGAGATCTAACTCTGGTTCGTTGTTTGCAGAGAAGCTAGAGGATGGGCGGGGGAAGCGGGCCGCGCCCCCAGATCGCCATCTCAGTCCCGCTGCTATCCTTTTCGCGCTGCGGCGGCACCGAATGCGCTTCATTTTTTGCGATGCCCTCAGCGACCCAGCAGCAAGCTGCTGCGTCAACAATATCATCGAGCTTGCATCGCTTTGGGCGGCTAGTCGTAAGTTTCTCTTCGATCTCGCTGTATTTTACGAATTTCGCTCGTTCAAGAAGTTTGACGCGGTTGGAGCGCCCGTCTGGGTTGGTTTTGCTGAGATGAAGCCCTTCAGCTCCATTTAGCAATGCGAATGCATATTCCGGGTGCGTTTCGCGAATTTTGTCGCGCAGCGAAGGCTCGCGCTTCAAGAGCCGGTCAATTTCATCAATTTTCGGCATGATATGAAAGCATTGTAGCGAGATGGCAATTTGCTCCGGACTCGCTTTACGGGATGCGGCACAAGCGCGAGGGTAGTCATTGAGATGAGGCAATACCGCACGCGAAGGTGCGGAAAAAACACTAGATTTCCGACTCCGCGGCAGCATTGAGCGAACAAGTTTTTCAGCAGTACGTCCGCCTTTCATTGGACAATCCAAAAGACCAATCGGCATATCTATCGCTACGATTTCATAGGCGTCGAAAGAAAGTTCCGTCAGGGTCGACACGGTATAGACGCAGTGTTGCTTGTCGCGCTTGCTCCAAACAACCCAACCAGCCTCACAACCATCGACGCCAGCAACTTGCATCTGCTCCCCCAACATCTTCCCTCATTGGAAGAGACAGAGACGTTATTCAGCCGCTTGAGCGGCTACAAGGGGGTTACGAAAGCGTTCGAGCAATGCCGCCTCGTGCGCTTTGGCTTTTGCCAGATGCGCCTCCTTCACGTGGCCGTAACCGCGGATTTCTTCCGGAATCGAAGCAAGGCCCACAGCAGCAGCATGGTTGGCAGGCGTTAGACCTGCGACGATTTCGTCGAGCAGCGTTTCGTAATCGGCGATCAAGCGGCGTTCCATGCGGCGCTCTTGGGTGCGTCCAAAAACGTCGAATGCTGACCCGCGCAGAAATTTGAGCTTGGCCAGAAGGCCAAAGACCGAAAACATCCACGGGCCGAAAGTGCGTTTTTTGGCATGGCCCGTATTCGCGTCGATTTCGGCGATCATTGGCGGGGCAAGGTTGAACTCGATTTTGAAATCGCCTTCGAACTGGCGCGCCAACGCCGCGCGGAATTTTCCGTCGCTGTAGAGGCGGGCCACTTCGTACTCGTCTTTGTAGGCGAGCAGCTTCGCGTAGTAGCGCGCGACCGCCATCGCCAATCCCGTGCGGCCTGGCGTCTTGGCGGACTCGGCCGCTTCGACGGCGCGCACGCGTGCCTCGAAGCGCCGGGCCAGGGCTTCGTCCTGGTACCCTGCGAGATGCGTCATTCGCACCTCGACGATCTCGTCGAGCGTTTTGGCGATCTTGCGCTCGGCGGGCATGGTGGGCGCCGCCGCGTCCTTGACGCGCGCCGGATCGACCGCCGCCAAGCGGCCCCATTGGAAGGCGCGTTTGTTGGCATCGATCGCGACTTCGTTGAGTTCGATCGCGCGCATGATCGCATCGAGCCCGACCGGCACCAAGCCTTTCTGCCAGGCAAACCCCAGCATGAACGGGTTGGTGGCGATCGAATCGCCGAGCAAAGCGGTGGCGAGCGCGGTCGCATCGACCACGTCGACGGCCCCTTGGCCGAGCGCGTGCCCGATCGTGTCCTGCATTTCCTTGCCTGGAAATGCGAGATCGGGATTGCGCGTGAAATCGCCGGTCGGCGATTCGTGCGCGTTGATCACGGCGCGGCTGATCCCGATTTGCATTTTATCGAGCGTGTCGGCACCCGCCGCCACCACCACATCGCAGCCCAAAAGCAACTGCGCTTCGCCCGACGCGATGCGCACCGCGTGCAGATCGTCGGGCGCCTTGGCGATGCGAATGTGACTGACGACCGCCCCGCCCTTCTGCGCAAGGCCTGCCATGTCGAGCACCGACACGCCCTTGCCTTCGAGGTGCGCGGCCATGCCGATCAACGCGCCGACCGTCACGACGCCCGTTCCGCCCACGCCGGTCACCAAAATTCCATAGGGTTTGTCGAGGCCAGGCAATACGGGGGCCGGCAAAAGTGCAAACGGATCGGCCGCGCCCGTTGTGGCCTTGCTCTTGGGCTTGCGCACGCGCCCGCCCAGCACGTTCACAAAAGACGGGCAAAAACCCTTGGCACAGGAGAAGTCTTTGTTGCAGCTCGACTGGTCGATCGCGCGCTTACGGCCGAACTCGGTTTCGAGCGGCGTTACCGACAGGCAGTTCGACTTGACGGAACAGTCGCCGCAGCCTTCGCAGACCGCTTCGTTGATGAAGATGCGCTTGGCGGGATCGGGATAGGTACCGCGTTTGCGCCGACGACGTTTTTCTGCGGCGCAAGTCTGGTCGTGGATCAGCACCGAAACGCCCGGCACCTCGCGCAATTCGCGCTGCACTTTGTCGAGATCGTCGCGGTCGTAGATTTCGACACCGGGCGCAAACGACGCCGTACCGTATTTTTCGGTATCGTCGGTCGTTATCACGATGCGCGCGACCCCTTCGGCCGCGAGCTGCTTGGTGATCTGCGGTACCGTCAAGGGGCCGTCATGCGGCTGGCCGCCGGTCATGGCGACTGCGTCGTTGAACAGCAACTTGTAAGTGATATTTGCCTTGGCCGCGACGGCCGCCCGAATCGCGAGCGAGCCCGAATGGTAGTAGGTGCCGTCGCCGATATTCTGGAAAATATGCTTGGTGGTCGTGAACGGCGCTTGGCCGATCCACGGCGTGCCCTCGGCCCCCATTTGGGTGAAGGTGGTCGTGTTGCGATCCATCCAAAGGGCCATGAAATGGCAACCGATGCCCGCTGCAGCCCGGCTGCCGTCGGGGACCTTGGTGGAGGTATTGTGCGGACAGCCCGAGCAGAAATAGGGGATACGCTTGAAACTGTGGCCTTCGGGGGCGGCTTCCTTGGCCTCGATCTGCGCCACGCGCTCGGCCAAGCGATCGGACCAGTAAAAAGGTTTCAGGCGTTTGGCAATTACCTTGGCGATCTGCGCGGGGTTGAGCTCGTAGGACGAAGGCAAAATCCAATCGCCCTTTTCGTCGAACTTGCCGATCACGCGCGGGCGCACGTCGGCGCGCCAATTGTAGAGCTGCTCTTTGATCTGGTTCTCGATGAGCGCGCGCTTTTCCTCGACCACCAGCACTTCTTCGAGCCCTTCGGCGAATGCGCGCGCGCCCTCGCGTTCGAGCGGCCAGGGCATCGCGACCTTGTAAACGCGAAGGCCGATGCGCGCCGCCAGCGCCTCGTCGATGCCGAGATATTCGAGTGCTTGGCGCACGTCGAGATAGCTCTTGCCGGTCGTAACGATTCCGAAACGCGGATTGGGACTGTCGACGACGATTTTGTCGAGCTTGTTGGCGCGCGCGAACGCCAGCGCCGCGTAAACCTTGTATTTTTGCAGCCGGTGTTCCTGTTCGAGCCACGGGTCCGGCCAGCGAATATGCACCCCGCCCTCGGGCATCTGGAAATCGGTCGGCATCGCGAACTTGATGCGGTGCGGATCGACCGAAACCGAGGCCGTACTGTCGACCGTTTCGCCCGTGCATTTGAACGCGACCCAGCAGCCCGAATAGCGGCTCATCGCCCATCCGTAGAGCCCCAGATCGAGAAATTCCTGCACGCCCGACGGGTTCAAGATCGGCATCATCGCCGAAACGAACTCGTGCTCGGACTGATGCGGGAGCGTCGAGGATTTGGCGGCATGGTCGTCGCCCGCGAGCACGAGCACGCCGCCATGCGGTGAGGTGCCGGCGGCATTGGCGTGTTTGAAGACGTCGCCGCAGCGATCGACGCCGGGACCTTTGCCGTACCACATGCCGAACACGCCGTCGTATTTGGCGCCTTGGAACATGTTGACTTGCTGCGTGCCCCAGACGGCCGTGGCGGCGAGGTCCTCGTTGATGCCGGGCGTAAAATGGATGTGATGGTCTTTGAGGTGGCGGCGCGCCTTCCACAGGGCCTGGTCGAGACCGCCCAAGGGCGATCCGCGATAGCCCGTGATGAAGCCGCCGGTATTGAGACCTGCCGCCACATCGCGCTCGCGCTGCATGAGCGTTAAACGTACCAGCGCTTGCGTGCCGGTCAAAAACACGCGCCCTTGTTGGGCCGTATACTTGTCGTCGAGCGAGAGTTCGAGCAACTTGGCGGCAACTGGGTTCATGGCGATCGTCCGTCCCTGGCAATCTGTCAAATTCTTGACAAAACCGTACCGCGAAGCGTCGTCCCGCTCAATCGGCGCGCGGCCCGCCGCAAAGAACGCAAGGACCTTGCCGCCTTGCGCGCACAACGTTGCCGGTTGTTGCGCGCAAGGCACCGCTACCGGCAATCTCCTTGCGTCACGCCGCTTCGGTGCGCCGCTTGAACACGAGCGTTGCGAGCACGTTTTCGATGAGAATACGCCCGATTTCGCCGCGCCCTGCCCAACCCATGGTCAGAATCGATTCGGGATGGAACTGCACGGCTGCGATAGGCAGCGTCTTGTGCCGCACGGCCATCACGATGCCGGCCTCGGTTTTGGCCACGATGTCGAGGCTCGTATGCGGGAAGCTCGCGGGGTCCGCGTAGAGCGAATGGTACGCGCCGACCGCGCACGGGCTTGGCAGATCGGCGAACAGGCCGTTTGCGTCGTGCACGATGTTCCAGCGCTTGCCGTGGCGCGGCTGATCGAGCACGGACAGACTGCCGCCAAACGCCTCGACCGTGCCTTGCAGCCCCAAGCACACGCCGAACTGCGCCACGTTGTGCGCGGCCAACGCCTTCACCAAGGCAGGCACGCCGAACTGCTTGGGCGTGCCGGGCCCCGGCGAATGCACGACCAAGTCGGGCTTCAGCGCCATTATCTGCGCGGCGTTTTGGCCATGGCGATACGTCGATACGCTTGCGCCGGTCTGGCGAAAATAGTCGGCGAGCGTGTGGACAAAACTGTCTTCGTTGTCGACCAGCACGACCTTGAGCCCCGCACCGGGCCCCGGCAATGCGACGCTCGCAACGGCAGCCGTTTCGGGCTTCAGCACGCGAAACAGCGCATTGGCTTTCAAATACGTTTCTTCGTTTTCTTCCGGCCCCGTCGAATCCCAGATCAGCGTTGCGCCCACGCGATACCGCGCGATCTGGCGTTTTTTAGCGTCCTCCTCGAGATGCACGGTGCGAATCGTGATGCCGGTATTGACATCGCCGTTGAGCAGCAACGCGCCGACCGCACCGCCATACCAGCCGCGCGGTGCCGTCTCCATCGCCTCGACGATTTCCACCGCCCATTTTTTGGGGGCGCCGGTGAGCGTGACCGCCCACATATGGCTGATGAACGCATCGAGGCCCGTGACGTCGGCGCGCAGCCTGCCCTCGACATGGTCGACCGTATGGAACAGCCCCGCGTAGGTTTCGATCTGGCGGCGGCCCAGAAGTTTCACCGAACCCGGCTCGCAAATGCGCGACTTGTCGTTGCGGTCGACGTCGGTGCACATGGTAAGTTCGACTTCGTCCTTCTCCGAATCGATCAGCGCTTTCAGCCGCTCGGCGTCTTCCATCGCGTTGCGTCCGCGCCGCGCGGTTCCGGAAATCGGGCAGCTTTCGACGCGCGATCCCTCGACGCGAACGAACATCTCGGGGCTGGTTCCGACCAGCCGATCGTGGCCAAGCTGGAGATAGAATTCGAACGGCGACGGGTTCACCCTTTTAAGCTTCGAAAACAGGCCCGAGGGCGAACCCGGATAGGCCGCATCGAATCTGCGCGAGAGCACGACCTCGAAGATATCGCCCACGCGCATGCGCTCGCGCGCGGCCTCGACCATGGCGCCGTATTGCTCGCCCGAAAGGTCGCTCGAAATTTCGGGCGCCAGGGTCGCGTCGGCGTAGCGGCGTTTGGGGACCGGCGAGAAACACTTTCGCGCCGCCCCCAGCGTCGAGACTGCGCCGCGCGCGAATTCGTAGTCGTAGCGAAACGCGGTTTCCTTGCGCCGGTCGGCGATGTACATGCGGTCCGGCAAGAACAGATGCAACTCGCGCGCGTCCGGTCCGCGCGCGTGGCGAAGCGCGATCGGCTCGAATTGGAACAGAAGATCGTAGCCGAACGCGCCGTAGAGCCCCAAAAACGGATCCGCGATGCCCGCAAATTCCGCCACGATGCGGCGCAGCGGCGAGAACAGCGACGGCTGCAGGCTGCGCTGTTCCTCGGGGAACGGCCCTGCTGCTGCGGCGATTTCGAACACCCGTGTGTTCGCATCGCGCGCGACGCAGGCGAATTCGGCCAGGATCGGATCGAACAGGTCGAGCAGCACTTGCCCGCGCGCGTTGAGCGCGCGAAAGCTCAGCCGCCGTGCGCTGCCAAGGATCTCGATCGGCGGATCGATGAATCCGAATTCCCAGCGCGAGTAACGCCCCGGATAGTCGACGCCCGACGAAAACAGTCCGCCGCGCGTGCGGTCGAGCTTTTCGGCGAAGCCATCGAGTGCGGTTTCGTAGTCGAGCGGCCGTTTGACGCGGCTCAGAACCAGACCGGTCGGGGAGACAAATTCGGTGCGCATGGCATCCTCGGCAAAATCGCGGCACCCGCGTTTGGCGCGCGGGGCAGCAGAAAAATCGGTCGATCGCTTGAATCGGGAAAGGGAAAAGGGATTGGCTGGCGCTCAGCGCCACCAAGCCTGCCAACGAACGATGCGAAGCGCGTTGTCTTCCATAGCGTTCAAGCTAGCAGCCGAATTTGGGGACTGTCCAGGGGGTTGGCGCAAAAGACGCGTGATTTTGCCGCCCAAGGCGGCTAAAAGGCGCAAGCCATGAGCGTGCTTGTCACCGGAGCTGCCGGATTCATCGGGTTTTCTGTTGCAAAAACGTTGCTCGCGCGCGGCGAGCACGTCATGGGCTTCGACAATTTCGATCCTTATTACGACGTTGCGCTCAAGGAAGCGCGCGCAGCCGAGCTTGCGAAGAATGCGAATTTTCGCATGGTACGCGCCGACATCGCCGCCGACGGCGCATTTGCCGCGGCCCTTCGCGAGGGCGGCGTCGATCGCGTGGTGCATCTGGCGGCGCAGGCAGGCGTGCGCTATTCGATCACCAACCCCGACGTCTATATCCGCACCAACATTGTCGGGTATTTCAATGTCGTCGAAGCCTGCCGCCGCCACGGCGGGATCAAGCATCTGGTCTATGCATCGTCCTCGTCAGTGTATGGCGGCAATACGAAGCTGCCCTTCGACGTCACCGACAAAATCGACAGGCCGGTCTCGCTTTATGCCGCGACCAAGGCCGCCAACGAATTGATCGGCCACTGCTTCAGCCATCTCTATGATTTGCCTGCCACGGGTTTGCGGTTTTTCACGGTTTACGGACCGTGGGGCCGACCCGACATGGCGCTGTGGATTTTCACAAAAAAAATTCTGGCGGGCGAACCCATCCCGGTTTTCAACAACGGGCAGATGCGGCGCGATTTCACCTATATCGACGACATCGTTGCGGGCGTGGTCGCGGCGCTCGACCATGTGCCGCCGCCCGGCACCGCTGCGCGCCACCGGGTCTACAATCTGGGCAACCACAAATCGGAGCCGCTGCTGCGCTTTGTCGAGCTCATCGAACGCGCGACCAACCACAAAGCCGTGCTCGACCTGCAGCCGCTGCAGGCGGGCGACGTGCCGGAAAGCTTCGCCGATATCGAAGCCTCGACGCGCGATCTGGGCTTCGAGCCACGCACGGCGATCGATGTCGGCGTGCCGAATTTCGTGGCCTGGTACCGGCGCTATACCAATAGTTGACCCCGGTCAGCTGGCCGGCGCGCCGTCGATCTTGCGCAAGCGCGTGCTGCCGCTGCGGCCTTCTTTGTTTTTCCAACCCAGCACAATTTGGCGCGTTGCCTGGTTGAAATCGAGCGTGACCGTCTGGTGCGGCAGTTCGGCCGTGACGATCCGGCCGTTGAGCGCGGCCGGTACGCGGTAGGTGCGCCCCAATTCGGCCGATTTGGGTTTGCCAAAGAGATAGACCAATTCGTAGCCCGTTGCGGTTTGCTCGAGCGCCACCGACACCAGCACGGGATCGCCCCAAGCGCCGACCCACACGCCTTCGTAGGGCTTCCACCATTCGCCCGTCGGCATTTTGGCGGGTTTGAGCGTCGCCGTTTCGGCGAGTTTGTCGGGGCTTGGCGGCAAGCCGTCGGCGCCGCATCGCGCAAGGCCGGCCGCGCGCGGCGTGTGGGGATCGAGAAACGCCACAAGGCATTTCGAATAGGCAAACGTCATCAGCGCCGTGCTAGCTGCGCCATGCGTCACCAGCTGGGTCGACAGATCGTCGAGCGGCAGATAGGGCGTATCGCGCTTGGCCATGACCTCGCGGCTGCGCACGCCACGGTCGGGCGCGCTCGCTGCGTACTCGTCGGCAAAGGGCAGAATCGCCGCCGCGCGCTCGAATTTGCCGTCGCCCAGGGCGGCGTAGAGCTGCGTGGTTCCGTGCGTGCTCAGCATTGCGCTGCCCAGTTCCTGCATCGACACGCCCGTTCCCGGTGCCGAGGGAACGATCGCGTAAACATCGATCTTGCGTGCGGCTTCCAGCGCAATGGCGCCGCCGTAGCTCTGGCCCGCGAGAATAACGCGATTGTAGCCCTGCGCCTTGACGCGCTCGACCTCGGCAACCGTTCGCGCGACATGGCGCAGTCCCGACCCCGCCCAGCCGCCGCTCTGGTGCAGCGCGTTGCGCTTGATGCGGATAACGTCCCAGCCTGCGGCATGGAGATCGCGCGCGTATGGCGGCGGCGGCGCGGCGCTTTGGTCGGTCTGGCCGGCAACCCCATGATTCCAGATCAAGATGCCAAGCGCCTTGTCGGGACCGCGCGGCGCCAGATCCTCGAAGCCCTGCACGACTTCGTACTCCGCCCGAACCGGGCTTGCGGCCAACAGGGCCAGCAAAACAAACGTAGCGCTCCAGCGCATCGTCCAAGCTCCTAAAGCGTCAGCACGAACTCCAGCGTTTCGATCGGCGCACCGCGCGCGGGCTGGGCCCGAAACAAACGGCCGGATCGCCGCATGCCGAGTTTGCGCACAACGGATTGCGACGCCAGATTGTCGGGATGCGTGCCTGCCGTCAAGCGCTTAACGCCCATAGCACGCGCGAAATCGACCGCGCATGCGGCGGCCTCGCTCGCGTAGCCGCACCCTTGGAACGGAGCGCCGATCCACCAGCCAATATCGCCCTCCTCGCCCGGTCCGTCGAGGCTGATGCCGATCGCGCCGATAACGCCCGGCGCGTCGGCGCGTTCGACGACAAACGACAGCGTGCGCGCATCTGCCATCCCTGCACGCGCAGCAACGATGAAGCGTTCGGCATCGGCAAGCGCGTAAGGGTGCGGGATGTTGGCGGTCCAGCGCGCCAATTCCCAATCCGCGCACCAACGCGCCAAATCCGGTGCGTCCGGCGCGGCGGGCGCGCGCAAGATCAGACGCGCGGCATGCAGCCGAATGTTGATGAGATCCGCCATGCCGAGAAACTCAGGGCTGCAAGCGCACGTGGCTCACGACGCGGCGCACGTTGTCGGTCGAACGCGACTCGGCGATCGCCTTGTCGAGCTCCGTCTGGCTGTGCGCGCGACCGAACAAATAGACCGTGCCGTTGACCGCGCGGTAGCGGAAATTCACGGACTTGACGCCGTCCGCCGCCAGCAGCTTCACGCCCAATTTCTGCTCGATCAACAGATCGTTGGCAGTGGCGCCAATTCCGCCTTCGCCGGTGACCTGGATTTCGTTGAAGACCTGCGATACGCCCGGTACCGCGCGCGCCAGCGCTTCGGCACGCGCCTTTGCCGGCGCTTGGGGTACCGCACCGGTCAGCATCACGCGCGTGACGTAGACATCGGTCGAGACGTCGCGAAACAAAGCGCCCGACTCGCCGGCGACCGCCCGGTTGAAGGCGATCAAGATGCGGTTGTCTTCGGTGATCTGGGCAGACGTACGATCCTCGGTCGCAAGACGCGCGATCGTCGAAACGCCCGGGGGCGCTCCGCACGCCGATACGGAAAGGGCGGCCAAAATCAGCAAGGCGAATTTGGTCATTTGTAGAGCGCCTCCAGCGCGCCGGCATAGAGTTCCCGCACTACGTGGCGACGCACCTTGAGGGTCGGCGTCATCTGTGCATTTTCAATGGTAAAAGGTTCCGACGCCACCACAAATTTGCGCACGCGTTCGGGCAGCGCCAGCTTTGCGTTGGCGCGCTCGACGGCCTTGTCGAGCGCCGCGCGCGGATTGTCTGGCCCCGTCGCCTCGGGGCGCGCGACCAACACGGCCGAAAGATAGGGTTTGCCGTCGCCCACCACCATCGCCTGCGCGATTTCCGGCTCGAGCAGCAAGACGCCTTCGACTTTCGAAGGGGCGATCATGTCGCCGCCCGAGTTCTTGATGAAATCGCGCTTGCGGTCGGTGATTCCAAGGCGCCCTTGCGCATCGAAAAAGCCGATATCGCCCGTATGCAGCCAGCCGTCGCGCACGGTTTGGGCGGTGCCGACCGGATCGTTCCAGTAGCCTGCCATGACCAGTTCGCCGCGCACCAAAATTTCGCCATCCTCGGCGATGCGCACTTCGACGCCCTTCAACGGTATGCCGACCGTATCCATGCGTTCCTTGAAAGGCTGGTTGCACGAAACGACGGGGCCCGCTTCCGTTTGCCCGTAGCCTTGCAGCACGCGCACGCCCAGGGCTTGGAAAAACACGCCGATTTCCGGATTGAGCGCGGCACCGCCCGATACGAATGCCTTCAACCGGCCGCCGAAACGCGCGCGCACCTTGTCGCGCACCAGTTTGTCGAGAACGCGATCGGCCAGAGCTTCGAACAGGCCCAGACTTTCCCCGCGATAGCGCTTGGTGCCGAGCGCCAGTGCCGCGCCGAACATTTTTTGCTTGAGCGGGCTCGCCTTTGCAAGCCCGCCCAGCACGCGCTGGTGGAAGGCTTCGTATAGCCGCGGCACCGCCGTCATCAAAGTCGGCCGCACCTCGACCATGTTGGCCGACAGCTTGTCGAGACTCTCGGCAAAATGGATCGTGGCGCCGATTCCCACGGCAACGCCCACGCACACCGAATGTTCGTAAGCGTGCGAGAGCGGCAGGAAGCACAGGAAAACATTTTCGCCGCTGCCCAGCATTCGCACGAAATCGTCCGCCCCCATCGCGTTGCACAGGATCGAGCCGTGCGCCAGCATCACGCCGCGCGGCAAACCGCCCGTGCCCGACGTGTGGATCACGCACGCGATGTCCGTGCGCTGGAGGCTTGCAACCATGGCATCGACATTGTCGGGCGCTTGCTGGCCGCGCGCGAGCACGCTGTCCCACGCGTGCACGTCGATACCCGGATGCTGGGCGATGTTTGGCATCTCCATCGCGACGACGAATTTGCACGATGGGCCGGAATCGCGCGCCGCCTCGATTGCCTTGGCGCTCAAGGCGGCATTCGACGCAATTACGGCTTTTGCGCCGACATTCGACAAGATATAGCGATGATCCGCGACCGTGTTCGTCGTATAGGCCGGCACCGTGATCGCCCCGGCCGCCATGATCGCGAGGTCCGCGATCAGCCATTCGGGGCGGTTTTCGGCGACAAGTCCGATCCGGTCGCCGCGCGCGATGCCAAGCGAGGCGAGCCCGCGCGCGAGCAGGCGAACGGCATCGGCCGCCTGGCGCCAGGTCGTCGGCTGCCAAGTTCCGTCCTTTTTGGCGACCATAAAGGGCGCGTCGCCGAGCTTTTCGGCTTGGTCGAAAAACAGTCGCAACAGATTGGGACATTTGACGTAATCGACCACGGGCGAAGTCTCCCTCGAAGTGCGGCGCTTGGCGTGCTGCCTTAACCGACTTATATGATCGTTGGTCTCTTCAATTCCAAGCACTGGATTGCGCCATGGCGTCAGCCGCGAAAAATTCTGCCGCATCGGACAGTTTGCCGGTGTGGAATCTGTCCGACCTGTTTCCAGGCCGGGATTCACCGGAACTCGCGGCGGCGCTCGATGCGGCCTTGGCCGATGCGGCGGCTTTTGCGGCGCAATACGCCGACAAGCTTGGCGCGTTGTCGGGCGCCGAATTGGCGGCAGCGATCGCGCTTTACGAAAAGCTCGACGAGCGGCTGTCGCGCCTGTCGAGTTTTTCGGACCTGACCTATGCGGGCGACCAGTCGGACCCGGCGATCGCGAAATTCTATCAGGGCGTCCAAGAACGCGTGAACGGGGCCGCGTCGCACACGCTATTCTTCACGCTCGAACTCAACCGGCTCGACGACCGCGATCTCGCCAAGAAGCTGGCCGACCCCGCGCTGCAGCGCTACGCGCCGTGGCTTTCCGACCTCCGCAGCTTCCGCCCGCATCAATTGCCGGATGAGATGGAAAAGCTGCTGCACGAAAAATACGTCGCCGGGCGCGCGGCCTGGACACGGCTGTTCGACGAAACCATGGCGGGTCTGCGTTTCGACGTGGACGGCACGAGCATGACCTCGGCCGAAGCGTTGCATCTTTTGTCCGACCGAGACGGCAAAGTGCGCAAAACCGCCGCCAAAGCGATCGGCAAAACGCTTGGCGACAATGCGCGCCTGTTTGCGCTGATCACCAACACGCTCGCCAAAGACAAGCAGATCGAGGACAAGTGGCGCCATTACGCGGCGCCGATTTCGTCGCGCAATTTGGCCAATCGCGTCGAAGACGAAGTCGTCGATGCGCTAATGACGGCCGTCCACCAATCCTATCCGCGCCTGTCGCACCGCTATTACGCGCTCAAGGCCAAATGGTTCGGCGTCGATCGGCTGGACTATTGGGACCGCAACGCGCCGTTGCCGCTGGCCGACGACGCCACTATCGGGTGGCCGCAGGCGCGCGATACGGTGCTGGAGGCCTACGGCGATTTCTCGGGCGAGCTCGCCGGTCTTGGCAAACGCTTCTTCGACAATCCGTGGATCGATGCGGGCGTGCGCGCGGGCAAGGCGCCGGGCGCATTTGCGCATCCGACCGTACCGTCGGCACATCCTTACTTGCTCCTCAACTTCCAGGGCAAGACGCGCGACGTGATGACGCTGGCGCACGAGCTGGGCCACGGCGTGCACCAGCTGCTGGCCGCAGGCCAAGGCCATTTGCTGGCCGACACGCCCCTCACGCTCGCCGAAACCGCGTCGGTCTTCGGCGAGATGCTCACCTTCCGCAAGATGCTGGCGCAAGCCGGCGACCCCAAGCGCCGCAAGGCGATGCTGGCGGGCAAAGTCGAAGACATGCTCAACACGGTCGTGCGCCAGATCGCGTTCTGCACGTTCGAGAAGCGCGTCCACGACGAACGGCGCGGCGGCGAACTGATGCCCGACCGCATCGGCGAAATCTGGATGGACGTGCAGCGCGAGAGCCTGGGCCCCGTCTTCCGGTACGACGACGAATACAGCCACTACTGGACCTACATCCCGCATTTTGTGCACACGCCCTTCTATGTCTACGCCTACGCATTCGGCGATTGCCTGGTGAATTCGCTCTACGCGCTCTACCGCAAAACGCCCGAGGGATTCGCCGAGAAGTATCTTGCGATGCTGCGCGCGGGCGGCAGCAAGCGGCACAAGGAATTGCTGGCCCCGTTCGGGCTGGATGCCTCCGACCCCGGCTTCTGGCGCCAAGGGCTTGGCGTGGTCGAAGGTTTCATCGACGAACTCGAAACGCTCTGATGGCGGGTCCGGGCGAATCCAACCGGCTGGGCGGACGCATGGCGCGCTATGCGCGCGTGGGCACGGCCGTGGGCGGGCTGGCCGTGCGACTGGGGGCCGAGCGCGTGCTGGGCATCAAGCTCGACCGCGAACGCCATGCGGGCGAGCTGCGCGCGGCGCTCGGCGGTCTCAAAGGACCGCTGATGAAGGTCGCGCAGTTGATGTCGACCATACCCGACGCTTTGCCCGACGAATACGTCGCCGAGCTTTCGCAGCTTCAATCCAACGCGCCCGCGATGGGCTGGCCCTTCGTCAAGCGGCGCATGGCGTCCGAACTTGGCCCTGACTGGCAAAGCCGCTTTGCGACCTTCGAACGCGAGGCGGCAGCGGCAGCGTCGCTGGGCCAAGTGCATCGTGCGACGGCAGCCGACGGCACGCGCCTCGCCTGCAAGCTGCAATATCCCGATATGGCCTCGGCAGTCGAAGCGGATTTGAAGCAGCTGCGGCTGATCTTTGGCATCTACGAACGCTACGATCCGGCGATCCGCACGGGCCAAATCCATGCTGAGCTGTCCGCGCGCCTGCGCGAAGAACTCGACTACACGCGCGAGGCCCGCCATATGGCGCTCTATGCGCAGATGCTGGCGGGCGAACCGGCCATTCAGGTGCCAAAAGCAGTGCCCGCCCTTTCGACCGCGCGACTGCTGTCGATGACATGGCTCGATGGGGCCGGGCTTTTGACGCTCAAGGACGCGCCGGTCGAGTTGCGCAACCAGGTGGCGATCAACATGTTTTGCGCCTGGTACGTGCCGTTCTACGGATTTGGGGCCATCCATGGCGATCCGCATCTGGGCAATTACGCAGTGCGGCCGGACGGGGGCATAAATCTGCTCGATTTCGGCTGCGTGCGCGTCTTCAAGCCGAGCTTTGTGGGCGGCGTGATCGATCTCTACCGCGCACTCAGCACCGGCGACACGGAGCTCGCCGTGCATGCGTACGAAACCTGGGGCTTCAAAGATCTTTCAAAAGTCAAAGTGGAAGCGCTCAACCGTTGGGCGAGCTTCATCTATGCCCCGTTGATGGAAGACCGTGCGCGTCCGATCGACGAGACCAATTCGGGCGCTTACGGGCGCGATGTCGCCGAAAAGGTCCATGCCGAGCTACGCGCGTTGGGCGGCGTGCAACCGCCGCGCGAATTCGTGCTGATGGACCGCGCGGCCGTCGGCTTGGGGTCGGTGTTTTTGCACCTCAAAGCCGAGGTCAATTGGCACCGCGCTTTCCACGGATTGATCGAGGGATTCGACGTCGCCGCGCTCGAAAAACGCCAAAAATCGGCGCTTGCTATGGCGGGCGTACCCGACGCTGCCTGAGTTTTGACTTTATCGGCGAGCGTCGGGCGTTCTAAAATGGCAACCGTGAAAAAACGCCTCGCCGATTCGCAGAAATTGCTTGGGGTCGATCTTGCGCTCGACCGCAAATCGCCGCTGCCGCTCTATATCCAAGTGCGCAGCCGATTGCTTGCTTTGATCATGGCGTGGCCCGACCCGTCCGAACAGTTCCCGACCGAGGCCGTGCTGACGGATCTGTTCGGCGTCAGCCGGGTGACCGTGCGCGGCGCTCTGGGCGATTTGGCGGACGCAGGCTATTTGCAGCGCCAGCGCGGTGCGGGCACGCGCGTGCGCGCACGCAAGATCGAAGAGAAGCTGGCGCTCGGGCGCAACCTCTCCAAAAAATGGATCAGCGGCGATCCGATGCGCATTTCCGTGCTGTCGTTTGGTCTTGTGCACGCGCCTGCCGATGTCGCCGGTGCGCTTCGAATCGACGAAGCTTCGCCTGTGCTTGCCATCAAACGGCTGCGCGCGATCAAAGTCGCGCCGATTTCGATCGATTGGCGGTTCGTGCCGCCCGATTTGGCCAAGGGGATAACGCGCAGCGACGCGCGCGGCGGCATGTTCGTCAAGCTATCGCGCAAAACGAAGATGGTTCGTGCCGACATGGAAATCGAAAGCTGCCCGGCTGGGGCTGATGAAATCGAATTGCTGCATGTGTTGGACGGCACGGCAATGCTGGCGCATAGTTTTGTGGTTTACGATAAAGCCGAACGGCCGCTCGTCTTTGGTCGTTCAGTTTCGCGCGCCGATCTCACGCGCTACGCCGTCAAAATGGATCTGACACCCGAGACGGTCGGTTAGGTCTCTAGCTACCCGCTCGACACCTGCCGCCCTTCTGGGGCGAGCTTTGATCGGTTGATACCGAAGCGAACGCCAACCGCTGCGTTCGCCGGATTTTTTTGGCCCGCTTTGCGCTCACGCGCGCGGCACGCTCGAATAGAGCGAGACGAATAGGAAGCGTTTGGCGGCTTCTTCGGCGGTGAATTCGTCGTCCATCCAGTTCATCGTGTCGGGCGCAAATTCGCGGAACTCCCGCCAAGCGCCTTTGCGACGCAGATAGAGCCAGGCCGCGTGCAGCGCCACCTGGTCGATGGTCCAGGTCGCCCGGCGCATTTCGAGGAAATGGCGGCAATACCCTGCGACCAGATCGGCATAGAGCCGTCCCGCTTCGGTGTCGCCGAAATAGACCAAGGTCGCAAGCAAGCGGTTGGCAAAATCGTAGCGAATTTTGACGTTCGCCCCCGCATCGACGGCCGCAAGCTCGTCGAGCCAGGCGCGCGGATCGCGCGTCGAGACGAGGTCAATATCGCAAACCAAAATAGGACGCCGATAGCGCCGCATCAGATGCGGCAACGCCAAAAACCGCGCGCAGGAAAAATAGGTTTTGGCGACAAAATGCGGATCGGCACCGTCGGGCGCAAAGCGGGCCAGATCGACAGTCTCTTGCGTAACCGCAAAGTCGAGATGGCCTTGCGTCAGATCGCGCACGCGCGCGATCTTGGCGTTGCTGGCGGGCGTCGGATTGACGATATGCAGATGCAGTCCGATGCCGGGCGCCTGCGCGGCGAGGTTACCGGCCAGCAAATCGACGAAGCGTTCGACATATCCAGCGTCCGCGGCAGCAAACACGAGCGGCGCGTCGCCCGCTGCATAGCTACCGACAGGCGCTTCCCCCGCTTCGCGCGGCAGATTTTCGAAAAACGCGTCGTCGAGACGGATCTGGCCCGCGATCGCGGCAAAACGCAGATGCGGATCGAGGCCGGCAGGCGGCGGCAGAGCGCCCCATTGCTTGAAGGCGGACGTGGCGCCCGCCGTGTCGTCGTGCTCCGCCAAGGCAGTGCCAAGCCCGTACCAAGCGCCCGAATCGCGCGCATTGAGCGCGACAGCGCGCGAAAACGCCGCGACGGCCTGCGGCGTCCGCGAAAGATCGAGCAGCGCATTGCCCAAGCGACGCTCGAGGTCGGCGTTGCCGGGTGCCAGCGCCAACGCCTGGCGATAAGTGGCTTCGGCACCGGCCGCATCGCCAAGCCCGTGCTGGACGCGACCCAATTGGGCATAAGCGGGTGCAAGGGCAGGCGCCAACGCGATCGCTTGCAGCAGCAGCGCGCGAGCGCCGGCAAAATCGCGCCGTTTGAGCTTCGCTTCGCCCTCGCGCAGAAGCTGAAAGGCGTCGGGCGACAATCAGGCCTTCGCCGCGTCGAGGATCGCATGCAGCAAGACATTGCACCCTGCCGCCAGATCGGCCGGTTTCGCATCCTCGACTTCGTTGTGGCTGATGCCGTCCACGCAGGGGACGAAGATCATCGCGGTTGGCGCCACGCGCGCCATGTAGACCGCATCGTGCCCCGCCCCCGAGACGATTTCCATCGCGGGATAGCCAAACATAGCGGCTCGCTCGCGCACGCCATCGACCAGACGTTTGTCGAACGGGGTCGGCGGGAAATACCAAAAATCCGCGATCTCCAGTTCAAGCCCGATCTCGGCCGCGATCGCCTTGCAGCGCTCTTTCATGGCCGCATCCATCGCCGACAGGCGCGCATCGTCGGGATGGCGAAAATCGATCGTGAAGAATACGCGGCCTGGAATCGTGTTGCGGCTGTTGGGCGCGGATTGGATGAAGCCAACCGTGGCGCATGCATAAGGCTGGAATTCGTGGCCGATGCGATTGACCGCATCGATCATACGCGCAGCCCCCACCAGCGCGTCTTTGCGCCGCGCCATGGGCGTTGGGCCCGCATGCGCTTCCTGGCCGACGACCGTCACCTCGTACCAGCGCTGGCCTTGCGCACCTGTAACGATGCCGATGGTTTTTTGTTCGGCCTCGAGGATCGGGCCTTGTTCGATATGCGCTTCGAAATACGCGGCCGTCGCGCGGCCGCCTGCCGGTGCCGCACCGCGATAGCCGATCTTTTCCAGCGCCTCGCGGAAGCTGATGCCGTCCTGGTCGATTTTGGCGTCGATCTCGTCGGGTGCGAACACGCCTGCATACACGCCCGAGCCCATCATGGCCGGCGCGTAGCGGGAGCCTTCTTCGTTGGTCCAGACGGCCACTTCAATGGCGCGGTCGGTCTGGATGTCGGCATCGGCCAGCGTGCGCAGCACCTCGAGCCCGGCGAGCACGCCGTAAACGCCGTCGAAGCGTCCGCCGGTAGGCTGCGTATCGAGATGGCTTCCGGTCATAACCGCAGGCAGGTCGGCGCGCTTTCCAGCGCGGCGCGCGAACATGTTGCCCATGCGGTCGATCTCGATCGTGCAGCCCGCTTGTTTGGCCCAGCGGGCAAACAGATCGCGGCCCTGGCGGTCCAGATCGGTCAGCGCCAAACGGCAGACGCCGCCTTTGGGAGTGGCGCCGATGCGCGCCATCTCCATCAGGCTTTGCCACAGGCGGTCGGAGTCGATTCGAAAGTTTTTCATGGCTTCGTTGTACCGGATCGATTGACGGGGCGGGAGGGGGCGTCGCATGCTGCCGCCAAGAAATCTCAGGGAGAAAACGATGGCCGTCAATCGCAAGAAAGCCGAAGATCTGCGTTCGCATCGCTGGTTCGGGGCGCAGGACATGCGCTCGTTCGGGCACCGCTCGCGCACCAAGCAGATGGGTTTTGCGGCCGAGGATTACGCAGGCAAGCCCGTAATCGCCATCATCAATACCTTCAGCGACATCAATCCCTGCCACCACCACTTCAAATCGCGCGTCGACGACGTGAAGCGCGGCGTGTTCCAGGCCGGCGGCTTTCCGCTGGAAATGCCCGCCATGTCGCTGGGCGAGCCGTTCATGAAGCCGACTACGATGCTCTACCGCAATCTTCTGTCGATCGACGTCGAGGAACTGCTGCGCGCCAACCCCGTCGACGGGGTCGTGCTGATGGGCGGGTGCGACAAGACGGTGCCTGCCATGCTGATGGGGGCCGCTTCGATGAATTTGCCTGCGATCTTCATGCCGGCCGGCCCCATGCTGCGCGGCAATTGGCACGGCAAAACGCTCGGCTCGGGCTCGGATGTATGGAAATATTGGGCGGACAAACGCGCGGGCAAGATCGACGACAAAGCCTGGGTCGAAATCGAGGACGGCATTGCGCGCTCGTTCGGCACCTGCATGACGATGGGCACGGCCTCGACGATGGCTGCGGCCGCCGAAGCGCTCGGCATGACGCTGCCGGGGGCGGCATCGATCCCGGCAGCCGACTCGAACCATCCGCGCATGGCAGCCGCCTGCGGGCGACGCATCGTGGACATGGTGTGGGACGATCTGAAACCCAGCGACATCATGTCGACCGCCGCGTTCGAAAATGCGGTCACGACCGTGACGGCCTTGGCAGGTTCGACCAATTCGATCATCCATCTGATCGCGATGGCCGGGCGCATCGGCGCTGCCCTCGATCTCGACAAGTTCGACGCGCTGGCCAAGCGCGTGCCGGTGCTCGCCAATCTGCGGCCGAGCGGCAAGTATCTGATGGAGGATTTTTTCTATGCGGGCGGGCTGCAGGCGCTGCTCGCCCAGTTGGGGGACAAACTGCATCGCGACTGCATCACCGCGAACGGCAAGACGCTGGGCGAAAATATCGCGGGCTGCGACGTTTACAACGACGACGTGATCCGCACGCTCAAGAATCCCGCTGCGCCCGAAGGCGGCATTGCCGTGCTGCGCGGCAATTTGGCGCCCGACGGCGCGGTCATCAAACCGCCGGCCGCCGAGCCGCATCTGCTCAAGCATCGCGGACCCGCGATCGTGTTCAAGGACTACAACGACATGGCCGCGCGCATCGACGATCCGGCCTTGGGCGCCACAAAGGATTCGGTGCTGATCTTGCAAAGTGCCGGACCGCTGGGTGCGCCCGGCATGCCCGAATGGGGCCAGTTGCCGATCCCCAAACGCCTGCTGGAACAGGGCGTGCGCGACATGCTGCGCATTTCCGACGCGCGCATGAGCGGCACCAGTTACGGCGCGTGCGTGCTGCATGTCGCGCCCGAATCCGCGTTGGGCGGTCCGCTGGCGCTGGTCAAAGACGGCGATATCGTTTCGCTCGACGTGGCGGCACGCAAGCTCGACGTCGAAATCTCGCCGGCTGAAATGGCGGCGCGCAAGGCGGCATGGAAGGCGCCAGCCCCGCACTATCCGCGCGGTTTCGGCTCGATCTATTTGAAACACGTCGCCCAGGCCAACGAAGGCTGCGATTTCGATTTCCTGCGCGGCACCGCCCCGATCGCCGATCCGGAGATTCATTGACGCAGACACCTGGGGTCGTGCTGTAATGCTTCCAGTGCCCCGCAAGAGGGCGTCCACGACAGAGGGAGACAAACGCATGATCCGCCGCCTCGTTCCGTTGGCAGTCGCTGCCAGCGTCGTTCTGACCGCAGCCAATGCGTCAGCCCAAAGCGCCAACAGCTACCGCTTGATGACAGGCCCGCAAGGCGGGGTGTGGGTCCCGCTCGGCGGGGCGCTCAAGAACTTGTGGGAGAACGCGATACCGGGCCTGTCGATCCAGACACTGCCGGGGGCTGGCATCGCCAACGTTCGCGGCATCGACGAAGACAAGGCCGAAATCGGCTTCGGCAATTCGATTTCCTCGGTCGACGGCGTGAACGGTGCGGAACCGTTCCCGCGCAAAGCGACCAACGTGTGCCAGCTCGCGTCGCTCTATCCGCAGTATTTCCAGGTCGTGGTCAACGAGGATTCGGGCATCCAGACGCTGCGCGATTTGCGCGGCAAGGCGATCGCGGTGCAGACGCGCGGCAATACGGCCGAGATCATTACGCAGCACATTCTGCGCACGGTCGGGATGACCTATTCGGACGTGCGCACCAATTTCTTGCCGTCCTACAACGATGCCGTGTCGCTGCTGAAAGACGGCCATGCGCAGGCCTTCACGCTCGGCACGACGATTCCCGCTTCATCGGTCATGGATCTGGCGACCTCGCGCAAGATCCGCGTCATCGACCTCAAAGACGCGGTGGAACCGATGAAGAAGATCAATGCGGGCTATACGGCCGTAACGCTCCCCGCCAACACCTATCCCGGCCAGACGCAGGCCGCGACCCAGATCGGCTACGCCGCCCATCTGATGGTGTCGTGCAAGCTGCCCGAAGACCGCGTCTATACGATGCTGCGCGCGATCGCGACCAACATGCGCGATCTTTCGGCGGTCAACAAGGCGATGGAAAACGTGACGCCTGCCATGATGGCCGAAGACATCGGCGTGCCGTTCCATCCCGGCGCCGTGCGCTTCTATCGCGAAGCGGGCGTACGCATGTAGTCGAAGCGGCACTCGGATCGGGGCGGACACCAACACGATGCAAAACATGAGCTACGGACGCGCGATGGTGCTGCTGATCGGCGTCATCGGGGCGGCAATGTCGCTGTGGCACATGTGGGTCATCGCTGCCGCTCCGCCCGAGGCGCTGTTTTTCCGCGGCGGCCATCTGATGTTCGCGATGGTGCTTGTCTTCATGCTCTATCCGATGCGCAGCGGCGCGCAAAGCGGCAGACCTGGAGCGGTCGATTGGCTATGCATTGCGGGCAGCATCGCCTTCATCGGCTATTTGTGGGCCAATTACAGCTACCTCATCAACCGTATCCCCTATATCGACGATCCCACGACGACCGACAAAATCATGGCCGTGCTGGCGATCGCGCTCACGATCGAAGCCACGCGGCGCGTGATCGGCTGGGCGCTGCCGATCACGGCGATGCTCTTCATGGGCTATTGCCTATTTTTTACCAACATCACGATCGATTCGTTGCTCGACCAGACATACCTGACGACCGAAGGCATTTTCGGTTCGACCTTGGGCGTCTCGGCGGCCTTCGTATTGGTCTTCGTGCTGTTCGGATCGTTCATGGAGCGCACCGGCACGGGCCAGCTCTTTATGGATTTCGCCCTCGCCCTCACCGGCCGCCAGGCGGGCGGGCCCGGCAAGGTGTCGGTCGTCTCGTCCTCGCTGTTTGGCACGATCTCGGGCTCGGCCGTTGCCAATGTGATGGTCGACGGGCCGATCACGATCCCGCTGATGAAACGCTCGGGCTTTCGGCCCGCTTTTGCAGCGGGCGTGGAAGCGGTCGCTTCGACCGGCGGGCAGATCATGCCGCCGATCATGGGCGCCGCGGCTTTCGTGATGGCCGAGTATCTGCAGACCAGCTATCTCCAGGTCACGCTGTGGGCGCTGATCCCGTCGCTGCTCTATTACGTCGCGTGTTTCGGCGCGGTCCATTTCGAAGCGCGGCGCATGGGCCTCAAAGGCCTGCCGCGCCAGGAAATTCCGCGCATGGGCGATGTCATGCGCGAACGCGGCCATCTGTTCATCCCCGTGCTCGCGATTCTGTTCATGATGTTTGCGGGCTATTCGTCGCCGCTTGCAGCGCTCGTGGGCACCTTGCTGTGCTTCCCGGTTGCGCTGATGCGCAAGAACACGCGCGCGGGCATTACCTGGTGGCACGTGCTCGATGCGCTCATCGACGGCGCAAAAAACGCGCTTGCGGTCGCGATGGCGTGCGCGTGCGCTGGCATCGTCATCGGCGTGATCGCGCTCACGGGCATCGGTATCCAGTTCACGCAGTGGGTATTGGTACTGGCGCAGAACACGCTGCTGCTGGCGCTGATCGTCACCGCCATGGCGGGCATCGTGCTCGGCATGGGCATGCCGACCACGCCTGCCTACATCATCATGGTTTCGCTGCTGGTGCCGGCCTTGATGAAACTCGGCGTGGTCCAGCCCGCCGCGCACATGTTCGCGTTCTACTTCGCGATCCTGTCGGCAATCACGCCGCCCGTGGCCCTGGCCGTGTTTGCGGCTGCAAGTCTTGCCAAGGCAGATCTATGGGAGTCGGGCTGGGCGGCGGTCAAAATCGGCGCTGCGGGGTTCGTCGTGCCGTTCATGTTCGTCTACGAACCGGCCCTGCTGATGATCGGCGACTGGGACGACATTTTGCGCGGCTGCGTTGCCGCAGCACTTGGCATCGCGATGCTGGCGGGCGGTTTGCAAGGCTTTTTCCTGCGGCGGGCAACGACGTTTGAGCGAGCGTTGCTGCTCGTCGGTGCCGGCGCGCTGGTCTATCCAAGCTGGGCAACCGACCTCGCGGGGCTCGGCTTGGGCGCGTTCGTGCTGCTGATGCAGCGCGGCCGCGCCGCAGAGGCGTAAGCCTTCAAAGCAACCGAAAGCAGCGCCGCACTTTTTACGCGTGCATTTCGAGCGGCGCTTTGGCGCCTAAAAGTCGTGCTTGGCGCCAGCCAGTGCAGCCACGCCAGCCTTGGCGACTTCAAGATCCTGGTCGCCCGTGCCCGAGCCAACGCCAATGCCGCCGATCGTATGCCCGTCGACGACGATTGGCAGCCCGCCTTTGACGTTGATCAGCTTGCCTTGCGTTGCGATCGCCAAGCGCAGATCGAGCCCCTCAGCCATACCGCCGGTTGGGGCGCGGCTCGAGGCGGCCGTTACGGCCTTGCGCGTAGCGGAGTCGACCGACAGGGGCTTGGCGCCATCCATGCGCGCAAAGGCCAGCATGTTGCCGCCGTTGTCGACGATCGCGATGCATTGCGGCACGCCCATCGTCTCGGCCTTGGCGACCGCAGCCGCCAGCATCTTGACGGCACCAGCATAAGAACGCTTCAAAAACGGAACGACGTCTGACATGGGATCACCTTTTTGCGGAACGCCAAGAAGGATTCGAGGTTTGCGGCACTTTGGCGCCCGGTACAAGCGCGTATTTCGAAATTTCCGCAATGCGGGTTTTGAGGCCCCGCAGCAAGGCCAACGCATCCACCACCAGCCGGTTTTGGTGGCAGGGTTGCGCCGTTCTTGACAGACTGCATCTCCACAAACGACTGACGGGAGAAACGCACATGGCCGAGACCGAAAACCGCGTGGCTTTGATTACCGGTGCCGCGCGCGGCATCGGTCGTGCGACCGCGGAGCGCTTCTTCGCCGATGGCTGGCGCTTGGCGCTGCTCGATTTCGATGCCGACAACCTCGCCGAAGCCGCCGCGCGGTTCGCAGCCCCCGAGCGGGTGGTAGCGCTGCCTGCCGACGTCTCCGACCAAGCGCAAGTGGCGACGGCCATGGCCGCTCTGTCGGCCAAGTTCGGACGGTTGGACGCGCTCGTCAACAATGCGGGCATTGCGATCTTCAAGGCCGCGATCGAGACGCCGCTTGAGGACTGGATGCGTGTGCTTGCGGTCAATCTGACCGGGCCGTTTATCGTGTCGATGGCGGCGGTCCCGCTGCTGCGCGTGGGCGGCGGTTCGATCGTCAACATCACCTCGATTTCGGGGTTGCGCGCATCGACCATGCGCGTCGCCTACGGCACGAGCAAGGCGGGCCTTGCGCACCTCACCAAACAGCTTGCAGTCGAGCTGGCGTCGCTCGGCATTCGCGTCAACGCGGTGGCACCCGGTCCGGTCGAAACCGCGATGGCCAAAGCCGTGCACACGCCCGCCATTCGCGCCGACTATCGCGATTCGGTGCCGCTGGCGCGGTACGGGCTGGAAACGGAACTTGCCGAAGCGATCTATTTTCTGTCGAGCAGCCGGGCAAGCTACGTGACGGGCCAAGTACTGGCCGTCGATGGCGGCTTTGATGCCGCCGGCATTGGACTTGCGACCTTCCGGCGCGATTTCCCCTCCGACAAGATCTGAGAGACGGGCCCGAAAGCCAATGCCGAGGCGCGGCCGAGCCACGCGCCGAGTCCCGACGTTCTCCGGAATCCGCACAAGAAAAAGGCCGGTGCACATGGCACCGGCCTAAAAGTTGGGGAGAAACCTGTCCGCCAAGAAAGCGCGGTGTCCGGTTACGGACCGCCGCGCGAAACCTTGCGACATGTTTTTATAAAGCATCTTCCATGCCAATCATGCGGCAGGCGGAATCGATCGCGTCGAGCGAGGCGGCCAATTCGGCTGCGGAGGCGCCGGAACGGGCCAAAACAGCGAGGCCAGGGACTGCAATCACCAATAAACTGGCAAGCAGTTTTGCCCGATTTTGCGGCACAAATCCCCGCAACGCGGCAGTCAAAGCTGCCCGTCCCCCGGCAGAAATCTCCCCCATCAGCGCGCGCCAACGCGGGTTGGCCTCGGCCACCTCGACCAAAACTTTGGCGATCAAGCAACCCTTGGGGGTCTTGGCCCCGGCAACCAGCCGCAGAGAAGCGGCCAAATAGGCGGCAATCCCCGCCGCCAAATTGGGCGCTTGGGTCAGTGTCAGCAGATTCGGCACAAAATACATCTCTTGGTACCGCGCCACGGCCTTCGCGAACAATGAAACGTCTCGACGGTCTGACGGCCTTGATTGCCGGCGGCACCACGGGCATTGGACTTGCGACCGCACAGCGTTCTATTTGCCAACGCGGGCGTCGGCATGGGCGGGATGGCGGTCTACACGGCAAGCAAAGGCGCTGTGTCGGCCAAACTGGTCGCGCGCGGCATCCGCATCAACACGATCAGTTCGGGAGCGATCGCGACGCCCATCTACGGCAAGCTTGGCATGCCCGCCGACCAAGTCGCGCAAATGGGCGACGGAATCCGCGCTTGAAATCGTCGTCGATGGCGGCTTGATTGCGGCCTAAACCGGGCGCACCCAAATGGCGGTGTCGTGGAACACGGCACCGCCAGCTGGGAAACCCGGGTCGGACGATGTCAGCGCATTGATGCCAAGCCCATCGACAAAGGCCGCGTTGGGCCAAATGCTTTCAACCACGACCGTACCGCGCCTTGTGCCGTCGAACGCTTTGGCTGCAATGCAAAGGCTTGCTTGCGCATTTCCCAAATGCACATTGGATCCGTCGGCGATCCCCAGATCCGCAAGATCGTCCGGATGGATCAAGGCTGCGGGCGCCCCCTCGCGCGCTTGGCTGCCCGGCGTCTCGGTGAAGGTCGAGTTCAAGAAACTGCGCGCCGGTGCCGCAACCAACCGGAACGGTTTTTCGTGCGTCGGCGCATCGAAGCCCATTTGATCGGGCAGGACCGGCATGTCTTTCCAGGCCGGTCCAATGGCGGCCCAATTAGCCGTGAAATGCCATTTGCCGTCGGCATGCGCAAAACCGTCGAGGAAATGGCCGGTTTCGAACGAGGGCGCGCAATCGTGCCAGCGCTTGGCATGAATTTCGTCGGCCGACGGATGGCCCGAGGCTTTGAGCGTCCAATCGATGATTTCCCACTCGGTCATGCCGAAGCCAGGATGCTCGGCGCCCAGACGCCGGGCCAGTTGCTGCAACACCCAATGGTTGGGTTTGCATTGCGCATAGGACTCGACGATTTTTTTAGCGACCTGCAAATACGTGTGGCCGCTCGCGGTATAAAGGTCGTCGTGCTCGAGAAACGTCGTCGCCGGCATCACGATGTCGGCCATGCGGGCGGTGTCGGTCAAAAACTGTTCGTGCACGCAGACGAACAGATCCTCGCGCATGAACCCTGCGCGCACGCGCGCAAGATCGGGCGCCACGTTCATCGGGTTGGTGTTCTGCACGAACATTGCCGTCACCGGGGGGCCGTCGCCCAAATCGCGTCGGTCGCCGGTCAACACCGCGCCGATGCGGCTTTGGTCGAGGATGCGCGTACTGGGATCGACGCGGTCGAGCCCCTCGATCAGCGTCTTGTCGAGTTTGTAGAGCCCCGACTGGCCGTACATTGCCCCGCCGCCCGGATGCGCCCAGGCGCCCGTGACGGCCGCAAGCGAACTTGCGGCATGCATCGAAGACGCGCCGTTGCGATGGCGCGCGAAGCCGTAGCCCATGCGCATATAGCTGCGCTTGGTGCGCCCGAACAGCCGCGCAAATTCGCGGATCGTTGCGGCCGGCACGCCGCAAATCGCTTCGGCCCATTCCGGCGTTTTGGCGGCCACATGCGCTTCGAGTTCGTCGGCACCCTTGGTATATTTTTGCATATAGGCGCGGTCGGCAAAGCCTTCGGCAAACAGCACGTGCATGACACCAAGGGCGAGCGCCGCATCGGTGCCAGGCTTGACGATCAAGGCCATGTCCGCTTGTTCGGCCGTACCGGTGCGATAAACATCGACCACGACCAGCTTGGCACCGCGCGTTTTGCGCGCGCGCGCGATGTGGCTCATCACGTTGACTTGGGTCGATACCGGATTGCCGCCCCACACGACGATCAAGTCGCTGTCGGCGATCTCGCGCGCGTCCACGCCGCGCTTGGCGCCCGCACCGACTTTCCAGCCGGCATCGGGCAACGTGATGCAAAAGGTCGAATTCTGGCGCGAATAGCCCATCGCGTGGCGCAAGCGTTCGATGCCGTCGCGCTGCACAAGGCCCATCGTGCCTGCGTAAAAATACGGCCACACGGTTTCGGGGCCATATTTGGCGGCAGCTTGCCGGAGGCGATGCGCCGTTTCGTCGAGCGCTTCGTCCCACGAAATCGGCGCGAATCCGGTTTTGTCGGAGCCCTTCGGGCCGGTCCGACGCAACGGCGTCGCCAACCGATCGGGGTGGTGCTGGCGCTCGGCATAGCGCGCGACCTTGGCGCAGACGACGCCGACCGTATAATCGTTGTCGCGGGCACCGCGCACTTTGCCGATCCGCCCTTCGGCCAGCAGTTCAACTTCCAGTGCGCAGACGCTGGGGCAATCGTGCGGACAGGTCGAAGAATGCCAAGTCGGCAAAACGGCGCTTGAATCGGGCATGGCGTAAAGGTACGGGATCGGGTGGGGTTCTCGCAAGATGCGGTGGAGCCCGGTCAACCAACGAGGTCTTGCGCAATGTCCGATTCCTGGATCGTCAGCCTGTCCGCCCGCGAAATTGCCGCCCGCGTCAAATCGGGGGCTTTGACGGCAACGACCGTGCTGGAAGCGCACCTGGCGCGCATCGCGGCCGAAAACCCCAAGGTCAACGCGATCTGCACGTTGACCGAAGACAAAGCGCGCGGCTGGGCGGCGGCGATCGATGCAAAGGTCGCGGCCGGCGAAGATCCGGGCGTGCTGGCGGGCGTGCCCATCGGCATCAAGGATGTCCACCAGACCGCCGGGATTGTGACGACCTACGGCTCCAAGACGATGGCGGAAAACGTGCCGAGCGAGGACCACATCATGGTTGCCCGCATCAAGGCGGCGGGGGCCGTGATCGTGGGCAAGACCAATACGCCCGAATTTGCGGCTGGCGCCAATACCTACAACGAACTTTTCGGCGCCACGCGCAATCCGTGGGATTTGCGCATGTCGGCGTCGGGCTCGACCGGCGGCGGTGCGGCAGCGCTCGCCGCGCGCATGATCGCTTTGTCCGACGGTTCGGATCTGGGCGGCAGCTTGCGTACGCCTGCCGCGTTCTGCGGCGTGGTCGGATTGCGGCCAACGCCGGGGCTGGTGCCGGTCTATCCAACGGCGCGCGCTTTCGACATGCTGTCGGTCGCGGGCCCGATGGCGCGCGATGTTGGCGATTGCGCGCTGCTGCTGTCGGCGATCGCGGGCGAGAGTCTGCGCGATGCACGCAGTTTTCCGGTAGCGGGCCGCGACTTTGTTGCAGCCGTCGACAGACCCGTCGCGGGCATGCGCGTCGCGTATGTTTCGGACATCGCCAAAATCGGCGTCGATCCCGAAATCGACGAAATTTGCCGTGCGGCCGCCTACCAGCTGGGCTCGTGGGGTGCTGCGGTCGAAGAAATCGGCTTCGATCTGTCGTTCGCGCGCGAGGCGTTTTTGCAGCTCCGCGGCCAATGGATGGTGCATTCGCATCTCGACCGGTTGCATCTGGTCGATCGCTTCAATCCCAACCTCTCGGGCAATATCCGCAAAGGCTTGGCGCAGGGCCCCAAGGACATCGCGCTTGGCGAACATGCGCGCGCCAAGCTGGTGCAGGCCTGGGCAACCTTGTTCGAAACGTACGATGCCGTGTGCTGCCCGTGCACGCCCGTGGCACCGTTCCCGGTCGAACAGAATTACCCCGAAACGGTCGGCGGCCAGAAGCTGGCCAACTACATCGATTGGGTGGCGCCGACCTTCCTGGTCACGATGGCGGGCGTTCCGGCCATTTCGGTGCCGAGCGGGCGCACGCGCGGCCAATTGCCGGTGGGCTTGCAGATCGTCGGCAAGCGCCACCGCGAGGAAGACGTGCTCGCCCTTGCGCGCAACGTCGAACGCATGCGCCCTATGGGATTTGCGCCTTCGCACGGCTGAGCACGAACGCCGCATAGACAAGCTGCACCCCGAAAGCTGCCAGCAGCGCGCCATGCACGCTGGTCGGCAGCCAGAAGGCCGCAACGCCCTGGGCCGTTGCCATCGCGGCCAGCAAGGCTGCGACGCGGCCGTGCGACACGCCCGACTGGTTCAAGCGCTGATAGAGATGCGAGCGGTGGGCCGCGAGCACGTTCTCGCCGTTGGCCGCACGGCGCAGCGCGGTTGCCAGCGTGTCGAACATAAAATGCATCAGCAAGATCGGCACGAGCCAGAACAGACGCCCGTCCGCTTCGGCATTGGCCGCGAGCACGCCGAGCCCTGCAAAACAAAATCCCAAAAACTGCGAGCCGACATCGCCCATGAAAATGCGCGCACGCGGCAAGTTTAATGGCATAAACCCGGCACACGCAGCCGCCAGCACAAACGCAAGCGCCGCCAATTCGCCGTGTCCCGCGAGCGACAAAAAGAGCCCGGCGAACCCGGCCGCCACAAGGCCAGTGCCGGCCGCCAACGCATCGAGCCCGTCCATGAAATTGTAGGCGTTGGTGAGCCCCACAAACCACAAAAAGGTCAACGGGACGCCAAGCGCCCCAAGCGAAACGGGCCCGATTCCGGGGACATGCACGACGTCGAAAACCGCCCCGCCGACCATCGCAAGGGCAGCCGCACAAAACTGCGCGCCAAATTTGACATAGGCGCCTTGGGCGCGCGCATCGTCGGCAAGACCTGCCGTCGCCGCGATCGCCGCACCCGCCGCAATTCCGGTTGCGGCCGCGACCGGCAAGCCAAGCCACGCGCCCGCCAGCAACGTGCCCGCCACGAGTCCCACCCCGCCGCCGCGCGGCGTGGGCAGGCTGTGCGACGAACGTGCGTTGGGCCGATCGACCAGAATGCGCCAGCGCGCCATTCCATAGGCCCCGCCCAGGCCGCAAAAAAATGCAAGCGCCAGCCCCGGAAGGATTTCAGCCACGATCATGCCCCTTGCTAGCGTGGCGAGGGCTGCGCCAGCAAGAACCTTGCACAAGGATGTACAGGCCGCCTAATATTTGGGCAGATTCGTCGCGACCTTTATGTAAATCAAGGGTTTATCCTTTGGAATACGCATTGCAAGGTTTTGGCGTAACGACGGCTTTCCCCCTTCCAAGCGAGTTCCCGCAATGAACAAAGACAAAATGATCGTCTACGTGACCCCGGTCGTGACCGTGGTCGGCATGTTCTTGCTGTGGGAGGTGGCGTGCTACGCCTTCAAGGTGCCGGTCTTCATTTTGCCGCGCCCGAGCATTATTTTCGACACGATGGTGTTGCGCTGGGGCCCGATCTGGCACAACGCCGCCTTCACGCTGGCGACCACGCTTGGCGGCTTCGCCCTTGCTGTCGTGGTAGGTCTTGCGATCGGGTTGCTGATCGGTGCGTCGCGCGTGGTCTATGCCGGGCTCTATCCCGTGCTGATCGGATTCAACTCGATCCCCAAGGTTGCGGTCGTTCCCGTGCTCGTCATTTGGTTCGGCATCGGTGCCGTCCCGGCCGTACTGACCGCGTTCATGATCGCGTTTTTGCCGATCGCGGTGAACGTGGCCACGGGCCTTGCGACAATCGAGCCCGAAATGCGCGACGTGTTGCGTTCGCTGGGGGCGCGCAAAATGCAGATTCTGTGGAAGGTCGGCATTCCGCGCTCGCTGCCGTATTTCTTCGCCTCGCTCAAAGTCGCGATCACGCTGGCGTTCGTGGGCTCGGTCGTGGCCGAGACGGTCGCCTCGAACGAAGGGATCGGCTATCTGATGATTGCGGCTTCCTCGCGCTTCGATGTGCCGCTAGTGTTCGCGGGCCTGCTCGTCATTGCGGTGATGGGCGTTGTCATGTACGCCATCACCGTGTTCCTTGAGCAGCACTTCACCGGCTGGGCAACCCGCGGCCAAGAAGGTACGACGTAAGAAAGGTTCGACGGATGAGCATCAAATACATCAAGCCCGGTACCCGCATGACCCAAGCGGTCGTGCACGGTTCGACCGTCTATGTCGCGGGCCAAGTCGCGGCCGATCCGGTCGCGGACGTGAAGAAACAGACCCAGCAGATTCTGGCGCAGATCGACGCGCTGCTGGCCGAGGCCGCCACCGACAAGTCGAAGCTGCTGTCGGCGACGATTTGGCTGACCGACATGCGCAGTTTTGGCGACATGAATTCGGTATGGGATTCGTGGGTCGTTGCGGGCCACACGCCCGCGCGCGCGACCGTCGAAGCGAAACTCGCAGCCCCTCAGTATCTGGTCGAAATCGCCGTCATCGCGGCAATTTGAGCGCTACCGGCTGAGCGCTGCCGGTTCGCCGGAGGCCGCGGCATTTTTGGCGGCACTCTGGCGGACCAGCAAATCGGCCGCCGCTGCAATGGCGATCGCATGCGGGTGTTTGTCGGCAATGCCGGCAATGCCGATCGGACAAACGAGCTTGTCGAACGCGATTTTTCGGTCGGCCAAACGCGATTCGAAGCGCTTGCGCTTGCTGGCCGATCCGATCAGCCCGACATAGGCAAGATCGCCCCGCCGCAGCAAGCGTTCGACCAGCGCCAAGTCCAGATCGTGGCTGTGGGTCATGACAAGCGCATCGGCGCCGACCGGCACATCCTTGACGGCGTCTTCCAGAATCGGCTCGAGCAACTTCGTGCAGTTGGCAGGCAGCGGGGCCAAGAACTGCGCCGCACGCGAATCGGCCAGCGTCACGCGTACGGGCAGACCCGCCAATTGATGCGCAAGCGCTTGGCCAACATGGCCGGCCCCGAAAATCCAAACGTTCCACGCACGCGCGAGAAACGGCTCGAACAGCAGCGTGACAGCACCGCCGCAGCATTGCCCAAGCGACGGACCCAGCGCAAACGTTTGGACGACCGGCGTTGCGTCGCATCCTGCAAGCAACCCGCGCGCTTGTTCGAGCGCCTTCAACTCCAAATGCCCGCCGCCGATGGAACCGGTCTGGCCCTCGGCGGCGACCAGCATTTTTGTTCCGCTGCCGCGCGGCACGGAGCCCTCGGCCTTCAAAATCGTAACGAGCGCGACCGCAATACCTTGGCACTGCGCATCGGCCAGCGCGCGCGCCCAATCGTCGCTGGGGACGGGCAGCAAGTTCATCCGATCGCCATCAGGACGCGTTCGGGCGTGGCGGGCGCCACCAGAATAGCCGCGCGTCCGGGTGCGGCGGCGGCGACCGCGTCTTGCAGCGCGAAAAACGCGGCATTGCCGAGCATCAAGGGCGGTTCGCCGACGGCTTTGGAGCGGTGGATCGACTCTTCGCGGTTTTCGCCCGCATCCCACAGGCGCGCGCGGAAGCGGCGCGGCAAGTCGCGCGCGATCGGGATTTTGTAGGTCGAGGGCGCGTGGGTGCGCAGCCGCCCGGTGGCATCGAACCAGATTTCCTCGGTCGTAAGCCAGCCCATGCCCTGCACGAACCCGCCTTCGACCTGGCCCAGATCGATCGCGGGATTGAGCGAACGCCCCGCGTCGTGCAGCAGTTCGACGCGGTCGAACGTGTATTCGCCCGTCAGTGTGTCGATCGTCGCTTCGGCGTAGGCCGCCCCATAGGCGTAGTAATAGTAGGGTCGCCCCTTGGCCGTGGCGCGGTCGAAATGGATTTTGGGCGTGCGATAGAACCCTGTCGCCGAGAGATGCGTGCGGCCATTATAGGCTTTCTGCACGGCGTCCTTGAACGACAGCGCGTGCGGTCCGACATGCACTTGGCCCGCGGCAAAACGGACCGCATCTTCGGGCAAGCCCGCCGCCCCCGCCAAAAACTGCGCCACGCGCGCTTTGATCGTGCGGGCGGCCGCTTGGGCCGCCTTGCCGTTGAGATCGGACCCGGCCGAGGCGGCGGTGGCGGACGTGTTGGGCACCTTGCCCGTGTTGGTGGGGGCGATGCGCACGCTGGCGAGCGGGACGGCGAATTCGTCGGCGACGATCTGGCAGATTTTCGTGTGCAGCCCCTGCCCCATCTCGGTACCGGCATGGTTGAGCGCGATCGAACCGTCGGTATAGACATGCACGAGCGCGCCCGCCTGGTTGAATTGCAGGGCGGTAAACGACACGCCAAACATCACGGGCGTGATCGCCATGCCTTTTTTTAGAATCGGGCTGGCGGCGTTGAACGCGTCGATCTCGCGCCGCCGCGCGGCGTAATCGACGTCGCCCGCAAGTTCGGCCACGATCTTGTCGGCGACGAAATCGTCGACGCGCTGGCCGTAATGCGTTTGGTTGCGCGGTGCCGCGCCAAAAAAATTGAGCTGGCGCACGGCGAGCGGATCTTTGCCGACCGCGCGCGCCACGCGGTCGAGGATGTGTTCGGCGGCAAGCGCGCCCTGCGGCCCGCCGAAGCCGCGAAACGCTGTGTTCGACTGGGTGTGCGTCTTGCACGAATAGCCCGTCGCCGTCACGTGCGGCACGTAGTAGCAATTCGTGCAGTGGAACAGCGCGCGATCGACGATCGAACTGGTGAGATCGGCCACATGCCCGCCGCGCGCGGCAAACACGATGTCCAGCGCCAGCAAACGCCCGTCATTGTCGTAGCCGACTTCATAGCGCACCAAAAAATCGTGGCGCTTGCCCGTGATCATGAAATCGTCGTCGCGGTCCAGGCGGTATTTGACCGGGCGCTTGGCCGTGTGTGCCAGCACCGCCGCAATGCATGCGACGATCGCGGGTTGCGTTTCTTTGCCCCCGAAGCCCCCGCCCATGCGGCGCAATTCGCACGTCACGGCGTTGGCCGGCAGACCCAAAGCGCCCGCGACCATTTTCTGCACTTCGGTCGGATGCTGGGTCGAAGACCAGATCGCCATTTCGCCCCCTTCTTGCGGGACGGCAAGCGCGATTTGGCCTTCGAGATAAAAATGGTCCTGGGCACCGTTCGAAAATTCGCCCGTCAGGCGATGCGGGGCTGCTGCAAGCGCTGCGACGGCATCGCCGGTCTTCATCGCAAAGGGTTTGGCGACGTAGAGTTTCTGCGCCAGCGCTTCTTCGATCGTCAGCACGGCGGGCAGATCTTCGTAGACGATGCGCGCGAGTTTGGCCGCTTCGCGCGCGACCTTCGCCGAGCTTGCCGCGATCGCGGCGACGGGTTGGCCGATATACTCGACGACGCGTTCGGCCAGGAACGGTTCGCCCTTGTAGATCGGCCCGACCTCGTTGCTGCCGGGAATGTCGGCCGCCGAGATCGCCGCTCCCACGCCCGGATAGGCCCGCACGGCCGACAAATCGACCGACACGATGCGCGCATGCGCCTTCGGGCTCAGCACGCAATAGGCATGCAACGTGCCTTCCGGCACGCGCATATCGTCGATGTAGAGCGCTTCGCCCGCGACCTGCTTTTCGGCGCTGTCGTGCGGCACCGGGCGGCCGACATTCTTTGCGCTCTCAAGCATAGGATACCGCCCGCACCTTGGTGCCCGTTTCGGTTTCAAGCCAGAAGCGCAGCACCAGATTGCCGGCCACCTTCAAGCGATAGGCGGCCGACGCGCGCATGTCGTCGATGGGGGCGAAATCGGCCCCAAGTGCCGCACCCGCCGCGAGCGCCGTGTCGCGGCTCCAGCTTTGACCGAGCAACGCCGCCTCGCAGGCAGCCGCGCGCTTGGGGATCGCCGCCATGCCGCCGAAGGCCGCGCGCGCCGCAACGATTTTTTCGCCGTCGAGGTCGATCGAGAATACCGCGCACACGGCCGAAATATCGTCGTCGAACCGTTTGGAAACCTTGTAGGCCGCAAACTTCGCGGTCGGCGCGGGCAAGGGCACGCGGACGCGCGCGACGATTTCGCCGGGCTTCAGCGCCGTTTGGCGGTAGCCCGAAAAGAAATCGGCGAGTTTCAAACGGCGCATACCCTGGGGCCCGAACAGGTCGAGTTCCGCATCGAGCGCCAAAAACATCGGCGGCCCGTCGCCGACCGGCGAGGCATTAGCGATGTTGCCGCCGATCGTCCCCGCATTGCGGATCGGCGGACCCGCAAAGCGCGCGAGCATTTCGTCGAGCGCGGGCCATGTCTCGACAAGGGCGCCGACCGCCGCGCCCCACGTGACGCCGGCGCCGAGCACCAGCTGCGTCGCGCTCTTTTCGACAACCAAAAGCTCCGCCACACGCCCGAGATACACAAGCTTGTCGAGCGTGCGATGCGCCTTGGTCACTTCCAGTCCCAAATCCGTGCCGCCCGACAGAATGCGCGCGTCCGGATGCTGGGCCAAAACAACGCCAAGCTCGGCAAGGCTGCGCGGCGCAAAAAACCGGTCTTGGTAGACAAGGCCGGTCGCGCGCGCGAACTTCGCAAGCGCTGCAAGCGTTGCCGCTTGGCCGGCATCGAACGAGTCGGGACGCGGCGCGTCGAACATGCGCGCGCCCGCCTCCAGGATCGGCCGGTAGCCCGTGCAACGGCACAGATTGCCGCCAAGGGCGCGGTCGAGCGTCTCGCGCGACGGCGGCAACGGCCCGTCATAGCTGCGATAGAGTTCGAACAGGCTCATCACAAAGCCCGGCGTGCAAAAGCCGCATTGCGAGCTGTGCGTGTCGACCATGGCTTTTTGCACGGGATGCAATGCGCCGTCTTGGCGCAGATCCTCGACTGTCAGCAACTGCACGCCGTCGAGCGTGCCGACAAATTGGATGCAGGAATTGACCGAGCGATAGGCAAGCCCGCCTTGTCCGTCCGGTTCGGCCAGCACGACGGTGCAAGCTCCGCAATCGCCTTCCGCGCAGCCTTCTTTGGTGCCGCAGCGCCCGCCGGGCCCGCGCAGCCATTCAAGTACCGTGGTCGTCGGATCCGCATCCGCGATTTCGACCGGTACATTGCCCAGCAAAAACCTAATCTTTCCGTCCAACACCTGCTCCATTGCCAAGTCGATCCCGAACGATGCAAGAATCTCACCGATGCCCCCCGCCGCGCAAGGCCCCCGCTGATTGTCATGACAAGCATTTTACAAACCATCCGCGACAAAGCCCTGTCGCTTGGGTTCGACGCGGTCGGGTTTGCGGCCGCCACGGCATTGCCGCAAGCCAAAGCGGGGTTGGCGGCGTTTTTGGCGGCCGGCATGCAGGGCGATATGGGCTGGATGGCCGCCAACGCCGATCGACGCGCCGATGCCAGAACCTTGTGGCCCGAGGCGCGCAGCGTCGTCGTGCTCGCGGCCAATTACGGGCCCGCGCACGATCCGCTGGACGATCTGCACCACAAATCGGCGGGTACGATTTCGGTCTATGCGCGCCATCGCGACTACCACGACACGCTCAAGAAACGGCTCAAGGCGCTCGGGCGCTGGCTGTGCCAGGCGCAAGGCGGCGACTGCAAAGTGTTTGTCGATACCGCCCCCGTAATGGAAAAGCCGCTTGCGCAGGCGGCGGGCCTCGGTTGGCAGGGCAAACACACGAACCTGGTGTCGCGCGAGTTCGGCTCGTGGCTGTTTTTGGGCGTGGTGTTCACGACGCTCGATTTGGCGCCGGACGCCGCCGGCAGCGACCATTGCGGCACGTGCAGCGCGTGCCTCGATATCTGCCCGACGAAGGCGTTTCCCGCCCCCTACAAACTCGATGCGCGCCGTTGCCTCTCGTACCTCACGATCGAATACAAAGGCCATATCGCGCGCGAGTTTCGCGCGCCTATGGGCAATCGCATCTATGGCTGCGACGATTGCCTGGCCGTTTGCCCGTGGAACAGATTTGCCAAACCCACCGCCCTGTCCGATTTCAAGGCGCGGGCCGATCTCGAACGTCCGTCGCTGGCGGAACTGGCGCGCCTCGACGACACGGCGTTTCGCGCCCGCTTTGCGGGCTCGCCGATCAAGCGCATCGGGCGCGACCGGTTCGTGCGCAATGTTTTGATCGCCATTGCCAACAGCGGCGATCCGGCCCTGGCGGCAAGCGCCCGAGCCTTGATCGACGATGCCTCGCCGTTGGTGCGCGCGATGGCTGCCTTTGCGCTGCATGCGTTGATGGCGGCAGCGGATTTCGCGGCCCTTGCGCGAAGCCGCTTGGTCTGCGAAACCGACGCCGCCGTACGCGCCGAGTGGAGCCTTGCTTGAAGCTGTCCGATTTCGATTTCGATCTGCCTGCCGACCTGATCGCCCAGCACCCGGCAAGCCCGCGCGATTCGGCGCGTCTGCTCCATGTCGGCGATGCGCTTGCCGACTGCACGATCGGCGACCTGCCAAGGCTGCTGCGGCGGGGCGATCTGCTGGTCTACAACGACACGCGCGTGCTGAAGGCGCGGCTCTTTGGTCTGCGCGGTACGGCGAAAATCGAGGCGACCCTCCATAAACGCATCGACGCGCGCAGCTGGCGCGCGTTCGTCAAAGGCTCGAAACGACTTAAACTCGGCGACCGCGTCGAGTTCGGCGCGGGATTCTGCGCCGATGTTGCCGACAAGTCGGACAGCGGCGATATCGGTTTTGTCTTCAACCAGGCGGGTCCGACGCTGATGGCGGCGATCGAACGTTTCGGCGCCATGCCGCTGCCGCCCTATATCAAACGCCTGGCACCCGACCAGGACGACGAAAACGACTATCAAACCGTTTGGGCGGACAAACTTGGCGCCGTCGCGGCTTCGACGGCAGGCCTGCATTTCACGCCAGGCTTGCTCGCTGCCCTCGACGCTGCGGGCATCAAGCGCCAAGCGCTGACGCTGCATATCGGCGCTGGCACGTTTTTGCCGGTGAAAAGCGAAAACGTCGAAGACCACACGATGCACGCCGAATGGGGCGAGGTATCGGGCGCCGCGATCGCGGCGATCGAGTCCGCAAAAGCGGCGGGGGGGCGCATCGTTTCGGTCGGCACCACGCCGCTGCGTGTGCTCGAAACGGTCGCACGCGACAATGGCGGCAGACTGGTGCCGTGGGCGGGCGAAACGCAGCTCTATTGCCTGCCGGGATTCGCGTTTCGCGCAGTCGACATGCTGTTCACCAATTTTCATCTGCCCAAATCGACCCTGTTCATGCTGGTGTCGGCTTTCGCGGGGCTGGGGCGCATGAAAGCCGCCTATGCGCACGCGATCGCGCGGCAATACCGGTTTTTCAGCTATGGCGACGCGACGCTTCTGGAGCGCGCACGATGAAAAAATTCGGATTCGAACTGCTAGCAACGGACGGCGCCGCCCGGCGCGGGCGCGTCTCGACCGGAAGGGGAGCCATCGAAACGCCGACTTTCATGCCCGTCGGTACGGCCGCGACCGTCAAAGCCATGATGCCCGACAGCGTTGCCGCAACGGGCGCCGAGATCCTGCTCTGCAACACCTACCATTTGATGCTGCGCCCCGGTGCCGAGCGCGTGGCCGCGCGCGGCGGCCTGCATCCGTTCATGGACTGGCACAAGCCGATCCTGACCGACAGCGGCGGGTACCAAGTGTTTTCGCTGTCGGGCCTGCGAAAAATGGACGAAACGGGCGTCACGTTCCAGTCGCACCTGGACGGCTCCAAACACACGCTCACGCCCGAACGTTCGATCCAGATCCAGCATCTGCTCGATTCCGACATCACGATGGCGTTCGACGAATGCACGCCCTATCCGGCCGCACCGGACGTCGCGGCGACGTCGATGCATCTGTCGATGCGCTGGGCCAAACGCAGCCGCGCGGCTTTCGTCGAACGGCCGGGATACGCGATTTTCGGCATCGTGCAGGGCTCGACCTACGCCGATCTTCGCGAAGAGAGCGCCAAGACGCTGGCCGGTATCGGCTTCGACGGCTACGCGATTGGCGGGCTTGCGGTGGGCGAACCCAAGGACGAGCGCGAAAGCACGCTGGCCGCAACCACGCCGCATCTGCCCGCGGACAAACCGCGCTACATGATGGGCGTCGGCAAGCCGCAGGATATCGTCGCGGCCGTGGCGTTGGGCGTGGACATGTTCGATTGCGTGCTGCCCACGCGCTCGGGCCGCACGGGCCAGGCTTTCACGTGCAACGGCACGCTCAATTTGCGCAACGCGCGATTCGCCGAGGACGATGCGCCACTCGACCCCGCATGCGCCTGCCCGGCCTGCACGCGTTTTTCGCGCGCCTATCTGCACCATCTGATTCGGGCGGGCGAAATTTTGGGCCCGATGCTGCTGACATGGCATAATCTTGCCTATTATCAGAGTTTGATGCGCGACTTGCGCGCGGCGATCGTGCTGGGTCGCCTCGCGACGTTCCGCAGCGAATTCGCGCAACGCCAAGGATTGAAGAACGATGGCTAAGAACATCTATGCAGGTCTGAAACAGCTCGGCAAAGAGACGGCCGTTCCCGATTCGCCCGAAGCCGCCACGCTCGAGCGCGTGCCGAACCCGCATCCGGGCACCGATTATCTTGTGCGCTTCACGGCACCCGAATTCACGTCGCTGTGCCCGATCACCGGCCAGCCCGACTTCGCGCACATCGTGCTCGACTACGTGCCGCGCAAATATCTGGTCGAGTCCAAGGCGCTGAAACTGTTTTTGCAGAGCTTCCGCAATCACGGCGCGTTCCACGAAGCTTGCTCGCTCGATATCGCCAAGCGCATCGTAGCGGTGCTTGCGCCCAAATGGCTGCGTATCGGCGCCTATTGGTATCCGCGCGGCGGCATGCCGATCGACGTGTTCTGGCAAACGGGCGCGCCGCCCAAGGGCCTGTGGCTGCCCGAGCAGGGCGTTCCCGCCTATCGCGGGCGCGGTTAGGTTTTTCAAGGAGTTTTCCATGGGCAAAGCATTCGCCTCGACCGCCGACCTCGACGAGAAAAAAGAAAGCTTCGTCAAACTCGCCGAGGGCGCCTATTGCCTGACGGCCGAGGGCGACCCCAATTCGGGCGTCGTCATCGGCGACGATAGCTGCATGGTGATCGATGCGCGCGCGACGCCCGAAATGGCGCAAGAGCTGGTGCGCCACATCCGCACCGTGACCGACAAGCCGGTCAAGTACGTGGTGCTCACGCATTACCATGCGGTGCGCGTGCTGGGCGCTTCGGGCTACGGGGCCGAGCACATCGTCGCCTCGCGCCCGACCTTCGAGATGATCAAAGAACGCGGCAAGCAGGACTGGAAATCGGAAGTCGGCCGCTTTCCGCGCCTGTTCCGCAACGCTGCCAGCGTGCCCGGCCTCACCTGGCCAACCATCGTGTTCGATACGTCGCTGACGCTGTATCTGGGCAAAAAAGAAGTGCGGATTTTGCAGCCCGGCAGCGGCGGACACACACGCGGCGACAGCGTGGTGTGGCTGCCCAAGGAAAAAGTGCTGTTTGCGGGCGATCTGGTCGAGGAAGGGGCAACGCCCTATTGCGGCGACGCGCAGCTGGCGCAATGGCCTTCGACGCTCGACGCTTTGCTGGCGCTGAAGCCGCAAAAGCTCGTGCCCGGCCGCGGCGAAGCGATGCTAACGCCCGCGCAATCGAAAAAGGCGATCGAGGGCACGCGCGCGTTCGTGCACGAACTGCTGGGCCACGCCAAAAAAGGCGTCAGGTCCGGCAAGTCGCTGAACGCGGTTTACGCGGCCACCTACAAAGCGATGGCGCCCAAATACGGCCATTGGGTGATCTTCGACCATTGCATGCCGTTTTGCGTCAGCCGCGCCTACGACGAAGCCAAGGGCCTTGCGCATCCGCGTATCTGGACCGCCCAGCGCGACAAAGAAATGTGGCGGGCCCTGCAAAAGTAAGCGACGGCAAGGCGCCTCAGGCGGCGGCGCGGCCGACGACGCGATGGAGTGGCAGCGCGACCCGCACGGTCGTGCCTGCGCCAAGCTTGCTCTCGAGGGTCAACTGCCCGCCATGCAGTTCGACCAGGCGCTTGGAGATCGACAGGCCCAACCCTGTGCCGCCGAACCGCTTTGCAACGCCTTGCGCCTGCCGGAACGGTTCGGCCACATGCGCTAGTTCCTCGGGCGAAATGCCGATGCCCGCATCATGCACGGCGATCTCGAGCGCTGCCGACGTTACGCGCGCTTCGATCTGCACTTGCCCGCCGGTCGGACTGAATTTGATCGCATTGGACAGCAAATTGATCATGACTTGGCGCAGGGCCCGGCTGTCGGCGCGCAAGACAGCACCTTCGAGCGCGGCCGCGTCGACCGCCAGCAACAGGCTGCGCGCGTGCGCATGGCCGCGCATCAAGGCAAGCGTGGCGGCAAGCCACGCATCGACGTGGAATTGCGATTCTTCGAGCTCGTAGCCGCCGGCTTCGATCTTGGACATGTCGAGCACGTCGCCGATCAGCGCCACCAGATGCCGCCCGGATGCCGCAATGTCGCTCGCGTATTCCGCATAGCGTTTGTTGCCGACCGGGCCGAACATCTCGCTTTCGATGACTTCGGAAAATCCGATGATGGCATTGAGCGGCGTGCGCAGCTCGTGACTCATATTGGCCAGAAACTGCGACTTGGCGCGATTGGCGGCTTCGGCCGCGTCGCGCGCTTGGCGCAATGCCGATTGTGTTTCGATCTCCTGCGTCACGTCGGCACGGAAGCCGACGATGCCGATCCCCGGCACGCGGCGTTCGAGCGTGGAAACCCAACGCCCGCCCGCAATCTGCAGCAAGCCCGGAACCGCGGACATCTCGAGGTGGCGGCGCACGCGCTCGGCGACCCACACTTCGCCCTCGAATCCCGGCTCGGGCGGTTCGCCGAGCCGCATCGACAAGCGCACCATATCCGCAAACGTCAATCCTTCGAGTTTCGCGGGATCTTCAAATCTAGAAAACATCCGCGCATAGGGCCGATTGGCGATGACAAGCTTGTCGTCGTCGTCAAAAATGGCAAAACCTTCGGGAATGGAGTCGAGGGCCGTCCGCAGCAGCACCTCGGCAGCCGTCGCCTTGCGCTCGACCGATTTGAGGTCCGTCACGTCTAACGCGACGGTCACGAGCCCCTCGACATTGCCAGCGGCATCCAGCAACGGCACTTTGTTGGCGTAAAAACTGCGCGGCTGGCCATTCACGACGAACGTGTCTTCGCTGCCGCCGCCGATTCCGGCCTGGATGCGCGCTTGTTCGCGCGCGCGCACTTCGGCGGCAAAGGCGGGCGCCACAAAATCTTCGAGCCGGCGGCCAATCGCCTGATCGGGCGAAATTCCAAAGACCCGCGCGTGATACGCGTTCACCAGCGTGTAGCGACCATGCGTGTCTTTGGCATTCACTATCGCAGGTATTGCGTCGATGATCTCGCGCAAGCGTCGGCGCGATTCGATGATTTTCGCGCGCTGGCGCAAGCGCACCGCATCGAGCCGCGCCAAGCGCCCGAATTGCGCGGCGACAAGCCACACGAAACCCAGCATCGCCGCCGAAACGGCCGCGCCGCGCAGGGCTCGTTTGGCCGCAAGTTCGCGATAAGGTCCAAGATAGTTCTCGTGATCGTACAAAGCGGCCGCCTGCAGCGGCACGTTTTCAAGCGCATGCTGAACCAAAAAAGCGCCGCGCGAGCCGCCGCCGAGCGCTGTAAACCAATTGGCAGGCGGCGACCCGGCCAGCGTTTGCACGGCAAGATCGGCATAGGACGGCGGATAGGATGCCAACGCCGTTCCGTCGCGATTTTGAAGAAGCAGCGCCATCGGTCGTGATTTCGAATTTTCGAAATCGCGGGACAGATAGTCGGTCCCGACATGCAGCACCAAGAGCCCCGATGTAACGCGCCTGGCAACGATCAGAACGCCCGGCTCGGCATCGCGCAAGATCGCCAAGCTGCCGATCGGCGACTGCATAAGCCGGTTCCGAAGGTCTGATGCCAGCGGCGGCAGCTCGCGGCTCGCCACCGCCCGTCCGTCGGGCGCATAAAAAGCGAGGCTCCGGGCGCCCGCAATCAGCGCGCGATATGCATCGATACGGTGCGCGAAACTGCCCGAACCGGCATCCGGTCCCTCGCTTTCGCGGGCGATCTCGCCGGTCAAGACGACGGCAATTTCCAGCGAGCGCACAACATGCTCTTCGAGCAGGCGCACTTGCAGTTGCGCCTCGTTGAGGGCTGCAGTCTGGGCCTGTTCGTAATGGACTTTGGTATTTGTCGCAAACAGCCACGCGATCCCCAGAACGACGATCGCGCCGAATGCCGCCATCGCACGGCGCTGGAGGCGCGCGTTGAAGACGCGGCCGAATTTCGGCTGCGCACGCGCGCGCAAGCCGTCCAACGAGTGAGCAAGCGATAGGCGAATGGCGGTTTCCTCGGCGTAATACGACCAGAACCATATCCGGCAAAAGGTTAAAAAGGCGTTTACCTTCGCCCCGTCGGCAAATCCGCGATGCACTTCAATCTGTGCAGCAGGCGTGCTATTCCCTTGTTCGTTTTTTGCGCCGCAAGACACCAGAACAGAAGGGAATTTGCCCGTGCCAAGTTTCGGACAAGACACGCTCAAGACACGCCGCACTTTGACGGTCGACGGAAAAAACTACAGCTATTACAGCCTCGAAGCGGCCGCTGCCGCCGGGCTCAAGGGCATCGAACGGCTGCCCAACTCGCTCAAAGTGCTGCTCGAAAACCTGCTGCGCTGGGAAGACGGGCGCACGGTTTCGGTCGACGACGTCAAGGCGATGTCGGGCTGGCTTGCCGAGCGCAAATCGAGCCGCGAAATTGCCTACCGTCCGGCGCGCGTGCTGATGCAGGATTTCACCGGCGTTCCCGCCGTGGTCGATTTGGCCGCCATGCGCGACGCAATGGTCGACATGGGGGGCGATGCCAAAAAGATCAACCCGCTGTCGCCGGTCGATCTGGTGATCGACCATTCGGTCATGATCGACAATTTCGGCAAGGCCGACAGTTTTGCCAAAAACGTCGCGCTTGAGTACGAGCGCAACGGCGAGCGCTATGCCTTCCTGCGCTGGGGTGCCGCCGCCTTCTCGAACTTCCGCGTCGTGCCGCCGGGTACGGGCATTTGCCATCAGGTCAATCTCGAATATCTCGCCCAAACCGTGTGGACCCAGGACGGCGACGGCACGACGTACGCCTATCCCGACACGCTGGTCGGCACCGACAGCCACACCACGATGGTGAACGGCCTGGCCGTGCTCGGCTGGGGCGTTGGCGGCATCGAAGCGGAAGCCGCGATGCTGGGCCAGCCCGTGTCGATGCTGATTCCAGAAGTGGTCGGTTTCAAGCTGAACGGAAAATTGCGCGAAGGCATGACCGCGACGGACCTCGTGCTTGTGGTCACGCAGATGCTGCGCAAAAAGGGCGTCGTCAACAAGTTCGTCGAATTCTACGGCCCCGGTCTCGACTCGCTGTCGCTCGCCGACCGCGCCACGATCGCCAACATGGCGCCCGAATACGGCGCCACGTGCGGCTTCTTCCCGGTCGACAAGGAAACGATCAACTACCTGACCTTCACGGGCCGCGATGCCGCGCGCATCAAGCTTGTCGAAGCCTACGCGAAGGCGCAGGGCATGTGGCGCGACGAAAACACGCCCGACCCGGTCTTCACCGACACGATGGAACTCGACATGTCGACGGTCGAACCCTCGCTCGCCGGCCCCAAGCGTCCGCAAGACCGCGTGCTGCTCTCGGCCGCGAAAGCAGGTTTCGAGAAGGCGCTGCCGGAATTGTCGGGCCCCAAAAACGCCAAGAACGGCGTCAAGGTGGCAAGCGGCGACTATACGCTCAAGAACGGCGACGTCGTCATCGCGGCGATCACTTCCTGCACCAACACCTCGAATCCGGCCGTGCTGGTGGCCGCAGGCCTGCTGGCGCGCAACGCGGTCGCCAAAGGCCTCAAGGTGCAGCCGTGGGTCAAAACCTCGTTTGCACCCGGCAGCCAAGTCGTAACCGACTATATGGTGGCGGCCGGCTTGCAAGCGCCGCTCGACCAGCTCGGCTTCACGCTTGCAGGCTATGGCTGCACGACCTGCATCGGCAATTCGGGCCCGTTGCCCGAGGCGGTGTCCGACGCAATCGACTCCGGCGACTTGACGGTTACAGCCGTGCTTTCGGGCAACCGCAATTTCGAAGGTCGCGTACACGCGCAGGTCAAGGCCAACTATCTGGCCTCGCCGCCGCTCGTGGTCGCCTACGCGCTCGCAGGTTCGCTGCTCATGGACCTCACGAGCGAACCCCTCGGCATGGGCACCGACGGCCCGGTGTATCTCAAGGACGTGTGGCCCTCGAACCAGGAGATCACCGACACGATCCGCAAGACGCTGACGCGCAAGATGTTCGTCGAGCGCTACGCCAACGTCTTCCAGGGCGACGCCGACTGGCAACGCATGGGCAGCTCGGCGGGCCTCACCTACAAATGGCAGCCGGGTTCGACCTACGTCAAGCACGCGCCCTATTTCGACGAACTGCCCAAGGAAGCGGGCGGTTTCACCGACATTCAGGGCGCGCGCCCGCTGGCGATCCTGGGCGATTCGATCACGACCGACCATATCAGCCCGGCCGGCTCGATCAAAAAGGACGGCCCGGCCGGCAACTACCTGCTCGAGCACCAGGTGCGCCCCGACGATTTCAACTCGTTCGGCGCGCGTCGCGGCAACCACGAGATCATGATGCGCGGCACGTTCGCCAACATCCGCCTCAAGAACGAGGCGGCGCCCGGCACGTCGGGCGGCATGGCGCGCCTCATGCCCGAAGGCAAAGTGATGCCGATCTACGACGCAGCCGTCGAATACAAAACGCGCGGCACGCCGTTGGTGATTTTCGCGGGCAAGGAATACGGCACGGGTTCGTCGCGCGACTGGGCGGCCAAGGGCACGATGCTGCTGGGCATCAAGGCCGTGGTCGTCGAGAGCTTCGAGCGCATCCACCGCTCGAACCTTGTGGGCATGGGCGTGCTGCCCTTGCAGTTCCTGGAAGGCACGACGCGCCAGACCCTCAAGCTCGACGGATCGGAGACGGTCGATCTGGCCGGCATTGCGGGCGGCATCCAGCCGCGCATGACGGTCAAGATGACGGTCACGCGCGCCTCGGGCGAGAAGGTCATGGTCGATCTGCTCTGCCGCATCGACACGCTGGACGAGGTCGAATACTACCGCCATGGCGGGATTTTGCCCTACGTGCTGCGCGGTCTTCTCAAGGCTGCCTGAACCCGAAAGCCCCGGACGAAAGTCCGGGGCTTTTTTCATTCGGGCTCGCCCCCTGGATTGCCATGCACATCGAAATCGTCCCGTTCTATGCGGCCCTCTTGGGCTTGGTTTATCTGGCGCTGAGCGTGCGCGCGATTCGCGCGCGGCGCGCGGCAAAAAAGGCGGTCGGCGTTTTGGGCGACGAAGCGCTCGACCGCCGCGTACGGGCGCATGCCAATTTCGCCGAATACGTGCCGCTGATTTTGCTGTTGCTGGTTTTCGCCGAACTGCGCGACTTGCCCGAAGCGCTGGTGCATCTGGGCTGCGTGTCGCTGGTCGCGGGACGGTGTTCGCATGCCTGGGGCGTGTCGCAGAGCCCCGAAAATTTCAGGTTCCGCATCTTCGGCATGTTCGCCACATTCCTCGCTCTCGTGATCGCGGCCACGCTGCTGCTGGCGTCCTATGCGGTGCGCTAAAGCGTGATGCCGCCGTCCTTGGCGGGCGGAAGCGAATCGGGTTTGGCCAACCGCTTGGGGTTCAAGCGCTTGATCGTGATGTTGCCGTCGGCGTCGATTTCGGGAGCGGCGTATTGCGGCAGATTGGCGATCAAGCCTTGCATCGCCTGCAGCATCAGTTCGATCGCCTCGCGCGCCAGTTGCTCGGGCGGCACGGTCTGGCTCTGGCTTTGCGGCTGGGCGGCTGCCGGAACGGCAAACAAAAACGCGGCGATCAGCAAGGTTTTGGCGCGCATGGGACCCCTCCAACGGTTCGCCCGGACAACGCCGGCGCCACGACCGCTATTCCCCTAAAGCCCCGTTCGCACGTCCCACAGTTCGGGGAACAGGCGGATATCGAGCAGCTTTTTCAAATACCCGACGCCTGCGGTCCCGCCCGTGCCGCGCTTGAAGCCGATCACGCGTTCGACCGTCGTCACGTGGCGAAAGCGCCATTGGCGCAGACCGTCTTCAAGGTCGACAAGTTCTTCGGCGAGTTCGTAGAGATCGAAATAGCGTTTGGTATCGCGATAGATCTCCGCCCACGCCGCCTCGACCGAGGCATTGGCGGCATAGTTCTGGCGCCAATCTCGCGCCAGCGCCGCCGCATCGATCGCAAAACCCCGCCTGGCGAGCAGGCGGATCGCTTCGTCGTAAAGCGACGGGCTTGAAATCGCGTCTTCGAGCAACGCGCTCAAATCCGCGCGATGGCGATGGGCGGCCAAAAAGCGCTCGTCCTTGTTGCCGCACATGAATTCGATCGTGCGGTACTGGTAGCTTTGGAAGCCCGACGAATGCCCAAGGGCCGCACGAAACGCGCTGTATTCGCTGGGCGTCATCGTCGCGAGCACATCCCAGACTTGGATGAGCTGGGCAAAAATGCGCCCGACGCGCGCCAGCCCCTTGAAGGCCGGGCCCAGATCGTCCGCGACAATGCAGGCGCGCGCGCGTTTCATTTCGTCGATTGCGAGCTTCATCCAAAGCTCGCTGGTCTGGTGCTGGACGATGAATAGAAGTTCGTTTGGGTCGCCCGACAGGGGCTTTTGCGAACCCAGCAACGCGTCGAGCCCCAGATAGTCGCCGTAACTCATCGTGGCGGCGAAGTCTTTGTGCGCCGCGTCGGGGGTCGCGCGGTCGGGCTCGTCCGCCATCAAGTGATCGCGGCGCGCACGGCGAATTTGGGGTCCTCGTAGGCGCGCGTTTCGATCACGTCGGCCAAATTGGCGGCCGCGTCCCACACGTCGACATAGCGCAGATACAGCGGCGCAAAACCGAAGCGCAGAATATTGGGTGCTCGAAAATCGCCGACCACGCGCCGCTCGATCAAGGCCTGGACGATTTCGTAGCCGTTGGGATGGCTGTAGCAAAGCTGGCTGCCGCGCTTTTCGAAGTCGCGCGGACTGACGCGCGCGAGCCCGAGATTTTCGCCGACCGAATCCACCAGGATGCGGAAAATTTCGGTCAGCGCTTCCGACTTGGCGCGGATATCGTCCATCTTCCAACGCAGCATCGCGTCAACGCCGCATTCGAGCGTCAGCAGCGACAGGATCGAGGGCGAGGAGACGATCGCGCGCTGCATGCCGTCGGCGGGACGAAAGCCAAGTTCGAATTTGAACGGCTCGGCATGGCCAAGCCAGCCTTGCAGCGGCTGGGTGTAGCTCGCTTGCAGACGCTTGGCGATATAAAGAAATGCCGGCGCGCCGGGCCCGCCATTGAGATACTTGTAGCCGCAGCCGATCGCGTAATCGGCATCGCAGCCGGCAAGATCGACCGGCAACGCGCCTGCCGAGTGGGCGAGGTCCCAGATCGCCAGCGCGCCCTTGGCATGGGCGGCGCGCGTGATTGCTTCCATGTCGAACAATTCGCCGGTGCGATAGTCCACATGGGTCAGCATCACGGCGGCCGTGTCGTCGTCGATCGTCTCGACCAGTTCGGCCGCGCTGTCGACCAGCTTCAAGCGGTGGCCTTGGCCGAGTTGCTTGAACAGGCCGTCGGCAATGTAAAGATCGGTCGGAAAATTGCCGCGATCGGACACGACCGTGCGCCGCTTGGGCCGTTCGGCCAAGGCTGCGGCAAGCACCTTGTAGAGATTGATCGAGGTCGTGTCGCAGGCGGCGACCGTGCCTTCGGGGGCGCCGATCAGCTTGCCGATCTTGTCGCCCACGGTCATGGGCAACTGCATCCAGCCATGCTTGGTCCAGCCCGCGATCAGGTCTTCGCCCCATTCCTGGCGCATCGCTTGAAAGATGCGGTTGGGTGCAAGGCGCGGCAGCGGCCCCAACGAGTTCCCGTCGAGGTAGACAAGTCCTGCGGGCAACAAAAAATGGTCGCGCGCGCGGCCCATCGGGTCGCTGGCGTCCATGGCTTTGGCATCGGCCCGGCTGGGGGCAGACGCGGGAAAGGGCGAGTGGCGGTCGAGCGAGGCTTGCGGCATAGCGCCAATTAAGCCTCGCCCGCGATCTATTTCAACTCCCTTGATGGGGGGAGCGAAAAAGAAGGGTCTTGGTTTACGCCGCAAACCCGGCCGCAAGCGCCCCCGCCAGACGCTTGGCAAAGGCGGCGGGGTCGTCGAGCTTGTCGCCTTCGACGATCCGCGCCTGGTCGAACAGCAGCTTGGCGATCTCGCCCACGCGCGCTTGCACGGCCGTGTTGTCGCCCTGGTCGCGAACGGTCTGCGCCAGCGCTTTGACAAGCGCATGGTCGGGATTGATCTCGAGGATGCGCTTGGCGGCGGCGCGCAGCTGTTTGTGCTGGCGCAGCATGCGCTCCAGATGCATGTCCATATCGCTGTCGTCGGCGACGAGGCACACCGCGCTCTCGGCCAGACGTTCGCTCGCGCGCACGTCTTTGACGGCATCGCCGAGCGCCAAGCGGAACAGCGCCACCAGGGGCGCAATATCCGGCGCCGATTCGTCGGCCTTGGCTTCGTCGGGCTTGTCGGCATCGGCGAACTTGGCAAGATCGGCCGAGCCGCGCGTGACCGAGCGAAATTTTTTGCCCTCGAAATCGTCCGTCTGCGCGATCCAGAATTCGTCGACCGGATCGGACAGCAACAGCACTTCGATGCCGCGTTTGGCAAAACCTTCCAGATGCGGGCTGTCGGCAACCGCTTTGGCGTCGTCGCCGGCGATGTAATAGATCGTGTCCTGGCCCGGCTTCAGGCGCGACAAATAGTCGGCCAAGCTCGTCCACTTGCCCCGTTCGGCGGTCGAACGGAACCGCGCCAAACCCAGCACGCGCGCGCCGTTTTCGGCATCTTCAAAAATGCCTTCTTTCATCGCCTCGCCGAACGAGTCCCAAAATTTCGCGTAGGCGTCGGCATCGTCCTTGGCGCGTTTTTCGAGTTCGCCCAGAACGCGCGCGGTGACGCCCTGGCGGATCAGGCGCACGACCGGATTGTTCTGCAGCATCTCGCGGCTGACATTGAGCGGCAGGTCCTCGGAATCGACCACGCCGCGCAAGAAGCGCAAATAGCGCGGCACCAGCCCCTCGGGCGCCTCGTTCACGAACACGCGGCGCACATAGAGCTTCACGCCATGCTTGCGCTCGGGCGCGAACAGATCGAACGGCCGCGTGCCGGGCACGTACAAAAGGGCCGTGTATTCGATCTTGCCTTCGGCGCGCCAATGCAAGGTGCCCCACGGCTCGTCGAAGGCGTGCGCAAGATGGCGGTAGAACTCCGTGTGCTGTTCGGCGGTGACGTCGTTCTTCGCGCGCGTCCACAGGGCCGAGGCGCGGTTGAGCGTCGCGTCGCCAAGCTTGATCGGGATCGCGATATGGTCGGAATAGCGGCGAACGATCTCGCCAAGCTTGTCGGGGTCGAGGAACTCGGCCGCATCTTCCTTCAAGTGGAGTTGGATCGACGTGCCGCGCGCGCCGCGTTCGATTTCGGCGACCGTGTAGCTGCCCTTGCCGTCGGACTCCCAGCGCCAGCCCTTGTCGGTGCCGGCCTTGCGCGTTTCGACCGCAACCTTGTCGGCAACCATGAACGCCGAATAGAAGCCGACGCCGAACTGCCCGATCAGCGGCACGTCCTTGCGCTGGCCTTCTTCGAGCGCCTTCACGAACGCCGCCGTGCCCGACCGCGCGATGGTGCCAAGATTGGCGACCAGATCGTCGTGGTCCATGCCGATGCCGTTGTCGGCGACCGTCAGAATCTTGGCGTCCGCATCGACCGACAAAACGATGCCAAGCGCCGCGTCGTCGCCGACCAAGGCGCCGTCTTGCTGGGCCAGAAAGCGCAGCTTGTCGCACGCGTCCGACGCGTTCGAAACCAGTTCGCGCAAAAAGACCTGGCGTTCGCTGTAGAGCGAATGCGCGACAATTTCGAGCAGGCGGCTGACTTCCGCCTGGAATTCGTGTTTTTCGGCCATCGCAATCTCCCGGTATGCCGCGCTATCTAGGACAGGGTTGCGGGCAAATCAAGCCTGCCCAAAATGCCTAGTTCCAGGGGAACGCGATCGGCGTTGCGGCAAGCCCGGTGGCAAGCGTGTGCGTGACCAACGGGCCGCCATCGGCCCAAAAATGCAGTTGCACGCCGGGCGGTTCCAAGGTGAAGGCGCCCGGCTGGCGGTCGCGCAAATCCAGCGCAATCTGGTGCGCGGTCGACGGGCAGACCGAGGCGATCGTGCCGGCAAAGCGCGCCTGGATCGAGCGGTGCAAATGGCCGCACACAAGGCGCTCGACATTGGGATATCTGGCCACGACCGCCGCCAAACGCTCGGGATGTTTGAGGCCCATGGCGTCCATGTACTGGATGCCCGTCGCGAACGGCGGATGGTGCATGAAGATAAGCGTCGGCTTCTCGCCGCCCGCTGCCAGCGTTTCCTCGATCCACGCGGCCCGCGCCTCGCACACAAGGCCGATGGGCTTGCGCGGCACCGTCGTGTCGTAGCCGATCAGACGCACCGCAAATTCGTCAACCGCATAGTGGAAGAATTCGCTGTCGCCGACGCGATCGCCGCCTGCGTCCGGGAATGCGGCCTTCAGCGCAACGCGTGCGTCGTGGTTGCCGGGCACGACCAACAATGGCGCCTTGAGGGGCGCCAGAATTTCGCGCAGCAGCCCGTATTCTTCGGCCGATCCGCGTTCGACCAGATCGCCGGTCGCCAGAACGATGTCGGGCTGCGGGTCCAGCGCGTTGAGCGTGGCGACGGCTTGCGCCAGGAAAGCAACTGTATCGACTTTGCCGTAAGCAAGTTTGCCGCCAGCTTGGATGTGAAGGTCGGAGATTTGGGCGATCAGCATGGCTTGAATTCGCCCGGCGAACGGGCAAGAGTCAAGCGGCACGATGGCCGATTCCAAGATCACCGCCGTTCTGGGCCCGACCAATACCGGAAAGACATTTCTGGCGGTCGAACGCATACTTGGCCACCGCACGGGCATGATCGGTTTTCCCCTGCGCCTGCTCGCGCGCGAAAACTACGAACGCATCGCGGCATCCAAGGGCGTATCCCAAGTGGCCCTGGTGACGGGCGAAGAGCGCATCGTGCCGCCTTATGCGCGCTGGTTCGTCTGCACGGTCGAAGCGATGCCGATGGAACGCGAAGTCTCGTTCCTGGCGGTCGACGAAATCCAGATGGTCGCCGACCGCGAGCGCGGCCATGTGTTCGTCGACCGTCTGCTGCACGCGCGCGGGCGCAACGAGACGATGTTCATGGGCGCCGAAAGCGCGCGTCCGCTGATCCGCCGATTGGTGCCCGAGGCCGAGTTCGTGGTGCGGCCGCGTCTGTCCACGCTCACTTATGCAGGCCCGCGCAAGATCACGCGGCTGCCGCGCCGCACGGCCATCGTCGCGTTTTCGGCGGCCGAGGTCTACGAAATCGCCGAGCTTGTGCGTCGCCAGCGCGGCGGCGCGGCGCTCGTGTTCGGCGCCTTGAGCCCGCGCACGCGCAACGCGCAGGTTGCCATGTACCAGTCGGGCGACGTCGATTATCTGGTCGCGACCGACGCGATCGGCATGGGCCTCAACATGGATATCGACCATGTCGCCTTTGCGGCGACGGCCAAGTTCGACGGCCGCCATATGCGCCGCCTGGCGGCTCCCGAACTTGGCCAGATCGCCGGGCGCGCGGGGCGCAACATGGCCAACGGCACGTTCGGCACCACGGCCGACGTGGGCGGGCTCGATGCCGACCTGGTCGAGGCGATCGAGGAGCATCGTTTTCCGCCGCTGACGCATTGCTATTGGCGCAATTCCGATTTGGATTTTCGCACGCTCGACGGCCTGCTTGCGACGCTCGACCGGCGCGCGCCGTTGGCCGAGCTGATCCGCGTGCGCGATGCCGACGACCATCTGGCGTTGCAGGCGCTGGCGCGCGACGCCGATATCCGCGAGCGCGCGCGCGGGCGCGTGGCATTGCTGTGGGAGGTTGCGCGCATCCCGGATTTTCGCAAACAAATGGCCGACACGCATCCGCGCCTGCTGGCAAAAATCTTCGGCCATTTGGCGGGGCCTTCCGGGCGCTTGCCCCAGGATTGGGTCGATTTGCAGATCAAGCGCATCGACGACGCCGAGGGCGACATCGACAAGCTGCTGCAAAAGATCGCCGAGATCCGCACCTGGACCTACGTCTCGCATCGGCCCGACTGGATCGCGGATGCCGAGGGCGTGCAGGCGCGCGCGCGCGCGGTCGAAGACAAATTGTCGGATGCGCTGCACGAACGCCTGACCCAACGTTTCGTCGACCGGCGCAATGCCGTGATCGTGCGCAAACTTGCCGACGGCTCGGAATTGCTCGCCGCCGTAACGGCGTCGGGCGACGTTTTGGTCGAAGGCATTGCCGCGGGCCGGCTCGACGGATTCGAGTTTCGTCCCGATCCGTCGCTCGAAGCGAGCGCTACCGCGTTGCGGGCGGCCGCCAACCGCGCGCTGCGACGTGATGTCGGAATACGCGTGGCGCGTTTTGCCGAGGACGACGATGCCGCCTTCGCGCTGGTGCCCGATGCGCGCATCGCCTGGCACGGCCAGCTCGTCGCAAAACTCGCCGCAGGCGCAAACGCGCTTTCCCCCGAAATTGCGCTCGCGCGCGCCGATCTGCTCGAGCCTGCCCATCGCCAGATTGTCGCCAAGCGCTTGGACGAATGGCTGCGGGCAATGCTGCGATCACGCTTGGCGCCCTTGTTTCGCCTGACCGCACCCGGATTGCCGGCCGCCGCGCGCGGCCTTGCCTACGAACTCGCGGCAGCCTTGGGCGCCATCCCAGCGGCCAACGCCTCGATCGCGCCCGACAGTCTCGACAAAGCGGCACGCGGCGCGCTCGCGGCGCGCGGCGTCGTGGTAGGCGCCAGTTGCTTGTTCATGCCAGCCCTCAAGGACCACGCATCGACGGCGCTGCGCGCCTTGCTGTGGTCGGTTTGGCGCAGCCAAATCGGCCAACCGCCGCCCCATGGCCGCGTCAGCGTGCCGCACGCGGGCCAGCCTGCCGAACTTATGGCCGCTTGTTTGTTTCTATCGGCGGGACCGGTCTATCTGCGCGCCGACAGGCTCGAAAAACTCGCGCAAATATTGGCGCAAAGCGGCCTCAAAGGCGGATTCTCGCTTGCACCCGAATGGACCAAACTGGCCGGATGCGACGCGGCGACGTTGCCTGCCATCGTTGCTGCCCTTGGCTATCGGATGGTGCGCGCTTCGCAGACCGAAGGGGCGGCGCCGGTATTTGTTGCCCGGCGCAAACATCGGACCGCGATCCCCGCAACCGACGATGCCTCGCCCTTTGCGGCACTGGCGGCGCTCGGCAAGCCATGAACCAATCCCTGCACGACGACGACATTGCGCGCATGCGCGCCGACAAATTTTTGTGGATCGCGCGCTTCTTTCGGTCGCGCGCCCAAGCCCAGGCGGTGCTCGCGGCCGGGCGCGTGCGCTGCCGCGGGCGCATTCTCGACAAGGGCGACGCGATCAAGCCGGGCGATGTCCTGACCTTCACCCAGGGCGACCATCTGCGGACGGTCGAAGTGCTCGGCTTTGCGCCCAAACGCGGCAACGCGGCCCAGGGGCACGCGCTGTACCGCGACCTTTACGCGCCCGTTTGACCCGCTTGCACGCCTATGCTACCCGAACTGAAGTTATGGGTTTTCAGCCAGAGAGATTTCGATGACCTACGTCGTTACGGACAATTGCGTAAAATGCAAATACACCGATTGCGTCGAGGTGTGTCCGGTCGATTGCTTTTACGAAGGCGAGAACATGCTCGTCATCAAGGCCGACGAATGCATCGATTGCGGCGTCTGCGAACCCGAATGCCCGGCCGATGCGATCTTGCCCGATACCGACAATCGCGCGCAAAAGTGGGTTGCCATCAATAACGAATATGCTGAACAGTGGCCCAATCTGACCCGCAAGAAGGATGCCCCTTCCGACGCCGATTCCTGGAAGGGAATTCCCGAAAAGTTCGAAAAGCATTTTTCTCCTAAACCAGGTTCCGGAAACCCATAAAAGTCGCTTTTTGCTGAAAAGCGAGACCTAAATCTTTGTTCAGGACCGTAGCCGTGCAAAAAACGCGCGGGTAAAACGTGCTTTTTGCTCATTTTTGTGATAGCTTCTTCGTTATCGAACTGTGGCATTTTCGTTGCACGCTCGATCCCCGGCAGGGGCTTCCCACGGGCCAAGTTGCCCGCTTCTTAATTGCCCGTTTTTGCTTTCCCAAGAAGGGATTGGCTTGAATGGACAGCGTCCCGAAAGGCTAAATCGGCGTTTCGGAACAGGATCGTTTTCTCTTATTCTCCGCATTGTGGCGGTAGAATAGACGATCTGGAAGCGGCAGGCCTCGAGGGCTCGGTCGGCGTCGATTGGATTTTTTGACTGGATTTTCAAAGGAGCGGCTTTTCCATGACGCTACGCAAGACGACAGTGCGCGAAACGGACGATCTGGGCTTTGCTGTGGGCGACCATGTTGTGTACCCAACCCACGGGGTTGGCAAAATCACGGGCCTCGAGTCGCAAGAGATCGCGGGCACGAAGCTGCGTCTGTTTGTGATCCAATTCGACAAAGACCGCATGACGCTGCGCGTGCCGACGATGAAGGCCAAGACATCGGGCCTGCGCCGTCTGTGCACCAAAAAGGAAATGCAGAACGCGCTCGCCACCTTGAAGGCGCGCGCGCGCATCCGCCGCACCATGTGGAGCCGCCGCGCCCAGGAATACGAAGCCAAGATCAATTCGGGAGATCCCAAGGCGATCGCGGAAGTCGTGCGCGATCTGCATCGCAATGCAGGCCAGCCCGACCAATCGTTCAGCGAGCGCCAGATGTACCAGGCGGCGCTCGACCGCTTGGTGCGCGAATTTGCTGCGGTCGAAAAAATCACCGAAGAAGCAGCCGTGCAGCGCCTCGAAGCATTGCTCAAAGCCGCCTGAATACGGCACACAGCGACCGACAAAAGAGCCCCGCCGGTGCGAATCGGCGGGGTTTTTGTTTCACCGCTGCGATGCGCGGGCACGGCAACCAACGCCGCGCCGCCAGCCGCCACCGACAGCTCGCGAAGGGGGCCGTCCCCACCGGTCGCGACGGATCCGCGATCAGCGCCTTTTTTTAACCCCTCGCCATCGTGCGTCGCGTGGCCCGGAAGCCCGCCGCCCACAAACTCTTTGGGGCGACGCGAGCGCGCGCGCTAGGTTTTGACCAGCATGGCATCGTTGCCCCCGATCGACACAAAAACCGACCGCCTCGCCAAAGACCAGCGCTTTGCCGAGCTGCGCAGGGCGCGTCGCGTTTGGGCGATCGCCAGCATCCATGGCGCAGACGAACGGCTGGCCCGCCTGCACCACGCCTTGGCGGAGCGCTGGCAGCCGGGCGACCGGCTCGTCTATCTCGGCAATTGGCTGGGCCGCGGCACGGGGATCGCCGCCTGCGTCGAGGACATGCTGCGCATGCGCCGCGAAATCATTTCGCTGCCGGGCTTCTTTGCGGCCGACGTCGTGTTTTTGCGCGGCATGCAAGAGGAGATGCTGCAAAAATGCTTGCAGCTGCATTTTGCCGTGAACCCCGCCGAAGTGCTGCGCTGGATGCTCGACCAGGGGCTGGCCGCGACGCTCGAAGCCTATGGCGCCGATATTCGCGCGGGCCTCGTGGCAGCGCGCGAAGGGGCCACCGCCTTGGCACGCTGGACCGGCCTCGTGCGGCGCGGGCTCGATGGAAAGCCGGGCCATCGCGAGCTGAGCCTCGCTATTCGCCGTGCGGCTTACGACGATCTTGGCAAGCGGCTGTTTGTCAGCGCCGGGCTCGATTTGGACCGCCCGCTGGCGGCCCAAGGCGATGCGCTGTGGTGGGGCGGGCGCGGGTTCGACAAGATCGACAAACCGTTCGAAGGGTACAAACGCATTGTGCGCGGTTTTGCCGCATCGCACCCGGGCGCGGCAGCGGGCCCTTTCAGCCTGACGCTCGACGGCGGCTGCGGTTTTGGCGGCTCCCTTCTGGCCGCAAGCCTTGGACCGGACGGCGAAATATTGGAAACGCTCGAATCTTGAAGCCAAGCCGGTGATCCAATTGGGAATGGCCCGCGTAACATTGAAGTTACGACCCTCAACAAAGGGATTTCGGCCATGGCCCATTTCGACGACGTCCAGACCCAGCGCGACAATCTGATCGTCATCCGGCGCGCGATGAAAACGCCGCTGCTGGAGCGCGCGCGGGAGCACGAGCTGGCGCTGGCATGGCGCGAAACGGGCAACCAGACCGCGCTGGCCGAGTTGGTCGGCGCCTATGGGCGCATGGTCGTTTCGATGGCGCTCAAATTTCGCCATTACGGACTGCCGGTCGGCGACCTCATTCAGGAGGGCAATATCGGCCTGATGCAGGCGGCCCAGCGTTTTGAGCCGTCGCGCGACGTGCGCTTTGCGACTTATGCGCAATGGTGGGTGCGCGCCGCCATCCAAGACTTCGTGCTGCGCAACTGGTCGATCGTGCGTACCGGCACGACGGCGGCGCATAAATCGCTGTTCTTCAATCTGCGCCGCTTGCGCGCCAAGCTCGACGATCCGTCGGCCGAACGCATGACCCACGCCCAGCGCGCGCAGATCGCGGGCGCGTTGCGCGTCAATCTGGGCGATGTCGAGGATATGGAAGGCCGCTTGGCGGCGGGCGACCGTTCGCTCGACGCGCCGGTGGGCGAGGACAGCGAAACGGCTTGGGTGTCGTCGCTTGTCGACGCGCGTCCCACGCCCGAAGAAGCGACGATGTCGTTGCACGATGCGGGTGCGCGCAAAAATCTGCTGCACGAAGCGCTGGGCGATTTGAGCGCGCGCGAACGTGCGGTCATCGAAGCGCGCCGGTTGGCCGAGGAGGCGCTGACGCTCGAGGCGCTCGGCGACAGGTTGGGCATATCCAAGGAGCGCGTGCGCCAGATCGAGCACCGCGCGCTCGCCAAGCTCAAAGCGGCAGTCGAAAAGCGCGTTGCCGACCCGAGCGATTTGTTCGCCCCGGCGTAACGCTCAAATCTCAGGCGGCGGCGAGTTTTGCGTTGGCGACTTCGAGCTTGTCGACGATCTGGGCGCGTTCGATATCGTCGCTCGACGCGCCCAGTTCGGCCCGCAAGTTTTCGATTTCCTTGGCAACGGCCGTCTTGTCGATATCGGTGAGGCGCACGGCCTCGTCGGCCAGCACCGTAACGCGCGCGGCCGACGCTTCCGCAAACCCGCCCGCCACAAAGATGCGGTCCTTGATGGCGCCCGCATCCCAAACGTCGATCGTGCCGATGCGCAAGGTCGAGATCACCGGCGCATGGCCCGCGAGCACGCCAAAATCGCCCTCGGTGCCCGGCACGACGACCATATCGACGTCCTGCGAGACCAGCAGGCGTTCCGGGGAGACCAGTTCGAACTTCGTCTTGTCGGCCATAGCGGCGATGCCCTTCTAGCTTAGGCCGCTTCGGCGGCCATCTTGCGCGCCTTGGCGCGGGCTTCGTCGATCGTGCCGACCATGTAGAAGGCGGCTTCCGGCATGTCGTCGCAATTGCCCTGCACGATTTCCTTGAAGCCCTTGATGGTGTCTTCCAGCTTCACGAGCACGCCCGGCGTGCCGGTGAACACTTCGGCCACGTGGAAGGGCTGGGAGAGGAAACGCTGGATCTTGCGCGCGCGCGCGACGACCAGCTTGTCCTCTTCCGACAATTCGTCCATGCCCAGAATGGCGATGATGTCCTGCAACGACTTGTAGCTCTGCAGCACCTTCTGCACGTCGCGCGCGGTGTTGTAATGGTCTTCGCCGATGACGCGCGGGTCGAGCATGCGCGACGTGGAATCGAGCGGATCGACGGCCGGGAAAATCCCGAGTTCGGCGATCTGACGCGACAGCACGGTCGTCGCGTCCAAGTGCGAGAACGAAGTGGCAGGTGCCGGATCGGTCAAGTCGTCGGCCGGCACGTAGATCGCCTGCACCGAGGTGATCGAGCCCTTTTTGGTCGACGTGATGCGTTCCTGCAAAGCGCCCATGTCGGTCGAAAGAGTCGGCTGGTAGCCGACGGCCGACGGGATGCGGCCCAGAAGCGCCGACACTTCGGCACCCGCCTGGGTGAAGCGGAAAATGTTGTCGACGAAGAACAGCACGTCCTGACCTTCTTCGTCGCGGAAATATTCGGCAACCGTCAGGCCCGAAAGACCGACGCGCGCGCGCGCGCCGGGCGGCTCGTTCATCTGGCCATACACCAGGGCGACCTTCGATCCCGGACCGTCGGTCTTGATGACGCCCGATTCCATCATTTCGTGATAGAGGTCGTTGCCTTCGCGCGTGCGCTCGCCGACGCCCGCGAACACCGACACGCCGCCATGCGCCTTGGCGACGTTGTTGATGAGTTCCATGATCGTCACGGTCTTGCCGACGCCAGCGCCGCCGAACAGGCCGATCTTGCCGCCCTTGGCGTAGGGGGCGAGCAGGTCGATGACCTTGATGCCCGTGATCAGAATTTCGGCTTCGGTCGACTGGTCGACGAAAGCGGGCGCCTGGCGGTGGATCGGCAGCGTGCGCTTGTGGCCGATCGGGCCGCGCTCGTCGATCGGCTCGCCGATCACGTTGACGATGCGCCCGAGCGTTTCGGGGCCCACCGGCATGGCGATCGCGTTGCCCGTATCGACGGCTTCGTTGCCGCGCACCAGACCGTCGGTCGTGTCCATGGCGATCGTGCGAACGGTCTGTTCGCCCAGATGCTGGGCCACTTCGAGCACCAGCTTCTTGCCCTGGTTCTGGACGACGAGCGCGTTCAAAATCTTCGGCAATTCGCCGTCGAAGCGCACGTCGACGACGGCACCGGTGATCTGGACAATACGGCCGACAGAGTTGTTCGCCATGTTTGCTGCTCCTGGAAAAATCAGACGGCTTCGGCGCCGGAGATGATCTCGATCAATTCCTTGGTGATCGAGGCCTGGCGCGAGCGGTTATAGTTGAGCGTGAGTTTCTTGATCATGTCGCCGGCATTGCGCGTGGCGCTGTCCATCGCCGACATGCGCGCACCCTGTTCGGAGGCGCCGTTTTCGAGCAGACCGCCATAGATCTGCACCGCGACATTGCGCGGCAGCAGCGCGGCCAGAATTTCGCCATCTTCGGGTTCGTACTCGTACGAAGCGCCCGTATCGTTGGCGGGAATTTCGCCGGGCGAAAAGGGCACGAGCTGCAAGCGCGTCGGGATCTGCGCGATCGCCGACTTGAAGCGCGCGTAATAGAACGCGCAAACGTCGAATTCGCCCGCATCGAACATCGCCAGCACTTTGTCCGAGACGCGCTTGGCGTCGGCGAACGAAAGCCGCTTGCGATTGAGCTCGTCGACCGAACCGACGATCAGGTTGGCGTAGTCGCGGCGCAGCTGTTCGCGGCCCTTGCGGCCCACGCACAAAAGCTTGACCGTCTTGCCTTCGGCCTGGAGCTTGCGGATGTCGCTGCGCACCAGGCGCACGATGGTCGAGTTGAAGCCGCCGCACAGGCCGCGGTCCGACGTCGCCACGACCAGCAGATGCACTTTGTCGGCACCCGTTCCGGCCAGCAGCTTGGGCGCGCCCGCGCCCGCGACCATCGAGCCTGCGAGCGAGCCCAGCATGCGGCCCATGCGCAGCGCGTAGGGACGCGCGGCTTCGGCCTGCTCCTGGGCGCGGCGCAGCTTGGCGGCCGCCACCATCTTCATGGCGGACGTGATCTTTTGCGTCGATTTGACCGACGCGATCCGCATCCGCAGTGCTTTGAGAGTTGCCATCGCTGGGCTCTTGCTCCGGTCGCTTTAGGCCGCGAAGGTTTTGACGAACGCTTCGAGCGCGCCGCGCAGCTTCTTGTCGGTCTCGGGCTTGATCTCGCGATCGGCGCGCACGGCGTCCAGAATGTCCGCGTGCTTGGCTTTGATCGCAGCCATGAACTGGGTCTCGAACTTGCCGACGTTCTTGACGTCGATCGAGTCGAGATAGCCGTTCACGCCCGCGAAAATCGACACGACCTGCTCTTCGACCGGCATCGGCGAGTACTGCGCCTGCTTCAGCAATTCGGTGAGGCGGGCGCCGCGCGCCAGCAGCTTCTGCGTCGACGCGTCGAGGTCCGAGGCGAACTGCGCGAACGCCGCCATTTCGCGGTACTGGGCGAGTTCGAGCTTGATCTTGCCCGCGACCTGCTTCATCGCCTTGATCTGCGCAGCCGAGCCCACGCGGCTCACCGACAGACCCACGTTGATGGCGGGGCGGATGCCTTTGTAGAACAGGTCGGTTTCCAGGAAGATCTGGCCGTCGGTGATCGAGATCACGTTGGTCGGGATGTAGGCCGAAACGTCGCCCGCTTGGGTTTCGATGATCGGCAGCGCCGTCAGCGAACCCGCCTTCATGTCGTCCGACATTTTGGCAGCGCGTTCGAGCAGGCGCGAGTGCAGATAGAACACGTCGCCCGGATACGCTTCGCGGCCCGGCGGGCGGCGCAGCAGCAGCGACATCTGGCGGTACGAAACGGCCTGCTTGGACAAATCGTCGTACACGATGACGGCATGCATGCCGTTGTCGCGGAAGAATTCGCCCATCGCGCAGCCCGTGTAGGGCGCCAGGAACTGCAACGGCGCCGGGTCCGACGCCGTGGCGGCGACGACGATCGTGTAGTCGAGCGCGCCGTAATCTTCGAGCGTCTTGACGATGCGCGCGACCGTCGAGCGCTTCTGCCCGATGCACACGTAGATGCAATAGAGTTTTTTCGATTCGTCGGTGCCGGCGTTGACCGACTTCTGGTTCAAGAACGTGTCGATCGCAACCGCGGTCTTGCCGGTCTGGCGGTCGCCGATGATCAGTTCGCGCTGGCCGCGGCCGACGGGCACAAGCGCGTCGATGGCCTTGAGGCCCGTCTGCATCGGCTCGTGCACGGATTTGCGCGCGATAATGCCGGGGGCTTTCACTTCGACGCGCGTCATGGTGGCGCCGACCAGCGGGCCCTTGCCGTCGATCGGATTGCCGAGACCGTCCACGACGCGGCCAAGCAGCGCCTTGCCGACCGGCACTTCGACGATGGCGCCCGTGCGCTTGACGACGTCGCCTTCTTTGATGTCGCGGTCGTCGCCGAAAATCACGATACCGACATTGTCGGTTTCGAGGTTCAGCGCCATGCCTTTGATGCCGCCCGGAAACTCGACCATTTCGCCCGCCTGGACGTTGTCGAGACCGTAGACGCGCGCAATGCCGTCGCCGACCGAGATGACTTGGCCCACTTCGGCCATTTCCGCCGAGGTGTCGAACTTGGCGATCTGGTCCTTGAGGATCGCGGAAATTTCGGCCGCACTAATGCCCATCGTATGTTCTCCGATCGAGTTCAGGCCCGGCCCGCCAGGGCCAGGTGAAGACGCTTGAGTTGGCCCTGCAGCGAGGCGTCGATCAGGCGCGAACCCACCTTGATCTTCAGCCCGCCGAGCAGCTTGGGGTCGATTTTGATGTCGAGCGTGACTTTGCGGCCGGCCGCTTGGCGCAGCTTGGCTTCCAGTTCCGCCATGCGCGACGCCGACAATGCGGACGCCGCAACCACTTCGGCAACGGTTTCGCCGCGCGCTTCGGCGAGCACGGCGCGATATTGTTTGGCGATCGCAGGCAGGCTGCCCAAGCGCCGGTTGCGCGCGAGCGTGCCAACGAACCGGCGCATGAGGTCGCCCACGCCAAGCTTGGCGCACACGGCCAAAGCGGCTTTTTCCTGGGCGGCGCGCGCGAGCAGCGGGCTCAGCGTCATGCGCTTCAGTTCGGGCGACATGTCCAGCGCGGCTTCGAGCGTCTTGAGGTCGCCTGCCACCGCATCGAGCCATTGCGGGTTGGCAAGCTCGTACAATGCGCCCGCGTAGCGTTCGGCGATTCCGGCGGAAGAGGCTTTTTTGGAGGCCACTTGCGGTCCCTTGTTCGGCGGTCTGTTTTCGCTTCCCCGAATCGGGTCAAGGGCACGAAAAACAACAAAAAAACAACGAACAAAGGCGGCCCTTTGTCCGTCTGCGGGCGAGTAGCTACCACAGGCTTTTGTGCGATGCAATATGCCCTTCGAAAATCCCGTCGGGAAAACGCTACATAAAACTATAGGGATCGATATCGATCTGCAGGCGGACCGCGTTGGGGATGGCGGTTTGGGCGAGCCAATCGCCGACGATGGCCTGCAAATTGGCCTCGCGCTTGGTTTTGACCAGCAACCGGCGGCGATGGCGCCCGCGCAAGATCGCCATCGCGGCCGGGGCTGGCCCCAAAACCGTCACGCCGGGCAGTTTTGGGGCGGTCGCCCCCAATCGGCGCGCCACGCGATCGACCAATGCCTCGTCTTCGCCCGCCAGAATGATGGCCGCCAGGCGCCCGAAAGGCGGCCAGCCATGGCGTTGGCGATCGGCGCGCTCGGCCGCCAAGAACTTGTCGCGATCGCCCGCGACCAGCGCCTTCATGACCGCATGGTCGGGCATGTGGGTTTGCAGCAGCACGCGCCCGGCATGTTGGGCGCGCCCCGCCCGGCCCGAAACCTGGTGCAGCAGCTGCCAACTGCGTTCGCCCGCGCGCAAATCCCCGCCCGACAACCCAAGGTCCGCATCGACGATGCCGACCAGCGTCAGCAACGGAAAATGGTGGCCCTTGGCGACGATCTGCGTGCCGATCAGAATGTCGATCTCGTGCGCGCCCATGCGGCGCACGAATTCTTCGGCCGCCGCCGGGCCGGTCACCGTATCGGACGTCATCAGATCGATGCGCGCCTCGGGGAACAGCGCGCGCACTTCCTCCGCCACGCGCTCCACGCCAGGGCCGCACGCGACAAAACTGTCTTCGGCCAAACAGGCGGGGCAGTTTTTCGGCAAGGGCGCCGCATAGCCGCAATGGTGGCATTGCAGGCGGCCATAGAGCCGATGTTCGACGAGCCACGCGGTACAGCGCGGGCACTGCACGCGATGGCCGCATGCCCGACAGAGCGTGAGCGGCGCATAGCCGCGCCGGTTCAAAAACAGCATCGACTGTTCGCCCGCCGCCAGCGTTTGGGCCAACGCCGCGCGCAAAGGCGGGCTGATGAAATTTTGGCGCGGCGGCGGATGGCGGCGCAGATCGATGCTGGCGACGTCCGGCAACTTGGCGCCGCCATGGCGGGCGGGGAGCGCCACGCATTGGTAGCGTCCGCGCGTGACGTTCTCGAGCGTCTCCAACGACGGCGTGGCCGATGCCAGCACGATCGGGCACGCTTCCAGGCGCGCGCGCACCACCGCCATGTCGCGCGCATGGTAGATGGTGCCGTCTTCCTGCTTGAAGGCCTGTTCGTGCTCTTCGTCGACGACGATCAGGCCCAGTTTTTCGAACGGCAAAAACAGCGCCGAGCGGGCGCCGACAAGCACGCGCACGCGGCCTGCGGCCACGTCGCGCCAGACGCGCGCGCGCGCAGCGCCGCCCAGTTCCGAATGCCAGGTTGCGGGCGCCGCGCCAAAACGCGATTCGAATCGCGCCAGCCACTGCGCGCTCATCGCGATTTCGGGCAGCAGCACCAAAACCTGTTCGCCCGCCGCCAAGGCGGCGGCAACCGCTTCGAAATAGACTTCGGTCTTTCCCGATCCCGTCACGCCGTCGAGCAGCGTCACGCCGAAGCCTTTGCCGACGGCGCTTGCCAGCGTCTGCGCGGCCGCATCCTGGATGTCGGACAGCGTGGCGCGCGGATGCGCGGGATCGGGCGGCGCATCGGCGGCGGGCGCTTCTTGCGCGCGTTCGAGCCAGCCTTTGTCGGCCACGCCCTTGACGATGCCCGCCGAAACTTGGGCCGCACGCGCCAGTTCGGCCAAGGGCCTTGGCCCGCTCGCTGCTTCGAGCAGCACGCGCCGACGCGCTGGCGTCAGCACGCCGGGTTCGTCCGAATGCGGATCGGGCGCGGTCGGCGAAAGCCGATAGACCGTCACAGTGCGCGGCGGCGCAAACGCGTCGGGCACGCTCATGGCCATACGCAGCACGTTGCCGAGCGGCGCCAGCGTATAGCCCGCAACCCATGCGACCAGCTTGCGCAATGCCGGCCCCATCGGCGCTGCGGGCGCGCGCGCGACGATGTTTTTGAGCTTGGCTTCCGCCAGCGTCGTGTCGGGCGCTTCGTCCCACACCACGCCGATCACGTTGCGCCGGCCAAGCGGCACGCACACGAAATCGCCCGGTGCCACGGACAAACCCTCCGGCACGCGATAGTCATAAGGCCCGAGCGGCAGCGGCAAAGCCACGCGCACGCGCATGCTGGCAGACGACTCGACCATCGGCTAGACTCTGGCCGTTCGAGTCGCGCTTTGAAAGCCCCGTGCCGACAAACGGGGGCGCGACGTCCGGAATCAGCAGGGAAAGCCGCCGACCATGGCCGACAGCGAAACTGCCAATGCCCTTGCCGGCGCCGTGCCGCCCACCGCTGCGGCCGTCGCGGACTATCTGCGCAAACATCCCGACTTTCTGATCGAACATCCCGATTTGGTCTGGGTGCTGACCCCGCCCGCCCAGCGCGGCCAGGACGGCGTGGTCGACATGCAGCGCTATATGGTCGAGCGCATGCGCACGGACCTTGCCAAGATCACGGCAGCGCAGGCCGAACTGATCGCAACCAGCCGCGGGAATCTTGCCACGCAAGGGCGCATCCATGCGGCGATCCTGGCCGTGCTGACCGCAAAATCGCTGCCCCACTGCATCGACACGATCGCGGTCGATTTGCCGATGCATCTGGAAGTGGACGCGATCGGCCTCGGCTTCGAATCGCTCGAACACGTGCCGGCCGGCGAGACCGCACAAAGTCTTCGCATTTTGCCGCGCGGCACGGTCGACCGGCTGATGGGCGAACGGCGCGACATTCTGCTGCTCGCCGACGAGCCGGGCGATTCGGCCATCTATGGCGGCGCTGCGACGCTCGTGCGCAGCCAAGCGCTGCTGCGCCTGCAATTGAAGCGCGACATGCCGCCCGGCATCCTGGCGTTCGGCGCGCGCGCGACGTCCAAATTCCATCCGGGCCAGGGCACGGAGCTGCTCAATTTCCTCGGCCGCGCGGTCGAAGCCGCCCTCTGCGGATGGCTCATCCGCCAGCGCTAGGTTTCGCCGCCAACGACGACGTGCAGCGCGCGATCGCCGCGTGGCATGCGCGCCTTGCCGACGAACGGCGTGCGGCGCACCACACTTTGAGCAATTACAGGCGCGACCTCGCGGCGTTTTTTGTCTTTCTGCAGGACCATCTCGGCGGACCCGCCAGCCTGTCCGATCTTGCCGCGCTGAAGCCCGCCGATTTTCGCGGCTTTCTTGCCAAGCGCGTATCGAACGGCCTGAAACCCGCCTCGAACGCGCGGGCGCTTTCCACCTTGCGCGGCTTCTTTCGCCATCTGGCGCGAACGGGTCTTGGCAGCAATCCGCACATAACCGCCCTTCGCGGCCCCAAAGTGCCGCGCAGCCTGCCAAAGGCCTTGAACGTGTCCGATGCAGGGCTCGTTCTGGACAGCATCGACGCGCTCGAAGACAGACCTTGGGTGGTGGCGCGCGACACGGCGGTACTGACGCTGCTCTACGGGGCGGGTTTGCGCATCGACGAAGCGCTGGCGCTGCCGCGCAAAGCGGCGCCCTTGGGCGATATGCTGCGCATCGTCGGCAAGGGCAAAAAGGCGCGCGACGTGCCGGTCCTTGCGGCATGTCGCGAGGCGGTCGAAGCCTACACGAAGCTTTGTCCGCACAAGCTTGGCCCCAACGACGCGCTGTTTGTCGGCGTGCAGGGGCGCAGGCTGAAAGCCGGCATCGTGCAAAAACGCTTGCGCGATCTGCGCTTGCATTTGGGCCTGCCGGAAAAAACCACGCCGCATGCGCTGCGCCATTCGTTTGCCACGCATTTGCTGGGCGCTGGCGCGGATCTTCGCGCGATCCAGGAACTGCTGGGCCACGCGTCGCTCTCGACCACCCAGCGCTATACCGATGTCGACGCCGAGCGCCTGCTCGACGTCTATGCGGCTGCGCATCCGCGCGCAATTCGCTAGGATCGTCCGCATGGCAATCCGCGACGACCGCAAAGTGTCGGACATTCTGCTGGCCTTGCGTGCAAAGGCGGGCGAGCGCGTCATGCTGGCCGACATTGTCGCGAGCCTTGGCGAGCGCGCGTTCGGCATCGCGATGCTGATGTTCGCGCTGCCAAACGCCGTCGGCATCGGCACGATTCCGGGCGTTTCGACGCTGTTCGGCGTTCCGCAACTGGTGCTGGCCGTGCAGATGCTGGCGGGTTTCGAGCGGCCGTGGCTGCCGCATTGGCTGCTCGACAAGTCGGTCGCGCGCGCCGATTTCGAAGCGATGGTGGATCGCGGCGTGCCGATTTTGATCCGCATCGAGCGCTATTTGAAGCCGCGCTGGGGCGCGTTGACGGGCCCGCTCGCCGAACGGCTGCTGGGGCTCGTGTTTCTGGGGCTTGCGGCGATCGTGTCGCTGCCGATTCCGTTCGGCAACCAGCCCCCGGCCGTCGCGATGGCCGTCGTGGCGCTCGGCTTGACCGCGCGCGACGGGCTGTTCGTCGTTGTCGGCTGCGTGCTCGGCATCGTCGCGACGGCGCTGGCAAGCTTTGTCGTGCTGGGCGGGGTTGCCGTCATCTGGTTTGCTGTCACACGTTTATTCGGAGGCTAGAATGATGCGGATTTACGGCGCGCCCGGCTCGGCGTTGATGGCGCCGATGGCCGTGCTCGAACAGATCGGCGCCGCGTACGCGTGGGAGCGCGTCGATCTGGAAGCGGGCGGGCATAAAACGCCCGAGTTCCTCGCCCTCAACCCCAAGGGCCGCGTGCCCGTGCTGGTCGACGGCGATTTCGTGCTGACCGAATCGGCCGCGATCTGCCTGCATCTGGCCGAAAAATTCCCCCAGGCGGGCCTGCTGCCCGCCCCCGGCACGCCCGAGCGCGCGCGGCTCTACGAATGGCTGTTTTATCTTTCGAACACCGTGCAAGTCGCGGCGATCGATTGGTGGCATCCGACATGGCTGACGCACGATGCGGATGCGATCGACGCCGTCAAAGCGGGCGCCGAAAAGCGGCTGGGGATTTGCTTCGACTTGCTCGATGCCAAACTTGCCGCAAGCGACAAGCCGTTTTGCTTGGGCGCAGCGCCGTCGGTCGCCGATTTCTTTCTGCACATGGTGGCGCGCTGGAGCCGGTATCTGGAAAAACCGGCCTCTGCCTATCCGCACATCAAGCGCACGACGGACGCTGTTCGCGTCCTGCCCGCGATCCGCCGGATGATGGAAAAACAAGCGATCGCGGAGGCGTGAGGAGAGCCTGCTCAATCAGGAATGTTGGCGGTGTTGTAGCGGAGCTATTTGGATTTTTTAGCGCTCAGAGTTTCTACCAACTTGACATCGGTTTTTTCGTCAAATCGGAGCACGCGACGTTCAAAAAGATCGCCATCAGCCAACGGCTTTTTGTTTGCAAGCGCGCCGACTATTTCAACCTCCACACTGCGTCGTCATTTCGAACAATTTCGCAATCCATCCTTACCTCACATATGGATCGAGCAGCCATAGACAGCCAATCCTCTTCGCGCAGGGCTTCAGTCAGAGTTGAGTCAGCGGGGCTGGTACAGGCGATGTCTTCCGAGAAGGTGCCAAATTCGGCAAGTCAACGTTCAATTCAACCTCACTTCCTGATACAGATCTTGTGCCCGCGCGGTATGGTTCCTTATAAAGGCAACAACTTCTGCAAAGCTATTTTCGGCAATGAAGTCGGGCCTTACTGATTTGGCGGCGAGACCAAGGGCCCGCTCGCGATCCACATCATCCTCGGTCCAATGTGTTACCCGAACTAGTTTTTCATAGGCACCAGGTAGATGGCGAGTGCCATACTTTGCCCAGATCGCAGTGACTCCAACATCAGCAGCCATCTTCATGTCACGCGTCAAGCTATCGCCGACATAAAAGGCGTGATTCGGCTCAACATCGAATGCTCTCAAAATTTCACGCAATACACTTGGGTCTGGTTTACGACGGTGAAACTTGAGCGAAACAAAATTATGTTGGGCAAGGCGACTGGCAGCCGCATTTCCGGCAGCTAGGTCAGGATGCGTGTCAGCCGTTCTCTCTCGACAATATACGCGCTCAAAAAAATTAAGCAGGCCCAATTTCTCAAGTCTGTAGAAGGCGGCTAATACGTTGCTTTCGGTGTGCGCCACGATTCGACAGCCTTCCGCGCTTAGATCAACCAAACCTTGTGTTACCCCAGGATATTCCTTTAGGGCCTTTTTGCGCGCTGCGTTGAATGCGTAGAACGCACTATCGACCGATTCTTTCAATCTATCGCGAGAAAATTCCGGAAACCGCTTTAGAACAGTCGAGGTTTCCAAAAGGGCAAACGGATGCTCGGAGTCATGATGCTTACGGTGGACATCCCGCATTTCGTCAAGAAGTCGATCACGGTCACAGTCGAGCAGTTTTACAGCAGAGTCGATCATTGCGTAGAATGAGGCAACAAACATCTCCACCCAATCATAAAGTGTGTTGTCAAGATCAAGCACTACTAGCTTGCTCATTAACTGTCTTGAGCTATCCTTATTGCTTGTAGCGTGGTCATTCATTTCAATTCGCTGGTGAACGCTGAACCGGTACAGTTTCTGTTTGTAATGATTGTCCACTCTGCTGGGGCCGGGACGCAACTGGCTGCCGAAGCGCAAGCAACATTGAAATCGCTATGATAACAAGGGCCGCTACGACGAGTCTGTAGAACCACATCAAGCGGCCTCGTGCTGTCGTCAAAGTCTTACTCTTTTCTTCTTCATATCTTGCTACATTTGCGGCAAAAGCACCGTCACTTTCAGCGGTAGATTTTTCGGGATACCCTTTCTCGCCGGGCAAACTAAAGTTTTCATAATCATACTGACTGTAATGCGAAATGAACTTGGTCAGCCCGACCCCATGCTTAAAAACGTCGTCACTTAGCCCCCTCTCAAGGGAGCTTCCGAATGCAACGGCGCCTCGGAGAAGACGATGGTAGTGGAAAATATCCAAATACCAAATCGCGCCCACGCCCAAAGCGGATCCAAGCACGATTAGGGGCGAAACATGTATTACACCCCAGCCAAATGGAAGAAATCCGGCATTTGCATCCGGTCGGTTGAGAAGGAATATAGCCAAACCTAAAGCAGCAGCCGCAAAAGCCAATCCAAGCTGGCGATTCTTTGCGCTCATTTCATTGAAGTGCATCTGCACATCAATAACCTTCGCCCATGCTTCGAGTTGCCGTTTCTTTACATCGTTGTCAGAGGCACTTCCTTGATTCCCACCGCCAACAGGCGGGCTCGTATCATTCAAGGACAAGCTACCCACGATACGGTAGCCTGGTGGCTTCGATGGATCAAAATCAATTTCACCCGAAACCTTCACTTTTATGGGTTCTATCATAACGTCTCCCTACTCACGCTCATATGCGGTAGCTCGACAACGTTGTATGTTTACGCACCCTTATTGCTGGCGCAAGTACCTGCCTTACATATGGATCGGGCGGCCGTCCACGGCGAGAGCTGCCTCGCGCACGGCCTCGGTCAGGGTCGGGTGCGCGTGGCAGGTGCGCGCGATATCTTCGGACGTGGCGCCGAATTCGATCGCCAGCGCCATTTCGCCGACCAGTTCGCCGACCGACGGGCCGATCATATGCACGCCCAGCACGCGGTCGGTCGCGGCATCGGCCAGAATCTTCACAAAGCCGTCCGTGTTGTTCTGGGCGCGCGCGCGGCCGTTCGCGGTGAACGGGAACTTGCCAATGCGGATCGACGTGCCTTCGGCCTTCAACTGCTCCTCGGTCTTGCCGACCGAAGCGACTTCCGGCCACGTGTACACGACCGACGGGATCGCATCGTAATTCACGTGGCCGTGCTGGCCTGCGAGAATTTCGGCGACCGCCATGCCTTCGTCTTCGGCCTTGTGCGCCAGCATCGGCCCCGCGATCGCGTCGCCGATCGCGTAGATGCCGGGCACATTGGTCTGGAAATGCGCGTCGATCGCGACGCGGCCCTTGTCGTCGAGCGCCACGCCCGCTTCTTTGAGCCCGAGCCCGTCCGTGTAGGGACGACGACCGACCGCCACCAGCACAATGTCGGCTTCAATCGTTTCGGCAGCTCCGCCTGCGGCGGGCTCCACCGTCAAGGCCACGTTCTTGGCGCCGACCTTGGCGCCCGTGACCTTCGTCGACAGCTTGAACGCCATGCCTTGTTTGGCGAGGATGCGCTGCATCGATTTCGAAATTTCGCCGTCCATGCCGGGCATGATGCGGTCGAGGAATTCGACGACCGTGACCTTGGCGCCCAAGCGCTGCCAGACCGAACCCATTTCGAGCCCGATCACGCCGCCGCCGACCAGCACCATCGTCTTGGGAACTTCCGAAAGCGTCAAAGCGCCGGTCGAAGAGACGATCTTTTTCTCGTCGATCGGCAGGCTCGGCAGCGAGACGACTTCCGAGCCTGTCGCGATGACGATCGCTTTGACGCCGAGCGTTTGCGTGCCGCCCGCATTGAGCGTCACCGCGACCGAACCGGCGGCCGCAATCTTGCCCGCACCCTTGATCCAGTCGATCTTGTTTTTCTTGAACAAAAACGCGACGCCGTCGACGTTCGACTTAACCGTCTTGTCCTTGTGCGCCATCATGGCTTTGAGGTCGAGTTCCACCTTGCCGGTCTTGACCCCGAACGCGGCGAGGCCGTGCGAGGCTTCTTCGAACTTCTCGGACGCCTGCAGCAGCGCCTTCGAGGGAATGCAGCCGACATTGAGGCAGGTGCCGCCCAGCGTCTCGCGCTTTTCCACGCACGCCACCTTGAGGCCCAATTGGGCCGCCCGGATGGCGCACACATAGCCGCCGGGGCCGGAACCGATGACGACGAGATCGTAGCTGGCGGGTTCGCTCATGTGGCTCACATATCCAGAATCAGGCGGGCGGGATCTTCGATGCATTCTTTGACGCGCACCAGGAACGTCACGGCTTCGCGGCCGTCGATAATGCGGTGGTCGTAGGAAAGCGCCACATACATCATCGGGCGGATTTCGATCTTGTCGCCGACCGCGACCGGACGCGGCTGGATCTTGTGCATGCCCAGAATGCCGGACTGCGGCGGATTCAAGATCGGCGTCGACATCAGCGAGCCGTAGATGCCGCCGTTCGTGATCGTGAAGGTGCCGCCCGTCATCTCGTCGACCGTAAGCTTGCCGTCGCGCGCGCGCTTGCCGAAATCGCCGATCTTCTTTTCGATGTCGGCGAAGGTCAGCACGTCGCAGTCGCGCACGACCGGAACGACCAGGCCTTGCGGCGTTCCGACCGCGACGCCGATGTCGTAGTGGTTTTTGTAGACGATGTCGCCGCCGTCGATCTCGGCATTGACGGCGGGCAGTTCCTTCAGGGCCACCACGCACGCCTTGGCGAAGATCGACATGAAACCGAGCTTCACGCCGTGGCGTTTTTCGAACTGCTCGTTATATTTTGTACGCATCGCCATGGCCGCACCCATGTCGATCTCGTTGAACGTGGTCAGCATCGCGGCGGTGTTCTGCGCCTGCTTCAGGCGTTCGGCGATGCGGGTGCGCAGGCGCGTCATCTTCACGCGCTCTTCGCGCGGCCCAAGCGCGCGCGGTGCCGCAGGGGCAGGCGCGGCCGGGGCAGGCTTGGGGGCCGCAACGGCAGCGGCAACGTCGGACTTGGTCACGCGGCCGTCTTTGCCCGAACCCGCCATGCCGGCGGCATCCATGCCCGCTTCCGACAAGGCTTTGCGGGCCGCCGGGCCCGGCTGTTTGTCGCCAACGACCGGCGCGGCTTTCGCGGCTGCAACCGGTGCGGGCACCGCTTTGGCGGCGGCTGCCGGCGCTGCGGCTTTGCCGGCCGCACCCGCTTCGAGTTCGCCAAGCTTGGCGCCGACCGCGACGGTCGAACCCGCCGGCGCCGTGATGGCCGACAGCATGCCCGCCGCAGGGGCCGGCACTTCGACGGTCACCTTGTCGGTTTCAAGTTCGCACAGCGGTTCGTCGGCTTTCACCGCGTCGCCGACATTCTTGAACCATTTGGAGATCGTCGCTTCGCTGACGGATTCGCCAAGTGCAGGCACTTTGATTTCGACGGCCATTGCGTTTTCCGTTTCTTGTTGGGTCAGACGGTGAGGGCGGCGTTGACGAGATCCGCCTGTTCTTTGTTGTGGCGCTTGTAGAGACCCGTCGCCGTCGCCGCCATTTCGTTGCGGCCCACGAAGCGCGGGCGCTTGGCGACGTTCTTGAGATTGGCCAGAATGCCTTCGATGCGGTGCTCGACGAACGTCCACGCGCCCATGTTCTGCGGCTCTTCCTGGCACCAGACGATGTCGGCGTTTTTGTAGCGGCCGAGTTCCTTTTCCGTCGAAGCGAGCGGGAACGGATAAAGCTGCTCGATGCGCACGATCGCCACGTCCTGGATGGCGCGCTTGGCGCGCTCCTCGACGAGGTCGTAATAGACCTTGCCCGAGCACAGCACCACGCGCTTCACCTTGTCGTCGGCGACGAGTTTTTCGCTCTCCGGCAGGATGCGATGGAAGCTGGTTCCCGGCCCGAAATCGGCGAGGTTGGAGTTCGCGAGCTTGTGCCGCAGTAGCGATTTCGGCGTCATGATCAGCAAGGGTTTGCGGATCGTGCGGCGCACTTGGCGGCGGAGCGCGTGGAAGTAATTGGCGGGCGTCGTGAGGTTGCAGACCTGCCAATTGTCTTCCGCGCACATCTGCAAGAAACGCTCGAGGCGCGCCGAGGAGTGCTCGGGCCCCTGCCCTTCGTAGCCGTGCGGCAGCAGCATGGTCAGACCCGACATGCGCAGCCACTTGGCTTCGCCCGACGAGATGAACTGGTCGAACATGGTCTGCGCGCCGTTGGCGAAATCGCCGAACTGCGCTTCCCACAGCACGAGCGCGTTGGGCTCGGCCAGCGAATAGCCGTATTCGAACCCGAGCACGCCGAATTCGGACAGCGGGCTGTCGTGCACTTCGAACGTCGCTTGGTTCTTGCGGATATTGTTGAGCGGCACGAAGCGCTTTTCGGTTTCCTGGTCGACCAGCACGGAATGGCGCTGCGAGAACGTGCCGCGTCCGCAATCCTGGCCCGAAAGACGCACAGGCGTGCCTTCGGCCGCAAGCGAGCCGAAGGCCAAAGCCTCGCCCGTCGCCCAATCGATGCCGATGCCGCTGTCGAAGATCTTGGCTTTGTTGTCGAGCTGGCGGCGAATCGTGCGGTGGATATTGTGGCCGTCGGGCACGGTGACCATCGCCTTGCCGACTTCCTTCAGCAGCTCCATCGGCACGGCCGTATTGCCGCGATTGTCTTCTTTCTTGGCAAGTTCGATGCCCGCCCACTTGCCTTCGAGCCAATCGGCCTTGTTGGGCTTGTAGTTTTTGGAGGCTTCGAACTGCGATTCCAGATGCGCCGCGAAATCGTCGTAGATTTTCTGCGCGTCGTCGGCCGACATCGATTTTTCGCGCACCAGTTGCTCGGCATAGAGCGTGCGCGTCGATTGCTGGGCCGCGATCTTGCGGTACATGATGGGCTGCGTGAAGGACGGCTCGTCCGCCTCGTTGTGGCCGTGGCGGCGGTAGCAGATCATGTCGATGACGACGTCGCGATGGAAACGCTGGCGGAATTCGACCGCAATGCGCGCCACATGCACGACCGCTTCCGGATCGTCGCCATTGACGTGGAACACGGGAAAGCCGAGCCCCTTGGCGATGTCCGTGCAATAGGCGCCCGAGCGCGAATAGGCGGGCGCCGTCGTGAAGCCGATCTGGTTGTTGACCACGAAATGGATCGTGCCGCCGGTGCGGTAGCCCAGAATATCGACGAAGCTCATCGTCTCGGGCACGATGCCCTGGCCCGCAAAGGCCGCATCGCCGTGCAGCAGCAGCGGCATCACTTGGGTGCGGTCGTTGTCGCCCAACTGCACGCTCTTGGCGCGCGCCTTGCCCAGCACGACCGGGTTCACCGCTTCGAGGTGCGAAGGGTTCGCCGTCAGCGACAGATGCACCTTGTTGCCGTCGAACTCGCGGTCGGACGAAGTGCCGAGATGGTATTTGACGTCGCCCGAGCCTTGCACGTCGTCGGGCTGCGAGGACACGCCCTGGAATTCCGAAAAGATCGCGACATAGGGCTTGCTCATCACGTTGGCGAGCACGTTCAAGCGGCCGCGATGCGGCATGCCGATGACGATCTCGCGCACGCCCAGCTGGCCGCCGCGCTTGATGATCTGCTCGAGTGCGGGCACCGCGGACTCGGCGCCGTCCAGACCGAAGCGCTTGGTGCCGACGAATTTCTTGTCGAGAAAACGCTCGAACCCTTCGGCTGCGGTCAAGCGCTCCAGGATCGCGCGCTTGCCGCGCTCGGTGAAGTCGGTGTGGTTGCGCGGCCCCTCGATGCGCTGCTGGATCCAGCTTTTCTGTTCGGGATCCGTAATGTGCATGAACTCGACGCCGATCGAATCGCAGTACGTGGCCTTCAGCGCCGCGATGATTTCGCGCAGCGTCGCCGAATGCAGGCCCAGCACGTTGTCGATGAAGATCTTGCGGTCCATGTCGGCTTCGGTGAAGCCGTAGCTCTTGGGATCGAGCTCGGAATGCTGCTCGCGATTGGTCAGGCCCAGCGGATCGAGCGCCGCCGCCAGATGGCCGCGGACGCGATACGCGCGCACCATCATGATGGCGCGGATCGAATCGAGCGTGGCCGCGCGCGCTTGCTCGGCCGTCAGCGAGCCCGGCGCCGGTGCGGCGGCAGGCGCGGACGCCCCCTTGCCCTTGGCGGCGAGTGCGGCCGGTTCGGCGACGCCGATGACCTTGGTTTTTTCGCGTCCCCAATTGGGCGTGTCCGCCCCGGCGCCCTCGGCCGACATTTCGCGCAGCACGCCATGCCAGCTGGCATCGACGCTGGCGGGATCGGCGCGGTACTGGTCGAGCAACTCGGCCAAATAGACCGCGTTGGCCGCGTTGAACATCGAGTCGAGATCGGGGTGCGTGGCCATTGGAGCGCCTTCCGGTTTGTCAGCCCATCGCCTTCAGCATGGTCGAGCCGAGCGCGGCCGGACTGTCGGCAACCTTGAATCCGGCCGACTTCATCGCTTCGATCTTGTCGCCGGCCGTGCCCTTGCCGCCGGAAATGATCGCGCCGGCATGGCCCATGCGGCGGCCCGGCGGGGCCGTCACGCCCGCGATGAACCCGACGATGGGTTTGCCGCATTTGCTGGCTTTGTAGAATTCGGCCGCATCCTCTTCGGCCGAGCCGCCGATTTCGCCGATCATGATGATGCCCAGCGTTTCGGGATCCTTGATGAACAGCTCCAGCGCATCGATGAAATTGGTGCCGTTGACCGGATCGCCGCCGATGCCGATGCAGGTGGTCTGGCCGAGCCCGGCGGCGGTCGTCTGGGCGACCGCTTCGTAGGTCAGCGTGCCCGAGCGCGAGACGATGCCGATTTTGCCGCGGCTGTGGATATGGCCCGGCATGATGCCGATCTTGCACTCGCCCGGCGTGATCACGCCCGGGCAGTTCGGTCCGATCAGGCGCGTTTTGGAGCCCGACATCGCGCGTTTCACGCGCACCATGTCCAGCACCGGAATGCCTTCGGTGATGCACACGACCAGGCGCATCTTCGCATCGACCGCTTCGAGGATCGCGTCGGCCGCAAACGGCGGCGGCACATAGATGACCGAGGCGTCGGCCCCGGTCGCGTGCACGGCTTCGTCGACCGTGTTGAAAACCGGCAGGTCCAGATGCTTGGTGCCGCCTTTGCCGGGCGTAACCCCGCCGACCATCTTGGTGCCGTAGGCGACGGCCTGTTCGGAGTGGAAGGTGCCCTGGGCGCCCGTGAAGCCCTGGCAGATGACTTTGGTGTTCTTGTCGACGAGAACGGCCATGTTATGCGGCCTCCTTCACGGCCGTAACGATCTTTTCGGCGGCATCGGCAAGATTGTCCGCGGACACGATCTTGAGGCCGGAATTTTTGAGAATTTTCTTGCCCAGATCCACGTTCGTCCCTTCCAGGCGCACCACCAAGGGCACGTTCAGCGCGACCTCGCGCGCGGCCGCCACGACGCCTTCGGCGATCACGTCGCAGCGCATGATTCCGCCGAAGATGTTGACCAGAATGCCTTCGACATTGGGATCCGACAGGATGAGCTTGAAGGCCTGCGTCACGCGCTCGCGCGTTGCGCCGCCGCCCACGTCGAGGAAGTTGGCAGGCTCGCCGCCGTAAAGCTTGATGATGTCCATCGTGGCCATCGCAAGGCCGGCCCCGTTCACCATGCAGCCGATCGAGCCGTCGAGCTTGACGTAATTGAGCTCGTGCTTGGAGGCTTCGAGCTCCATCGGGTCTTCTTCGTCTTCGTCGCGCAGTTCGGCCACGTCCTTGTGGCGGAAGAGCGCGTTGTCGTCGAAATTCATTTTGGCGTCGAGGGCGAGCACCTCGCCCGCGCCGGTGACGACCAGCGGGTTGATTTCGACGATCGACGCGTCGAGGCTCGTGAAAGCTTCGTACATCGCCGTCAGGAATTTGACGCAAGCCCCGACCTGCTTGCCCTCGAGCCCGAGCCCGAACGCGACTTTGCGCGCGTAGTAGGCCTGCAGCCCTTGCGTGGGATCGATCGCGATCTTGACGATTTTTTCGGGCGTTTTGTGGGCGACTTCTTCGATATCCATGCCGCCTTCGGTCGAGGCCATCACCACGATGCGGTGCGAGGCGCGGTCGACCAGCATGCCCAGATACAGCTCGCGCTTGATGTCGCAGCCTTCTTCGACATAGATGCGCTTGACTTCTTTGCCCTTGGGGCCGGTCTGCTTGGTGATCAGCGTTTTGCCGAGCATCGCGGTCGCGTTTTTCTTGACCTCGTCGATCGATTTGACGACGCGCACACCGCCCTTGCCGTCGGGATCGTTTTTGAAGCGCCCAGCGCCGCGCCCGCCCGCGTGGATCTGCGACTTCACGACCCAGACCGGGCCGCCCAATTCGCGCGCGACCTTTTCGGCTTCGTCGGGCGTGTAGGCAACGCCGCCCTTGGGAACCGCAACGCCGAAGCGCGCCAGCAAGGTCTTGGCTTGATACTCGTGGATGTTCATGGGGATTCCAGTCGGTTGGCGGGCGGATGCTTCAAACTAGTCCCGGGCGGGGCCGTCTTGCAACGGTACCCGCCGGGAACAAACCAGCAAGTTAAAGTTTGCCGTCGGCCTTGAGCAGCTTTTCGGCGATCGCGCAAAGGTCTTTGACGGCGGCAACGGACTTCGCAAATCCGGCCTTTTCGCCCTCGTCGAGCGTGATCTCGACGATCTTTTCCACGCCGTTCTTGCCGATAATGACCGGCACGCCGACATACAACCCCTTTTGGCCGTACTGGCCGTCGAGCCATGCGGCGCACGGCAGCAGGCGGCGCTTGTCGTGCAAGTAGCTCGACGCCATTTCGATCGCCGACATCGCCGGCGCATAGAAGGCCGAGCCGGTCTTGAGCAGGTTGACGATTTCCGCCCCGCCGTCGCGCGTGCGCTGGATGATCTTGTCCAGGCGCTCTTGCGTGGTCCAGCCCATTTTGACGAGGTCGGGCAGCGGAATGCCCGCGACCGTCGAATAGCGCACCGAAGGAACCATCGTGTCGCCATGGCCGCCCAGCACGAACGCCGTCACGTCTTCGACCGAAACCTTGAATTCGTCGGCGAGGAAATAGCGGAAGCGCGCGCTGTCGAGCACGCCCGCCATGCCGACGACCTTGTTGGTCGGCAGGCCCGAGAGCACCTGCAGCACCCACACCATCACGTCGAGCGGGTTGGTGACGCAGATCACGAACGCGTCGGGGGCATGGTGTTTGAGCGCTTCGCCGACCGTCGCCATGACCTTGACGTTGATGCCGATCAGATCGTCGCGGGTCATGCCGGGTTTGCGCGGCACGCCGGCCGTGACGATGACGACGTCGGCGCCCTTCATGGCGGCAAAATCGTTGGAACCGGACATGGCGACGTCGAACCCGTCGACCGGGGCTGCTTCGGCCAGATCCAGGGCTTTGCCCTGCGGAATGCCTTCCGCGATGTCGATCAGCACCACGTCGCCCAATTCCTTGAGCCCGGCCAGCAAGGCCAAGGTGCCGCCGATTTGCCCTGCCCCGACGAGAGCGATCTTGTTGCGCGCCATGCGATATTCCCCCTTGCGAATAAACGGTTGGAGGGTTTTACGCGGGTTGCCGCCGGGCGGCAAGAGGGACTGCTAATAGTTGCCGCCCCTCAACCGGGCGGGCGCAGACGGCCCGCGAGCGCAAAATCGCCGTCGGGGAGCAGACGCAGCGCCACCCCCTCGCCGGAGGCCGGCACGATGCCGGTCAGGGCCGTGATGTTCACCTGGTGCGTGACGAGCACGGTCAGCGTCCCGCCGCGCGGTTGGGCTGCAAGCCATGCGCGCAAGGCCGCCGTCGCCGGCGGTCCTTGGCCGCGATCTTCGAAAAACGAATTGAGCGCCGACGGCAATTCGACGGGAGCGCCAAACCCCAGCAGCCGTGCGGTTTCGAGCGCCCGGCACCATTGGCTCGAATAGACCCGCACAGGCCCAGCCCCAGCCCCGCCCCCGACACCGGCCGCACGCAGCGCCGCACCGATGGCGGTGGCCTGGGCGCGCCCGGTTGCATCCAGATTGCGCTGGGTCGCGCAGTCGCCAAGGCGCATCGCGGCCGGATCGCCGACTCCGGGCGCGATCGCGTGGCGCAGCAACAGCACGTAGCCGGGTTGCGCCAACGTGCCCGGATCGAGCGCATTTTGCGCCGCACTCGACCCGATGCCCCACGCAAACACGAGCAATGAAAGCAAAATTTGCCGCATCGACATCTAGCTGGTGCGCGCGCAAAAAGAATCAAGGCGCGCGACAGCGACGAGAAACGCTTACGTGCCGCCGTTATGCGCGGCCGTCAGATAGTCCTGGCTCTGCATTTCGAACAGGCGGCTGGCGGTGCGTTGGAATTCGAAGGCGTGGTCGCCTTGCGCGTGCAATTCCTCGGGCGGGGCCGCGGCGGCCATCACCAGCTTGGCGCGGTGTTCGTAGAGCGCGTCGATCAAGTTCACGAAGCGGCGCGCTTCGTTGCGCTTTTCGGGATCAAGAACCGGCACGCCGTCCAGCACCAGCGTATGGAAAACTTTCGCGAGCGCCAGATAGTCGCCCGCCCCCAGCGCCTTGGCGCACAGATCGTTGAACGACGCAAACGCCACCCCGCCGCCCGCGCGTTCGAGCGCCAGATCCCGCCCGCCAACATCGAGCGTGGCAGGGCCGATCAAAGCGCCTTCCGTGAGGGTGGCAAAAGCGCGCTCGAGCGCGGCCGTCGCAGCGGGCCCCAGCGGCGCATGGTAGACCGGCAAGCCGCGGATGCGGATGCGGCGATAGTCGATGCCGCCGTCCAGGGCCAGCACGTCGAGCTTTTGTTTGAGCAATTCGATCGCGGGCAAAAACCGCTCGCGCTGCAGGCCGTTGGCGTACAAATCGTCGGGCTCGATATTGGACGTTGCGACCACCACCACGCCCTTGGCAAACATCGCTTCGAACAGCCGCCCCAAGATCATCGCGTCCGCGATGTTGGTTACCTGGAACTCGTCGAAACACAGCAAAAACGCTTCCCCGGCCATCGCTTCGGCCAATGGCGGAATCGGATCGCCGTCGCCTTTTTTGGCATCGGCCGTCTGGCGCCAGGCATGGATACGCGCATGCACTTCCAGCATGAAGGCGTGGAAATGCACGCGGCGCTTTTTTTCAACCGGTGCATGCAGATAGAACAGATCCATCAGCATCGATTTGCCGCGCCCCACCCCGCCGAAAAAATAGAGGCCGGTGGGCGGCGCGCCGCGCTGCTCGGCGCCGAATTTGCGCGCGAAGCCGAGCGAGGCACGCCAAAATCCGGGCCGCGGATCGGGTTTGTAAGCGGCCAACGCGCGCGTCAGCGTCTCGAGCTTTTCGACCGCAAACGCCTGTGCTGGATCCGCTTTGATCTCGCCTGCAGCGAGCCTCGCGCGATAGGCGTCGAGCAAGGCGGTCATGGCCCCGGCACCACGCCCAAAAGTTCGGCGACAAATTGCGGCACGATTTGGCTTGCGGGGCCATAGCGTGTTTCGTCGAACGCGCTTGCACCTGCCGATGGCTCCAAATTGAGTTCGATCGTGCGCGCGCCCGCCGCCGCCGCGATTTCCACAAACCCCGCCGCCGGATAGACATTGCCCGACGTGCCGATCGACACGAACAGCGCGCACGCCTCGAGTTTTTTCTGCACCTCGTCAAGATGGAACGGCGTTTCGCCGAACCAGACGATGTGCGGGCGCAGAGCGCCGCGCGTGTCGCACGCAGGGCACGCCGACGCGCCGCCAAGATCGCCCTCGACCGCGGCGATCGTGCCGCACGCAACGCAGCGCGCCTTGAGAAGTTCGCCGTGGATATGGCGGATATTGCGCGAGCCCGCGCGCGCATGCAGATCGTCGACATTTTGGGTCGCGATCGTCACCTCGTGCGGCCAATTCGCTTCGAGGATGGCGAGCGCCACATGCGCGTGGTTGGGCTGCACGGCCGGATCGCGCAGGCCGCGTCGCCGCATGTTGTAGAACGCATGCACGCGCGCCTCGTCGCGCACGAAGGCTTGCGGCGTGGCGACGTCTTCGATGCGCACGCGCGCCCAAACGCCGTCGGGATCGCGGAACGTCGCGAGCCCCGATTCCTGCGAAATCCCCGCCCCTGTCAGCACCACGATCGGACCGGCCATATGCCGCCTAACCTAGCCAAACGGCCGTGCGAGGCAACAGCTATTCGGCGCTCGCAGGCGCGCGCGGCCGATCACGGGCGCAACATGAAATCGGCTTCCTGTTCGTAGCGCGTGCCGTGCGACGTGCGGTGGCTCGAATAGAGCGCGAACGCGCGCACGGCGAACGGACCCGCCTTGAACAGGGCGTGCATCGCGAGCCATTCCTGTACCTTCGGGACATAGGGTGCGGCGAGTTTGGCGAGCGTCACGTGCGGCACGAACTTGCGGCCGTCGGGTTCGATGTCGATGCGCCGCAACGCCGCTTCGATGCGCGCGCGCAACGCGACCAGAGCGGGCGACTTCTTGAACCCCGCCCACAGCACGCGCACGTCCTCGCCGCTGGAAAAATGGCTCACCCCGGCCATCTCCAGATCGAAGGGCGCATGGCGCACGCCCGCCAGCGCGTGCCCGATATCCTCGGCCGCATCGCCCGGCACGTCGCCGATGAAACGCAAAGTCAGATGGAGATTTTCAGGATCTTCCCAGTAGGCGCCCGGCACGCCCGCGCACATGCCCTGCAAGCGCAGCGCGATGTCGTCGGGCAAGGCAACGCCGGCAAACAGCCGATACATTCTTGCGCCGTCACGGACACGGGTTGGGGTTGGCCGCGTGGACGGCATCGATCGCCGCCAAAACATCCGACGACAGGCGCACGCGCGCCGACGCGATGTTGCTTTCAAGCTGCGCCATCGTCGTGGCGCCGAATATATTCGACGTCACGAACGGCCGCCCGGTGACGAAAGCGAGCGCCATTTGGGCAGGATCGAGGCCCGCGTCGCGCGCGATGGCCACGTAGGCGGCGGCAGCGGGTTCGGCGCGCGGCGTCGAATAGCGCTTGAAACGGTCGAACAGCGTGAGGCGGCCTTGCGAAGGGCGCGCCCCGTCGAGATATTTGCCCGCCAGCACGCCCATCGCGAGCGGACTGTAGGCCAGCAGCCCCACCTGTTCGCGCATGGCGATTTCGCCAAGCCCCACGTCGAAGGTGCGATTGAGCAGGCTGTAGGGATTTTGAATCGCCTGCGGGCGCGGCCCGACCCCTGCCTGCGCGAGGCCAAGCTGGCGCATGACGCCCCACGGCGTTTCGTTCGACACGCCAAAATGGCGAATTTTCCCCTCGCGCACCAGCATGGCGAGGGTGCCAAGCGTTTCTTCGAGCGGGGCGCCTTGCGGGGCGGCTGGATCGTGCGCGTAGTCGAGCTGGCCGAAACGATTGGCCGGACGGTCGGGCGTGTGCGTCTGGTAGAGATCGATATAGTCGGTCTGCAGCCGCTTCAGCGATCCTTCGATCGCCGCCCGGATATTCGCCGCATCGAGCCCCGCGCCGCCGCGCACGTGCGCCAAGCCGTTGCCGCGCCCGGTCGCTTTGCTTGCCACGACAAACTGCGCGCGCTTGGATTTGTTTTTGGCAAGCCACGAGCCGAGGCATTCTTCGGTGCGCCCGAAGGTTTCGGCGCGCGGCGGGACCGGGTACATTTCGGCGGCGTCGAAAAAATTGATGCCGTTGGCGAACGCGTAGTCGAGCTGGGCGTGCGCGTCGCTCTCGGTGTTCTGCTGGCCCCAGGTCATGGTGCCCAGACACAAAGCCGACACCGACAAGTCGCTCGTACCCAATTTGCGGTATTCCATCACACGCTCGTTTCCTTACGCAAAAACAGCCAGAACGCCCGTATACGCGTAGAGACGCGCGTTGGATACCTCGCCGTTGCAAAACAGACCCGCGACCGGCATGGCGCCGAAGCTGTCGCGGATCAAGTCGCGTTCGCACACATCGTCGCCGAACAGGCGGGGCCCGCGCGCCACGCAGCTGAAATAGAGGCCGCCCGAGGCGCGCGGCGCGCGGCGCTTGAGCTGTTCGGCCATGCGGATCATGTCGTCGACGGCAGCCGGCCGGTCGCGCCGCGCAAAAAACAGCCGGTCGCCGGGATCGACCAAAGCGGCCACGCCGATCAGCCCCTCGCGCGGGTCGATGCCGGTGAAATCGCGCACCAAATAGTCGCCCGTATCGGAGCCGGGGATCGGCAGACCGATCTGCATTTCGGCAGCAAAGGCTTTCAGCTGCGCGAGGTTCTCGGGCTTCAGATCCTGCTTCATCACGTCGAGGGCGGGCTGCCCGTCGAGCTGGACCAGCACGTTGCCGTCGGCGGCGGTCACGCGGTGCACGGGGCCGGCCGGCACGCACCCTTGCGTAAGGCCAGTGGCAACGGCAACCGAGCCCGCAAACAGCACGCCCGAGATGCCGCCCGCCACGACCTTGCCCGCGATTTGCGCGCCGTCGGGCGCGGCCACCGTCAAACCGCCGACCAAAAACGCCTCGCTTGCATCGGCAATGCCCGCGATCGTGTCGGCGGGATCGACGCAGCCTGGATCGACATGCACGATGCCGAAGCCGGGCCGGTGTGCTGCAATCCAGGCCGCATGCGCGCCCAGCGGCGACAGATCGTCGGTCATGTGCGGCAACAAGCGATACGCCTCGCCAGGCAGATCGAGCGCCAGCGCCGACAGGCCCGCACCGTCGAAATGCTCCGCGTCGCCCACGATGCCATGGCCAACCGCCCCAACCCAATCGGGAATGCCCGACACGCGCCGCACCACGGCAAGCACTTCCTCCAGCTTGCAGGCCAGCGCTGGGGTTGCATACAAAATGCCAAGCCGCGCGCCGGGCAGATCGCGCGACAGCGTCTCGCCGATGCTCACCGCCAAACGCCCCCAGGCGGCGCCGGATGCGGCATGGGCGTGCGCAGCGACAATACGCGGAGCTGTTTGATTCGGCGGACGCATGATGTTTCTATCCTCGCTCGATTCGTATCGCCTCGAAAGCGGAATTCGCATGCGCGCCCTTGGGCCCGTCGTGGCCTTCCATATTGTGGTGGCGTTGGCAGCGGTCGGGCTTGGCGCCGTCATGTTCGTGCGCCCCAAAGGCACGTACGGCTACCGCGTGCTGGGCCGCATCTGGGTCGCGTGCTTGGGCGCGACGGCGCTCGGCTCGTTTTGGATCAAACGCGACGGCAATTTCAGCTGGATCCATCTGCTGTCGCTCTGGACGCTGTTCGGCCTGGCGATGGCGGTGCGCGAGATCCGGCGCGCCAACGTGCCGCGCCATCGCGCGTGGATGGTCGGACTTTATGTCGGCCTTGTCATGGCGGGCGCATTTACGCTGCTGCCGAACCGCTATCTGGGCCAGCTTGTCTTTGGCCCCTAAGGTTCGGCGCGCCCGCAAACATCAACTCTCGTTTTTAGAGAATTTATATTTTTTATTGACTCTCTGTCCTCGCTTGGACAATTATCAAGATATCAAATAATAGGAGAACAATATGTGTATGAATTCTCAATATACGACCCTTATTTGGGCATTAACTGCCTCGTCCGACGAAACAATTATGGAATTGCAAAAAATATCGGATTGCGGACCGCTTCGACCGCCGAACATGCCAGGCTGGAACCCAAAAGGCATTTCTGCCCAGCAATTTCGCGACCAACGCTGGTTCGAACGCGAGCGCGCCCGCGTGGCCGCACGCACGGCGGCGCAGTTGCGCGGAAAATCGCAAAAAGCGACGGCCGCCAACGTTCCAGATCGACCGAAAAACGCTTAACCGGCAGCCAAAAACCGTTGCAGGTCGGGGAGCAGACGCTGGACGATCGCGTCGACGCCGGCCCCGTTGGGGTGGATGCCGTCGGCTTGGTTCAGGTCCGGGACGGCCGCTACCCCGTCGAGGAAAAACGGATACAGCGGGATCGCGTGTTTTTGCGCGACATCGGCAAACGTCTTGGCAAAGGCTTGCGTGTAGGCACTGCCCATATTCGGCGGGGCGCGCATGCCGGCCAGCATTACGCGCACGCCGCGCGCCTTGAGGCGCGAAACGATCTGATCGAGATTGCGCGCCATGGCCGCAACGTCGAGACCGCGCAGGCCGTCATTGGCGCCGAGCACGACCAGCGCAAAATCGGGCAGCGGGGGCGATCCAAGCGCCCAATCGAGCCGTGCAAGGCCGCCTGCCGACGTATCCCCCGACACCCCCGCATTGACGATGCCAAGCGTCGTGCCGCTTGCGCGCAGCGCGGCATCGAGGCGGGCGGGAAACGCTTGCTGGGCCGGCAGGCCGTAGCCGGCCGTAAGGCTGTCGCCCAGCAGCAGCAGCCGTTTTTGCGGCGTCTGTGCAAGGGCGCCAAAAGGGACGAGCGCGCAAAGACTTGCCGCAGTTGCGTTGAAAAGAACGCGGCGCCGCCCATATGAAGGGGAGCGCTTTTGCGGCCCTTGGGAATTCAAAATGTCGGACAAATCTGCATCCCCTCTCGTCGAACTTCGCGGCGTCCATCTCAAATTGGCGAGCCAGGCGGGCGAGGTCAATATCCTGCGCGGCATCGATTTGCATTTGGCAGCCGGCGAAAGCTTGGCCGTGATCGGCCCGTCGGGCTCGGGCAAATCGACCATGATGATGGTCGTTGCGGGTCTGGAGCGGCCGACGCAGGGCAGCGTCCATGTCGCGGGCCAGGATTTGGGCAAGCTCGACGAAGACGGCCTTGCCCTGTTTCGCCGCCGCAATGTCGGCATCGTTTTCCAGGCTTTCCATCTGATCCCGACGATGACGGCGCTCGAAAACGTGGCCATCCCGCTGGAGTTTGCGGGCGACAAAAACGCGTGGGACAAAGCGCGCGATGTGCTGCAATCGGTCGGGCTCGGCCATCGCACGACGCACTATCCGGGGCAAATGTCGGGCGGCGAACAGCAGCGCGCAGCGCTCGCGCGCGCGTTCGTGGCAGAACCCGCCTTGCTGTTGGCCGACGAGCCGACCGGCAATCTGGATGCCGGGACCGGCCATTCGATCGTCGATCTGATGTTCGATCTGCGCAAACGCATCGGCACCGCGCTGCTGCTGATCACGCACGATGCCCAGCTTGCGCGGCGCTGCGACCGGGCCGTGCGCATGCTCGACGGGCGCTTGGCCGATGCCAGCACCGCGCTGGCGGCCGCGCAATGAAGGCAGACCGCTACGCGCTCGCCTTTGCGCTCGCGCGGCGCGAGCTGCGCGGCGGCATCAAGGGTTTTCGCGTGTTCATGGCGTGCCTGATGCTGGGCGTGGCCGCCATTGCGGGCGTGGGCTCGCTGGCCGAGGGCGTGCGCGAAGCCTTGCGCCAGGATGCGCGCTTGCTGCTGGGCGGCGACGTCGAATTGTCGTTCACGCACCGGCGCACGCAGGCAGCGCAACAAGCATTCCTCGAAGCGTCGGGCCGCGTTTCGGCCACGCAGGAGATGCGCGCGATGGCGCGCACGCCAAACGAACGAACGCTGGTCGAACTCAAAGCCATCGATGCCGCCTACCCGCTCGTCGGCGCCTTGCGGTTGAACGGCGCGGCCGATCTGCGCGCGGCATTGGCGCTGCGCCCCGACGGGCGCTACGGCGCCGCATTGGAGCCTGCGACGCTGTCGCGCCTTGCGCTCAAGCTCGGCGACGAAATCGAGGTCGGCGACGGCAAATTCGTCGTGACGGCGATTATCGACAACGAGCCCGACCGCTCTGCCAACGTCTTTACGCTGGGCCCGCGCGTGATGGTGGCCCAAGCAGCGTTGGCGCAAACCGGGCTCGAACAGCCGGGCGCGTTGATCCGCAACCAGTACCGGATCGTGCTGCGCGAGGGCATCGATGCGGCGGGGTGGATCGAGGAGCTCAAAAAGAAATTTCCCGAAGCGGGCTGGCGCATTCGCGGCGAGGGCGAAGCGGCGCCCGGCTTGCAGCGCTGGGTCGATCGCATCGCGATGTTTTTGACGCTGGTGGGGCTGACGGCCTTGCTGGTGGGGGGCGTGGGCGTTGCCAACGCCGTGCGCAGCTACCTTGAAAGCCGCACGGCGTCGATCGCCACGATCAAATGTCTGGGCGCGCCGGGCCGCTTGGTCTTGCGCTTGTATTTGACGCAGATCCTGGCGCTCGCGTGTGCAGGCATCGCGGCGGGACTGGTGGTCGGCGGCGTCGTGCCGGGGCTGCTGGGGCCGCTGCTGGCGGAGCGGTTGGGCGTCTCCGCGCGCGGCGGATTCTATCCGCTGCCTTTGGCGGTCGCGGCTGCGTTTGGGTTGCTGACCGCCTTGGCGTTTTCGCTGTGGCCGTTGGCGCGCGCACGCGAAGTGCCGGCCGCCGCTTTGTTTCGCGATCTGATCGCCCCCGCCCGCCGGTGGCCGCGCCCGGTTTACATGGCCTATACGGCAGCGGCGGTCGCGGGCTTGACCGCACTTGCCATCGTCGCCTCGCTCGACCAGCGTTTGGGTGCGGCGTTTTGTGCGGTGGCGCTCGTTACCTTCGTGCTGTTCCGGGGGGCGGCATCGGGCGTTTCTTGGCTCGCCAAGCGCGCGCGCAACGTGCGCCATCCGGGTTTGCGTCTGGCGCTCGCCAACATGCATCGCCCCGGCAGCCCCACGCCGGGGATCGTGCTGTCGCTGGGGTTGGGTTTGACCGTGCTGGTGCTGATCGCGCAGGTGCAGGGCAATTTCCAGCGCCAATTGGCCGAACAATTGCCGCAGATGGCGCCGTCGTTTTTCTTCATCGACATCCAGCGCGACCAGTTGGCCGCGTTCGATGCGCTGCTCGAAGCGCATCCGGGCGTGGGCGAAGTGCGCCAGGTGCCGTCGTTGCGCGGGCGCATCGCCAAGCTGAACGGCATTCCGATCGAACAGGCGATCGTGGCGCCCGAAGCGCAATGGGCCGTGGGCTCGGATCGCGGCCTTACCTATACGGGTGCGATGCCCAAAGGCACGCGCCTGGTCGCGGGCGAGTGGTGGCCCGAAAACTATGCGGGTCCGCCGCTGGTGTCGTTCGACGCGCAGATCGCGCGCGGCATGGGTCTCAATGTCGGCGACACGATCACGATGAACGTGCTGGGCCGCGAGATGGATGCGCGCATCGCCAATTTGCGCGCCATCGACTGGACCAGCCTTGGCATCAACTTTACGCTGACCTTCGCGCCGGGCGCCCTCGAAGGCGCGCCGCAGACCTGGATCGCAACGGCCCAAGTCGACGACGGCCAGGAAGACGCGCTCGAACGCGCCGTAACCGCCGCGTTCCCCAACATCTCCTCGATCCGCGTCAAACGCGCGCTCGCCACGGCACGCAACACGGTCGAAGGCATCGCGGCCGCCGCACGCGTAACGGCCGGTTTGACGTTGATCGCGGGCACGTTGGTGCTGGCAGGGGCCATTTTGGCGACCCAGCGCCGACGCACCTACGATGCGGTCGTCCTCAAAGTGCTGGGCGCCAAGCGCAGCGACGTGATGCGTGCCTTGCTGGCCGAATTCGCGCTGTCGGGTGCGGCCGCCGCCATCGTCGCGGCGATCGTCGGGACGGGCTGCGCGTGGCTGCTCGTCGCGTTTTATATAAAGGTCGAGTTCGTGATCATGCCGGGCACGCTTGTGGCAACGGTGCTCGGCGCTTCGGCGGCCGTCGCGTTGCTGGGGCTCGCTGGCACATGGCGCGCGCTGGGCCAAAAAGCGGCACCGCTGTTGCGCAACGCGTAGGATCATCCCGGCGCCGCGAACAGCCCGCGCGGCAGCACGCCTTCGTGGCGCAGCAAATATTGTTTGGTCGGCAATCCGCCGCCGAAGCCGACAAGCGCACCGTTGGCGCCGATCACCCGATGGCACGGCAACAGAATCGGCAAAGGATTGCTGCCGTTGGCGGCACCGACCGCGCGACTGGCCGACGGGCGGCCAAGCGCTGCCGCAATCTCGCCATAGGTTCGGGTCTGGCCGAACGGGATATCGGCCAATTGGCGCCAAACGGCATTCTGAAATGCCGTGCCCGACAGTTGCAACGGAATGTCGAAGCGGTGACGCACGCCCGCAAAATAGGCCGCAAGCTGGCGCCGCAGATCGCCGAACAGCGCATCCGATCGCCGCCATTCGGGCCGCGGCCCAAACGCCTTGGCGCCCGCCGGGAAGCTCAGATAATGCAGCGCGTTCTCGTCGCCCGCCGCCAACAGCGGCCCGACCGGGCTGTCGATATGCGTATAGCCAAGCGCGCTCATCGCCGCGACCTGCGCAGGCGCGACGGCGCACGCCCGTAACGCGCCAAAAACGCCGCATCGCACCGCCGGACGCTGCCAAATCCTGGTTCGAAAGCGATCCGCGCGATCGACAGAACGGTTTCGTCCAGCAATCGTTTGGCGCGCGCCCGGCGCAGCGTGTGGGCGGTCGTCCGCACGGCCGTGTCGGAAACGCCGTCGGAAGCCGGATCGCGCTTCAATCTTGCGGCATTGCATGTCGGGAAATCGAGCATTGCCGCAATCTAGCAATGCCGCGTGCTCAAGACGAGGCTGTCCCGGTTGTGGAGTCCGAAAGCGGCCTGCATTGGGCCGATCAAAATCGTAGACTTGCGCCGGATCGACAAATTCGAGGGCCGTGCCGTGCGGATGAAGGGACAAGATTGGGCGTTGCTTTTTCTGCTCTCGATTTTCTGGGGCGGATCGTTTTTCTTTGGCGCCGTCGCCGTTCGGGAAGTGCCGCCGCTGACGCTCGTGGCGCTTCGCACCGGCATCGCGACGCTGACGCTGCTCGCAATTTTGCGAATCCGCGGCGAAACTTTGCCGATCGCGCGCGGGACTGTCGCGGCATTCGCGGTCATGGGCCTGTTGAACAATCTGCTGCCGTTCAGCCTGCTGTTCTGGGCGCTGACGGCGATCCCGAGCGGCCTCGCCTCGATCCTGAACGCGACCACGCCGATTTTCTCGATCGTCGTCGCGCATTTTGTTTTGGCCGACGAGCGCATGGCAAAAAACAAAGTTGTCGGCATCTTGTTCGGATTTGCGGGCGTGGTCGTCCTTGTTGGCAGGGATGCCGTTGGCAGCGCCGACATCGCCTCGCTGGGGGTTCTGGCCTGTCTGTGCGCGGCGCTGTCCTACGGTTTCGCCGGCGTTTTCGGGCGCCGGTTCAAGGCAATGCACCTCTCCGCAACGCAGGTCGCGTTCGGCCAGTTGTTCGCATCGACGATTTTGGCCCTGCCGTTGGTGTTTGCGCTCGATACGCCATGGCGCCAAACCCTGCCAAGCGCAGCCGCGATCGGGTCCGTTCTGGCACTTGCGATCGTCTCGACGGCGCTGGCCTATGCGATATTCTTTCGCGTCTTGGCCTCGGCTGGGGCGGTCAACGTGGCGCTGGTAACGCTCTTGGTTCCCGTGAGCGCGATTTTGCTGGGCACGCTGATCTTGAGCGAGAATCTCGTTTGGCAGCATTTTATGGGAATGGGGCTGATCGGCATCGGGCTGCTGGCGATCGACGGGCGGGTGCTGGGCCGCTTCGGACGAACCGTTCGCTCGTAAGTGCGCGACAAATTTCGCAGAAGCGGCTTTTGTACAGTTTGATGCTGTCTTTTAAGTCACTGTTTTGCCATAATGATCTTTCACTTCGGGTGCTGGCGCGTATTGAATTCCCGCACAAAAGCGACCATAATTAAAAAGCTATCCCGGACGGCTTCCCGATACCCCCGGTATCCAGGCGTCCCTGAACAGGAGATCGAAGACAATGTTGGAGACCCAAGAACGCTATATGCCGCGCGGCGTCGGTGTCGATGCTGCGGCATACGACCAGGGCCTGCGCAGCTATATGCTGGGCATCTACAATTATATGGCGTCGGCTGTGGCGCTGTCGGGCATCGTGGCGCTGGCCGTGGCGAGCACGCCGGCGCTGACGCAGCTCATTTTCGGCACGCCGCTGAAGTGGGTCGTGATGCTGGCGCCGCTCGGCTTCGTCATGCTGATGTCGTTCCGCTTCGAAGCGATGTCGAAGACGGCGCTGCAAGCCTGCTTCTGGGTGTTCGCGGCATTGATGGGCGCGTCGCTCGCCTCCATCCTGCTTGTCTTCACGGGCGCCTCGGTCGCGCGCGCGTTCTTCGTGACGGCCGCGATGTTCGCGGGCATCAGCATCTACGGCTACACGACGAAGGCAGACCTGTCGAAGATGGGCACGTTCCTGATCATGGGCCTGATCGGCGTGATCGTTGCGGGCTTGGTCAACATCTTCCTGGCAAGCTCGATGATGCAGTTCATCATCTCGGTCGCGTCGGTGATCATCTTCACGGGCCTGACCGCGTGGGACACGCAGCGCTTGAAGGACACGTACGGCGAAACCTACGGCACCGAAATGCAGGACAAGGTCGCGCTGATGGGTGCGTTGTCGCTGTATCTGAACTTCGTCAACATGTTCCAGGCGATCGTGTCGCTGATCGGCCAGAAGAACGAGTAGTCGAAACCGCCTTCGGGCGGAACGGCAAAACCCCGGCCCGCGAAAGCGCGCCGGGGTTTTTTGCGACAATTGCGAGACTTTAAATGTCACACGTAAATATTAAAAATATTCTGTTAAATAAATTCATGCATCGCATATAGTCAAAAACAATTGAAGCCATCGGCGCCATCCGATCGCCACATTCGGCCAGTCGCTCCAGCCCCGAATACATTAAAGCCGCCAGCACCGTTCGAACGCCACATTTGGCCATCTATCTCCGGCCCAAAACCGTTGAAACCACCATTTCCATCAGAACGCCACATCTGGCCTGCTATCCCTGGCCCAAAACCGTTGAAGCCACCATTTCCGTCAGAACGCCACACACCCCCGCGAGCCCAACTCAATACAACTGCAGCCATTTAGATCTCCCTATCTTAGCGAGACGAATCGATTGTATCCATTAATAGTAAACTAGTTTAGTAAGTTAAGGTAAACCGATTTGTTAGATCGGCCAGAAGAACGAGTTGTCGAAACTACCCTCGGGCAGAACGGCAAAACCCCGGCCCGCGAAAGCGCGCCGGGGTTTTTTGTTGCCCTCGATCAGGCCACCCTGGCTACGAACATAATGCTCAAAGAAGTGATTTTGATTTAACGATCTTTAGATAAAGCTCTTCAGGACTCCGAAGCATTACAGAAGCTGGAGCAAGAGCAATAAAACTAGAGCTATCAATGATCTTTTTGAACCTAATTGAACTTCCAAAGAAAAACAACAGATCGACATCCTGAAGCCGCCCCCTAATTGACCGGACAGGGTCTGCCCCAAAGATAAGGACTAGGGGTATGACTATGTTTATGACTGGAACGAACGTGAAGGGCGAGCTTCTGACGGGGCCCGAACGCCGTCGCCGCTGGTCGTCGGCCGAGAAGGTGGCGATCGTGCAAGAAACCTACGAGCCGGGCGTGACGGTGAGCCTGGTGGCGCGCCGACACGGCCTGTCGCCCGCACAGTTGTTCGCCTGGCGGCGTCTGGCGAGCCAGGGAGCTTTGGCGGCAACCGGCGCCGACGAGCCGGTCGTCCCGGCGTCGGATTACCAAGCGCTTCAGCGCCAGATCCGCGAGTTGCAGCGTCTGCTTGGCAAAAAGACGCAGGAAGCTGAGATCCTCAAAGAGGCCCTCGAGCTGGCCAGCGACTCAAAAAAACTGCTGTTGCGCACGGCGTCGCTGCCGAAGGGCGGTTCCCGGTGAAGGCGGTCGCTCAAACGCTGGGTGGTGCGCGCTCGAACCTGATGGCACGCAAAAGCAGTCTTGCCGACGGGCAGCCTGCCAAGCGCCGGGGCCGCAAACCGTTGCCCGACGAGGCTATCGTGGCGGCAATCCAAAGCGTCATCGCCGAGCAGCCGAGCTACGGCTACTGGCGCGTCTGGGCCGTGTTGCGTCGCCAAGCAATGGCCGAAGGCTGCATGCCTTGGAACCGCAAACGGGTCTACCGGGTGATGAAGGCCCACAAGATGCTGCTGACGCGCCACGCGGGCGGGGTCGAGCGTCGCCACGATGGCAAGATTGCCGTCGAACGCTCGAACCTGCGCTGGTGCTCGGACGGGTTCGAACTGGCAGGCGACGACGGCGACAAGGTCCGGGTGGCGTTCGCGCTCGACTGCTGCGACCGCGA